>JAGYKN010000001.1 GCA_018401615.1 Burkholderiaceae bacterium
TGTTGCACCCAGTCGTCCCAGATCCAGTTGGGAAGGCTGTAGCGCGTGATCGGGGTGGTCTCGGCCAGGAGGCGATCCTGCGCCTGAAGGAGCCAGGCACGCTCTCCATCGGTGATCTCCGAGACGATTCGGTCTAGACCAACCGCAACGCCTGCCGCCATGAGGGCCTGCCGACGCGCGTAGGTTCGATCGGCTGGCTTCCAACCCTCGGCCCGAAGCAGGCTTGCATGCAGGGCCCAGTGGCGCACACCAGCATAGACGCTCTCGGCGAGGAATTGCCGCTCTCGCGGGCCAAGGCCGGCGTCGGCTCGAAATCGCGCCGAGAGCACCTGATCGACAGGCTGCTGAAAGCCGGAAATCGCGCCGAGCCACTCAGCCAGGCGATCAAGCCGGCTTAGCGCTGGAGCTCGGGATGGACGTGCCATGGCCGAAAACGAAGAGACTCAAAGCCAGGGCGGGGCGCGCCGCTCACCCAGCCCAGGGATGTCCAACGCACCAGGCCCGCGACCACCGCCGCCACGGCCTCTGGATAGACTCGGTGCTCCATCTCGAGCACCCGAGAGGCAAGCCCCTCAGGGGTGTCGCCCTCGAGGACGGGCACGACGGCCTGGGCGAGGATTGGGCCCTGGTCCAGGCTTGGTGTCACACCGTGGATGGTCAGGCCGTGGAATTTCACACCATCGGCAAGGGCCCGCGCATGTGTGTCTAGGCCTGTGTAAGAGGGCAGCAGGGAGGGGTGGACGTTGAGCAGACGGCCCGCATATCGCTCGCAGAAGGCAGCCGTGAGGATTCGCATGAACCCGGCGAGCACGATGGTGTCTGGTGCAAATCGATCGATTGCATTTCCAAGGGCCGCATCAAACGACTCTCGGGTCTGGTGGGCAGCATGGTCGACGATGACCGTTGGGAGTCCCCTGGCCTGCGCATGCGCGAGTCCTTGCGCATCGGGCCGATTCGACAGGACTGCTGAGACCCTGATGGGCCAATTCTCACGCTCCAGTCGATCCAAAATGGCGGTCATGTTGCTGCCCCGACCGGAGATGAGAATAACAATGCTGAGGTCCACGGCCCGATTGTAGGCCTCGCCCTATAATTGCGGTTTTAACAAACGCCCACATGCGGATTCTTCGAGGACTCACCCCCGCCTGCCCCCCCCAAGACCATGTGGTCACGATCGGCAGTTTTGACGGCCTGCACCTTGGCCACCAGGCGCTCATTGGGGCGGCCCGCGAGGTGGCCCGCGACAAGGGACTCCTGACCGCTGTCCTGAGTTTCACACCCCATCCCCGCGCCTTTTTCTCGCCAGCCGATCCTCCCGCACAGATCCTCAATCAACGCGACAAGTGTCGAATTCTCCAATCCCTTGGTGTGGACACCCTCTGGCTGCTGCCTTTTCGCTCGGCACTGGCTCAGATGAGCCCTGCCGCATTCATCGACGACATTCTCGTCGAGCGCATCCGCACAAAGGCACTGGTGGTGGGGCGGGGGTTTCGATTCGGGGCCAGGCGGGCGGGGACCCTCGAGACCCTCGCGGCATCTGGCCTTCAACACGGCTTTAGCCTGCGAACCATCGAGCCTGTCGAGGGCCCAGACGGGCAGGCCATCTCAAGTTCACTGATCCGCACACACCTGCAGGGTGGCAGGCTCGCGGCCGCTCAGGCCCTGCTTGGCCGACCCATCGAATGCTCGGGCCATGTGATCCATGGTCAGGCACTCGGGCGCACCCTGGGCTTTCCCACCATCAACCTGCTGCTGCCCGATCCCTCTGCCCTGTCGGGCATCTACGCCGTATGGGTCACGGGCCTGGGAGGCGAGCGTCAACCCGGCGTGGCCAGCATCGGCAGGCGTCCGACCGTGACCAATCACGGGCATCCCCTGCTCGAGGTGTTTCTCCTGGACTGGCACGGTGATGCCTACGGCAAGAGGGTCTGTGTCACGCTACACGAGTTCATTCGACCCGAACGCCATTTCGACTCCCTTGAGAGCCTGACCCAGCAGATGCACCATGATCGCGAGGCAGCACTGCGATCCCTCACGACCTAGAGCCATGCCAAAAGACTCACCCCAAGACGACCAGAACAATCATCGAGACAGCCTTAACCTGCTGGCCTCGCCCATGCCCATGCGCGGCGACCTCGCAAAGCGCGAACCGGGCTGGGTCCAGGAGTGGCAGGACAAGGGTGTCTATCAGCGGATCCGCGTGCTCACAAAGGGGCGCCCACTCTTTGTCCTTCATGACGGCCCGCCATACGCCAACGGAGACATTCACATCGGTCACGCGGTCAATAAGATTCTCAAAGACATGATCGTCAAGTCCAAGACCCTGGCCGGGTTCGACGCCCGATATGTGCCGGGCTGGGATTGCCACGGCATGCCCATTGAGATCCAGATTGAGAAGGCCCATGGCAAGGGCCTCTCAACGGCAGAGGTCCAGGCCAAATCGAGGGCCTATGCAGCCCAACAGATTGAAAACCAACGACGAGACTTCATTCGTCTTGGCGTTCTTGGCGCCTGGGAGCGGCCATACAAGACCATGGACTTCCAGAACGAGGCCGACGAGATCCGCGCCTTAAAGACCATCGTTGAGAATGGCTTTGTCTATCGTGGCTTAAAGCCAGTGAACTGGTGCTTTGACTGCAATTCGGCCCTGGCCGAGGCCGAGGTGGAGTATGCCGACAAGGTCGATCCCGCGGTCGATGTTGCATTCGAGGCCGATGAGACGACACGCCAGGCACTCAGCCAGCTTTTCTCCAGAGACCTCAACGATCAACGGGTTGCGGCCGTCATCTGGACCACCACGCCCTGGACCCTCCCAGCCAACCAGGCCCTCAACCTTCATCCGGACCACCTCATTGCGCTGGTGGCCCTCGATGGTCACCCCCACCTTGACTGTCTGCTGCTGGCGCAGGAACGGGTTGAGGCCTGCCTTGAGCAGTGGGGCCTCAGTGGCAAGGTGGTGGCGCAGGTCAGTGGGAAAGACTTAAAGGGTCTTGGCTTTCGCCACCCGCTCTGGTCATCCCACCCGGGCTATGAGCGAGTCTCGACGGTGATGCTGGCCGACTATGTCACCCTCGATTCCGGCACCGGCATCGTCCATTCCGCCCCGGCCTATGGTGTGGAGGACTTCCAAGGCTGGCGGGCCGATGGACGACCTGACTCGCAGATCATCAGCCCAGTCATGGGCCAAGGCACCTATTCCGAGAGCCTCCCCCTCTTTGGTGGCCTGCGCATCTGGGATGCCAATGCCAAGATTGTCGAGACCCTTCGGGCCGCTGGGACACTCCTTCACACTGCGCCCTATCCGCACAGTTACATGCACTGCTGGCGGCACAAGACCCCCATCATTTACCGCGCCACCAATCAGTGGTTTGCCGGCATGGACCTCACCCCGAGGGCTGGGGGCCCCAGCCTACGAGACCTCGCCCTTGCTGGCATTTCAGGCACAACCTTCTATCCAAATTGGGGGCAGGCACGCCTGTCTGCAATGATTGCCAGCCGTCCCGACTGGACCCTCTCGCGTCAACGTCAATGGGGGGTGCCCATGGCCTTTCTGGTGGACCGCGAGACCGGAGCACTCCATCCCCGAACGCCCGAGATCTTGGAGCGCGTTGCGGTGGCGGTGCAGGCCAATGGCATTGAGGCATGGCAGGCCCTGACGGTCGAAGAACTCCTCGAGGGGCTCGATGAGCAGCCTGGCCGATTTGAGAAGAACAAAGACACCCTGGATGTCTGGTTTGACTCGGGCACCACACACGCCCATGTCTTGCGTGGCTCTCATGAGGCTGAATCAGCTTTTCCAGCCGACCTCTACCTCGAGGGAAGCGACCAACACCGCGGCTGGTTCCATTCCTCTTTGCTCACGAGCTGCATGATCAATGGCGTGCCACCCTACAAGGCCCTGCTGACCCATGGCTTTGTGGTCGATGGACAGGGCCGCAAGATGTCAAAGTCGATGGGCAATGTCATTGCCCCTCAGGCGGTATCGGAGAGCCTGGGGGCCGACATCCTTCGGCTCTGGGTGGCCTCGACCGACTACTCAGCAGAGCTCTCGATCTCCGATACGATCCTCAAGCGGGTGGTGGAGTCGTACCGACGCATTCGAAACACCCTCACCTTCTTGCTGGCCAACCTCTCAGACTTTACGCCAGCCGAGCATGCCATTGACCCGTCCGAGATGCTCGAGATTGACCGATATGCCCTTGCACTCACGGCAAAGATGCAGTCAGAGGTCATGGCCCACTACGAGGCCTATGCATTTCACCCCGCCATGGCCCGCCTCAATGGTTTCTGTTCGGAGGACCTCGGCGCGTTTTACCTCGACATCCTCAAGGACAGGCTCTACACCAGCCACGCCACAGGAGTCGCACGGCGCTCGGCACAGACTGCCCTCTGGACCATCACCGAGAGCCTGATCAAACTCTTGTCGCCGGCCCTCTCCTTTACGGCCCATGAGGCCTGGGTGCTGCACCGGGGACCATCTGCTGAGCCGGTTTTCACTCAGACCGCCACAGAGGTCTCGTTCGGGGCCGATGGCTCTGGCGGGGCCGACCTCCTACAGAAATGGGCCCTCATCCGTGAGGCTCGGGCAGTCTCGATGAAGGCCATCGAACAGGCGCGAGAGGCGGGCGAGATCGGGTCCTCGCTTCAGGCCACCCTCAAGATCGTCTGCAGCGGCCCAACGGCCGATGCCCTCGTCTCACTCGGCGAGGAACTCCGTTTTGTGATGATCACCTCAGAGACGGTGGTTGAGGTCGTTGAGAATGCGCCGCTGTCTGCCAAGGCCAGGCCACTCGGCCTGCCAAAGTGCGGCCGGTGCTGGCACCTGCGGCCCGACGTCGGATCAGATTCAGAGCACCCCGACCTCTGCAACCGATGCCGATCAAACCTCCACCCTCCCGGGGAGACACGGCATGCCGCCTAGGGCCAATCGGGTCGCTGCCCTGCCCTGGTTCATCTTGAGCCTCTTCCTGCTGAGCCTCGATCAGCTCACAAAGCTGCTGGTCATCCAGCTCATTCCCATGGGCGGGGTCATTGTCTTGACGGATTTTCTCAACCTGGTCCATGTCCACAACAGCGGGGCCGCCTTTAGCTTTCTTGCCGATGCAGGGGGCTGGCAGAGATGGTTCCTCTCTGGGCTCGCACTGGCAGTCTGCCTGGTGCTGGGTGTCTTGCTCTGGCGGGCGCCACACCAGAGATTGTTTGCTGCTGCCGCAAGCCTCGTGATCGGGGGGGCGCTTGGCAACCTGATTGATCGCCTGAGCATGGGCGCAGTCGTCGACTTCGTCGACCTGCATGTGGCGGGCTGGCACTGGCCAGCCTTTAATCTTGCAGACTCGGTGATCATGATTGGTGCTGGCCTCTTCATCCTCGATGAAATCAGGCGGGTGAGGCAGAAGGAGCTGCCCACCTAACGGGCTCCCTGCCCACCGAACGGGCTCGATCACCTGCCCCAATCAAGAGCGGCCCGTGCTCCCAAAGCCATCCGCTCCTCGGCCCGATGCCGCGACATCATCGACCCACTCAAACTGAGCCTGCTCAACCGGAACAATGATCAGCTGGGCCATTCGGTCAAGCGGCTCAAGAGAGAAATCCTCCCCTCCCCTGTTCCAGAGCGACACCATGAGGGGGCCTTGGTAGTCGGAATCAATGAGGCCAACGAGATTTCCAAGCACGATGCCATGACGGTGGCCGAGCCCACTGCGCGGCAGAATCATGGCGGCATACCCAGGGTCGGCAATGTAGATCGACAGACCGGTCGCGATCAACTCGACCTGACCCGGCCGAATGATCATGGGAGCATCGATTGCAGCCCGAAGGTCAAGGCCTGCTGAGCCCGGCGTGGCATAGCCTGGGGGACATTCCCGGATGCGAGGGTCCAATGCCCTGACCGCCACACGGATCATGGGCAGGAGCCCTCTCTGTCTCGAAGCCGCCGGGCAACCTGCAGCACCAACGAGCAAGCCTGTTCTGACTTGCTCGCATGGGGCATGGGTGTGGTGGTCTGACCATCAAAAACCACCATTTCAGCGGCGGCCTGACCCGCCACCTCTGGGCCAATGTTTCCAACCAAGAGGTCTGCCCCCTTGCGCTTGAATTTTGTCTCAAGCTTGGGGCCAATCTGCGAGAGGTCTCCCGTCTCGGCAGCAAAGCCAATGACATAGGGTCGAGCCTTCGCCGGCAGGTGGCCAACGGCCGAGAGAATATCGGGGTTCTCCTCCCAGACCAATTGGCCAAGGCCAGGCCCAGCACCCTTTTGGATCTTCTCCGAGGCCACCGTCTGGGGCCGCCAATCGGCCACGGCCGCAACCGCCCAGAAGAGGTCTCGGCCAGAGCAGTCTGCAATGGCCGCCATGACGGCCAGATGCATGTCTGCCGCCGTCTCGACATCGACCCGTTCAGCACCCATGGGCGTTCGCAGGGCCACTGGCCCGGCGATCAGCCTGACAGACGCGCCGGCTGCCACGCAGGCCGCAGCGAGTTCGAATCCCATGCGGCCAGATGACCGATTGGTGATGACGCGAATTGGATCGAGGGCCTCAAGGGTTGGGCCGGCCGTGATCACCACCCTGCGGCCCGAGAGCAGACCGCGCAGGGGAAGGTGATCCTGATGGGGCAGCACCTCGAGTGCCGACTCAAGGTGTGTGACCAGTTCATGTGGCTCGAGCATGCGGCCATCACCGACTTCGCCGCAGGCCTGCTCGCCTGATGCTGGCCCCCAGACCACCACGCCGTGCTCACGCAGACGGGTGAGGTTGGCCTGGGTGGCCGGATGCATCCACATCTGGCGATTCATGGCGGGTGCGATCCACAGGGGCACCTCTCGCGCCAGGCAGAGGCTCGAGAGGAGATCCTGGGTCTGGCCCATGGCGATGCGAGACATGAAGTCGGCCGAGGCCGGCGCAACGATGATCCCGTCGGACTCGCGGCTCAACGCGATGTGTGGCATCTGATTCTCAACACCACCCCAGGGATCGACCATGGCAGGACGGCCCGAGAGGGCCGAGAAGGTGAGTGGCGAGACGAACCGGGTGGCCGCCTCCGTCATCACGACCTGGACACTCGCCTCGCGTTCGAGCAGGCGACGAACGAGGTCACAACTCTTATAGGCCGCTATGCCGCCAGTGACACCAAGGATCAGGTGCCGGCCAGCAAAGGCATTAGCCCTCACACCCTGCCACCGCGAGCAGGTAGCCATCGGCGTGTTGCGTGCGGCCCTCCACGATGGCCTGATAGGGCGGCGACTCGTACCAGTCTTTTGCGGCCTGCAGGCTTGGAAACTCAATGACCACATTCCTCGGGCCGATGGGCTCGCCATCGAGGACCGTCACTTCACCACCGCGAACAATGAAGCGTCCGCCAAAGGCCAGCAGGGTGGGGGCAACCTGGCTGCTATAAGCCTGGTAGCCCTCGGGATGGTGAATACTCAGCTGACCAATGACATAGCCTTTGCTCATCTGCGGCGTGGCCTGGCCCTAGGTGAGCATGTCGGCCCAGATGTTTTGGGCCCACTGGTAAGCGTATCGGCCCTCGAGCTCGGTGGGCGCCGTGGACAAGCCCCCAGCGCCTTTGATGGGCTGCATGGTCTTGGTGGCTGCATCGAACTGGTGAACGCTTGCAACATGAACCACATTGGTCTGGTCGACAAAGCTGTAACACGTGTTGGCCATGGTGACCGGCGAGGGCGTGCGGCCATTCATGATCTCAACAATGGCTGCTGCTGCTGCCTTGCCGTGCTGGTTTGCCATGTGGCCCGACTTCGGCATGCCGGGGGCCGAGAAGGTGGCGTCGCCCAAGACATGGATGTTCTTGTGGGCGGTGGACTCCATGGTGACCCAGTCCACCCCGCACCAGAGGTTGTTCATGTTGACGAGGCCAGAAGCCTTGGCAATGTTGCCCGCACCATGGGGAGGAACGATGTTGAGGACGTCGCCTCGGATCTTGTCACCCACCTCGGTCATGAGCGTCTTGCCTTTGAGGTCGAGTTCATTGACCACCATATTGGGGGTGTAGGTGATGATGCCCTTGTACTGCTCCCCCCAGACCTTCATGAAGAGGCCCTTCTTGGAGGTGATGTCAGGGTTGGCATCGAGCACCAGGACCTTGCTCCTGGGCTTCTCACGCTTGAAGTAGTTTGCGATCTGGCCTGCCCGCTCGTAGGGCCCTGGGGGGCACCGATAGGGGGCCTTGGGCACCGTGAGGACATAGACACCGCCGTTTGGCATGGCCTCGAGCTGCGCACGAAGGGCGATGGTCTGAGCACCCGCCTTCCAGGAGTGCAACACCACCTTCTGGGCCTCAGCATTGAGGCCAGCCACCGCACCAAAATTGAAGTCAACGCCGGGCGAGACGATGAGACGGTCAT
The DNA here is from genome assembly GCA_018401615.1 of Burkholderiaceae bacterium. Taxonomy (GTDB): domain Bacteria; phylum Pseudomonadota; class Gammaproteobacteria; order Burkholderiales; family Burkholderiaceae_A; genus Hahnella. The sequence goes on from JAGYKN010000001.1 coordinate 8,363, forward strand.
AGCGCATGTCGGCAATCTTGCGCATGGAGACGACCTGCTTGACGGGGTCGATCTTGGTGACCTCATCGTTGAGCACCAGGATGCCCCTCTCACGAAGCCCGCCATAGCCACGCTTGATGTAATCGATTTTTTGGACGCCACCGAGGACCAGGTTTGAGATGGGGCAGGAATAGAACTCGCGGTCTCGCTCGATGAGCACGACCTCAATTGCCCCGCCGCCCCATTCCTGGAGGTACTTGGCCGCGGTGGCACCACCATAGCCGCCGCCAATGACAACGACGCGGCCGAGTTTCTTGGCCGGGGCCATTGCGGTCTGACTGGTTGCGCATCCCGATAAGATGCCGACGCTCGAGAGTGCAGCAACACTGGCGCCCGCTTTAAGCAGGCCACGGCGGGCAGTTGTGGTGTTTTTCATGTTGTCTCCAAAAAGGGAATATCAGCGCTTCTTCTGGGCAGCAAAATAGACCGCCATGGTGGCGATCTGCTCGTCGGTGTAACCCTTGGCAATCTGGTGCATCAGGGTGGCGGGCCGCTGGCCTGATTTAAACGCCGCCATGGTGTCGATGAAGCGATCTTTGGGGTATCCAGCCAGGTTAAACCCGCCCTCCACTGCATTGCCATTGGTGCCATGGCAGTTTGCACAGGCCGCTGCAAGGTATCGGGCCTTGGACAAATCGGTGGCATGTGCCCCGCCAAAGGCCAAGGACGCGGCCACTGCAGCCATAAATAGATGTCGCTTCATAACGTCTCCTCTGAGTATGTTTATGCGTATGCCTGTAGTGTCCCGGAAACACCGCAAGGTGCAAGCCCGGCGTGTCCCTTTTCGCATCAGGAAAACCCTAGGTCGATACCTCCTCGGCCTCTTCGAGGGGTTGTTCTGGTGGTCGTTTCGCTCCGACGGGCTCGGCCGAGATGAAGGTTAGAGAGACGGTCTCGTCATCGTCGGCGAGGTCGATGTCGACGCGCCCTCCCCCAACCAGCTTTCCAAAGAGGAGTTCATCGGCAAGGGCCTTGCGGACCTTGTCTTGAATGATGCGCTGCATTGGCCGCGCACCCATGGCCGGGTCAAAGCCTTTCTTGGCGAGGTACTTGCGCAGCCGCTCTGAGAAGGACGCCTCGACCTTCTTCTCGTGCAACTGGGTCTCGAGCTCGATGATGAATTTATCGACCACTCGAAGAATGATCTCCTCATCGAGGGCGCGAAACGAGATCACGGCATCGAGGCGGTTTCGGAACTCTGGCGTAAAGACCCGCTTGATCTCCTCGAGTTCATCACCGGATTGCCGTGGATTGGAAAATCCAATGGAATGCTTGCCAAGGAGCTCTGAGCCGGCATTGGTGGTCATGATGAGAATCACATTTCGGAAGTCAGCCTTGCGTCCGTTGTTGTCGGTGAGCGTTCCGTGGTCCATGACCTGCAGCAGGATGTTGTAGACGTCTGGGTGGGCCTTCTCGATCTCATCGAGCAACAAGACCGCATGTGGCTTCTTGTGAACCGCCTCGGTCAGCAGGCCGCCTTGGTCAAAGCCCACATAGCCCGGGGGCGCCCCAATGAGCCGCGAGACCGCATGCCGCTCCATGTACTCGGACATGTCAAAGCGAATGAGTTCGATGCCCAGTAAGAAAGCCAACTGCTTGGCGACCTCTGTCTTGCCAACACCCGTTGGACCACTCAGAAGGAAGCAGCCAATTGGCTTGTCTGACTTTCCAAGACCGGAGCGGGCCATCTTGATGGCTGCTGTGAGGGCGTCGATTGCCGGCTCCTGGCCAAAGACCACATTCTTTAGGTTGCGGTCGAGCTTGGCGAGAATCTGCCGATCATCGCTGTTGACGGTCTGCGGCGGGATGCGGGCAATCTTCGAGACGATGTCCTCGATCTCCGCCTTGCCGATGGTTCGCTTCTGCTTGCTCTTGGGCAGGATTCGCTGCGCGGCACCCGCCTCATCGATGACGTCGATGGCCTTGTCTGGAAGGTGCCGATCATTGATGTAGCGGGCTGCCAACTCAGCAGCCGCGGTGAGTGCACCAGCCTGGTACTTCACGCCATGGTGTTCTTCAAAGCGAGACTTGAGCCCCTTGAGGATTTGGATGGTCTGGTCCACCGAGGGCTCATTGACATCGATCTTTTGGAATCGACGCGACAGTGCGTGGTCTTTCTCGAAAATGCCGCGGTACTCGTTGTAGGTGGTGGCACCAATGCACCGCAGGCTACCCGAGGAGAGTCCCGGCTTGAGGAGGTTGCTGGCATCGAGTGTGCCGCCCGAGGCCGATCCAGCGCCGATGAGCGTGTGGATCTCATCGATAAAGAGCACGGCGTGAGGGTCGGCCTTGAGCTGCTTGAGAACCGCCTTGAGACGCTGTTCAAAGTCGCCTCGATACTTCGTTCCGGCCAGGAGTGCACCCATGTCGAGGGAGTAGACGGTGGCGGCTGCCAGGATCTCTGGCACCTGGTTCTCGGTGATGCGCCAGGCCAGGCCCTCTGCAATGGCTGTCTTGCCCACGCCGGCCTCGCCCACCAGCAGCGGGTTGTTCTTTCGCCTGCGGCAGAGGACCTGAATGACGCGTTCGACCTCGTGGTCGCGGCCAATCAGGGGGTCAATCTTGCCGTCGAGGGCGAGCTTGTTGAGATTCTGGGTGTACTGGTCGAGCGGAGTGGGCTGGGAAGAGGAGGCCGACGAGGTGCTTGTCTCCGGGGTCTCCGAGGCCTGGTCTTCAGTGGCGGCCGGGGATGTTGCCCCAGACTTGGTGATGCCGTGGGCGATGAAGTTCACAACGTCGAGTCGGGTCACGCCCTGCTGGTGGAGGAAGTAGACAGCATGAGAGTCCTTCTCACCGAAGATGGCCACGAGGACATTTGCGCCCGTGACCTCTTTCTTTCCGTTTGATGTGGACTGCACGTGCATGATGGCCCGCTGGATGACGCGCTGGAATCCGAGTGTTGGCTGGGTATCGACGTCATCGGAGCCCTGGATGACTGGGGTGTTCTCTGCAATGTGCCCCGAGAGGGACTTGCGAAGGACGTCCATGTCCACGGAGCAGGCTCGCAGGATGTCGGCCGCCGAGGGGTTGTCGAGCAGGGCCAGGAGCAGGTGCTCAACCGTAATGAATTCATGACGCTGTTGGCGGGCTTCTACAAATGCCATGTGAAGACTGACTTCAAGTTCTTGCGAGATCATGCTTCCTCCATCACACACTGAAGCGGATGCTGGTGCATCCGCGAAAAGCCGTTGACCTGCTCCACTTTGGTCTCGGCCACCTCTTTGGGGTACACGCCACACACCCCCCGACCCTCACGATGAACCATTAGCATGACCTGCGTTGCCTTCTCTCGATCCATTAGAAAGAATTTTTGCAGAATTAACACCACAAATTCCATCGGGGTGAAATCGTCATTCAGGATCCAGACTGTAAAGCGCGGCGGCGGCGCCACCACGGCCGGGTCTCTCTCGAGCACCGGCATGCCAACATCGGGAGGGGCTGAGGGAACGTTTTTCGGCATGGTTCGAGTGTAGAGCCAAACTTTGTTGGACAAACCCGCAAACTGGGAATATATTGGCTTGTGGTAGTCCGCCTCGCATGCCAGCATTAATTGTTCGACAGGCGATTTTATTTCTTTTTTTAAGGTAGGAACGCAGGAATGTCTACAGGAACAGTCAAGTGGTTCAACGATGCCAAAGGTTTTGGCTTTATTACACCCGATGAGGGCGGTGAAGATGTCTTCGCACACTTCTCAGCCATCCAAACGAACGGGTTTCGTTCGCTCAAGGAGGGCCAAAAGGTGCAGTTCGACATCATCCAAGGCCCCAAGGGCAAACAGGCTTCAAACATCGTTCCAGCAGCCTAAGCTTTAACAGGCTGTTGTCTCGAGCTAAAACCCCGGTCTTCGACCGGGGTTTTTTTATTGGTGATCGTTAATGTCTCGAACGCACCTTCACCCCGCCACCTTTGCCACTAAACCCGCCGCCTTTGCCGCTTAAGAGAAAGGCTGCTGGCCCCAGGCTACATGTGCTCAATCATGACATCTCCAAAGCCGGAACAGCTCACCTGGGTGGCTCCGTCGAGGAGTCGCGCAAAGTCGTAGGTGACCCTGCGGCTGGCAATCGACCGCTCCATCGAGGCGATGATGAGGTCGGCGGCTTGCGCCCAGCCCATGTGGCGCAGCATCATCTCGGCCGACAGAATCATGGAGCCCGGGTTGACATAATCTTTGCCCGCATACTTCGGTGCCGTGCCGTGGGTGGCCTCAAACACGGCCACGCGGTCAGACAGATTGGCCCCAGGGGCAATTCCAATGCCACCCACCTGGGCGGCCAGGGCGTCCGAGATGTAGTCGCCGTTTAGGTTGAGTGTGGCGATCACGCTGTATTCAGCCGGGCGCAGCAGAATCTGCTGGAGGAAGGCGTCTGCGATGGAGTCCTTTACGATGACCTCGCGGCCAGTCTTGGGGTTTTTAAAGCTGCACCACGGCCCAGAGTCGATGGGTTGGGCACCGAACTCGCGCTGGGCAAGCGCGTAGGCCCAATCCCGAAACCCCCCTTCCGTGAACTTCATGATGTTGCCTTTGTGGACAATCGTCAGCGACGGCTTGTCGTTGTCAATCACATACTGAATGGCCTTGCGCACCAACCGCTCTGTGCCCTCACGGGAGACCGGCTTGATGCCAATGCCCGATGTCTCTGGAAAGCGAATCTTCGTGACCGCGAAGTCCTTGATCAGGATCTCAATGAGGCGCTTGGCCTCCGGGGACTCGGCCGCGTATTCAATTCCCGCATAGATGTCTTCCGAGTTCTCACGAAAGATCACCATGTCGGTCTTCTCAGGTTCCTTCAGGGGACTCGGAACCCCCTTGAAGTAACGGACTGGCCGCAGGCAGACATAGAGATCGAGCTGCTGGCGCAGGGCCACATTCAATGAGCGGATGCCACCGCCCACCGGCGTGGTCAGGGGCCCTTTGATCGAGACGACATAGTCTTGGAGGACCGCTAAGGTCTCCTCTGGCAGCCAGACATCGGGCCCATAGATTTTCGTGGACTTCTCACCGCAGAAAATCTCATCCAGAGGAGATCTTGCGGCGAAACCGCCATGGCCTTTTGAATGCTCACCGTTTCACTTCCGGCCAGGGTGATGTCCGCGCCGATGCCGTCGCCTTCGATAAAAGGGATGATGGGCTCATCTGGCACGTTGAGGGAGTGATCTGGGTTGACCGTGATCTTTTTCCCCACGGACGGCACCACAATCTTGCTGGTCATAGACGGAATCCTCGAGATAATTTGGTTGGTTCCCGTATTCTAAGGCCATGCTCCTGCGCCACTCAGGCTGGTCTCTGCTGCCTTGCACCCAACTTTTCTTTGGCGCGTTCGTCGCGGTCCTGGCCCCGATCTTTGCAATGGCAATGCTCACCGGGCAGGCCCAGGCAAGAGCAAACGGCGATTGGGTCTCGTTGAAAATTGGGGCCTTTGAGGTGCAGGCAGAGGTCGCGGCCACTGCCGACAAGCGCTCTCGGGGCCTCATGTTCCGAGCGTCCCTGCCCGACAATCACGGGATGCTATTTGTGTTTGAGGGGCCTTCCAAGGTCTGCATGTGGATGAAAAACACCCCCCTGCCCCTCACGGTGGCCTTTATCGATGCGGCAGGCACGATCCTGAACCTTGAGGACATGAGGCCCCAGACGGAGCAGCCCCACTGCGCTGCTGCCGAGGCGACCTATGCCCTAGAGATGGAAAGAGGCTGGTTCTCGGACCGAGGCCTCGCAGCAGGCCGGCAGGTCAGGGGCCTGCCCCCTGCTGCTGCTGCGATTAGGCCGCGTTCTTTGCCACGAAATCCCAATTGACCAAGGCCCAAAAGCCGTTTAGGTAATCGGGACGCCGATTGCGATGGTCGATGTAATAGGCATGCTCCCAGAGGTCGCAGGTGAGCAGAGGCTTGTCTTGCGTGGTCACGGGATTGGCCGCATTGCTGGTGTTGACAATGTCCAGGCTGCCGTCGGGCTTCTTGACCAGCCACGTCCAGCTCGAACCAAAGTTGCCGATGGCACTCTTGGTGAAGGCGTCCTTAAAGGCATCAAAGCTGCCCCACTTGGCGTCGATGGCCGCGGCCAGCGCGCCACTGGGAAGACCACCGGCATTTGGTGCCAGGCCATTCCAATAGAAGGTGTGGTTCCAGACCTGGGCCGCGTTGTTAAAGACGCCCCCTGACGAGCGACGAACGATGTCCTCGAGGGTGGACGACTCAAACTCGGTGCCCTTGATGAGGTTGTTGAGGTTGGTGACATAGGTCTGGTGGTGTTTGCCGTAATGAAACTCGAGGGTTTCTTTGGAGATGTGCGGGGCAAGTGCGTCCATTGGGTAGGGCAGCGTGGGCAGAAGGTGTTCCATAACGACCAATCTCCTAAAAACTGGGGAAACAACGAAGGAATGCGCAACGAAAAACTGCGCAACGAAAGACTGCTAAACGAAGGATTGCGCGAGGGGCGGCGCGACAGGCTGCGTACTTAAATGTTAAACGAACTTTTCCTCGGGACCGAGACACCATTGCCTTAACCGCTTAGGTTTTGGGAGATTGCGGGTGGACTGCCCGGACCTGGGCATCCACACGGCCATCTCTCATGTTCAGGCAGACCGACATGCCGGGGGCCAGGCCCGCCATGGACACCACCGGAGCGCCTGCGGTGTCAAGGACCATTGCGTAGCCGCGAGACAGGACCGACTGCGGATCCAGCCCATCGAGTCTGAGTCGGCTGCGCTCCAAGCCAGCCGCGCGCAGCGCCATGCTGTGTCGCGTGAGCTGTCGCCAGCGGGCGCCAAGGGCAACAAGGGCCCTGTGGTGCTGGGCCAGGCGATCCCGCGGGTGGACGAGGCCGCGTGCCGCCAGATCGAGCCGCTGTTGCAACCCAAACCACTGACGCTTGAGCGCATCATCAACCCGCCGATGCAATCCGGCCATCTGCTCACGAGAGGCGACAGACGACGCTGCGAGCCATTCGGCCGCTGCCGTGGGTGTGGCCGCACGATGGTCTGCTGCGAAGTCCACCAGGGTCGTGTCGGTCTCATGGCCCACCCCGGAGACGCGATGCCCATGAAACGCCCAGAAGGCCCTCACCACAGACTCGTCATTAAAGGCCCATAGGTCCTCCAGGCTGCCACCGCCCCGCGTGAGCAAGAGTACCTCAAGGGGCGCCCCGTCGCTGGCCCGATAGGCCCGAGCACGGCCGATTGCCTCCACGAGCTGCCTGGGTGCTTCGGCACCCTGAACGAGCGAGGCAAAGACCACAACAGCAAGGTGCGGGGCCTCCTTGTGGAGCGTCACCAAGACATCCCGCAGGGCCGCCCCGGCAGCCGAGGTGACCACGCCCACCCGCAGGAGGTGCGCGGGCCGCCCTCGTCGGCCTGCTGGGTCAAAAAGCCCCTGGGCCGTGAGCAGCGCCTTGAGCCTGAGGAATGCCTCAAACAGACTCCCCTGGCCAGCCGGCTTCATCCCGACAATGCGAATCTGAAAATCACCCCGTGGCTCATAGAGCGCCGCACTGGCGAGGACTTCAACGCGCTGGCCCTCTGAGGGCAGGCAGCTGAGCTCGCCCGCATCGCCCTTAAAGATCACCGCCCGCAGACTGGCCTGTGCGTCCCGAAGGGTCAGATACCGATGCCCGCTCGAGGCCACTGTCAGTTGCGCCACCTCTCCGACGATCCGCACGCTTGGAAACTGCCGAGACAGCGACTGGGCCACCAGTCGGTTGAAAGCGGCCACGGAAAGGGTCTCTACCACCAAAACCCGCCACGCAAAAGGCTTCTCGCGCCGGACTTCTCCACAACCCGCGCGCAGTCTAGACTGCAGCCCCCTTTTGCCCGACAGAATAAGACTTTCAAGCCATGCTCAGCCCAAAACGCCTGTAAATTTGTGTTAAGCCATTGTTTTAATAAGGAAAAATTTAGAAGCACCAGCAAGGCTTTCAGCCCCGTGCGGCGCGCTCGCCCCTTGCCTACCATAGAATCGGGTCCGGGTTGACCGCTTGAGTCAGGGAGACGTGCCAGCATGTCCACAGAGTTATCCACAAGTCGAAGCAAACCATCTTGGTTTCACGTCAGGCTGTGGACAACTTGGTTCCCCGTGCCCGGCCGCCCGTTAAAGTCGGTGCTCGCAAACAATGTGTTTCGACTGTTCTGGACCCCTCTTGGGTGGCCGCTCACACTCGTCACCCTGGTCGCGAGTTGGCATCGACTCCGTCAGCAGTCTACCGCGCCTGGGGACCCTGGGCGAGCAGTCGTGGCCGTTGGAAACTGGATTGTGGGTGGTGCCGGCAAGACACCGGCCTGCATGGCGTTGGCGCTGGGCTTGTCTGAGAGGGGGTGGCGCCCCTGCATCCTGAGTCGGGGTGCTGGCCGCCTGGTCACCGACAGTCGGCCTCGCCTGCTCCTGCCCGAGCGCCTGGGGAGTTGGCGGCCCGAGGAGGTGGGCGACGAACCCTGGCTGCTGTGCTGGCGAACGGGCTGCCCGGTTGCAGTGGCCGCCGATCGATGGGCTGGTGCCATGGCGATGGTTGCAATGCGCCCTGAGATCAATGTCTTTATTCTCGACGATGGCCTGTCTCAGTCGAGCATCCGGCCAGATCTTCGGATCTTGGTGGTTGATGACCGACTCCACGGCAATGGTGCGTTGTTGCCGCTCGGACCCCTTCGGCAACCCTGGCCCCCCCGAGCAGGTCACCTTCCCAATCTCGTCTTGATCCGCGACAACACGCCCCTGCCGGGCGTTGAGGCGCTGCTGGCGCACTGCTCGCCCCCGCCTGCCATGGCGCGGTTAAAGCTCGAGGGGCTTGGACTGACCAGACCCCAGCGCGGTGACGGGCGCATTGTCGAGCGGTCCACTGACCTGGGGCAGGCCATTGCGGGATGGACAGCCCAGGGGGATCGTCCCGTCGTGGCCCTTGCGGGTGTGGCCCGACCAGACACCTTTTTTGACGACCTGCAACGCCAGGGCGTGCGCCTGGTTGGCGCAGAGGGCCTTGCCGATCATGCATCTCTAGGGGACATTGAGGCTGCTGCAGATCGGCTCCTCTTGCCACTCAAGGGTCGGCATCCCGTGTTGCTCATGACCGAAAAAGACGCTGTCAAATTTCTCATGTGTGCCCCACGATATGAGAGCGACCATCAGGACCTCGAGTGGTGGGCGCTCTCACAACGGCATCGTCTGCCCGATGACCAGCTCGAGGCCATCCACAATCGAATTAAGATGACCCATGGACAAAAAACTTCTTGATGTGTTGGTCTGCCCCCAGTGCCACGGCGCCCTCACGCAGTGCCACAGGCGTGGCATGCTCATCTGCGAGTCGGAGTCTCTCGGCTATCCCATCGTCGACGGCATTCCTCACCTCCTGGCGCAGGAGGCACTGACCATCCCCACCTTCGACATCGCGACACCGGATCCGAGTTGAGCGACTCGGTGGCTGTGCCCGATTTCTGGGTCCTCATCCCAGCGCGGATGGCTTCAACACGCCTGCCCGGCAAGCCGCTCTTAGACCTCGGCGGAGAGCCAATGGTCTGCCGAGTGGCAGGGGTTGCCAAGGCATCTGGTGCAAGCAGGGTGGTGGTCGCGGCCGACCACGATGACATTGCCTCAGCAGTGAGATCCGCCGGCATCGAATGCATGCTCACGCGAACCGACCATGCCACTGGCACCGACCGTCTTGCAGAGGCCGTGGTAAGGCTTGGTGCCGCACCCACTCAGATCGTTGTCAATCTCCAGGCAGACGAGCCACTCATGCCAGCACAGGCCCTTGCCCAGGCAGCCATGGCCCTGCATGCGCAGCCTCTGGCCTCCGTCTCAACGGCCGTGACAGCCATCGACCCCGTTGAAGTCTCCAATCCCCACCAGGTCAAGGCCGTCTGCGACCAGCACGGCATGGCGCTCTACTTTTCGCGATCGGCCATTCCCTACTGGAGGGACCCCACGCCACAAGAGAATGCCCCAGAGGCCATCCTTCGCCACCTTGGCCTCTACGCCTACAGGGCAGGTCCCCTCGTTGCGTTCACCGGCTGGGGGCCCTGCGGCATGGAGGCCATGGAGCAGCTTGAACAGTTGCGCTGGCTCTATCACGGCCATCGCATCACAACCTTCTGGCTCAAGACCCCGCCACCAGCCGGTGTTGACACGCCCGAAGACCTTGAGAGGATCAGGGCCATCTACAAAGCGTCCCTATAATCGAGCCACGAAAATGATTCCAATCGGAGACAGACCATGCGCTTGATTCTTCTGGGCCCACCCGGGGCAGGTAAAGGCACTCAGGCCAACTGTGTTAAAGACCACTTTGGAATCCCACAAATCTCAACTGGTGACATGCTGCGCGCAGCGGTCAAGGAGGGAAGCCCGCTGGGGATCGAGGCCAAGAAGGTCATGGATGCGGGCGGGCTTGTCGGCGACAACATCATCATTGACCTCGTCAGGCACCGCCTCACGCTTGCCGACTGCAAGACTGGCTACCTCTTTGATGGATTTCCCCGCACCATTCCGCAGGCCTTGGCCCTTCGCGATGCAATGGTAAAGCTCGACGTTGTCTTGGAGCTAGAGGTGCCCGACCAGGACATCATCGATCGGATGAGTGGCCGTCGGGTTCATGTCTCGAGTGGCCGCACCTATCACCTCGTCTTTAACCCACCTCGCGTCGCAGACCAAGACGACCTCACCGGCGAGCCCCTCATTCAGCGTGAAGACGACAGGGAAGAGACTGTCAAGAAGCGGCTTGCCGTCTACCATGAGCAGACGCGGCCCCTGGTGGACTTTTATCAGAAATGGGAAGCATCTGGAGATCCTCATGCGCCCGGCCTGAGAATCATCTCGGGCGTTGGATCGGTCGATGATGTCACCGCGCGGGTCATGGCCGCGCTGGCCAATCCCCCAGCCCATGCCTAGGCCGGGGGTGGTCTAAAACAAGAGTCGCATCATGTCCATGCTTAGCCCCCAGCTCATGCCAACCTACGCCCGACTACCCGTGGCGTTCGTCCGCGGCGAGGGCTCGTGGATGTGGGATGTCGAGGGCCGCAAGTATCTCGATGCCCTCTCGGGGATCGCCGTCAACACACTTGGGCATGGTCATCCAAAACTGGTCGAGGGCCTGCGTGAGCAAGTCGGCCAGCTCATTCACACATCCAACCTCTATGAGGTTCCCCTTCAGGCCGAACTGGCCGACCGCCTCATAGCCCTCTGCGGCATGCGCAATGTCTTCTTCTGCAACTCAGGCCTTGAGGCCAACGAGGCTGCGCTCAAGATGGCCCGCAAGCACGGCCATCATCTCGGGCACGACAGGCCAAAGACCATCGTCTTCGAGGGCGCCTTTCACGGCCGATCCATCGCGACCCTCTCGGCAACATCAAGCGCCAAGGTCCAGAAAGGATTTGGGCCACTGGTCGAGGGCTTCGTTCGGGTGCCCCTTAACGACCTCCAAGCCATCGAGGTGGCCCTGCAGGCGCATCCCGATGTCTCTGCGGTCTTCTTGGAATCCATCCAGGGAGAGGGCGGCATTCGACCTGCAGACCTAGACTTTCTAAGAGGGCTACGGGCCCTCTGCTCGGCCCACAATATCCTGCTCATGCTCGACGAGGTCCAGTGCGGAATTGGCCGCACCGGCCGCTGGTTTGCTCATCAGTGGGCCGAGATCAAGCCAGATGTCATGCCGCTGGCAAAGGGGCTTGGCTCTGGCGTGCCAATTGGTGCAGTGGTCGCTGACGGCGCAGCCGCCCAGCTCTTTGAGGCGGGCAACCACGGCACCACCTTTGGCGGCAATCCACTTGCCATGCGGGCCGCACTCATCACCCTGTCGGCAATCGAGGACGACAAGCTCCTCGAGAATGCAACGGCCCGGGGCCAAGAGATTCGCAATGCCCTAGATGAGTCTCTGGCGGGCCAGCCTGGCGTCCTGGAGATTCGGGGTCGGGGCCTCATGATTGGCATCGAGCTGCGTGACCCCTGTGGCGAGCTCGTCAGGCGAGCACTCGATGTGGGCCTGCTCATTAATGTCACCTCCGACCGAGTGGTCCGTCTGCTGCCTGCCCTCACCATCAGTAAGGCTGAGGCCGATGAGGTCACAAGACGACTGCTGCCCCTGATTCACGACTTCCTTCGGGGACAGCGGTGACGGCTGCCATCCAACATTTCCTGCAGTTCAAGGATTTCGACAAGGCCACCCTCGTCCACCTCTTCGATCGGACTCGGCTGATCAAGGATCGCTTCAAGCGCTATGAGCGGCACATGCCCTTGCAGGATCGCACGCTCGTCATGATCTTTGAAAAGCAGTCCACCCGCACCCGACTCTCCTTTGAGGCGGGCATGCATCAACTCGGTGGGGCAGCAATCTACCTCAACACAAAAGACACCCAGCTTGGCCGCGGCGAGCCTGTTGAAGATGCCGCCCAGGTGATCTCCAGGATGTCTGACCTGGTCATGATTCGAACCTACGAGCAGGCAATCATCGAGCGGTTTGCTGCCCATTCAAGGGTGCCCGTGATCAATGGCCTTACCAATGAGTATCACCCGTGCCAGATCCTGGCCGATATCGTCACCTTCATCGAACATCGCGGCAGCATCAGCGGCAAGACCGTGGCCTGGATCGGAGACTCCAATAACGTCTGCAACACGTGGCTGCAGGCAGCAGAGATCCTCGACTTCCAGGTCAGGGTCTCCACACCGCCTGGATACGAGGTGGAGACCGAGCGGGCGGGCCTCCTCTCGGGCGATCACTTCAAGCAATTCTCAGATCCGATAGAGGCTGCTTCGGGAGCCGACCTCGTCACGACCGATGTCTGGACGAGCATGGGCTTTGAATCTGAGAATGAGGCCCGCCTGAGAGATTTCGCAGACTGGTGCGTCGATGACGAGATGATGGCAGCAGCAGCGGCCGATGCCCTCTTTATGCACTGCCTGCCCGCACATCGCGGCGAGGAGGTCAGCGCCACCGTCATTGATGGTCCACAATCGGTCGTCTGGGATGAGGCGGAGAACCGCCTCCACGCCCAGAAGGCACTCATGGAATACCTGCTCCTGGGCAGGGTATCCGACTAGACAACCCCCTCAATCAGACACCCCCCTCAATCAGACACAGCCCCCAGACCATGACAAGCTCAAGCGTTAAAAAAGTCGTCCTCGCCTATTCAGGCGGCCTCGACACCTCGGTCATCCTCAAGTGGCTTCAAGACCACTACCACTGCGAGGTCATCACCTTTACCGCCGACATCGGCCAGGGCGAGGAGCTCGAGCCCGCCCGGCAGAAGGCCAAGAAGTTTGGTGTCAAGAAGATCTACATCGAAGACCTCCGCGAGGAGTTCGTTCGAGACTTCGTCTTTCCCATGTTTCGGGCCAACACCGTCTACGAGGGCGAATACCTGCTGGGCACCTCCATCGCGCGGCCACTCATTGCAAAGCGCCTGGTGGAGATTGCACGGCAGGAGAAGGCTGACACCATCTCTCATGGCGCAACCGGCAAGGGAAATGATCAGGTGCGGTTTGAGCTTGGTGCTTACGCCCTGATGCCGGATGTCAAGGTCATCGCGCCCTGGCGGGAATGGGATCTCCTGTCTCGCGACAAGCTGCTGGCCTACGCCGATCAGCACGGCATTCCGGTGGACCACAAGAAACGCAAGGGTGAGGCCCCCTTCTCCATGGACGCCAACCTCCTGCACATCTCTTATGAGGGTGGCGTGCTCGAGGACCCAGGCCGCGAACCCCCAGCCAGCGGCATGTGGCGGCTCACCGTGCCCATCGAGAAGGCACCCAGCAAGGCCGAGGAGGTCGAGCTCGACTTCGTCAAGGGAGACCTCGTGGCCATCAATGGCCAGAAGATGAAGGCCCACGAACTCCTCTCGGAGCTCAACCGCCTTGGCGGCAGGCACGGCATTGGCCGTCTTGATCTTGTCGAGAACCGCTACGTGGGAATGAAATCTCGGGGATGCTACGAGACACCGGGCGGCACCATCTTGCTGCGGGCCCATCGGGCCATTGAGTCTCTTACCCTCGACCGTGAGGTGGCCCATCTCAAAGACGATCTCATGCCCCGTTATGCAAGCCTCATCTACAACGGCTACTGGTGGTCTCCGGAGCGGCAGGCCCTCCAGGTGCTCATCGACCACACCCAGGCAGGCGTGAGTGGTCGGGTCAGTCTCAAGCTCTTAAAGGGCAACGTCATCGTGACCGGCCGCCAGAGTCGTCACTCCCTCTTCGATGCAAGGATCTCAACCTTCGACGACGATGGCGGCGCATACAACCAGGCCGATGCTGGTGGGTTCATCAAACTCAATGCCCTGCGCCTGCGCATCGCTGCGGCCAAAAAGAAACGCAAATAACGGAGACCACCATGCCCACATTCGACACCTCACTTGAGGCCGATATTGCAGAGGTCCGCAATGCGGTCGATCAGGCCGCCAAGGAGATTGGCACGAGATTTGACTTCAAGGGATCAAGCGCCCGAGTCGAGCAGAAAGACCGCGAGCTCACTTGTTATGCAGACAACGAATTCCAGCTCGGCCAGGTCAGAGAGGTGCTCATCTCGAAATGCGCCAAACGCCAGGTTGACGTGAGATTTCTCTCTCACGGCGACATTCAGAAGATTTCAGGTGACAAGATCAAACAGCTGATCACCATTCGACATGGCATCGCTGGTGATGATGCAAAGCGGATCGTGAAAATCTTGAAAGACGGAAAACTCAAGATCCAGGCCTCTATCCAGGGCGACACCGTTCGGGTCACTGGTGGGAAGCGAGACGACCTCCAGTCGGCCATTGCCCTGCTCAAGAAAGAGGTGACCGACCTGCCGCTGACGTTCGGAAATTTTAGAGACTGAGGTCGGCCGCAACGCCAGCAGGGGATAGGCCAGACATGGGCGTCTGAGACAGCAGCGCAAGCCTGTCTCGAACCGACCTGACAATGCCCGCGGCATCAAGGCCCTCTATGCTCAGGAGCTTGGCATGGTCGCCATGGTCAATGAATTGATCGGGCAGGCCGAGGTGAAAAATGGGCACCATCGGGACCCGCTCACCCAATGCCACCAGGGCCTCAGCACAGGCTGATCCAGCCCCCGCCATGATGGAATGTTCTTCAATGGTCACCAGGAGGTCGTGGGAGTGGGAGACCGCCTCGATCATCTCCAGGTCGAGTGGCTTGATGAACCGCATGTTGATGACCGATGCGTCGAGCTGCTCGGCAGCCGCCATGGCGGGGCCCACCATGCTGCCAAATGCCAATAGGGCCACCCGGTGGCCGTTCGTTCCGTGGCCGGCCTCGCGGAGCTGCTCGGCCCTGCCCACCTCAATGGGCTCGAGCCCATCGCCAGCAGGGCGCCCCATTCCCGCACCGCGTGGGTACCGAACGGCCGAGGGGCCATTGATGGTCAGGCCCGTGCTCAGCATGGCTCGGCATTCCGGCTCATCCTTGGGTGCCATGATGACCATATTGGGGACACAGCGAAGAAAGGCGATGTCGTAGACGCCAGCATGGGTGGCGCCATCTGCACCGACCAGTCCGGCCCGGTCGATGGCAAACATCACCGGCAGATTCTGGAGGGCCACATCGTGGATGAGTTGATCGTAGCCGCGCTGCAGGAAGGTCGAGTAGATGGCCACCACAGGCCGAAGGCCCTCACAGGCCATGCCAGCTGCCACCGTGACGGCATGCTGCTCAGCAATGGCCACATCGTGGTAGCGGTCTGGAAAACGGTTTGAGTACGCCACCAGGCCAGATCCCTCCCGCATGGCGGGTGTGACCACGACAAGCCGTGGGTCCGCCATGGCCGCGTCACAACACCACTGGCCAAAGACAGCCGAGTAGGTTGGCTTGGGCGGCGTTGCTGGTGGCAGGATGCCAATGGCCGGGTCAAATTTTCCGGGGCCATGGTAACCAATGGGATCAGCCTCGGCCCGCTCATAGCCATGCCCCTTCTTGGTCACGACATGGAGAAACTGTGGGCCTTTGAGTTCCCTCAGATTCATAAGTGCGGGCACCAAGGCATCGAGGTCATGGCCATCGATGGGGCCAAAGTAGTTAAAGCCGAATTCCTCAAATAGGGTCGAGGGCATGACAAATCCCTTTGCACCGCCCTCGAGCTTTCGGGCGATCTCCAAGACCGGCGGCACCACACCAAGGACCTGCTTGCCGAGTTCGCGGGCAGCACTGTAGAAGCGCCCCGTCATGAGCCGCGCGAGGTAATTGCTCATGGCGCCAACCGGCGGGGAGATCGACATCTCGTTGTCGTTGAGGATCACGAGCAGGTCAATGTCTTTGTGAATGCCGGCATTGTTCATGGCCTCATAGGCCATGCCCGCAGAAATGGCACCGTCTCCAATGACCGCAAGGTGGCGTCGACGATGCGGGCCCTGATGCTCCCCCTTCTGCCGGGTGGCCAAGGCCATGCCGAGTGCAGCGGAGATGGAGGTCGAGGAGTGGGCGGTTCCGAAGTGGTCGTGCTCGCTCTCGGATCGTCTCGGGAAACCAGAGATGCCACCGAGCTGCCGAATGCCAGACATCTGCTCTCTGCGCCCAGTGAGGATCTTGTGTGGGTAGCTCTGGTGGCCGACATCCCAGACCAGTCGATCAAAGGGCGTGTGAAAGACATGATGGATGGCAACCGAGAGCTCAACCGTGCCGAGGTTTGAGGAGAGGTGTCCACCCGTTTTGGCAACGGACTCCAGGAGGTAGGTCCGCAGCTCCGCAGCAAGCTCTTTGAGCTGCCGCCGAGAGAGCAGCCGAAGCTGATCCGGGCTATCGATGGCGTGAAGTAGTGTCATGGGGGCCTACGATGACCTAGTAAGCGCGTGCAGTCAACGCGTGGGCCAACTGCCGAAGGGAGTCCGCGGATGGACCAAGGGCCTCAAGGCAGCGGATGGCTGATCGATGGAGTGCCTGTGCGTGGTCACGGCTACCCTGGGCACCCAGCAGCCCAACAAAGGTGGGCTTGCCCTGGGCCTGGTCTTTGCCGGCGGTCTTGCCGAGGGTCTCTGAACTGCCCTCTGCGTCCAAGACATCATCGATGACTTGAAAGGCCAGCCCAAGATCGCGTGCATGGCCATCGAGTGCCGCCATGACGCCCGGCCTGTCTGCCCCCGGGCCAACCAGGCCGCCCATGAGGGCTGCTGCTCGAATCAGGGCGCCGGTCTTCAGACCATGCATGGCCTCAAGGCTCTTCTGGTCGAGTGTCACGCCCACCACCCCGATGTCAATTGCCTGACCACCAGCCATGCCAAGGGCGCCCGTGGCGCGGGCGAGCACCTGAAACATCTGGACAAGCCTCCTGGCCTCGATCGGCGCAGTGGCGAGCAGCTCAAAGCCAAGGGTCTGTAGGGCGTCTCCGACCAGGAGGGCAGTGGGTTCATCAAAGGCAATGTGGACCGTCGGCTGACCACGTCGCAGCGCATCGTCGTCCATACAGGGCATGTCATCGTGGACCAGGGAGAAGGCGTGAATGCATTCCAGTGCAGCGGCCACACTCAGGGCAGCCCGACCCAGCGGGTCTGCACCAGTCGCATCTGCTGCGGCCATGACCATGAGGCCCCTGGCACGCTTGCCACCGTTGAGCACGCCGTGGCGCATGGCCCGCCAGAGGCGATCGAGGGAATGGTCTGGTGCCTTGCAGCCAGACAGCGGCCGGGTGACGAGTGACTCGGCCAGGTGGGCCTCCAAGGCTGTGCGCCAGGCCATGGGCAAGCCCAGTGCGGTGGCAGCCGTCACTAGAGCGCCTCGAGGTCGTCCCGAGGCAGGGACCGACTGCCCTGACCATCAATGACCTCGATGGTCTTGGCTGCAGCATCGAGCAATGCCTGGGCATGTGCCAGGAGGGCAGCGCCCCGCTGATGGGCTGCCAATGCCTGGGCAAGGTCTAACTGGCCCGACTCCAATTGGGCGGCGATCTCCTCGATGGCCGACAGGGCATCTTCGAAGCGCAGGCCATTGATCTCTGGCGTGGTGGCCAAGGGGTTGGTGTCTGACATCGCCCAATTCTAAGCCAGACCAGGCTCGGGCCAGGGGCCTTCACCGGGTATACTCAGCGGCCCACCTTGGCCAATGAGGAGGGCTCTGATGACAGACGTCGGAACCTTTTCGAGGCTCGAACCCAGCACTGCACAGCTAGCGGTTTGGGCCTACTTTGATGAGGCGCTTCTTGCCCAAGAGCGCATCGCCTGCTTTGCTGCTGGTCCCGGCTATGTCGGCCACCGTTCAATGGTGCCGCTGCCGGGCAACTTCCAGACATTGGCCTTCGAGGACCATGCGAGGGTCTTGGTCAATCAGGGCCATCACCCAACGCTGCTCTCGAACATCTGCCGACATCGGCAGGCCATCATGCTCGAGGGCAGGGGCACAATCGAAAACATCGTCTGCCCCTTGCACCGCTGGACCTACGACCTAGAAGGCCAGCTGCTTGGTGCCCCTCATTTCGATGAGGACCCCTGCCGACACCTTGAGCGCAAGACCCTCCACGAGTGGAATGGCCTGCTCTTTGAAGGAGACCCAGACCTGCTCACCGATCTGCAGTCAGTGCCCTTTATGGAGGCACTCGATTTCAGTGGTTATGTCTTTGCCAAGCAGCAGGTTCACCACTGTGCCTACAACTGGAAGAGCTTCATCGAGGTCTACATGGATGACTACCATGTGGTGCCCTTCCATCCTGGCCTTGGCCGGTTCGTTGACTGCAATCACCTGCGGTGGCATTTCGGTGAGCATTACAACATTCAGGCGGTCGGCATCACACCCCTCACCTCTGCTGCCACGCCTGTCTATCGGCGCTGGCACGATGAGGTCTTGCGGCTTCACAACGGCAAGCTTCCCGAGTTCGGTGCGATCTGGATGACGATCTACCCCAACATCATGGTCGAGTGGTATCCCAAGGTCCTGGTGGTGAGCCACCTTCATCCGGTCAGCCCGCAGGAGACCCTCAACATCGTGGAGTTCTACTACCCCGAGGAGATCGTCCACTTTGAGCCTGGCTACATGGCCGCCCAACAGGCCGCCTACAACGAGACAGTCCAGGAGGATGACGAGATCGCCATCCGAATGGACCGGGGCCGTCGCGGCCTTCTTAAGGCAGGCCGCAATGAGGTTGGCCCCTATCACTCTCCCATGGAAGACGGCATGCTCCACTTCCATGAATACCTTCGCCGCCGAATGGGCGAGGCCCTCTCTCTGGCGCGATGAACCCCATCATCACGTGCGAGGAGCTGATCGGCTTTGCGGGGCCGGTGATCTTGGTCGATGTGCGACACAGTCTGACCGACCCCACTGCTGGCATCATGGCCTACGCCCAGGGCCACCTACCGGGCGCAGCCTTTCTCTCGGTTGACGAGGAATTAAGCGGCGAACAGACCCCGGGCAATGGCGGGCGTCACCCACTTCCCAGTGCAGAGGCCTTTGCCCAACAGCTTGCGGAACTTGGTGCAACCGAGGACACGCTCCTGGTCGCTTATGACGACCATGGCGGTCTCTTTGCCTCTCGCTTCTGGTGGCTGGCCCGCTGGATTGGACACCTCCCAGTGGCGGTGCTCGATGGTGGCCTGCGGGCCTGGGTCGAGTCTGGCGGCCCGCTCAAGACCGATGAGTTCAAGGCTGCAAAGGCGGGCGAGATGGCCGTGGGACCAAGCCTGTGTCCCCGTTGGGATCTCAAGATGATCGAGGCCTGGGTGGCGGCGTCATCGCATCCCGAGGTGGCCATGCTGGTCGATGCCAGGGCCTCGAATCGATTCCGTGGCGAGGTCGAGCCCATCGACCCGGTGGCCGGCCACATTCCGGGGTCCATCAACCGCCCCTACCTGAGCAATCTCAACGAGCAGGGTCGATTCAAGACGCCCTCGGCCTTGCGAGACGAGTTCACTGCCCTGCTGGGTGAGGCCGACCCCACCTCGGTGGTCCACAGCTGCGGGTCTGGCATCTCGGCCTGCCACAACCTGCTGGCCATGGAGGCCGCAGGCCTTGCGGGCAGCGCGCTCTACCCGGGTTCTTGGAGTGAGTGGTGTGGGCGGGCCTCGCCCGCGAGTTAGCGCCGCTTGCTGCTAAGGTCCTGCGTGATGTCGTCCGAGATTCTGTAAACTCTTTTGAGAGTCTAATTCTTGGCCCTGCCTGGGCCAGAGCCAGAAAACATGCGACTAAGCGCTGATCAAGCCAACATCATCAAACAAGAGGTTGTAAGGCACCTAGGGCCTGGGGCAGCAGTGTGGGTCTTTGGTTCGCGTTTAAATGACCAGGCTCGGGGTGGCGATATTGATCTCTATGTTGAGACGGACTCGCCCGTTTTGTTGGATGAATTGCGCTGTAAGGTGAGTCTAGAAGAGAAACTGAGCATGCCAGTTGACCTTCTTGTAAGAGCGTTTGAAGACGATAGCCCAATTGCGCGTATCGCCAGAGGGGAGGGTAAGCGGCTTGACTGACCGTCTACAGCTTCTCCAACGACGGCTAGATCAATTAGATCGTATGCGAGGCTATCTTAAGTACTCGCTCGAACAACTCAAGTTACTTCTTCCCATACGTGATTGGAAAGCCTTAACTGCCGAAAACCATGAAGCCCTTGCAGCGTTTCGGGTGCGTTTTAGCGAGTTTCAAGAGCATATGGGCAAGGCGATGCGGGCTGTTGCCCTTGAAGAGGAGCATGAGGTCGAGCCTTTCAGCGGAGTACTTCTTTATATGGAAAAGCTAGAGGTTATTGACTCAGCAGATGCGTGGAAGCAATTACGAGCCTTGCGAAACGCGATTAATCATGAGTATGAAGAAAACCCTGTGCGCCTAGCCGAGTTCTTTCAGACAGTTGCTGCGTCAATCCCAAGCTTATTGGAGTGGTATGACCGACTGCGCAAGTTCTGTAAGAGTACTTATGGCTTAGGTTAGGTCTGCTGTGCCAGACGGCATGTCAGAGTTAACCTCCTACCCACTCAACCAGCGCAAATTAGACCAGCCGCAAGACCAGATCGGGTAGTCCCGCGGCCGTTGCACGAATCTCATCGCCACGCACCACGGGGCCCACGCCCGCGGGTGTGCCCGTGAAGATGATGTCGCCGGGGGCCAAGGTCCAGGCCTGCGAGATCTCGCAGATCATCTCTTCAATGTTCCAGATCATCTGACTGAAATCACCCCGTTGGCGCTCGATGCCATTGACAGCCAGCGAGAGGTGGCCACTCGTGACCAGGCCACCGAGCTGCTCAGCAGGCACCAGCGGGCCAATGGGCGCAGCATGATCAAAAGACTTGCCAATCTCCCAGGGCTTGGCCTGCTTTTTCATCTCGGCCTGGCGATCGCGACGGGTCATGTCCAGGCCCAGTCCATAGCCCCAGATGGCCGCTCTGGCCGCCTGGGCCGAGAGCCTGCTGCCCCCCGCATGCAGGGCCACCACCAGCTCCACCTCGTAATGGAGATCGTCTGTCAGCAAGGGATACGGCCAGGCCACAGCCTCATTCGGCGGACATTCAAAGAGGGTGTCGGGCGGCTTGATGAAAAAGAAGGGCGGCTCGCGGCCGGTGTCACCCATCTCCTTGGCATGGTCGGCGTAATTTCGGCCCACGCAGTACACCCGGCGCACCGGAAAGCGCTGCGTGGCATTTAAGATCGGCAGCAAGATCGCGGGAACAACAGGGGACTTGTTCATGGAGGACGACGCGAATGGAGGGTTGATCAATACCCGCCGCCATAGCCCGTGGGTGCGGGCGGCGCGTGGTTGTCGAACTTGGTGAACTGGCCCAGGAAGGTCAGGCGCACCACGCCAATTGGGCCGTTTCGCTGCTTGCCAATGATGATCTCGGCCACGCCCTTGTCGGGAGTGTCTGGCCGGTAGACCTCATCGCGGTAGATGAAGAGAATGACGTCCGCATCTTGCTCAATGGCGCCACTCTCGCGCAGGTCGCTCATCACCGGCCGCTTGTCGGTGCGCTGCTCGACGGTTCGATTGAGCTGCGACAGCGCGATGACTGGGCAGTTGAGCTCCTTGGCCAGGCTCTTTAAGGAGCGCGTGATCTCGGAGATCTCGGTGGTGCGGTTCTCCGATGCCAGGCTTGCACCGCTCATGAGCTGGATGTAATCGACCACAATGAGCTTGAGGCCACCGGCCATTCGGGCCATGCGCCGCGCTCGCGCGCGGAGTTCAAGCGGGTTGAGTGCCGGGGTCTCATCGATGTAGGCCTGCACACCCTGGAGCCGCTTGACCGCATGGGTGAGCCGATCCCAGTCGTCCTCAAGGAGTCGCCCTGTTCGCAGCCGTTGGGAATCAATTCGGCCCACTGAACAGAGCATCCGCAGCACCAGCTGCTCCGCACCCATCTCCATGCTGAAGATGGCAATTGGCAGGCCCTGATCGATGGCCACATGCTCGGCTAGGTTAAGGGCAAAGGAGGTCTTGCCCATGCTGGGCCGACCCGCCACGATGATCAGATCACCGCCGTGCATGCCTGCCGTCTTCTGGTCAAGGTCGACAAAGCCCGAGGGGACCCCAGTCACATCAGACGGATTCGGATGGCTGGCCAATTCATCGATGCGTTTGACCACAGTCTTGAGGAGTTCATCGAACCGCTGCGTATCGTGCTGGCCCCGGGCGCCCTCCTCACCGATGCGAAAAATCTGGGTCTCCGCCTCATCGAGAATCTGCCGAGTCTCCTTCCCACCAGGATTGAGTGCGGATGTGGCAATGCCATCGCTCACACTGACGAGCCGGCGCAGAATCGACCGATCTCGGACGATCTCCGCATAACGACGAATGTTTGAGGCTGATGGCGTCTCCTGGGCCAGCGAGTTGATGTAACCCAGGCCGCCTGCCTCCTCGGCCTTTCCGATGGACTGGAGGTGTTCGTAGACCGTGACGGCGTCGGCCGGCCTCGACTGTTCGACTAGCCGATAGATGGCGCTGTAGATGAGCCG
This sequence comes from Burkholderiaceae bacterium, assembly GCA_018401615.1. Taxonomy (GTDB): domain Bacteria; phylum Pseudomonadota; class Gammaproteobacteria; order Burkholderiales; family Burkholderiaceae_A; genus Hahnella. The sequence continues at coordinate 31,220 of JAGYKN010000001.1, forward strand.
GTGGTCGGCGCGATAGAAATCGGTCTCGCGAAGGAAATCCCCCACTCGATCCCAGGCGGTGTTGTCAAGAAGAAGGCCGCCGAGCACGGCGGCCTCGGCCTCTGCAGACTGAGGGGGAAGGCGAAGGGCCGCGGTTGAATCATCGGACATGGCCCGCTCCCTTCCCTGCCTCGGGGTTAGACTGCCTCGCCAACCACCCGAATCGTGATGGTGGCCACCGCATCGGTGTGAACGACCAGCTGCACAGCGTGGTCCCCGACGGTCTTGAGTGGGCCCTCGGGCAGGCGGACCTGAGCCTTCTGGATGGACTGGCCGACTGCCTGCGCGATGTCAGCATTCGTGACCGACCCGAAGAGCCGACCATCGACACCAGCCTTCTGCCGAATCTCGATGACCGAGCCCTCAAGCTTGGCCACTGCGGCCTGGGCAAGAGCGAGCTTCTCGGATGCCGCCCGCTCGAGCTCGACTCGTCGGGCCTCGAATTCGGCGACGGCCGACTGGGTGGCCCGGCGTGCCATGCCCTTGGGAATTAGAAAGTTTCGCGCATGGCCATCTTTGACGCGGACAACCTCACCAAGGACGCCAAGGTTGGTGATTTTTTCAAGAAGAATAACCTGCATGAGAGGCCCCTGGATCAATGGTTATCGGTAAAGGACATCAGGGCGAGAAAGCGTGCCCGCTTGATGGCCGTGGTGAGCTGACGCTGGTACTTTGCCTCGGTCCCGGTGATGCGCGCCGGGATGATCTTCCCAGTCTCTGAGACAAAGTCTTTGAGGGTGTCGATGTCTTTGTAGTCAATCTGAACAACCTTGTCTGCGGTAAACCGGCAGACGCGCTTGCGCTTAAAGAGAGCGGACTGGGTATTGCGCTTGGGGCGCTTTTTATCAAAAGGTTTTTTTCCAAAAGCCATGGTTAATTCTCCGTTCGGTAATCGGTGATGTGAAAGACCAGCCCACCTGGCCGCTGCGCAAGGGCGCTGTCTTGGGAGCGCGCCGCAAAGCGAGGGGCCACAAAGCCAGTGCATTGAATCCGCTCGTTGGGCGCCAGCCTGGAGAGCCCAAGGGCCTCCTGACCCATGGCCTTGGCAGTCATGGCAAACGAGAGCTGTCGGCTGTGGCCTGCCTCGCTCACAGTTGATTCATGCCAGAGTTTTAGTTCCAAGCTGGGTTGTCCGGTGGGATTGGTTCGAAGGGGCCCAATGGAGAGCACGCAGGCCGACAGAGAGAGTCGGTTGTCCAGCGCGCTGATCTCCAGGGCAGTCTGCGTCAGGCCGCGGGGGCTGTCTCGGAGACGGCCTTGCGGGACTCCTCGCGCTGGATGACCTTGAGCATGGGAGACGGCCCGGTGTCTGCCTGCTTCATCTTGACGACCAGGTGCCGAAGGACCGCATCGTTGAATCGGAAGGCATTCTCGAGTTCATCGAGCTCGGGCTGACCACACTCAATGTTCATGAGGACGTAATGCGCCTTGGCCACCTTCTCGATGGGGTAGGCCAGTTGCCGGCGGCCCCAATCTTCTAGCCGGTGGACCTTGCCGCCCTGGGCTGAGATCAGGGCGGTGTAACGCTCGATCATCGCGGGGACCTGCTCGCTCTGATCCGGATGGACAACAAAAATGACCTCGTAGTGACGCATGACAACTCCTTCTCTTTATGGACAAAGGCCACCCAACAGCAGACCATGCGCTACATGCAGAAAAGGGCCCAAACCGGCCAGCGCGCTGTGGTGTGGCAAAGAACCCCAAATGATACCAGAGGAGGCCCCCGCAGCAGGCCGATCAGGCCACGGGGGTGGGCATGGGGCGCCCCGCCGCATGGGCCAGGAGGTTCTCAGCCGCCAGGGCCATCATGCGCCCACGGGTGGCCCGCGACGAGCTGGCGATATGCGGCGTGAGCACGACATTCTCAAGCGTCAGGAATCCGGGGTCCAGTCGGGGCTCATTCTCAAAGACATCGAGACCAGCTGCCCGAATGGCCCCGCCCTTTAGGGCCGCAAGCAGGGCCTGGTCATCGACCACCCCGCCACGTGCAAGGTTAATCAGGCAGGCAGTGGGCTTCATCTGGGCCAGGTCTTGGGCACCAATGATGTGATGGGTGGCCTGCGAATATGGGATCACAAGCACCACAAAATCGGACTGCTCGAGGAGTTCAGCCTTGCTAACGTACGCCGCCCCGTGGGCCTGCTCGGCCGGCTTGCGATTGTGATAGCGAAGGGTCATGCCAAAGCCGCTGGCCCTTCGGGCGATCGCCCCACCGATGCGACCCATTCCCAGAATGCCCAGGCTTGCGCCATGGACATCCACCCCGGTGAACTGGTCAAAGGCCCATCCGGACCACTGACCAGCCCTCACGTAGCGCTCTGACTCAGAGACACGACGGGCCGTGGCCATGAGCAGGGCCCAGGCGAAGTCTGCAGTGGTCTCTGTCAGCACATCTGGGGTGTTGCTCACACGAATGCCCCGCGCCTGGCATGCGGCCACATCGATGTTGTTAAAGCCAACGGCCCCGGTCGCAATGGCCTTTAACCTCGGGGCGGCTGCAATGACCTCGGCATCAACCTTATCGACCACCGTGCAGAGCAGGTAGTCGATGGCCGATATCTTGTCGATGAGTTCGGGCTTGGACCAGAGGAGGTCATCGTGCTGGTTGTGCGTGACATCAAACTGCGCCGCCAGGCCTGCGAGAACCTCAGGGTAGATGCGTCGGGTGACCAATAGTGCGGGCCTAGTCATGTGTGGGATTCTCCAAGAGGATGAGGTGGACTCGGTATGGCCCATGGGCCCCGAGCACGATGGTCTGCTCAATGTCGGCCGTTCGGGAGGGGCCAGAGATAAAGCTCAGGGCCCGAGGCATCACAACCCTCTCGGCCCTGATGAGTTCAAAGACATCCTCCATGTGGGGCACGATCCGACCAACCGGCACCACGGCAATGTGGGTCTCGGGCAGCAGGCTCATGGAGGCAGGACTGTCCTTGCCGGAATACATGGCAAGGGTGCCGGTCTCGGCCACTGCGGCAAAGCAGCCCGTGATCCCCACGAGGTCTTGCATGAGGTCTCTGCTCGGCGCACGCGCCTCAACTGAGAGGCCCGAGTTGGTCCATTGAAGACCCGCGTAGGCTGGCCAGCAGACGGCACGGCTGGGCAATCCCTCTTTCCCCAGGTAAGTGGCAACCGCCCCGGGCAGATCATCGATCGAGGAGATGCGATCGATGGTGGCTGAGAGTCGTCGAGACTGGCCTTCAAATGCAGCAACGAGGTCGATCTCAGCCATGGGCTGCGGGCCCCTGAGGTGCTCTCGCATGTAAGCCTCGGCCTGATCACGCTCTCGACCAGATGCCGGCGCAGCGCGGCCGAGCGAGGCCCGAACTCGATTGAGAACCTTTTCTCGACTATTTGAAAGGGTCATGGACGCTCTATCCGGATTGCGTTGGAAATCCTATTTAGAATAAAGCTTTTCCAGATCACGACACTTCCATGACCCACGTTGTTACCGAATCTTGTATCAAATGCCGGTTCACCGACTGTGTGGATGTCTGCCCGGTAGATTGCTTTCGAAAGGGACCAAACTTCCTGGTCATTGATCCCGACGAGTGCATCGATTGCGCGGTCTGCATCCCGGAGTGCCCTGTCAATGCAATCTTTGCCGAGGAAGACGTTCCAGACGATCAGCGCGACTTCATCGCAATCAATGTGGAACTCGCCAAAAACTGGCCGAGCATCACCCGCCTAGAGGCCCACCCCGCCGATGCAGATGACTGGACCAACGTGAAAGATAAGAGACACCTGTTGGAGCGTTAGGCTCTTGACAGACGCCATTCATCACACCGAGATCACCTGGCTCCATCGCTGGACCGACCACCTCTTCTCATTTCGAACCACCCGCCCGCCATCCTTTCGATTCACGCCCGGGCAGTTCGCCCGCCTTGGCCTGGCCAGCGATCCAGACGGCGCAGAGCCAGACATCTGGCGGGCCTACTCGTTGGTCTCGGGCCCCTATGACGAGTACCTCGAGTACTACTCAATCGTGGTGCCTGATGGCGCATTCACGAGCCGACTCTGCAGGCTCGAGGTCGGTGACCGGGTCTGGATGGACCAACAAAATCATGGCTTTCTCACGCTCGATCGTTTTCCCCTTGAGGGGGACCTATGGATGCTGGCCTCGGGAACGGGGCTGGCCCCATTTATGTCCCTCCTTGCCGATCCACTGGCATGGGAGTCATTCGACCGACTCCTCCTTGTGCACAGCGTGCGAGAGTCAAAAGAGTTGGCCTACCAAGACACGATCCTCTCGCTTGGCGATCACCCCATCTTCGGTGAATTCGCCCATCGTCTCCAATACCAGCCCGTCGTCACGCGTGAGGCCACCGAACATCCTCGGCAGCGTCTGCCCCATCTCATTGCCTCGGGCGAACTCGAAGACCTGCTCGATTGCAAGTTGAGCCTCGAGCGCTCCAAGGTCATGCTCTGTGGCAACCCGCAGATGCTTCAAGACACCCGCAGCGCCCTGAAGGCCCGGGGCTTTGTCTCCGCGCGATCGAGCCGCCCAGGACAGATCGCCACTGAGAACTATTGGTGAGGTGAGTCATGAACAGGCCGTCTGCAGACCAGATCGATGCGCTTCTCCCACAGACGCAGTGCCAGAGATGCGGTTATCCAGCCTGCCGGCCCTATGCGGTGGCCATTGCGGCAGGCAGCGCCGCAATCAACCGTTGTCCGCCGGGTGGGGTCTCTGGCATCGAGGGTCTGGCTGCCCTGACCGGTCAGCCTCTCATCCCGCTCGACCCGAGTTGCGGGCAGGCCGGTCCCATCAGGCGCGCCCTGATCGATGAGGATCGCTGCATTGGGTGTGCGTTGTGCCTCAAGGTCTGCCCGACCGACGCCATCATTGGGGCATTCAGGTACCTCCACACGGTGGTTCGAGACGATTGCACCGGCTGCGAACTCTGCCTGTCGCCCTGCCCAGTCGACTGCATCGAGATGACCAGCCTGCCCACCGATCAGTGGGGTGCGGCCGAGGCAGCCCGGGCACGACAACGCTTTGAACGCCGGGAGGAACGCCTGGCCCCCAAGACACAAGGCCCCCAAGACCACCAACATGTCCTGCAGGCTGCACTGCTGCGGGCCGCGCAGCGCAGGGCCCCCATGGGCAAGAAGACGACATGAATGCCCAGAAGCGTCTGGCGATCTTCTCCAGGCTGGCCGCTGAGAACCCAGCGCCCGAGACAGAGCTCCAATTCGAGGGGCCATTTGAGCTGCTCATTGCAGTGATGCTCTCGGCCCAGGCCACAGACAAGTCGGTCAATCAGGCCACCAGCCGGCTCTTCCCAGTGGCCAACACGCCCGCGGGCATCCGAGGGCTTGGGGTAGATGGCCTCATCCCATTCATCCAGTCGATTGGCCTCTACCGCACCAAGGCCAAGCATGTGATTGAGACCTGCGCACGCCTGCTCGACGAACACGATGGCCTTGTGCCAGAGAACCGCGAGGCCCTCGAGGCCCTGCCTGGGGTGGGTCGCAAGACCGCCAATGTTGTCCTTAACACCGCATTTGGCTGGGAGACCTTTGCGGTTGACACCCATATCTTTAGGGTCTCCAACCGCATGCGGCTTGCCCCGGGCAGGACTGTTCTTGCAGTCGAGAAGGCCCTCGAACGACACGTGCCCGCAGGCTTTCGAAAGGGTGCCCATCATTGGCTGATCCTCCATGGCCGATACACCTGCAAGGCCCGTCAGCCCGAGTGCTGGCGATGCAACATTGAAGACCTCTGCGAGTCTCGGGCCAAGGCGGCTGCCCCGGCCCAGGGCCCCCGCCTGCCTGCCTGAACCATGATCTTTCAGCCCTCACGACAAGAGGTTCGACACTTCTTTATTGCCGCCTGGCAGCGGCATTGCAAGGGCCTGCCACTCGCGCCAATTGAGCACCTGGCGGCCGACTGGATCTGCCTGCACCCCGAGTACCACCACCTTCTGAATGATGCCGGTGAGGCCCTCGAGCGGGATTTCACGGTTGAAGATGGGCAGGTCAATCCCTTTCTCCACCTCTCCATGCACCTCTCCCTCGAGGAGCAATACAGCATTGATCAGCCCGCCGGCGTCCGAGGCTGCATCGACCAACTCCTGCATCGACATCAGAGCCGACACGATGCCATGCATGAGGCCATGGAATGCCTGGGAGAGATGCTGCATGAGGCCCAGCAGTCGGGCCTCACGCCGGATGCCAGCCGCTACCTTGAGTGCCTGAGTCGGGCAAGCAGCCGATGAACCTCGCCGCAGACGGACAGGTCATCTGCGCCGCTCAGGATAAAGTCTCAATTTAGATCCTCTCAGAGTCGCCATCCATGTCAGACCCATCTATCCGTGCCGGGAGTCGCCTGCAGGCAGCCATTGCCGCAGAACAGCCCCTTCAGCTCATCGGCGCCATCAATGCAAACCATGCCCTGCTCGCACAACGGGCCGGCTTTAAGGCCATCTACCTCTCAGGGGGCGGCGTTGCGGCCGGCTCACTTGGCATGCCCGACCTGGGCATCACTGGCCTTGAAGATGTGCTGATCGATGTCCGACGCATCACCGATGTCTGCGACCTGCCGCTGCTCGTTGACATCGACACCGGTTTTGGTGCCTCTGCCTTTAACATCGGCCGCACGGTCCGATCCCTGGTCAAGGCGGGAGCAGCTGGCGTTCACCTTGAGGATCAGGTTGGCGCCAAACGGTGCGGCCACCGTCCGGGAAAATCCATCGTCTCACGCCAGGAGATGGTCGACCGTGTCAAGGCCGCCGTCGATGCCAATCCTGATCCAGATTTCATGATCATGGCCCGAACCGACGCCCTGGCAGTCGAGGGCCTCGAGGCTGCAATCGAGCGGGCCTGCGCCTGCGTCGAGGCGGGTGCAACTGCCATCTTCCCAGAGGCCGTCACAGACCTCGACATGTACAAGAGATTTGTCAGTGCAGTCGATGTTCCCATCCTTGCCAACATCACGGAATTTGGCAGCACCCCCCTGTTAACCGTCGATGAACTGCGCACTGCAGGGGTCGCCATCGTCCTCTACCCACTCTCGGCCTTTCGGGCCATGAACAAGGCCGCACAGACGGTCTATGAGGCAGTGCGGCGAGACGGCACTCAGCAGCATGTGGTGGGCCTCATGCAGACGCGGCAGGAACTCTACGACGCCATTGGCTATTGGGATTACGAACAAAAGCTCGATGCCCTCTTTAACCAGAAAGGATGACCTGATGTCTGCTGCACCAGAGACCAGTCCAGGCCCGATCAAGGCAAAGAAATCGGTGGCCCTCTCGGGCGTGACCGCTGGCAACACAGCCCTCTGCACGGTGGGGCGAACCGGCAATGACCTGGCCTACCGAGGCTTTGACATTCTCGATCTAGCCGGGGCCTGTGAGTTCGAGGAGGTTGCCCACCTGCTGGTGCACGACCACCTTCCAAATGCCACCGAGCTTGCGCAATACAAGAAAAAACTCAGCGGTCTTCGCGGCATTCCCGCCCCAGTCATGTCGGCGCTCAAGGCCCTGCCGGCCTCATCTCACCCCATGGATGTCATGCGCACGGCGGTATCGGCCCTGGGCTGCGCGCTGCCCGAGCAGGAGGACCACAACGGCTCCGGTGCGCGCGACATCGCCGACCGTCTCATGGCAGGCCTTGGCGGCATGCTGCTGTTCTGGTATCACTTTAGTCACCACGGCCGCATGATCGATGTGCAGACCGATGACACCTCGATCGGTGGTCACTTCCTGCACCTGCTGCATGGCAGGCCACCCCCCGAGGAATGGACCAAGGCCATGCATGTCTCCCTCAACCTCTATGCCGAGCATGAGTTCAATGCCTCCACCTTTACGGCACGGGTCATTGCTGGAACAGGGTCAGACTTCTACTCCGCAATCACCGGGGCCATCGGTGCCCTGCGTGGGCCCAAGCATGGCGGCGCAAATGAGATGGCACTCGAGGTCCAGCGGCGCTATCGGACACCCGATGAGGCCGAGGCCGATATCCGTCGACGGATTGAAAACAAGGAGGTGGTCATTGGCTTTGGCCATCCCGTCTACACCGTGAGTGATCCTCGAAACAAGGTCATCAAGGCGGTGGCCGAGCAGCTCTCAAGCCAGGCCCAGGACATGAGCCTCTTTCGCATTGCCGAGCGGCTCGAGTCGGTCATGTGGGAGATCAAGAAGATGTTTCCGAACCTCGACTGGTTCAGTGCCGTGAGCTATCACATGATGGGCGTCCCCACGGCCATGTTCACGCCTCTCTTTGTCATCTCTCGCACCTCCGGCTGGAGTGCGCACATCATTGAGCAGCGTGTCGACGGCAAGATCATCCGCCCGAGCGCCAACTATGTGGGCCCAGATGATCAGAGGTTTGTGGCCCTAAAGGACCGTCGATAGCGCCATGAACAGCGCCCATCGCAGACCACTCCTTGAGACAGGGCTCGATTACTTCGATGCCCGTCAGGCCGTTGAAGAGATCGCCCCAGGGGCCTATGCCCGCCTGCCCTACACCTCGAAGGTCCTGGCTGAAAACCTGGTCCGACGGTGTGATCCGAGCATGCTCATCGATGCCCTTGGCCAGCTCATCGAGCGCAGACAAGACCTCGACTTTCCCTGGTACCCCGCCCGCGTTGTCTGTCATGACATCCTCGGCCAGACCGCCCTGGTGGACCTCGCGGGCCTGCGCGATGCCATTGCTGCCAGGGGTGGCGATCCTGCCCAGGTCAATCCGGTGGTGCCCACCCAGCTGGTGGTGGACCACTCCTTGGCAGTCGAATGTGGGGGCTTTGATCCCCAGGCCTTCGAGAAGAACCGGGCCATTGAAGACCGACGAAACGAGGATCGGTTCCACTTTATCGACTGGACCAGGCAGGCCTTCCAGAATGTCGATGTCATTCCGCCGGGCAATGGCATCCTCCATCAGATCAATCTCGAGCGGATGTCTCCGGTCATCCAGAGCCTCGACGGTGTGGCCTTCCCCGATACCCTCGTGGGCACCGACAGCCACACACCCATGGTCGATGCCCTGGGCGTCATTGCAGTCGGCGTGGGAGGCCTCGAGGCCGAGAGTGTCATGCTTGGTCGTGCCTCTTACATGCGCCTTCCCGATATCGTGGGGGTTGAGCTGAGCGGGCGGCCCCAGCCCGGCATCACCGCCACAGACGTGGTGCTCGCCCTCACGGAGTTCCTGCGCAAATCTAAGGTTGTCTCTGCCTACCTCGAGTTCTATGGCCCGGGGGCCCAGGCGCTCTCGCTTGGCGACCGCGCCACCATCTCCAACATGGCGCCGGAGTATGGCGCCACAGCCGCCATGTTCTACATCGACGAACAGACCATCTCCTACCTGCGGCTCACGGGCCGCGAGGAGGCCCAGATTGCCCTGGTAGAGGCCTATGCAAGACAGACCGGTCTCTGGGCAGGGGAGATGGCCCAGGCTGATTACGGGCGAGTGCTCGAATTTGATCTCTCCTCGGTGGTGCGAAACATCGCTGGGCCATCCAATCCCCACAGGCGGGTGGCCACCCAAGACCTCGCCAGCGCTGGCATCACAGGCGCCTATGAGATGGGCACCGGGCGCATGCCCGATGGCGCAGTCATCATTGCTGCCATCACCAGCTGCACCAACACCAACAATCCTCGAAACATGGTGGCGGCCGGCCTGCTCGCCCGAAATGCCAATCGCCTTGGCCTGTCGCGCAAATCATGGGTCAAGTCCTCCCTGGCCCCAGGCTCGAAAACGGTGGCCCTCTATCTCCAAGCTGCAGGGCTCCTCTCAGAGCTCGAGCAGCTCGGTTTTGGCGTGGTGGGCTTTGCCTGCACAACCTGCAATGGCATGAGTGGGGCACTGGACCCAGAGATTGCCCACGAGATCATCGAGCGCGATCTCTATGCAACAGCCGTTCTCTCGGGCAATCGAAACTTCGACGGTCGCATCCACCCCCATGCCAGACAGGCCTTCCTCGCCTCGCCCCCGCTGGTTGTTGCCTACGCCCTGGCCGGCACCATACGGTTTGACATCGAGAAAGACAGCTTTGGCACAGATGCCAATGGCAATCCCATTCGGCTTGGAGACCTCTGGCCGGCCGATGAGGAGATTGATGCCGTGGTCGCGGCAAGCGTGAAGCCTCAGCAGTTCCGGGCCGTCTATGAGCCCATGTTTGCCATTCGCGTCGAGCGCCAGGGCCCTGCGGTCAGCCCCCTCTACGCCTGGCGGCCCCAGAGCACCTACATTCGGCGCCCACCCTACTGGGAGGGGGCACTTGCCGGGGAACGAGGCCTCATGGGAATGCGGCCACTGGCCGTTCTTGGTGACAACATCACCACCGACCACCTCTCGCCGAGCAATGCCATCATGGCCGACAGTGCAGCCGGGGAATACCTGAGCAAGATGGGCCTTCCAGAGGAGGACTTCAACTCCTATGCAACCCACCGCGGCGACCACCTCACCGCACAGCGGGCCACCTTTGCCAATCCAAAGCTCATCAATGAGATGGTTCTCATCAACGGCGAGACACAACAAGGCTCACTTGCGCGGGTCGAGCCTGAGGGTGAGGTCATGAGGATGTGGGAGGCCATTGAGACCTATATGCAGCGGCGTCAACCTCTGATCATCGTGGCCGGGGCCGATTACGGCCAGGGCTCCTCGCGAGACTGGGCAGCCAAGGGTGTTCGACTGGCCGGCGTCGAGTCCATCGTGGCCGAGGGCTTTGAGCGCATTCATCGCACCAACCTGGTGGGCATGGGGGTGCTGCCCCTTGAGTTCATGCCTGGCACCACCCGGCAGACCCTGGCCATCGATGGCACAGAGACCTTTGACGTCATCGGCGAGCGCCGGCCTCGTGCCGAGCTCGGCCTGGTGATCCATCGACGCAGTGGTCAGTCCATCACGGTTGCAGTGCGGTGTCGTCTCGACACCGCCGAGGAGGTCTCCATCTATGAGGCTGGCGGTGTGCTGCAACGGTTTGCCCAAGATTTTCTCCAGGCCAAGGCGGCCTAGCGATGGGGACCTCATTTGCTCAGCAGCTGCGCATTCCTGCCACCTACATGCGTGGCGGCACCAGCAAGGGGGTCTTCTTCTGCCTCTCAGACCTCCCCCCGTCTGCCCGCGAGCCTGGGCCGGCTCGAGACGCCTTGCTGCTGCGGATCATCGGCAGCCCAGATCCATACGCAAAACAGATCGACGGCATGGGAGCGGGCACCTCCAGCACAAGCAAGACGGTGATTCTCTCCGAGAGCAGTCGGCCCGACCATGATGTGGATTACCTCTTTGGCCAGGTCTCAATTGACTCAGCCTCTGTGGACTGGAGCGGAAATTGCGGCAACCTCTCGGCGGCGGTCGGGCCCCTTGCCATCCGCAGGGGCCTTGTTGACCCAGGCAGGGTCCCCAGGGATGGCCTGGCCACCATCCGCATCTGGCAGGCCAACATCAAGAAGACCATCGTGGCCCAGGTGCCCATGGCCAACGGTGAGGTGCAAGAGAGTGGTGACTTCGAGCTCGACGGCGTGACCTTCCCAGCGGCGCAGGTGCATCTCGAATTCATCGACCCGGCAGCCCAAGAGGAGGGTCAAGAGGGGTCGATGTTCCCCACTGGAAACCTTATCGATGACCTTGAGGTGCCTGGCATCGGCACCCTGAGGGCGACCCTCATCAATGCCGGCATTCCCACCATCTTTATCGATGCCAGTGCCATTGGCCACACCGGCTGCGAATCACAAGACGACATCAACAACCATCCGCAGAAGCTGGCCCTCTTTGAGGCCATTCGGGCCCACGGTGCCATTCGAATGGGGCTCATTGAGAGCCTCGAGCAGGCGCAGGCGCGTCAGCACACGCCCAAGATTGCCTTTGTCGCCAGGCCGGCCGCCTACACCGCCTCGAGCGGAAAGACCGTGCAGGCCTGCGATGTTGACCTGCTGGTTCGGGCCCTCTCCATGGGCAAGCTCCACCATGCCATGATGGGAACCGCCGCGGTGGCGATCGGTGCGGCAGCATCGATTCCGGGCACCCTCGTCAACCAGGCAGCAGGTGGTGGCGCCAGGCAGGCTGTTCGTCTTGGACACCCCTCGGGCACGCTTCGGGTGGGTGCCACGGCCGAGATAAAGAACGGCGAGTGGACCATCACCAAGGCCATCATGAGTCGCAGTGCGCGCGTGCTAATGGAAGGCTGGGTATGTGTGCCAGTTGAACAGATCACAGGCCAGGTGGATCACCGAATGAGCAGCCCCGCCATTCGGTAGACGACAACAGACGGGCAGGGAGATCATCATGGTGGTGGCATTCGAGAAGACAAAGCTAGCGGGGATCCACCGCCGCTCAATTGAGTTGAGGGAAGACTTCTGGGGTGAGCAGGCAGGCCTCATCGACTGGTTCGAGGCGCCCAGTCAGGTCCTCGATTACAGCAACCCCCCCTTTGCCCGCTGGTACGTGGGCGGCAAGACCAATATCTGTTTTAACGCAATCGATCGGCATCTGAGCGATCGAGCCGATCAGACGGCCCTGGTCTACATCTCCACCGAGACCAACGAGGAACGATGCTATACGTTTGCTCAACTCCACCAGGAGGTGCAGACCATGGCCGCGGCCATGCAGTCACTCGGGGTGATGCGGGGATCACGCGTGCTCATCTACATGCCAATGATTGCAGAGGCAATCGTCGCCATGCTGGCCTGTGTCCGCATTGGCGCCATCCACTCGGTGGTCTTCGGGGGCTTTGCAGCCCCCTCGCTGGCCGCCCGGATCGATGATGCCCAGCCCGTCCTGATGGTCTCGGCAGATGCCGGCATGCGCGGTGGCAAGGTGGTGCCTTACAAGCACCTGGTCGATGAGGCCTGTCGATTGGCCCAGACGCCCCCGGCCAGGGTCCTCCTGGTCAACCGTGGCATTGCACCCCTCGATCTCGTCTCGGGTCGAGACCTTGAATACGGCCCGCTTCGCACTCGGTTCGCCCAGGCCGTGGTGCCCTGCGAGCAACTCCTGGCCACCGACCCGAGCTATATCCTCTACACCTCAGGCACCACCGGCAAGCCCAAGGGCGTGCAGCGTGACACGGGCGGCCATGCGGTTGCCTTGGCAGCGTCGATGCGTCACATCTACGACTGCAAGCCGGGCGAGGCCATGTTCACCACCTCGGATATCGGCTGGGTCGTGGGCCACTCCTACATTGTCTATGCACCCCTGATCAATGGGTCCACCACGGTGGTCTACGAGGGACTCCCCATTCGACCCGATCCGTCTGTCTGGTGGTCGATTGTCGAGAAACATCAGGTCACCACCATGTTCTCCTCGCCCACTGCGGCAAGGGTGCTCAAGAAGCAGGATCCACGCTTCATGACCCAGCACGACACGAGCAGGCTGCGCCGGCTCTTTCTGGCCGGCGAGCCGCTTGATGAGCCCACCGCACGCTGGATCTCAGATGCCCTTGGTGGCGTGAAGATCATCGACAACTACTGGCAGACCGAGACCGGCTGGCCGATTTTATCGGCCCAGCATGGCCTTGAGGCCACTGAGACGAAATTCGGCAGCCCCAGCTTTCCGGTCTACGGATACGACGTCCGGCTCATCAGCGAGACGACCTCTGAGGAGGTCGGTGCCAATGAGAAAGGCATGCTCTGCATTGCCCCCCCACTGCCACCTGGCTGCCTACAGACGGTCTGGGGGGATGACGAGCGTTTCGTCCAGACCTATTTCTCGGCTGTTCCAGGCAACCTCATCTACTCAACCTTCGACTACGCCACCCGTGACCAGGATGGCTATATCTACATCCTGGGTCGGACCGATGATGTGATCAATGTGGCTGGCCATCGGCTCGGCACCCGCGAGATCGAGGAGGCCATTCAGGCGCACAGCAATGTGGCTGAGGTCGCCGTGGTGGGCGTGGCCGATGCCATAAAGGGCCAGGTGCCCATGGCATTTGCGGTGCTCAAAGACGCCAGCAAGGCAGCTGACGATGCTGGTCGACAGGCAGAAGAACGCATGATCATGGCCACCGTCGACAGAGAACTCGGCGCCATCGGTCGGCCAGCCAGGGTCTACTTCGTGAGCCTGCTGCCCAAGACCCGTTCTGGAAAGCTTCTGCGGCGGGCCATACAGGCGCTCGCGGAGGGGCGAGATCCCGGCGACATGACGACCCTGGAGGATCCCAGTGCCCTCGAGCAGATCCGACAGAGCCTGCTGGGCTAGTTAAAGAACTCGCGGACCTTGTCCATCCATCCCTTGCTCTGGGGGCTGTGTCGATCTCCGCCCTCTTCAAGAGACGCCTCGAAGGCCTCTAGCAGCTCCTTTTGTTTGTCGGAGAGCTTCACCGGGGTCTCTAACACCGCATGGCAGTAGAGATCACCGGCCAGGCTGGTGCGAACATTCTTGATGCCCTTGCCCCGCAGTCGGAAGGTCTTGCCCGTCTGTGTGCCCTCCGGGAGGTCAAAACTGGCCTTCCCATTGAGGGTCGGCACATCGATGGAGCCCCCGAGCGCGGCACGAGCAAAGCTCAGCGGCACCTCACAATGCAGGTCGTCACCCTCTCGCTGAAAGACACGGTGAGGCTTGAGGGTGATCTCCACATAGAGGTCTCCCGCTGGCCCCCCATTGACGCCAGGCTCGCCATTTCCCGCCGACCGAATTCGCATGCCGTCGTCGATGCCCGCTGGAATATTGACCTCCAGGGTCTTCTGCTTGCGGACACGGCCGACGCCGTCGCAGCTCACGCAGGGATTGGCAATGGTCTTGCCCGTTCCATGACAACTCGGACAGGTCTGCTGAATTGAGAAAAAGCCTTGTTGCATCCGGACCTGCCCCTGCCCGCCACAGGTCTTGCACGTCTCCGCCTTTGTGCCGGGCTTTGCACCGCTTCCGCCACAGGGGCTGCAGGACTCCCAGGTTGGGACACGAATCTCAGTGGCATAGCCGGCAGCAGCCTGCTCAAGGCTGACCTCCAGACCGTATCGGAGGTCACTGCCCCGAAAGACGTTGCTGCCGCGGCCGCCCCGAGCGCCGCCTCTGGCCTGGCCCCCGAAGATGTCACCGAAGATGTCGCCAAAGGCATCGGCAAAGCCACCGGCGTCCTGGCCGCCCGCCCCCATGCCGACATTGGGATCGACCCCGGCATGGCCAAAGCGATCGTAGGCGGCCCTCTTGTCGGGGTCAGAGAGCATCTCATAGGCCTCTTTGCCCTCCTTGAATCGCTCCTCGGAAGACTTGTTACCCGGATTGCGATCCGGGTGGTGCTTCATGGCCAGCTTGCGATAGGCCTTTTTTAATTCATCGTCCGATGCGTTTTTCGCAACCCCGAGCGCCTCGTAGTAGTCACGCTTGGCCATTAATCACGCTTCACTTCTTTGAAGTCTGCGTCAACGACATCATCGGACTTTGCATTGGTGTCGCCGGAGGCCTGGTCCGGTCCGCCGGCAGTTGCCCCTGCATCGGCATAGACCTTCTCGCCAAGTTTCTGGGAGGCCTTCATGAGGTGGTCGGTCTTGGCCTCGATGGCCTCCTTGTCGTCTGCGAGCATGGCAGCTTCAAGCTCCCGCAGGGCCTCCTCGATCTTCGTCTTCTCATCGGCCTCGATCTTCTCACCATGCTCCTCGAGTGATCGCCTCACCGAGTGGGCCATGGCCTCTGCCGCATTCCGAGCCTGAACAAGTTCAATGCGCCTGCGGTCGTCCTCTGCATTGGCCTCAGCATCAGCCACCATCTTGTTGATCTCATCCTCAGACAGGCCGGAATTGGCCTTGATGGTGATCTTGTTCTCTTTGCCGGTGGCCTTGTCTTTTGCAGAGACATGCAAGATCCCGTTGGCATCGATGTCGAAGGTCACCTCAATCTGAGGGGTTCCACGAGGCGATGTGGGGATGCCCTCGAGGTTGAATTCGCCAAGCATCTTATTGGCGACGGCAACCTCCCGTTCGCCCTGAAAGACCTTGATGGTCACCGCAGGCTGATTGTCCTCGGCTGTTGAAAATACCTGGGAGAACTTGGTTGGAATGGTCGTGTTCTTCTGGATCATCTTGGTCATGATGCCGCCAAGGGTCTCGATTCCAAGGGAGAGCGGCGTGACATCGAGGAGGAGAAGGTCCTTGCGGTCGCCCGCGAGCACGGCCCCCTGGACAGCTGCACCAACCGCCACAGCCTCGTCTGGGTTGACATCCTTACGAGGCTCCCTGCCAAAGAAGGCCTTCACAGCATCTTGGACCTTGGGCATGCGGCTCATGCCGCCCACCAAGATGACGTCATCAATCTGGGAGGCGGATATTCCCGCATCCTTGAGTGCAATCTTGCAGGGCTCAATGGTGCCGGTGATGAGGTCATCGACAAGGCTCTCGAGCTTGGCCCTGGTGAGCTTAAAGGTCAGGTGGACCGGGGCCCCATTGGCCATTGCAATATAGGGCTCGTTGAGCTCAGTCTGTTGACTCGATGAGAGTTCAATCTTGGCGCGCTCTGCAGCAGCCTTGATTCGCTGGAGGGCGATGGGATCCTTCGAGAGGTCCACACCATTTATTTTTTTGAACTCATCGATGATGTGATCGATGATCCGCTGATCAAAGTCCTCCCCCCCAAGGAAGGTGTCACCGTTGGTCGAGAGGACCTCGAACTGCTTCTCACCATCGACGTCTGCGATCTCGATGATGGAGACATCGAAGGTCCCCCCACCCAGGTCATAGACGGCCACCTTACGATCCTTGCCCGCCGCCTTGTCTAGTCCAAAGGCCAATGCCGCTGCCGTGGGCTCATTGATGATGCGCTTGACCTCGAGGCCCGCGATTCGACCGGCATCCTTGGTGGCCTGGCGCTGGGCGTCATTAAAGTAGGCGGGAACCGTGATCACGGCCTCCGTGACCTCATACCCAAGGTAGTCCTCGGCCGTCTTTTTCATCTTCCGCAAGACCTCTGCGGAGACCTGCGGGGGGGCCAGACGGTTGTCTCGAGCCGAGACCCAGGCATCCCCATTCTCGGCCTTGACGATCTGAAACGGCATGAGGTCGATGTCCTTCTGGACCTCCTTGTCCTCATATTTCCGCCCGATCAGGCGCTTGACTGCATAGAGGGTGTTGCGTGGATTGGTGACGGCCTGCCGCTTGGCTGGCGCCCCAACGAGGATCTCTCCGTCGTCCATGTAGGCAATGATGGACGGGGTGGTGCGGGCGCCCTCACTGTTCTCAATGACCTTTGGCTGGCCAGCTTCCATGATGGCCACACATGAATTGGTGGTGCCCAGGTCGATTCCGATGATTTTTGCCATGATTGTGTCTTTCTTTTCAGATTGCAGATGTGCGTTAGGTGGGTACGAAGCTCAGGATTTCAAGATGCAACGGCAACGAGTGCCGGGCGAAGGACTCGGTCGCCAATGAGGTACCCCTTCTGAAGCACCGCGACCACATGGCCGCTGGCAACCGGTGGGCTGGACTGGCCACCATCGACCATGGAGACGGCCTGGTGGCGATTTGGGTCGAATTTCTCGCCGGCTGGGCTCAGGGACACCAGGCGGCCCCGCTCGAAGGCCTGGACAAGCTGCCGCAGGGTCAACTCCACGCCGCTGGTGAGCCCCTCAAGGGTCTGGCCCTGCAGGGAGAGGGCCATCTCGAGGCTGTCGGCCACCGGCAGCATGGCCTCGGCAAACCCCTCGATGGCAAATTTACTGGCATTGGTGAGTTCCTGGGCGTGGCGTTTGCGAAGGTTGTCGATTTCAGCCGCAAGCCGAATGAGCTGGTCCTCTCGCTCGGAGAGCAGGGCCGCAGCATCGACGGCCGGCCCGTGGGGGCCGCCCTCCTCCTGGCTCAAGGCCGCTGAGGGGGGGCCTTCCTGGGGGGTCACCTCAGGGTTCACCTCAGGGGTTACCTCGGGGGTTACAGCGGCCTCTGGCTGAGGATCTTGGGCGTGAGGGTCTGACGGCATCCTGGCATGCTCCTGAAGAATGGACTCCTCAAGAGATGGGGACCCCCTGCACGATTTTCAAGGGGCAGCCTGCAAGCCCTCTAGAATTTGGCCACCACCGAAGCTGGCCTGGATCGGCACCTGGCCTCCTGGCTCGAGGCGAACGGCGCAGTACTTGAACTCCGGAATCTTGCCGATGGGATCAAGGGCAGCGTTTGTGAGCTCATTGATGGCGGCCTCGTAGTAACAAAACGGCACAAATACAGCACCACGAGGCGTGCTCTCGTCGGCCCGGGCATAGAGGCTCACGGCCCCGCGGCGGCTGCGCAGGGTGACGACCTCTCCTGGGCTCACCCCACACTCCTGGAGGTCCAAGGGATGAATCAGGGCGACTGGATCCGGCTCGAGTGCATCGAGCACCGTGGCCCTGCGGGTCATGCTGCCCGTGTGCCAGTGCTCAAGCTGGCGACCCGTGATGAGCACGCTGGGGTACGCCGAATCTGGCCGCTCGTCGGCCGAGATGATGTCTGCCGGCACGAAACGGGCCAGGCCTGTCTCGGTGGGAAAACGGGCCGTGAAGATCACGCGATCTCCCGGGTCGCCCTCTCGGGTGCAGGGATAGGTCACAGCGCCCTCCGACTCCAGGCGCGCCCAGGTGATGCCCGCGATGCTGGGCATGGTCTTGCGCATCTCATCAAAGACCTGTGAGACATGCGTGTACTGCCAATCCAGGCCGAGCTCTCGAGCCATGTCCTGGATGATCCAGAGATCTGGCCGCGCCTCTCCCGGGGGCCTGACCGCCTCGCGCCCGAGTTGAACGAGTCGATCTGTGTTGGTGAAGGTGCCGGTCTTCTCAGGAAACGCACTCGCGGGCAGGATGACATCTGCAAGGTAGCCCGTCTCGGTGAGAAAAATATCCTGCACCACGAGGAGATCGAGCGAGGCAAGGCTCTGTCTGGCATGGTGGGCATCGGGATCTGACATGGCGGGATTCTCACCCTGGATGTACATGCCTCGGATCTCTCCACGATCAATGGCATGCATGACCTCGACGACCGTCAACCCCGGCTGGTCATCGAGGCTCTCGAGCGGGACCTGCCAGGCCGCTGCAAAAGCAGCCCGCACGGTCGGATCACCCACCTTCTGATAGTCGGGATAGACCATTGGAATGAGGCCAGCATCGGAGGCACCCTGGACATTGTTCTGACCCCGAAGCGGGTGCAGGCCGGTCCCTGGTCGACCGATCTGACCTGTCATCAGGGAGAGCGCGATGAGGCAGCGTGCATTGTCGGTGCCGTGGACATGCTGGGAGATGCCCATCCCCCAGAGGATCATCGAGCCCTCCGATGTTGCGTAGAGGCGGGCCACGTAGCGGATTGTCTCGGCATCAATGCCGCAGATCGGCGCCATCTCCTCAGGACTGTAGCCGGCAACATTCTTCTCGAGCTCAGCAAAGCCAATGGTTCGGCTCGAGATGAAGTCTTTGTCGACAAGGCCCTCCGAGACAATGACATGCATCATGGCGTTTAAGAGCGCCACATCGGTGTCGGGCTTAAATTGAAGGAATCGATGGGCCAGCCGTGAGAGCTCAGTCTTGCGGGGGTCCATGATGATGAACTTGGTGCCATTTCTCATGGCATTTTTCATCCAGGTTGCTGCCACTGGGTGATTCACCGTTGGGTTGGCCCCAATGATGATCACCACCGAGGCCTTCAAGACATCCATCACAGGGTTCGAGACTGCGCCAGAGCCCAATCCTTCCAATAGGGCCATGACCGAGGAGGCATGACAGAGTCGGGTGCAGTGATCCACATTGTTGGAGCCGAACCCAGTGCGAACGAGTTTCTGAAAGAGATAGGCCTCTTCGTTGCTGCCCTTGGCCGACCCAAAACCGGCCAACGACCGTGGCCCATGGGCCTGGCGAATGGCCTTGAGGCCGCCGCCGGCTCGCGCCAGGGCCTCCTCCCAGCTGGCCTCGCGAAAGACACTGAGGAGATTGTCTGGGTCCATGACAAAGCTGCCCCGCTTGGGCGCATCGTCTCGACGAATCAGCGGCCTCTTGAGCCGCTGGGGATGGTGCGCATAGTCGAATCCGTAGCGACCCTTGACACATAGGCGCTTGTGATTGGCGGGGCCATCACGGCCCTCCACAAAGAGGATCGTGTTGTCTTTGATGTTGTAGGTGAGCTGACAGCCCACACCACAGTAAGGGCAGATTGAATCGACCTTCTCGTCCGGGACAGACATCCCGGCATCGCGGGCAGGCATGAGGGCCCCCGTGGGACAGGCTGCCACACATTCCCCGCAGGCCACGCAGGTCGAGGCCCCCATGGGATCGTCCATGTCGAAGACGATCTTGGCCTGCTCACCCCGAAAGGCCAGGCCGATGACGTCATTGACCTGCTCATCGCGGCAGGCTCTCAGGCATCGGGTGCACTGGATGCAGGCATCTAGGTTGACCGCAATGGCCGGATGCGAGAGATCTGACATGACCCTTTGGCGGGGTGCAAACCTGGGCCGCCCAACGGCCAATGCCTCTGCCCAGAAATCAACCTCGTTGTGCCGGGTGTAATCGGCCTCTGGCATGTCTGACTGAAGCAGTTCAAGGACCATCTTCTGAGACAACACAGCACGATCGCTGTTGGTGATGACCTTCATGTTGTTTGACGGATGACGACAGCAGGAGGGGGCCAGTGCCCGCTCACCGTCGATCTCCACCATGCAGACCCGGCAGTTGCCCACCGCCTCGAGACCCTCCTTGTGGCAGAGGTGCGGAATCTGCACCCCATTTCGCTTGGCGATGTCGAGGATCGTCTCGTGGGCATACCCGGTCACGGCCCGACCATTGATCTCGAAGGCGACCTCGATGGACTGGAGGTTGACCGACTCTGCCCTGGTGCTTGCATTCATCCTGATGCTCCATCGTGAGAGCCAGATAATTCTTGTGGAAAGTACTTGATGACGCAGTCGATCGGATTCGGTGCGGCCTGTCCCAGTCCGCAGATTGATGCATCTCGCATGACCATTGAGAGATCCCCCAGGAGATCCACATCCCAGTTGTCCTGCTCGAGCAGGCGGACCGCCTTTGCCGTTCCCACACGGCATGGCGTGCACTGGCCGCAGGATTCATGCTGGAAGAATCGCAGGGTGTTGAGCGCAGCCTGCCTGGCCGAGTCGTGATGAGAGAGGATCACAATGGCAGCTGACCCAATGAAGCAGCCATGGGCCTGGAGTGTGTCGAAATCAAGGGGGATGTCATTCATGGATGCCGGCAGAATCCCGCCAGAGGCCCCCCCGGGGAGATAGCCGTAGAAGGTGTGCCCCTCGAGCATCCCACCAGAGAACTCATCGATGAGCTCCTGGACGGTGGTTCCCGCCGGCGCAAGCTTGACCCCTGGGTTCACGACCCGGCCAGACACCGAGAATGACCTCAGGCCCTTTCGGCCATGTCGGCCGTGAGAGGCAAACCAGTGGCCGCCTCTCTCCAGAATCTCGCGGACCCAGTGGAGGGTCTCAAAGTTGTGCTCAAGGGTCGGTCGCCCCCAGAGCCCAACCTGGGCAACATAGGGTGGCCGCAGTCGTGGGAGGCCTCGCCTGCCCTCGATTGACTCGATCATTGCCGACTCCTCCCCACAGATGTAGGCCCCCGCCCCCCGACGCAACTCAATGAGAGGCATATTGGCCATGGGTGGATTCTCCCGCAGCAATGCCAACTCATGCTCAAGGATGGCACGACAGCCGTGGTACTCGTCTCGTAGATAGACATAGATGGCGTCAATGCCAACGGCCCACGAGGCAATCAGCATTCCCTCGATGAATCGGTGAGGATCCCGCTCAAGGTAGGTCCGATCCTTGAAGGTTCCGGGCTCGCCCTCATCGATATTGACAGCCATCAGTCTTGGAGCGGGCTGATCTCGAACGATTCGCCACTTGCGGCCAGCCGGAAAGCCTGCGCCACCGAGGCCCCTGAGGCCGGAATCTTCCATGGACCGAATGACATCCTCGAGATCACGCTCACCCGAGAGGCAGGCACGCAGCAGGGCGTAGCCGCCTGCCTTGATGTAGGACTCTAGGCCCAGGTAATCGTCATGGTGGTGGGTCCTTGCATTGGCTTTGACGGCCTGGGCCACGGTCTCGATGGTGGCAAAGGCCATGGGATTCTGATGAACCACCGCCGCTGGCGCCTGCTCACAGCGGCCAATACAGGGCGCAGGAATGACACGCACGGACGCGCCAAGCAAGGCGGGCAGCCGATCCAACAGCTGACGGGCCCCGGCCATCTCACAGCTGAGCCCATCACAGACCCGAACCGTCAAGGCAGGCGGGGCTGCATCGCCCTCTCTGATCACATCGAAGTGATGATAAAAGGTGGCCACCTCATAGACCTCTGTCTGGGCCAGCTGCATCTCATGGGCAAGGGCTGCCAGGTGGGCTGCCCCGAGATGCCCAAATGCATCTTGAATCTTGTGGAGATGCTCAATGAGATAGGAGCGGTCACGCGAGGCATCCCGAAGGAGATCCTTGATCTGGACCAGGGCAACAGGGTCAACCCGACGGCCCTTGGGGGCCTGCCGCTTTCGGGCCCGCGAGGCTCCCTCGAGCGCAATCGGAATGACATGCTGCGACATCTCACCCATCGCTAGACCACCGACTTCTCATGGAGGGACTTGATCTCTGCTGGGCTGTAACCCAACTCAACAAGGACATCGTCGGTGTGCTCACCCAGGAGCGGGGCACCGGTGATCTCGGGCTTCAAGTCTGAGAACTTGATGGGGCTGCCGACGGTGAGGTACTTGCCATAGACCTTGTGATCGACTTCAACAATCGACCCACTGGCCCGCAGGGAGGCATCCACCGAGAGCTCTTTCATTGAGAGGACAGGCGCGCAGGGGATGTCGAACTTGCGAAGGATGTCGACCGCCTCGAACTTTGTCTTGTCTGCCAGCCAGGATTCAATGAATTTAAAGATGTCGAAGATCTTGTCTTGACGGGCCCGGGCTGTTTTGTAGGCAGGGTCGTCGATCCACTCAGGCTTTTTGAGGGCGCGGCAGATGGGCTCCCATGCATGGCCCTGGATGGTGAAGTAGATGTAGGCATTGGGATCGGTCTCCCAGCCCTTGCACTTTAAGACCCAGCCGGGCTGACCACCGCCGCCGGCATTGCCGCCGCGTGGCACCACATCGGTGAACTTTCCATGGGGATACTGGGGATACTCCTCGAGAAAGCCCAGGTGATCGAGTCGCTGTTGGTCCCGTAGCTTGACGCGACAGAGATTGAGCACGGCGTCCTGCATTGAGCAGGCAACCCGCTGGCCTTTGCCGGTCCGCTGGCGACCGATGACGGCCGTGAGAATGCCGATGGCCAGGTGCATGCCGGTGTTGCTATCGCCCAGGGCGGCGCCCGAGACGGTTGGCGGGCCGTCCCAGAATCCAGTGGTCGATGCTGCACCACCGGCGCATTGCGCCACATTCTCGTAGACCTTGAGGTCTTCGTAATGATGGCCATCGCTGAATCCCTTGACAGACGCAACGATCATCTTTGGGTTGAGCTTCTGGATGTGCTCCCAGGTGAATCCCATGCGATCGAGCGCGCCGGGTGCAAAGTTTTCGACCATGACATCGGATTCCCTGATGAGCTTCTCGAGGACCTCCTTGCCCTCTGGGGTCTTGGTGTCGAGGGTGAGAGACCGCTTGTTGCTGTTGAGCATGGTGAAGTAGAGGGCATCCGCCTCGGGCTTGTCGCGAAGCTGATTTCGGGTCACGTCTCCCGAGCCAGGGCGCTCCACCTTGATGACGTCTGCACCGAACCAGGCAAGCATTTGGGTGCAGGCCGGACCAGCCTGGACATGGGTGAAGTCGATGATCTTGATGCCTTCGAGCGGTTTGGTTCCAGACATGATGACTCTCCTGTTATGGGTTACTTTTTGGTTGCTGCACTGGCTGGGTTAAGGCTGGTGATGCGGCCACTCTCGGTGCCTGCGGTCTCATCGATGATGGCGTTGATCAGGGTGGGCCGGCCTGAGCGAATGGCAGCCTCCATGCCAGCCCGAAGCTCGGCCTTGGTCTTGGCCTGCACCCCCACACCACCGAATGCCTCCATGAGGAGTTCGTAGCGCGCATTCTTAACAAAGACGGTGGGTGCTGGGTCGGCACCCCCCGTTGCATTGATGTCAGTTCCGCGATAGACGCCGTTGTTGTTGAGGATCACCACGCAGACAGGTAGGTTGTAACGACAGATGGTCTCAACCTCCATGCCGCTAAAGCCAAAGGCGCTATCGCCCTCAATGGCGATCACGGGCTGGCCAGTGACCACTGCCGCGCCCACGCAGAATCCCATGCCAATGCCCATGACACCCCAGGTGCCGACATCGAGCCGCTTGCGGGGCTTGGACATGTTGACGATGCTTCGGGTGAAGTCGAGCGCGTTGGCCCCCTCGTTTACCAGAATGGCCTCGGGATTGGCCTCGACGATGTCTCTCACCACGGCCAGGGCACTGTGGAAATTCATGACCGGCGGGTTCTGAGAGAGCGTCTCCAACATCTTGCTCAGGTTCTTGCTCTTGCGCTCCGCAATGGCGCTCATCCAGTCTGCGGGCGGCTTGGGCCAGCTCCCCAGACCGGTCAGCAGGGCCGAGACGCAGGAGCCGATGTCGCCCACCAGCGGCGCATCAATGGCCACATTGCTGTCCATCTCTGTGGGTGCGATGTCGATCTGAATGAATTTCGTCTGGCCCGGGCTGCGGGCATCCTTGCCGCCCCAGGTCTTTCCTTTTCCGTGGGCCAGCAGCCAGTTGAGTCGGGCACCAATCAACATCACGACGTCGGCCTGCGCCAGCACATAGGAGCGGGCCGGTGCCGCCGAGAGCTCATGGGTATCGGGCAGCAGCCCCTTGGCCATGGACATGGGCAGGTAGGGGATGCCGGTCTTCTCGATGAGGGCCTGGATCTCGGCATCCGCCTGAGCGTAGGCCGCCCCTTTGCCCAGAATGATGAGGGGCCTCCTGGCCTCTCGCAGCACGCGAAGGGCACGCGAGACCGCATCGGGCGCCGGGATTTGACGCGGTGCGGGATCGATCACTTTGATGAGGGAGTCTCGGCCTGCGGCTGCATCCATGGCCTGAGAAAAGAGCTTTGCAGGCAGATCAAGATAGACCCCGCCAGGTCGGCCCGAGACCGCCGCGCGGATGGCGCGCGCCACCCCGACACCGATGTCCTCTGCATGGAGCACCCTAAAGGCCGCCTTGGCGTGCGGCCTTGCAACCGCGAGTTGGTCCATCTCTTCGTAGTCGCCCTGCTGGAGGTCCACAATCTCACGCTCACTCGAGCCGCTGATGAGAATCATTGGGAAGCAGTTGGTGGTGGCATTTGCAAGCGCCGTGAGCCCATTGAGGAATCCTGGGGCCGAGACGGTCAGGCAGATGCCCGGCTTCTGGGTGAGAAAGCCTGCGATGGCAGCGGCATTGCCTGCGTTTTGCTCGTGGCGAAAGGAGATGACCCGCATTCCATCGGCCTGGGCCATGCGGGTGAGGTCGGTGATGGGGATGCCAGGCAGGCCGAATATGGTGTCGATGCCATTGAGCTTGAGGGCGTCAATCACCAGGTGAAAGCCATCGGTCAGTTCACGGGGCGCCGAATGATTCGTTGCTTCAGGGGTGCTGGTCATCTGTTCTATGTCTCTCATCTAGAGGCCTCGACGGGGGCGTTCGCGCATTCGGGTTGTCTGCGCCTTCGGGGTGTTTGAGCGTTTCTTAGACACGCGCACCAGGGGCTATGAGTATCATAGAAAGTCTGAGGTCCATGGCGATTGACGCTGGTCAAGTTTCGGTTCTTTTTCGATCGCCAGGGGCACTTTAACCCCACTGGGAACTCACATCCAAGGTCATGTCCTCCATCGATCTGCATCCCGAGAAAAACATCATCCGCGTTCAACTGCGGCAGAACCTTATTCTCAACGGGGTCGGTGAGACCGACATGGGCGTCTTAGAGCGCCATCTCTCGATCGTAGACCGGAGTAAGGGTGAATTCCTCCTTCACCAGGGGGTCAAGGAGATGGAGCAGTATTTCGTCCTCGACGGCATTCTCAAGCGTGTGGTCACCAACCCGAGGGGCAGACGCATGATCCTTCGATTTGCTGAGCCACGAGACATTGAGACGAGTTACGCTGCCTGGCATCTCAAGACCCCAACGCCCTACAGCATTGTGGCGGTGACCAAGGCGCGGGTGGCCAAATTGCCGCTGGCCCAATGGGTTGACTTCATCGAAGACATCCCAGCACTCAAGCAGACCTTCAACACAGAGGTCATGCGGCTGATGAGCGAGATCATGGGCCACACCATTACCCTGCACCTACTGGATGCGCCCGGTCGTGTGCATCGCTTCTTGCGCAAGCATCCCGACCTCCTCGAGAGGCTCCCAAAGAAGGAGTTGGCAGCCTATCTCAACATCTCCTCTGAGACGCTCAGCCGCCTCAAGCACGACGGGAAGATCTAGATCGTTGCGACCCGCAGCAGGTTGGTGGTGCCCGAGCGGCCAAACGGCATGCCTGCAGTGATCACGATCCTGTCGCCAACCGAACCGAAACCCTCTGCAAGGCAGACCTCCTTGGCGCAGGAGACCACCTCGTCGACCGATGAGACATCGGGCACCACCTGGGCATGGATGCCCCAGACAAAGGCCATTCGGCGGGCCGTCTCAAGGCGGGGTGTCATGCAGAGGATGGGGGCCGTCGGTCGCTGACGGGCCGCCCGAAAGCTCGTCGTGCCAGAGGTCGTGTAGGTCACGTTGGCTGAGGCATTGACCACATCTGCAACACTGCGCATGGCCGCACAGATGGCATCGGCGGCAGTCGGAAGTGGCTCTGGATGCTGGGCATCTAGGAGCGTGCGATAGAGGGGATCCGATTCAACCTCGCGAATGATGCGGTCCATCATTGAGACCGCCAGGAGCGGATAGGCGCCACTGGCAGACTCGGCACTGAGCATCACGGCGTCGGCACCGTCGTAGATGGCACCCGCAACGTCGGATGCCTCCGCCCTTGTCGGGGTTGGGGATGAGATCATGGACTCAAGCATCTGCGTGGCCACGATGGTGGGCTTGCCCTGCTCCCGACAGGATCGAAGAATGCGCTTGGAGGCAATTGGCACCCGCTCGGGTGGGAGCTCAACACCGAGATCGCCTCGGGCCACCATCACCAGATCAGAGAGGCGAACAATCTCATCGAGATGCTCCATTGCCTGGGGCTTCTCGAGCTTGGTCATGAGGAGGGCGCGATCACCGATGATGGCTCGGGCCTCGTGGAGATCCTCGGGGCGCTGGACAAACGAGAGGGCCACACACTCCACACCAAGGCTGAGTGCAAAGTCGAGATCACGTCGGTCCTTCTGGGTCAGCACAGGAATGGGGAGAATGGCATCCGGGACATTGACGCCCTTGCGATCTGAGAGTGGCCCGCCATTGATGACCCTGGTCTTGATGGAGGTGGCTGTCTTGCTGATGACTTCAAGCCGCAGTTTGCCGTCGTCGAGCAGGAGCGACTGGCCCGGCTCCACTGCGGCAAAGAGCTCGGGGTGGGGCAGACAGATCCGCTGGGGTGACCCGGGTGAGGGATCGTTGTCGAGACTAAACGCCGAGCCAGTCTCAATCTGAGCCCTGCCCCCTTCCATGACGCCGACACGGAGTTTGGGGCCCTGCAGATCAGCCAGTATCCCAATGGGTCGGCCGAACTTGGCCTCCACAGCCCTGACCATCTCGTGGCGAGCCTGATGATCTGCATGGGTGCCATGGCTAAAGTTAAAGCGAAAGACGTCTGCGCCCGCCTGATAGAGCGCCTCGATGATCTCCACCGTTGAACTGGCAGGCCCCAGCGTGGCGATCACACGGGCATTGCGTTGGCGTCTCACGAGAAGTCTCCGATTGGCATCAGTTGAGGAAGTGCATCTTTACATAACCCTGGTGCTCCTGGGTCACCTTCTCGAGAAGCTTGACGAGGGCAAAGACACTATTGATGTGGGGCGTGGGTATCTCTGTGAGACGACCGAGTTCTGATACCGCCCCCACCAAGGCATCGATCTCGACACTGCGGCCAGCCTCGATGTCCTGGAGCATGGAGGTCTTATGGGCCCCCACCTTCTCTGCGCCCTCAATCCGTCTCTCGAGCGTCACCCGAAAGGTGATGCCCAGTTTGTTGGCAATGGCCTGAGCCTCGGTCATCATGTTTGCAGCAAGGTCTCGGGTCAGGGGGTATCGGCAGATGGCCTCTAGGGTGGAGTGAGACAGGGCACTGATTGGATTGAAGGTGAGGTTGCCCCAGAGCTTGAGCCAGATCTCTGCCCGGATGTTGTCGAGGACGGGCGCCTTGAATCCAGCCCGGGTGAAACACTCCGAGACCATCGTGGCCCGCTCGCTCATCGTCCCGTCGAGCTCTCCAACGGGGAACCGCAGACCCTCGACATGGAGAATGACCCCGGGGGCCACGAGCTCGGCCGCGGGATAGACAACGCATCCGAGCACGCGATCGGCGGGAATCTTCCGAATTGCATCGCCCGTTGGGTCCACGGAGACGACCTGTGTGCCATCGAGTGGCCCACCATGCTTGGAGAAATACCAGTAGGGGATGCCATTTTGCATGGTCACCACGACCGTCTTGGGGCCGAGCAGGGCCGGGAGATCGCCTGCAACGTCTGCGACCTGATGGGCCTTTACCGCAAGGATCACGATGTCTTGCGGACCGGCCTCTTCATAGTTGTTTGTGGCCCGCACATTCTTGGCCACATGCTCGGTGCCATCTTCCATGATGAGCTTGAGGCCTCTCTCACGAATCGCCTCAAGATTCTTTCCGCGCACCACACAGGTGACGTCCTCGCCCGCCAGGGCGAGCTTGCAGGCCACCAGGCCCCCGATTGCGCCAACGCCGATCACTGCAACCTTCATTGATGTCCTCCCAGAATTTCACTGCGCACCCTGTTGACCGCTATTCAAAGGTGTTGGATAGGGTTCCGATTCCCTCGATGTGAATCTCAATGCTGCTGCCCGGCTTCATCGAGCCCACACCGACGGAGGTCCCGCAGATGATGAGGTCTCCCGGATAGAGGGTCATGTCGTTTGAGATGAGGCTCACCAACTCCGCGACTGAGAAATGCATGTCCGAGATTGGAAAGGACTGCCGCACCTCGGCATTGAGCAGGGTCTTGACCACCAGGTCCTCGGGATGAAGATCAGTGGCAATGACGGGACCGATCGGCAGGAAGCCATCGAAACCCTTTGAACGCACCCACTGCGCAAAGGTTGGGTCTCGAAAGAGAATATCGGCGTGGGTGACGTCATTCACACAGGTGAGTCCAAAGACATGGGACATCGCATCGTCCACGGAGACCGCCGCCGCTGTCTTTCCAATGACAACCCCGAGCTCCCCCTCAAACACCACCTTCCCCTCTGCCCGCGGCCTCGGGATAACAGCGCCCGGATCATTAAAGGAGTTTGGGGACTTCAGGAGGTAGAGCGGCTCCAGAGGTTTGGTCAGGTTGAGCTTTGTGCTTAACTGCGCAAAGTTGTTCCAGAGTGCAATGACTTTGCCCGGCTCAACCGGGCGGCGAATCGCCACGGCGCCCAGCGAGAGCGTCTGGCCGCTTGGTCTGGGCGACCCAAACATATCGCCATGGTGGACCCGGATCTGGTCCCCCTCCAAGAGGCCAAAGCCAGGTTCACCGCCATCTAGAAAGCGAATCCAGCGCTTAGACATCGGCCGCCGCGGTTGAGGATGGGCCCCTGCCCGACTTGAGCTTGTCGTAGCCCCAGGTCAACATTGGTAAGAAAAACATAAAGATTGCAAGGCTCATGATCGTGGAGACGATCCCATTTGCGTAGAAGATGCTCACACTTCCATTGGACATCAGCATGGCCTGGCGAAAGGCATTCTCAGCGCTGTTGCCGAGCACGAGGGCCAGGACCAGCGGGGCCAGGGGGTACTTCAGTTTCTTGAGGACATAGCCGACGATGCCAAAGACGAGCATGTACCAGACGTCGCCCATGGCGCTCGACACCGTGAAGGCGCCGATCGAGCAGGCCGCCAGGATGATCGGCGCGATGATCGTAAAGGGCACCCGCAAGATGGCGGCAAAAAGCGGCACAGTGGTCAGGCAGACGATGAGTGCGGCGAGGTTTCCGAGGTACATGCTGGCAATGAGGCCCCAGACAAAATCGGGCTGCTCCTTAAAGAGCAGCGGACCGGGCTGCAGACCCCAGATCATGAGGCCTCCCAGGAGCACTGCTGCGGTTGGGGAGCCAGGAATGCCCAGGGTGAGCATGGGCAGCAATGCGGCCGTGCCGGCAGCATTGTTGGCGGTCTCCGGGCCAATGAGGCCGTCCATCTCCCCGGTGCCGAACTTGTCGCCGTTCTTTGAGAATTTCTTCGCGATCCCGTAGCCCATAAAGGAGGCAGGCGTGGCCCCAGCGGGCGCAATGCCCAGACATGCCCCGAGCACCATCGAGCGCAGGAAGTTCGCCCAATGTTTTC
The DNA here is from genome assembly GCA_018401615.1 of Burkholderiaceae bacterium. Taxonomy (GTDB): domain Bacteria; phylum Pseudomonadota; class Gammaproteobacteria; order Burkholderiales; family Burkholderiaceae_A; genus Hahnella. The sequence continues at coordinate 61,589 of JAGYKN010000001.1, forward strand.
CGAGCATCTTCCAGGTCTTGAGAACGACCCTCGGATCGATCTTCGCGGCCACCCCTTGGAACTTCAATCCATCTTCCATCGACACCAGGATCTCGCCCAGGCCAAACATACCGATCACAGCAATGAGAAAGGCAAAGCCACGCATCAGCTCCATGCTGCCGAAGGTCAGGCGCAGTGCGCCCGTGACCACGTCGATGCCAACGCAGGCCAAGGCAAAGCCGATCATCATCGAGCTGATGACCTTGATTGGGGCCTCCTTGCCCATCGACATGAAGCTTGCAAAGGTGAGCAGCATGATTGCAAAGAATTCGGGTGGCCCAAAGCGAAGGGCGTACTTCGCGATGAGGGGTGCCAGGAAGGTGATCAGGACAACGGCGAAGAAGGCCCCAATGAAGGAGGCTGTAAACGAGGTGGTGAGTGCCTCCCCGGCCATGCCTCGCTTGGCCATTGGGTAGCCATCGAATGTGGTGGCCACCGAGTAGGAGCAGCCAGGAATATTAAAGAGGATCGATGTGATGGCGCCTCCAAACAAGGACCCCCAGTAGATGCAGGACAACATGATGATTGCCGAGACGGGGTTCATGCTAAAGGTGAGGGGCAGCAAGATGGCAATGCCATTTGCGCCACCCAGGCCCGGCAGCACACCCATGAGCACACCGAGAAACACACCAGCAAACATCAAGAGCAGGTTCGTTGGGCTAAGCGCCACCTGCATGCCCCCGAGCAGGGCACTGAATTCTTCCAAGACTGATCTCCTTAGTGCTCTATTGGCGGATTAGTAACCAAGCATGGCTTCTATTGGCCCCTTTGGAAGGGGCACCAGAAACCAGATCTCGAACATCACGAAGACAACGACCGGGACAACCGCCGCAAACGGAAGCGCCTTGAGCACGCTGTAGCCGCCATTGATCATCATGAAGGCTGCGATGTAGATTGCCATTGCGGCGTAGAGGCCAATGAACTGCATTAAGATCACATAGACAGCCGTGGGAATAAAGACACGCAAGACCGCCTTGAATTGGCCGCGCCTCACGAAGGGCTCCAGGGCCACCTTCTTTCCGGCATCTGAGAAAAACGCGTAGACCACGGTGCCGAGTCCTGAGAGCACCAAAAAAATGCCAATGTAGAAGGGGAAAAAACCAGCCTCGGGGCCTTGGTCACCCCAGGCGGCACCCACGCGTTGGCTGTCCCATGCCACCAGGAGGCCAAAAAGGGCAATGACCAGTGCCGTTACAACCTCCACGGAGCGGGTCAAGACGAGGGGTTTGTGGTCCTCGAGGCTCGTGTCTTCTTGACTCATGGCGTGCATCCTGTGCTGAACATTTGATCTCCAACAAACAGCAATGACCCGGCTGTATCCCCTGCCTGCCGCATGTCACGGCAGGCAGGGTGTCCAACCAAAACGATCCCAGCGGGCTTACTTGGCCATGAATCCGGCCGTCTCCATGAGTTTGCGATGCGTGACTTCTGCATCGGCCACCCACTTCGCATACTCGGCGCCACTCATCTGGGTCTGATTAAAGGCGCCCGTCTCCATGAACGCTTTCCACTCGGGCATGGCAGAGACCCGCTTCAAGAGGTCCTCGTAGTAGGCGACGACATCCTTTGAGGCCCCAGGGGAGGTGAAGATGCCCCGAAGCATCTGGTACTGAATGTCGAGCCCTGATTCCTTGCAGGTGGGAATGTCTGACCAGGCCATCTTGTCTGTGACCTTCTTTGTGTAGATGCTGCGCTTGCCATCGAAAATGCAGAGCGGCCGAAGGGCTCCGGCACGCCATTGGGAGACAGCCTCGATGGGGTTGTTGACGGAGGAATCGACATGCTTGCCCACGACCTGCACCGCCACCGCACCGCCACCTTTGAACGGCACATAGGTGAACTTGGCACCCGTGGCCGCCTCTATTGCAACCGTGATGATCTGGTCTTCTTGCTTGGCGCCCGTGCCGCCCATCCGCTTGACGTTCGGGCCGGATTTCTTGACGTCGTCAACGTAATCCTTGGCTGTCTTGTAGGGCGTGTCTGAGTGGACCCAGAGGATGAACTGGTCGAGGGCCAACATTGAGACTGGTGTGAGGTCTTTCCAGCTAAAGGGCACACCGGTTGCCATGGGGGTTGTAAAGAGATTGGACAGGGTGATGATGATTTTGTGTGGCTCGCCCTTGGCCCCCTTCATGTAGAGGAATCCCTCGGCGCCCGCCCCGCCAGACTTGTTCACCACCACCATGGGCTGCTTCATCAGGTTGTGTTTCACCACAAGGCCTTGGATGAATCGAGCCATCTGGTCGGCACCGCCGCCGGTTCCAGCAGGGATGATGAATTCGACGGGCTTGGTTGGCTCCCAGGCTGCCTGCGCAGCAAAGGGTGATGCCAACGCGGCCGCGACGAGCATGGCCTTGGCCAGGGTCTTGCGGGCCAGAGAGGGACGGGCTTGGAATGATTTCATGCGTTGCTCCTGTTTCATGATTTTGCTTGATCAAAAAGACGTGTCAAAGACAACGACCAAGTCAGAGATTACGGTAAGAGGGGCTCGTTCTGCAGCCTTGACATGGAGAAATCTTGACGACCATCAATAATCCCATCTGAGGCAGAGGCAGCGAGGCCAAATGCCCTAGGGGAAACCCCAGGCGCCCAGGGTCTGTTGGGCCACCTCCTGGGGAATGACTGGCGATTGGTCACCGAGCTTTGCAGTGGCCGCTGACGAGAACCAGGGCCCAAGGGACTCGCAGGCCGCCTCAAGGCCTCGTCTGAGTGGCTCTGAGGCGATGGCCTGTTGGAGCAGACCGGCCTCGACATGCGTCAATTTCCCTCTCTCAAAGCGGGCATAGACCCTGCCCGACCCTGAATCCGCAAGGTCGACAGTCGGGACCCGTTCAACGCAAGCCTTGAGGAAGCCGGCATTGTGGTCTGGCTGGGCAGCCACCCCACCTGGATAGACCTCGCCGGGGCTGCGGGCGTGGAGGTTGATCTTGCGAAAGAAATCAATCTGAAAAAAGCCCGCAGGATTGAGGATGACAAGGTGCCCGTTTCGCCCAAAGGCCATGGTCTGTGGGCGCTGCCCCTTTGCCACCGAATTGTCTAGAAACTCAAACTGGACGGATTTCTCAGCGTTTAGAGCCCAGGTGAAAAACAGATCTGGCATGCCGGCATAGGCCTCAATGTTGTGATGGAGGAGATCATCGACCGGCTTGAAACGACCGAACTCAAGCCCCCTGAACCAGGCCCTGACCACGGTCTGGTCGGGCGGCGTGATCATGAAAAACATGAAAACCTGATCTCCAAACCTGGTGAGCAGATTGCTCCCTGCCTCCTCGGAGTTCGCCGCAAAGCTGTCGAACCGAAACCGATCAATGAGCAGGTGAGTCATCTGACCCCGCTGGGCCTTCTGCGCCATATATTGATCAAGCCTCTGATCAATGAATTCGAGCTCAAGGCCTGTGAGGCTTCCAGCGTAGCGGGCTGCAGCCCCAAGGCTGCTGTAATCCAGGAGGTATTTGCGCCAGATGTCTGGGCTGATGAGGGCGAAGTCTTCCCATGCCAGCCCAAGGCGCCTGACGAGTTCGCGTTGTTGGAGCCGAAGTGTGCTCTTGCCCGAGGCTGATGACCCCTTGGTGTTGAGGACAACCGGCTTGGCCTGAGGGGGAAGCACCCGAAAGCCAAGGGTGCCCGACAGGGCATCGAGCCTGCTGCCCACCCGACGCCCAATCTCAATGGAGGCCAGCTCGTTGAGTGCCATGCCATGGGCCAGACGATGGACCAGCGAGCGGTGTGGCAGGAGGCTTCCAACCCTGGAGCGGACCACCTCGGCCGATCGAATCAATGCCCCGAGCAGCCCCCGATCAGACTCGTCCTCGAGGGTCGCACGCTCTGCGGCCCATCGGGCGCAGACCGAGCGCTCGTGTTCCCAATCGGATCCCACGCCATCCTCCGTGGTCAGGGCCAATGGCCGGCCTCGGGCCTTGGGCGACCCAAAGAGCCGAGACCACATGCCAGTCAAGCCTGACGACGGCGCTGGTTCCTCGACCCTCTCCTCCAAGTCTGCAAGCCAGTCATCGAGGCGCTGCCCAATTCTGGTTGAGAGACTCTCGTGGAGTGCCTTGCAAAACGGTGTCTCCGCGTCGATCCCATTGGCCCGCAGCTCGTCGACCATTCGACGAAAGTTAATGCCGAGGTCCTCGACGCGGTCTCCCGCAGGAACACAGAGGTCTGCTGTTACCCGGACAAGGAGGGCATGCAAGATGAGACGCTCTGGCCGAAAGACCACCAACTCTCGGAACTCGAGGCCCGTGAGCGCACGAAGCTCGACTGCCTCTTGGAGAGGCGTGGTCACATGTTCTTCACACAGGATGGTCGAGAGGCCGAGAAACGCTCGGGGAACATCAGACTGCAGGCCCGGATTCCATGGGCCCAGGGCGGGTTGCGTCACGAATCGATCTGGAGCAGGCCCGCAGACCGGAAATCCTGGTAGCTGTCTGCATCCTGCAGGGCCTGATACATGAGGATCGGAATGGCATTTCGCTTGATCAGTCTTGGCAACAAGACGGCAAAGAGAAAAATCAGACCCCCAGTGAAGAACCAGCCGACGATGACCAGCGCAAAGCCTATGCCCAGGATGGGCAGCCGAATCAGGGGCAACATCATGCGGACGGCCAGAAACTCATAGGCCCTCTCCTGCGGGATATAAGCCCGTAGGCGGCCTGCCCGGTGGGCCGCAACAAACTCCGCATGGGTCATGGCCGAGCCTAGACCACCTTGGCCGCCGCGAGTGCTTCGATCTCGTCTGTGCTGTACCCCAGGTCGTGCAGGACCTCGCTGGTGTGCTCGCCGAGCAACGGAGAACGCGTGACGATGGTGGGACTTGCCGAGAGTTTGATGGGATTGCCGACCGACAGGTAGGCGCCCCGATCTGGATGGTCCACCTCCACGATGGTTCCTGTGGCGCGCAGAGACGGCTCTTGGGCGATCTCCTTCATTGACAGGATTGGACCGCAGGGGATGTCGAATTGATTGAGGATCTCCATGACCTCGAACTTGGTCTTGGTCTCCGTCCACTCCTCAACGGCATTGAAGATGGACGTTAACCTCGGGAGCCGAGCAGCCGCGGTGGCAAAGTCTGGGTCTGTGATCCACTGCGGCCTGCCAATGATCTTGCAGATGGGCTCCCAGACGGCCTCCTGCGCGATGAAGTAGGTGTAAGCATTGGGGTCTGACTCCCAACCCCTACACTTTAAGATGGCGCCAGGCTGACCGCCGCCCGATGAATTGCCCGCCCTCGGAACCGCCTCTCCGAACAGGCCGTCTGGGTACTGCGGATACTCCTTCATCACGCCAGTCCGATCGAGCCGTTGTTGGTCTCGCAGCTTGACCCTACAGAGGTTGAGAACCGCATCTTGCATGGATGCGGACACCTTCTGACCCCTGCCTGTCTCCCTGGCCTGATAGAGCGCCACCGCGATGCCCAGGCAGAGGTGCAGTCCTGAGCCACTGTCGCCGATCTGCGCCCCAGTCACCATGGGGGGGCCGTCATCAAAGCCAGAGGTAGAGGCTGCCCCGCCGGTGCACTGCGCCACATTCTCATAGACCTTGCAGTCCTCGTAGGGCCCTGGGCCAAAGCCTTTGATCGAGGCCAGGATCATGCGCGGATTGATCTCCTGGATACGCTCCCAGGAGAAGCCCATTCGGTCGAGGGCGCCGGGTGCGAAGTTTTCCACCATGACATCGCACGATTTGATGAGCTTCTCGAGGACCTCCTTGCCCTTCTGATGCTTGGTGTCGAGGGTCACGGAACGCTTGTTGTGATTGAGCATGGTGAAGTAGAGGCTATCCACACCCGGGATGTCGCGGAGTTGGCCTCGGGTGGCGTCTCCCACCCCAGGGCGCTCGACCTTGATGACGTCTGCACCGAACCAGGCCAATAACTGGGTGCAGGTGGGGCCAGATTGAACGTGGGTGAAATCAAGAATGCGAACGCCTGCCAGGGCCTGACTCATGGAAACTCCTTCAGCTACTCGAATAATTTGTTCTGGGGAACGAGGATCTCATCGGCCATGGCGGTCAACTGATTGATCTTGACTCGAACCGGCGCGAGATCGTGACCGACCTGCGAGGTGCCGACTGCGAGAACCTCTCGGGCCAGCGTGAGGGCTGCCATGACGGCGATGCGGTCGGTGCCGATGAGCTGCCCAGACTGCTTGACCTGCCGCATCCGGTAGTCCACCAGCGAGACGCAGTCCATCAGCACGGCCCGATCTTGCGCGGGACATGCCAGCCGGTAGGATCGATCCAGAATCTGGACCTCAACCTGGTCACCTGTTTTTTTCAACGTTTCACCCTCTGCCTGCCCTAAGGTTGTCCGCTCTTGAGAAGAGCCTCGATCCGCTGGCCTGCATCCTCGATCTGCTGACGCAATGCGGCCACGGTGACCTCCGATAGGGTCAGGGATGCGCGCAACGACTGGTTTTCAGACCGCAGTCGGTCCACCAAAGAGGCCACGGCCTTGAGTCGGTCTTCTAGCGCTTGCAAGTCTTCGACCATGAACGGGATATTACATCGAGAGGCTGAGATAATGAGGCCATGCACTCCTTTTTGCGACTCTGGCTCTGCCTGCCCCTCCTGCTCGGCTCTGGCCTTGGGGCTCAAGGCCTCCTCAAGACACTCACCGAGAGCGAGGCCCCCCAGCAGGGGGCCGTGAGAATCGATGCTGTTGTGGCCGAGCTCGTCTCTGCCCAGACTGCGGTGGTGGCTGGTCGACCGGCCCGCCTCGGACTGCGGCTCAGGCACGATTCTCATTGGCACACCTATTGGGAGAACCCCGGCGACTCGGGCCTTCCCACGCGCATCAGCTGGAAACTATCATCTGGTGCAGCCCTCACGGCCTCAGAGATCAGATGGCCCACACCAGATCGTCTTGCGGTCGGCCCCCTCGCAAGCTTCGGCTACGAGGGCGACCTCCTGCTCATGCAGACCGTTGAGATTCCAGCCGACACCAAGCCGGGTGAGTCGATTGACCTCATCGCCCAGGCCGAGTGGCTGGTCTGTCGAGAGGTCTGCATCCCAGGTCAGGCATCGCTGCTCCTGCGCCTGCCCGTTGTGCCGCCAACCGAATCGATACAGGCCTCCGCCGACCTCCCCCTCTTTGAGGCCGCCGAGCGTCGCCTTCCCCGTCCAGATCAGGCCGGGCAGGGGTTTGCCTTTGAGGCCGACCGGCTCGTGCTCTGGGGCCTGGGCGATGCCCGCGGCATGATGGGCCTGCTCTTTCCCCGCACAGAGGGATTGATTCAACCAGCCGCCGCCCAGCTCCTCTCTGCCACCGCAACAGGCTGGCGCCTTGATGTGCCCCTGGCCGACAGCGCCAAGCGCTTGATTCCTGGGCTCAGAGACGGAAAAACCCTCGAGGCGGTCTGGCGGCCTGACGGGGCCGCTCAGGGCCTTTTTTGGACCCTCTCCCTTGATGCCCCGCCCACACCAACAGCCGTGATCCGCTCCAGTCCCACCGCAGCTGAGGCAGGCGGGGGCAGCAGCGGCATTGGCGTCTGGCTGGCAATCGGCATGGCCTTTGTGGGTGGGTTGATCCTCAATCTCATGCCATGCGTCTTCCCGGTCCTCGGGCTCAAGCTGCTGGCCTTTGGTCAGCGGGCCCACAGCGCGGTCGAGGCCAGACTCCACGCCCTGCTATTTGCCACGGGCGTCATCATCAGCATGCTGCTGCTGGCAAGCCTGCTGCTGCTGCTTCGGGCAGCAGGCGAGAGCATCGGCTGGGGATTCCAACTCCAGAACCCCTGGGTGGTCAGTGGGCTGGGGCTTTTATTTGTGGTCATCGGCTTGAACCTCACCGGCCTCTTTGAGGTGGGCACCAGCCTGACCAGGGCCGGCAGCCTTGACCGACGAGAGGGGAAGTTGGGTGCACTGAGTTCGGGGGCCTTGGCAGTGGTGGTTGCATCCCCATGCACTGCACCCTTTATGGGGTCGGCGCTGGGCTATGCCATCACCGCAAGTGTCTGGGAATCCATGCTGGTCTTTGCGGCCCTCGGTGCCGGATTGGCGGCACCCTATGTCTTGCTGGTGGCGATCCCATCGGCCCAGCGTCTCTTGCCAAGACCAGGGGCCTGGATGGAGACATTTCGGCAGGCACTCTCCTTTCCGATGTTTGCAACGGCCGCATGGCTCACCTGGGTCTTGAGTCAGCAGAATGGCGCCACTGCCAGCTTCATGCTCCTGCTCGCCATGATCGCCTTGGCCATTGCTGGCTGGTCATGGGGCCGCTCCCAACGGCGGGGACGACTCTTGCGGACCGACTCGGCACTGGTCATCCTGAGTCTGTTGACCTCCATTGGCCTGGTCCAGGCGGGATCACAATCGTCCATGCAGCAAGACCAGCGTGTTCTCGCAGCGCCTGCGGCATCCTGGGGGCCGTGGGCCGCTGGGCTTGCGGAGCAACTCCAGGCCCAGGGAAAGGTTGTCTTTGTGGATTTCACTGCTGCCTGGTGCATTTCCTGTCAGGCAAACAAGGCCCGGGTCTTGACCGTGGACCCAGTGGCGAGTCGACTCGCACAGCCCGCAGTTGCCACCCTCACCGCCGACTGGACCCGCCAGGATCCAGCCATCACCGCTGAGCTCGAACGCCACGGTCGCAGTGGCGTGCCGATGTACCTGGTCTACCCCAGGGGTGTCGGTCAGCCCCTCTTGCTCGGCGAGTGGCTCACGGACGCGGAGGTGATGGACGCCTTGGATCGGGCAGGCGCTCCCGCCGTTGCTGCCCCGGGTCGGTGAGGACAGCCCAGGCCCCGTTGGCACTGTCCGTAGAGGGCCAAGGAGTGCTCCTGAAGCGTGAACCCTCGCTCCTCAGCGATCTTGTGCTGACGATCTTCAATTTTTGAGTCGTAAAACTCCTCCACGCGTCCACAGTCGAGGCAGACGAGGTGGTCGTGGTGAGAGCCCTGATTGAGCTCGAAGACAGACTTACCAGATTCAAAGTTTGACCTGCGCAGCAGGCCAGCCTGCTCAAACTGCAGGAGCACCCGGTAGACCGTGGCAAGGCCAATGTCGACTGCCTCGCTCAGGAGGACCTTGTAGACATCTTCGGCGCTCAGGTGTCTGGTCTTGGACTGCTCGAAAATGGCCAGCACTCGCAGGCGAGGCAGGGTGACCTTGAGCCCTGTGTTCTTGAGGTCTGCTGCCAAATCTTCAGATCCAATCATGCGGCTTATCATAACGGGGTTACCACCCTCGTTGCGACCACCATGCCAGAGCAAGCCCTGCCTCGAACCCTCCTGCTGATCGGCAGTCTTCTTGCGCTCACCGCATGCGGCAGCGTGAAACGCATCACCGACGACCCCCCAGGCTGGCTCACACCCTACAGGGCTGACATCGGTCAGGGCAACTTCATCACGCAGGAGCAGGCAGGCCGTCTTCAGAAGGGCATGTCGCGCGAACAGGTCCGAGGACTGCTCGGAACACCGTTGCTCATCGATCCCTTTCGCAACAATCGTTGGGATTACGTCTTCGATATTCGTCGTGGCAGCGGAGGCCAAGACCGCCGCCGCTTCTTTGTTATTTTTGACAAAGACAGCCTCAACGAATGGGGCGGAGATGAGCTTCCTGCAGTCTCTGGGGATGTCCTCCTGCCGATGAGGCCTGCCCGTTGATGGCACCTCTGACCCGAATCGCCATTGCCGGGGCCTCAGGAAAGATGGGGCAGATGCTGATTCAGTCCGTCCTCACCGATCCAAGCACCACGCTCCATTGCTGTGTGGACCGCGCCGATTCTCCCTTCCTGGGAAGGGATGCCGGTCAGGCCAGCGGACTCGAGACTGGCATCTTGATCTCGAGCGAGCTCGATGCCATCACGGGGGCAGACGTCTTAATCGATTTCACTCGACCTCAGGCGAGCATGCTGCACCTCTGTGCCTGCGAGGAGCTCGGCGTTGCCCTCGTCCTGGGAACCACCGGCTTTGAGCCAGCGCAGCTTGCGTTAATTGAGGCCTTTGGCGAGAGCAATCGACTCGTCTTCGCCCCAAATATGAGCCTGGGTGTCAACATGACCTTCAAGCTGCTGGAGGTCGCTGCCGCCATGCTGCGGGAGGGCTACGACATTGAGATCACTGAGGCACATCATCGACACAAGGTGGATGCGCCGTCTGGAACCGCGCTGCGCATGGGAGAGCTGGTTGCCAAGGCCAGCGGCCGGGCATGGCCTCAGGACGCTGTCTTGAGTCGGCAGGGCCAGACCGGCGGGCGAGGCGACAACGAGATTGGCTTTTCCGTTATCCGCGGTGGCGACATCGTTGGCGATCACACCGTGCTGTTTGCAGGCCTGGGAGAAAGGATTGAGATCAGTCACCGCTCATCCTCCAGAGCGGGGTATGCACAGGGTGCCATTCGGGCTGCGAAATTCCTACGCAGCCAGCCCCCCGGCCGATACGACATGCAGGATGTCTTGGGCCTTCGCTAGAGCCGCAGGAGGTCCTCGGCCATCTCAAGCGAACTGGCCTGCACGCCTTCATCGCCCAACATTCTGGCCACCTCTGAGGGTCGGTCAGCAACTGTAAGCCGCCTGATGTGGCTGGTTGGAATGCCATCTGCAACTGACTTTGACACCACCAGGTGGTGGTGTGCGCGGGCAGCCACCTGAGGCAGGTGGGTCACGGCAAGGACCTGATGGGCACCACCAAGCTCTCGCAGCAGCCGCCCAATGACGTGGCCGGTGTTGCCGCCAATGCCAGAGTCGACCTCATCGAAGAGGAGGGTGGGGATATCGCTCGCGCTTGCGGCAACCACCGCAATGGCCAGGCCCACACGCGAGAGCTCACCCCCGGATGCAATCTTCGAGAGCGCAAAGGCAGCCCCATCAGACTGGTGTCGGAATCGAAAGACAACATCCTCGAGGCCGTGGGCAGCCGGCTCACTGCGCTGCTCAAGGAAGACCTCAAAGGCCGTTCCAGACATGGCCAGTTCCGAGAGCCATCGGCTGACTGCAGTCGAGAAAACCCCTGCGGCCTGGGCCCGAGCAGTCGAGAGGGATTGGGCCAGGGTGCGATAGGTGGCCTCAGCCCTTGAGCGCCGCTGCGTTAGGGCGGCAATGTCGGCCGCCGCCTCCGCAGCATCGAGCTGGGCACGCGCCTCTGTGAGGAGCTCGGGCAGGGACTCTGGACGGACCCTCATCTTGCGGGCCGTCTCAAAGATGGCTGTCACACGCGCCTCCACCTGAGCAAGCCGCTCGGGGTCAAGGTCGGTCTTGTCGAGGTATCGGCCCAGGGCCGTTGCAGCGTCCCGCAGGGCGATGCCTGCGGAATCGAGGGTCTCTGCGATTGCGCCGAGGCGTTGATCCTTCTCAGCCATCTGGTGGAGCCGGGCCGCGAGTCGCTCGGTTGTGTTCGCAAGGGGTTGGTCACCCTCCTCGATGGCAGCAAGGCTGGCCTGGGCCGCCTGGAGCAGCTCAGCCCCGTGGGAGAGACGTCGCTGCTCCTCGGAGAGGGCCTCCCACTCTCCCTGCGACAACCCCAGGGCCCCGATCTCATCGACTCGCCACTGCAGCTGCTCACGGGCGGCCAGGAGCCCGACGGCCTGCTGACTGGCCTCTTCAAGGGCGCGTTTGGCTTGTTGAAATGACAGGTAGGCCTCCCGCACAGCAGCCACCTGATTGAGCAATCCTGCATGCCGGTCTAGGAGCAGCATCTGAGCGCTTGGTTGTGTGAGGGACTGGTGGGCATGTTGACCATGCAGATTGACGATCTGCTCACCAATCCGTTTGAGCTGCACGAGCGTGGCGGGCTGTCCATTGATCCAGGCCCGTGATCGTCCACCTGCCTCGATGCTCCTGCGAACCAGCAGGGCCGAGTCGATGGCTTCTAGGCCGGCCTCTTGGAGTTGGGGGCCCAACGCCATGGCCAGCGGCTGGGAGAGAGAGAACTCCCCGGTGATGTCGGCCCGTTGGGCGCCGGATCGAATCTGAATGGGGTCTGCACGGTCTCCCAGCAGCAATGCCAGGGCATCGACCAGGATCGACTTTCCTGCGCCTGTCTCACCGGTTAGGACCGTGAACCCCTCTGTGAGGTCGAGCTCGAGGGCCGAGACGGTGACGAAATCGCGTATCGACAATGTTCGAAGCATCTCTGATCTCTGGCGGGTCTGGTTAGCTTAGTTCAGGGGGAAAGAGGGGATCGGGGCGACCGAGGTAGACGGGGTTTGAACTCCAGTGAAGCTTACGCCGCAGCATTGAAAAGTAGTCATACCCCTTCGGATGAAGCAGGCGCACCGAATGCTCGGATGCCTGGATCACGATCCTGTCGCCATCCTGCAGGGCTGTCAGGGCCTGCGTGTCGCAGTGGAGCTCGGTGCCGGCACCATCATTGACCATGACGGTCACCCTTGATCTCATGGGCAGCACGATGGGGCGATTCGAGAGGGCCTGGGCCGCCACCGGCACCAGGATCATCCCCTCTAGGCTTGGATGGAGGATCGAGCCCCAGGCAGACAGCGCATATGCTGTGGAGCCCGTTGGGGTGGCAGCAATGAGGCCATCTGCCCTGAGGCTTTGCATGTAGTGGCCGTCGACAAAGACATCTAACTCCACCATTCGGCTAATGGCCCCGCGACTGATCACCGCATCGTTGATCGCCAGGGCCTCAAAGGCAGGCTGCCAGCCCTCGCCGACCCCAACGCCGGCGACCTTGCGCATGACCGACACGTCCAAGACACCCCTGGATTCGATCTCACCGCCTCCGCAGAGCATCTGGGGCAATGCCTCGGGGACCTCCGCAATGTCGAGGTCTGTCATGAATCCCAGTCGGCCCTGATTGATCCCAATGATGGGCACCCCATGGGGTGCGAGCTGTCGGGCAACACCAAGGAGGGTGCCATCACCCCCGAGGGCGATGGCAAGGTCAATGACCTTTGCGAGGGACTGGGTTTTGTCATGCTGCAGTCGCGCAGTTGGCTGAAGGCCGTTGGCCTCGGCAGTCTCAGAGGCCAGCCAGATGGTTGCCCGCGGGGCGCAACGCGCAATGACCGCCACAATGGCCTCGATCGACTCGGTCAGACCTGGGGTCTGGGGCCGTCCGAAAACACCAATCTGAGTGAAGGCTGCCTCCATGCCAAACATTAGACCATGGCACCCCTACAATTCAGGCATGGACAACCGATCTCGCCAGCTCCTCAAGACCCTCATCGAGCGATACATCATCGAGGGTCAACCCGTTGGTTCGCGGGCCCTCTCAAAGTTCTCAGGGCTCGACCTCTCGCCCGCCACCATCCGCAATGTCATGTCCGACTTAGAGGAGATGGGCCTGGTTGCAAGCCCCCATACATCTGCCGGCCGAATCCCAACCCCAAAGGGCTACCGACTCTTTGTCGACTCCCTGATCACCGTTCAGCCCCTCATGCCAGAACAGACAGCGATGCTCGAGGGGAGCATTCCTGCGGACGCGCCGAGCCGGGTCATGGCACATGCCGCAAGCCTCCTGTCGAACCTATCGCACTTCGCTGGCGTGGTCACCGCACCGCGTCGCGCCGTTCTCTTTCGGCATGTCGAGTTCCTGCGGCTTGGGGATCGTCGTCTCCTGCTCATCGTCGTGACGCCAGATGGCGAGGTCCACAACAAGATCCTCCAGGTCGAGGCCGATTACAGTCCGAGTCTTCTAATAGAGGCGGGAAACCACCTCACCAGCCACTATGCAGGACTCAGCTTTGAGGAGGTGAGGCGTCGCCTTCGCAACGAGCTCGCAGACCTTCGAGCCGACGTCGCCAAGCTCATGCTCAAGGCCGTCGACGAGGGAAACGCAGCAGTCGAGGATCCAACAGGTGCCATCGTGATATCGGGCGAGCACCGGCTCATGGATGTCTCTGAGCTCTCGCTCGATGTCAGCCGACTGCGGCATCTATTCGATGTCTTTGAGCAGAAGAAGACCCTGGCCAAGCTGCTGGAATCGGCCGTGGCAGCCAACGGCATTCGGATTTACATCGGGGGAGATTCCGACCTCGTCCCCATCGAGGAGCTCTCGGTGGTGACGGCACCCTACATGGTCGATGGTCAGATTGTCGGGACATTGGGCGTCATCGGCCCAACGAGGATGGCGTACGATCGAATGATCCCCATCGTTGACATCACGGCCAGGCTGGTGACCACCGCACTGGCCCAGCTAAATGGTTCAGATGAGCCCTCTTCAAGCACCCACAAGGCCAAAGCATGAGCCTTCCCCTTCCCGCTGGCCTGATCCGAGATGAGTCAGCCTTTGAGCACGGTTCCAGGCTTCGAGTGGGCGTGCTGGTCGTCAACCTCGGCACACCAGACGCGCCAGATGCACCATCGCTGCGCCGCTACCTCAAGGAATTCTTATCCGACCCTCGGGTGGTGGAGATACCAAAGCTGGTCTGGTGGCCCATCCTCAATCTCATCATCCTCAACACAAGGCCCAAGAAGTCCGCGGCGAAGTACGCATCGGTATGGATGCCGGAGGGATCCCCACTGAGGGTCTATTCGGAGCGTCAGGTCGAGGGCCTGCGTCATCGGCTAAGGGCCGAGGGATTTGATGTCGAGGTGGAACTCGCAATGCGCTACGGACGCCCCTCGATTGCCTCGGCAATGCAGGCCCTGCAGAATCGCAAGGTCAACCGGCTGCTCGTCTTGCCCCTCTATCCGCAGTACTCGGCCAGCACCACTGCAACGGTCTTCGACAAGGTCTACGACAACCTGGCTGCCATGCGCAGCCCACCAGCCCTTCGCACCATTCGGCACTATCACGATCATCCGGTCTACATCCAGGCGCTCGCCAGTCGAATTCGCAGCCACTGGGATGAACACGGCCGGGGCGATTTATTGCTCTTTAGCTTTCACGGTGTGCCAAAGCGCAGCCTCTTAAAGGGCGACCCCTACCATTGCGAGTGCCACAAGACCGGCCGGCTGGTGGCCCGGGCACTCGGCCTAGAGGATCACGAGTGGAGGCTTGCCTTTCAGTCTCGGTTTGGTCGCGCTGAGTGGCTCAAGCCCTACACCTCGCAGGTCCTCGAGGAACTCCCCGCCCAGGGCATCAAACGACTCGATGTTGCCTGCCCCGGCTTTATCTCCGACTGCCTTGAGACCCTCGAGGAGATCGCAATGGAAGGCCAGGAGGAATTTCTTGAAGCAGGTGGCGAGTCCTACAGTTACATCCCATGCCTCAATGAGAGTGATCCCGCCATCGACCTGCTCTTTCGCCTCGTGGCAGAAGAGACCCAGGGCTGGCCAACCCAGGGGGAGTCAGAGGCCGCTCGTGCGGATCGTCAGGTCAGCCGCAGCCGCCCCTTGCGAGTCGGCGCGGCCGACTAGCTCCCGCCACTGACCCCGAGACGCTGGGCCGAAGCGCTCTCTCAGGAGATTCTTCTGGACCTTGCCCATGACATTTCGAGGCAGGCTCTCGAGGAGATGGATCTGCTTGGGCACCTTGTAATTGGCAATTGATTCGCGCAGGCAGGCTTTGATGGCCTCCACCTCCAGATCTATCCCTGGCCTGGCCACCACCACCGCCGTGACGGCCTCGCCGAAGTCGGGATGCGGGACGCCAAAGACGGCCGATTCGGCCACCCCTGGCCATTCATCGAGCAGGCCCTCGACTTCCTTGGGATAGACGTTGTAGCCACCTGTGATGATGAGATCCTTGCTGCGCCCCACGAGGGCCAGATAACCAGACTCATCCCATTGACCCACATCGCCTGTTTTAAACCAGCCATCAGGGGTGAATTCCTCCTGTGTCTTCTGCGGCATATTCCAGTAGCCGATGAAGACATTGGGGCCACGGACCTCCACGCCACCAATCTCGGAGGCCTCCCCGCTGACCGGCCGCGTGATGATCCGAGAGGTCTGCGCGCAGACCAGCCTGAGCTCTGTCTCGGGGAGGGGATGCCCCACCGTGCCAGCACGCCGATCACCCTCATACGGATTCGATGTGAGCATGACGGTCTCAGACATGCCGTAGCGCTCCAGGATTCGGTGCCCGGTGCGCTCGGTAAAGGCAAGATGCGTCTCGGCCAACATCGGGGCAGACCCAGAGATAAACAGACGCATGTGTTTCACGAGTTGACGGTTAAAGCGTGAGTCTCCCAGCAGTCGGACATAGAAGGTGGGAACGCCCATCATGAGGGTGGCGCCGGGCAGCGCCCCGATGACAGCATCAAGGTCGAATCTGGGAAGCCAGATGATTTTGCTTGCATTCAAGAGTGCGCCGTGAAGCGCCACAAAGAGCCCATGGACATGGAAAATCGGCAATGCATGAAGGAGGACATCGCCCGACTGCCAGTGCCAGACCCGATGCAGCACCATGGCGTTAGATGCCAGATTGCGATGCGTCAGCATGGCGCCCTTGCTTCGACCCGTGGTCCCGGATGTGTAGAGAATCGCCGCCAGGGCATCGGGGCCTGTGGGTGCAATGGGCGAGTCATCGGCAAAGCCTGCAGCCGCCTGCAGCAACGAGCCATCGCGTGTCTCGCCGAGTGTCTCGAGGACCCTGCAGCCCGACCGGCGCGCCAGGGGCGCAATCCACTCCCGGTTCTCCGGGCTGCAGATCACCACGGCAGGTGTGGCATCTTCTAGAAAATAGCCAATCTCCCCTGCCCGATACGCCGTGTTGAGTGGCAGGAAGACAAAGCCCGCCCGGATCGTGGCCAGATAGAGCATGACGGCCTCGGGCGACTTCTCCACCTGCGCAGCCACCCGATCCCCCTGGGCAAGCCCAAGCGATCGGAGCCAGTTTGCGATCCGACCACTGGCACGATGGAGATCTTCAAAGCGGTAAGACAATCCCGAGGGAGACTCGATGGCCACAGACTGCATCTGCTCAGCCCTCTGGAGCGGCCCCTGAAGCAGCACGCTGTAGAGGTTGTGGAGATGATCGATGGTCTGGAGGGCTGGTGGCGTCTGGTCTGATGGGCGCTTAGTCATGACTAAAGCTGGGCTTGGTCTTGTTGAAGAAGGCATCGAGGCCCCGAGCATAATCCCGGGTCTCAACAAAATCCCAGCATGCCTCACGCTGCCCCGGCGAGAGAAGACCGCGGTCATCGAGCTGCGTGAGCAGCTGAATCAGCCATTTGTTGCGCCTTGCAGCGTGGGGCCCGCCAGCCGCGATGCGCGCCACCGTGGCCTGTATCTCAGGCTCCCAGTCCTCATTGGGACAGGTCCGGTTGATCAGGCCCTTCTGATAGGCCTCTTGTGCGGACCACGAACGACCCTCGAGGAGGAGTTCCAAGGCATTGACACGGCCCACCACGCTCACGACACATGCCGCCTCGTGGGGTGCCAGGGGAAAGCCGAGCCGTCCAATTGGAATGCCAAAGCTCGATCGATCACTCGCGATGCGCAGGTCGCAGACTGTGGCAATCTCAAGGCCACCCCCAATGCAGGGGCCGTCGATGGCTGCCACCACCGGAACCGGGCAGTGCAGGATGGCCCGAAGGGCAGGACCAATCACCCCATCGTGGTAGTGGGCAGCCTGCTCTCGGGTCGAGCGCTCAGAGGGGAACTCGGAGATGTCGGCCCCGGCAGCAAAGGCATTTCCCTCACCACGCATCACCACCACCCTGAGGGCGGGCTCAGCCGCCATTCGTTCAAAACAGGCGGCGATGTCTTGCCACATGCTCACCGTGAGTGCATTGAGACGGCCAGGGTGGGAGAGCCAGACCGTGGCGATCGAGTCCGCCGGGCCCGAGCGTGAGCACCAGACGCGTCCTCTGGCTGGGGGCAGGCGATCATTCACGGCTCACCTCAGTGCCTTTTTCAGGACCGGCCGAGACGAGGTGGCCTCACCACGCACGAATCGCTCATGGTTGGTCTCAACCTCTTCGAGGTCATAGAGATAATTGACCATCAGGCCAAGCGACTGCCTGAGCCCCTTTGGCGACAGGTTGGCGCGAGGATTGACGCGTTCAAGACGGGCACCGTTGTTGAGGTGGAATCTTGCAACTGGGTCGGTCTGGCGCTCCTCGGCCATGGCCGTTGAGGAGAGATAGGCTGAGCAGAGGCTCTCGAGGTGCTCGGACCAGACGGCGTCCTCGGCAATCGACATTAACCTTGCCGTGCTGGACTGGGCCTCGACCACAGCGGCCTTGACGAGGACCCGACGCTCCTCGTAACGCTCGCGCTGCTTGGCCGACCAGTCCATATTGGGCGCCGCATCCTGAGAGGTGAGCCAGCCCATAAGAGACGGCACAGGCGAGAGGGTACAGAAGATCTTGAGCGAGGGAATGTCGCGCTGGAGCAGCTCGGCCACACGCTTGATGAGAAAATTTCCAAGGTGGACCCCCTTTAAGCCTGGCTGACAGTTTGAGATTGAGTAGAAGGTGGCCACCTTAAAGGCCCTCATGTCCTCGAGGATGGGACGTTTGCGCTCAAGGAGCGGCCCAATGGCGCTGGGCATCTCTGAGGAGAAGGCGACCTCTACGAAAATCAGTGGCTCCCTGGGCAAGGCGGGGTGAAAGTATGCAAAGAGCCGACGATCCGGCTGCAGCCGGCAGCGCAGGTCGGCCCACCCATCAATCTCGTGGACCGCCTCATGGGCGATGATCTGCTCAAGCAGGCCTGCGGGCGAATCCCAACTCAGCTGCTCGAGCCGCAGGAACCCCGGGTTGAACCAAGACGACAGGAGGTGATGGAGATCGGCATCGACCGCCTGCAATTCGGGATGCCGTTTGAGGTGGGTGAGCAGTTTTTCACGGAGTGCCACCAGAACCGCACAGCCATGGGGAACGCGGTTTAATCGGCGAAAGAGTTCCTGCCTGGGCGGCTCCGCAACAGACACCAAGGCCACGAGGTCTGCAGCCCGGCCAGAATCGGCGTAGCGCGCGGCCGCCTCTCGAACCCGTTGTCCATCAGGATTGAAGTCCGAGGCCAGGGCCTGAAAGAACGCAAGCTGCCGCTCTGCAGAAAGGCCCTGATAACCGGCCAGTGATCGCTCAGCAAGGCTCTGGCTAATGGACTCCCCTGCCTCGCCGAGCAGGCGATGGCAATCCTCGAGCAGCCGTTTGAGCCGCTGCTGATCTGTTGAATCGGAACCAACCCGGCGGAGTCTGTCGAACATGACACACAATTGTCAGATTAAAAGGACAGGTTACCCACCGGCCTTATATTCGTCTGTCGGGATATTCCCTGCCCGCGGGGCCCGCCGGGCCGATCGAAAGACTAGAACAAACCCTAGGAGGACCATGGGCAGGCTCAGCCATTGCCCCATGCTCCAACCCAGGGCCAAGAGGCCGAGAAAGGCATCGGGCTCGCGAAAAAACTCCACCACAAAGCGAGCCACACCATAGCCCACAAGGAAGACGCCCGATAAGAAGCCCACCGGGCGGGGTCGACGGGCAAGCCACTGCAGCACGAAAAAGAGCAGGAGCCCCTCGAGTGCAAACTGATAGAGCTGCGATGGGTGACGGGGCTCATCTGAGCCAGACCCCGCAAAGACCATGGCCCACGGCACAACTGCGGGGTCTGCGACCCGGCCCCATAGTTCGGCGTTGATGTAGTTGCCCAGGCGGCCAAAGGCCAGCCCGAGGGGCACAAGCGGGGCCACGAAGTCCGCCACCATTAAAAAGCGATCTCCAAAGGCAAGCTGAGGGGAGGCCTCAACGACCCCGAGGCTCGGCCGGCTTCGCGCAAACCACGCCATGGCCACGATGACACCGAGCAGTCCCCCATGAAACGCCATGCCCCCCTCCCATATGAAGAGCGCCTCAAGGGGATTGACGAGGTAGTGCTCAGGCTTGTAGAAAAAAACATACCCGAGCCTGCCGCCCAACAAGACGCCAATGACCCCCAGAAAAAGCAGGTCATCAAGGTCGCGGTGACCCATTCGCGCAAAGCCCTCGCGGGCGAGGGTCCTGCGACCCAGCCAGAGGAAGCTTCCAAAGGCAAGCAGGTACATGAGCCCGTACCAATGTATGGCCACCGGACCAATGGCAATGGCAATCGGATCGAAACCGGGGTGGATGAGTGGCGTCGACATGACCCGAGTGTGCCAGAGCCCGATGCCCAGGCAGGCCGAATCAGCGACTATCATCGGCGTTGCAGCCCCTGTTGCCCCCCTCCTCTCAAACCCCTTTATTGCCCCCTACCTGACCATGGCCCTTAACGAACGTTCGAAAAATGTCACCGCCGGTGTGGCCCGCGCACCCAACAGATCCATGTACTACGCCATGGGCTACAAGGAGTCCGACTTCAACAAGCCAATGGTGGGCGTTGCCAACGGCCACTCCACCATCACCCCCTGCAACAGCGGGCTGCAGCCCCTGGCAGATGCTGCCGTCGAGGCACTTCGAGCGGCCGGGGCCAATCCCCAGATCTTTGGAACACCGACCATCTCCGATGGAATTGGCATGGGAACGGAGGGCATGAAGTACTCCCTTGTCTCCAGAGAGGTGATTGCCGATGGCATCGAGACCTGTGTGAACGGACAGTGGATGGATGGTGTGCTGGTCATTGGCGGCTGTGACAAGAACATGCCAGGTGGCATGATGGCCATCGCCAGAACCAACGTGCCCGCCATCTATGTCTATGGCGGCACCATCAAGCCGGGCCGGCACAAGGGCAGAGACCTCACCATCGTCTCGGCCTTCGAGGCGGTCGGCGAATTCACAGCTGGCCGACTCTCCGAGGAGGACTTCAAGGCAATTGAGCAGAAGTCCTGCCCAGGATCTGGCTCCTGCGGTGGCATGTACACCGCCAACACCATGAGTTCAGCCTTTGAGGCCATGGGCATGAGCCTGCCCTACTCATCGACGATGGCCAATGAGGATCACGAGAAAATCGACAGCACGGCCCAGTCTGCAGCCGTGCTGATCGAGGCCATTCGCAGGGGCATCAAGCCTCGCGACATCATCACCCGCAGGTCGATTGAAAATGCAGTCCGCGTGATCATGGCAACTGGAGGCTCCACCAATGCAGTCCTTCATTTCCTGGCCATCGCCCACGCAGCCGAGGTCGAGTGGACCATCGACGACTTCGAACGGATACGCCGGGTGACACCAGTATTTTGCGATCTCAAGCCCTCTGGTCAATATGTGATCACCGAGCTCCACCAGGCAGGCGGCATCCCCCAGGTCATGAAGATGCTGCTTGGGGCGGGGCTGCTTCACGGAGACTGCCTCACGATCACCGGCCAGACGATTGAGCAGACCCTCAGAGACGTCCCAGCAGCGCCCCCAGCCGGCCAGACCGTGATTCGTCCAATTGAGACGCCCATCTATGCGCAAGGACACCTGGCAATTCTCAAGGGCAACCTCTCACCCGAGGGGTGTGTGGCCAAGATCAGCGGGCTAAAGAACCCCGTCATCACAGGGCCTGCCCGCGTCTACGACTCCGAAGACGACGCCATGGCTGCCACAAGGCGCCACATGTGTGGGTGATGTGGTGGTACGGTCTGGTAAGGGCCCCAAGGGAGGGCCTGGCATGCGAGAGATGCTCGCACCCACCGCCGCCCTCGTGGGGCAGGGTCTTGGGGAGTCTGTTGGACTCATCACCGATGGTCGGTTCTCGGGCGGCACCTGGGGCATGGTGGTTGGCCATGTCTCGCCAGAGGCCTATGTGGGCGGGCCCATTGGCCTGATCCAGGAGGGTGATTCCATCACCATCGACGCAAAGACCCTGAGGATCGAGCTAAATGTTGAGCAGCAGGAGCTCGACCGCAGGCGCGCCGCCTGGGTGCAGCCCAGGCCCCGTTACACCCGTGGTGTCTTGGCCAAATTCGCTGCCCTGGCCGGACCGGCAAGCAAGGGGGCCGTGACCGATCCCATCGGCGTGTTTTGATCGATATGTCTGTTTGCGCATATACTCAAGTCTGGTCTTTTCTTTCCCAATTCGTTCCCATTCCTAGGAGATTTAATCATGCGTCAACTCGTCCTGGCCGCCTCTCTGATGGCCCTCGCTGGTGCTGCCCAAGCCAGTGCAGATCTCACCAAAAAATACAACTGCGTGGCCTGTCATGCGGAGGCCTCCAAGAAGGTGGGCCCCTCTTATAAAGACGTTGCCAAGAAGTATGCGAGCCAGTCCGATGCCGTCGATTACCTGACCAAGAAGATCAAGGCAGGCGGCGCCGGTGTCTGGGGCCGGGTGCCAATGCCCGCCTATCCGCAGCTGAGCGATGCAGACTCCAAGGCCATGGCCACCTACATCATGGCCCTCAAGTAAGCTCGGGCTGTGTTAAAAAAGCCTCTGTCACTCGACAGGGGCTTTTTTGTTTTCTAGACCATGGACATCCTCCTTCAGCAGCTCCTCAATGGCCTGGTACTTGGTAGCGTCTATGCCCTGATTGCCCTGGGCTACACCATGGTCTATGGAATATTGCAGCTCATCAACTTCACCCACGGCGAGGTGCTCATGGTGGGGGCGATGGTCTCGCTATCGGTTGTCATGGCGCTCTCGGATGCTGCCCCAGGAACGCCGAGTGTGGTCCTCCTGCTGGCTGGCCTGGCCGCAGCAATACCCACCTGCATGGCGCTGTCGGCGCTCATTGAGAGGCTGGCCTACCGTCCGCTTCGCAACGCACCCCGCCTGGCGCCGCTGATCACGGCCATCGGCCTGTCGATCGTGCTGCAGACACTGGCCATGATCATCTGGAGTCCGAATCCGAGGGTCTTTCCAGACCTCCTGCCAACAACATCGTTTGCAATTGGCGGGGCCTTCCTGGCGCCCAAGCAACTCCTTATTCTGGTGGTCGCCGCAGGCCTCATGACCATCTTGATGTTGATGGTTCATCGCACCCGTTTTGGCCGATCCATGCGCGCCGTCTCTGAGAATCCAAAGATGGCCATGCTCATGGGGGTCGATGCCAATCGGGTGATCAGCATCACCTTTATGGTGGGAGCAGCACTCGCTGCAGTGGCAGGGGTGCTTGTGGCCATGAACTACAACCTCACGCATTTCACAATGGGCTTTCTGCCCGGCCTCAAGGCATTTACAGCTGCGGTGCTCGGGGGCATCGGAAACCTCCCTGGTGCTGTGTTGGGCGGCCTGCTCTTGGGCATCATCGAGAGCCTTGGAGCCGGCTACATCGGAGACATCACTGGGGGCCTCCTTGGCAGCCACTACCAAGATGTCTTTGCCTTCGCGGTGCTTATTCTGGTCCTGGTCTTTCGTCCCACTGGCCTACTGGGCGAGAGGGTCGCAGACCGCTCATGACCGAGCGGCAGAAGGCCCTCTGGGCCACGGCCCTCATTGGCCTGGCGCTCCTGCTGCTTCCGTTCGTTGCAGGTGCCTTCGGCAATGCCTGGATCCGGATCCTCGCCTTTGCCCTGCTCTATGTCATGTTGGCACTCGGACTCAATATTGTCGTGGGCTATGCAGGGCTTCTCGATCTCGGCTATGTGGCCTTTTATGCGGTCGGTGCCTATCTCTACGCCCTGCTCTCATCCCCACATCTTGTGGAGCACTTCCCATGGGTGGCGGCGGCCTTCCCAGACGGAATCCACCTCTCGATCTGGATCGTCATCCCACTGGCTGCCGCAGTGGCAGCCCTCTTTGGCGTCTTGCTTGGCTTTCCGGTCCTTGGCCTGCGCGGCGATTATCTGGCCATCGTGACCCTGGGGTTTGGCGAGATCATCCGCATCTTTCTCAACAACCTCAATGCCCCCATCAACCTGACCAATGGTCCACAGGGCATCAGCCACATCGATCCCGTCTCCATCGGGGGCATCTCCCTGGGTCAGCCCCTCAATCTCTTGGGCCTGAGCATCCCTTCCGTCCAGCTTTACTACTACCTCTTTCTTGGGCTGACCCTCATCGCAATCCTGGTGAGCCTGCGGCTCCAAGACTCCCGAATTGGTCGCGCATGGATGGCCATCCGCGAGGACGAGGTGGCCGCCAGGGCCATGGGCATCAACACCCGCAACATCAAACTCCTGGCGTTTGCCATGGGCGCCTCCTTTGGGGGCGTCTCTGGCGCAATGTTTTCGGCATTCCAAGGCTTTGTGTCACCAGAGAGCTTTGTGCTCATGGAAAGCATTGTGATCGTGGCGATGGTGGTCCTCGGTGGGATGGGCAATGTCAAGGGGGTTGTCCTTGGCGCAGTGCTGCTCTACGCCATCCCGGAGGCCCTGCGCCATCTGGCCAGACCGATCCAACTGCAACTGTTTGGGCAGGAGTGGATTGCCCCAGAGGCGCTGCGCATGTTGCTCTTTGGCATGTCGATGGTCTTGATCATGCTGTATCGACCACTCGGCCTCATTGCGCGGCCACATCGCCATGCCCGGTGATCCGCTGCTGCGCATCAGCGGCGTCTCAAAACGATTCGGGGGATTACTGGCCGTCTCGGACATCAGCCTAGAAATCCAGCACCAACAGATCTATGGATTGATTGGTCCAAACGGCGCCGGCAAGACCACCCTCTTTAACCTCATCACAGGGCTCTATGCGGCAGATGCGGGTCAGTTTGAAATTGCTGGCATCCAATACAGACCCTCGGCCGTGCACGAGGTCACCAGGGCGGGCATCGCGAGGACATTCCAAAACATTCGACTCTTCGGGGACCTCACTGCCCTTGAAAATGTCATGGTGGGGCGGCACATCCGCAGCGACGGCCTCCATGCAGGAGTCTGGGGCGCCGTCTTTCGGACCAGGGGATTCATCGAGAACGAGCAGTCCATCATTGATGCAGCAGGGGCCCTGCTCGATTATGTCGGCCTTGGCGATCAACAACATCAGACTGCAACCACCCTCTCCTACGGGGACCAACGCCGCCTTGAGATTGCGAGGGCCCTGGCCACTGAGCCCAAATTGTTGGCCCTCGATGAGCCTGCAGCGGGCATGAATGCCACCGAGAAGAATGGGCTCAGAGACCTCCTTAAGAGAATTCAGTCTGATGGCAAATCCATCCTGCTCATCGAACATGATGTCCGTCTGGTCATGGGACTCTGCTCCCAGGTCACTGTCCTCGACCATGGAGAGGTCATCGCATCGGGTGCGCCCAGCGCAATTCAGCGCGACCCAAGGGTGATCGAGGCTTACCTCGGCACGACAGCCACACATGGCTAGTCCCATCCTCGAGCTACGGGGCCTGGTGGTGCGCTATGGCGGAATCACCGCCGTCAAGGGCATTGACCTCACCGTGGCAGAGGGTGAGGTCGTTGCCCTGATCGGGGCAAACGGGGCTGGAAAGTCATCCACCCTCAAGGCCATCACGGGATGGACCCCTGCTGCGGATGGTTCAATTGAGTATCGTGGTCAATCCATTGCCGGGCTTCCTGGCCATCGGCTCGCGCAACAGGGATTGATCATGGTGCCCGAGGGGCGCGGTATCTTTGGTCGGATGACCATTGAGGAGAATCTACTCATGGGCGCCCATGCCAGACAAGACCCTCCCGCAGATGTCCTGCGCGACATGCAGGCCCAGTTTGAACGCTTCCCGCGCCTGGCGCAGCGACGCCGGCAGCAGGCGGGAACCCTCTCGGGCGGCGAGCAGCAGATGCTGGCCATGGCTCGGGCCCTCATGGCCAGGCCCGCCCTGCTGCTGCTTGATGAGCCCTCGATGGGGCTCTCACCCGTCATGGTCGAGACGATCTTTGTGCTCATCGCCGAGCTAGCAGAGGC
The DNA here is from genome assembly GCA_018401615.1 of Burkholderiaceae bacterium. GTDB lineage: Bacteria > Pseudomonadota > Gammaproteobacteria > Burkholderiales > Burkholderiaceae_A > Hahnella. Next base: position 87,120 of record JAGYKN010000001.1, read on the forward strand.
CGGCATGAGCCTGCTCTTGGTTGAGCAGAACGCTCGACTCGCACTTGAGATCGCCAGCCGAGGGGTGGTGCTTGAATCCGGCCTCGTTGTCTTAGAGGGGTCTGGAGACGATCTCCTTGACCATCCAATGGTTCGCACGGCCTACCTTGGCGAATCGGCCGTAAATTGAGCCTGCCTGCCCGATTCCGAAGGGCCCGAATCGGGCTGGTGGGATATGGCGATGTCGGCGCCCGCATCCTCACCCAGCACCCAGGTGGGTCTGGCCCCCGCATCATCCCAATCGGGCGGCGCAGCGGGTGGAACCTTGATGTTGCCGCTGATCGGCAACGGGTATCGAGACTCCTCACCCACTGGATTGTTCTCGTGCCACCCTCCGATGCTCACCCATCACAAGACACGCGAAGCAGGCTCCTGGCAGCCAGTGCCCGGCAGTCTCGGCAGGTCGGCAGCATCGGGGCGGCGGCCATCAGACGGCCAAGGGGGGTCTACATCAGCACCACCGGGGTCTATGGTGATCACCAGGGCGCCGTGGTGAGAGAGACCTCTGCCTGTCGAACGACATTGCCTCGGTCCCTGCGGCGGCTTCATGCTGAACGAATCTGGCGATCCCTGGGGTTTCATCGGCTCCGGGTTCCTGGCATCACCGGTCCCGACCGACTCCCATTTGAGCGAATCGCGACCGCAGCCCCTGCCCTCGTTCCACAGGACGACGTCTACACCAACCACATTGATGCCAACGATCTGGCGAGGATCTGCTGGGTCGCACTCTGGAGGGGACGCCCTGGTCGGGCCACCAATACCGTCATGGAGGGCGACCTCAAGATGGGAGACTACCTCGATGCTGTGGCCCTGGCCGCTGGCCTGCCAAGGGTGCCGAGGATCTCCAGGGCCGAGCTCGATGAGGCGGTGCGCAGTGGCCGGGTGAGCCCGATGATGGCGAGCTTCATGCGAGACTCTCGTCGTGTCAGGAGCAGCCGGCTCGAGGCCGACCTTCGAATGACGCTGCAGACCCCCTGCCTGGAGGCACTCTTGAAAAAAACCCTCGGCTAAGACTGCAGTTGAAGCAGGGCCTCACCGGGCCGGACCGCCTCCATCTGCCCAATCTCTGCAGCGCTCTCAAAGCCCTCTCGATGCAAGATGGCAAGGACATCATCGACCGTCTCTGGGGCGCAGGAGATCAAGAGACCCCCACTCGTCTGTGGGTCCGTGACCAGCGAGCGATCCTCGTGGCCCAAGCCGTCGGGACCAACAGCGGCACCATAGGCATCCCAATTCCTGTCGGATGCGCCCGTGACATGGCCGGCCGCAATCATCTCCCTGACCCCTTCGATCACTGGAAGCCGGCCAAGCCTGAGGACGGCCGCGAGGCCCGATCCCCGAGCCATCTCAAGGGCATGGCCCGCCAGGCCAAAGCCGGTGACATCTGTGATGCCATGGACCCCATCGAGCTCAGCCAGCATGGGGCCCGGCGTGTTGAGCTGCGTGGTGTTCTCAATCATCTGTTCGTAGGCCCTGCCCTCGAAGCGACCAGACTTTTTCAAGGCGGCCGACAAAATACCGACCCCAAGCGGCTTGCTAAGGATGAGTCGGTCCCCGAGCCTGGCATCTGCATTGCGGCGGACCCGACTCGGATGGACCAGGCCCATCACCACAAGCCCATAGATGGGTTCGATGGAATCGATGGTGTGGCCCCCCGCAATGGGGATGCCGGCAAGGGAACACATGGCGCGTCCACCATCGAGGATCCGCCCGATTGTCGATGTGCTCAGCAGGCTCAGGGGCATCCCAACCAGGGCAAGCGCCATGATGGGCCTGCCTCCCATGGCGTAGACATCACTGATCGCATTGGTGGCGGCGATTCGGCCAAAGTCGTAGGGGTCATCGACGATCGGCATGAAGAAGTCTGTGGTGGCGACGAGCGCCTGATCATCGTTGAGCAGATAGACCGCTGCATCGTCTGCTGTCTCAATGCCCACCAAGAGCTCGGCCGGCATGGGCAGGCCAGAGGCCCCCTTGAGAATCTCAGTGAGCACACCGGGCGCAATTTTGCAGCCACAGCCACCACCGTGGGAGAGGGTTGTCAGTCGAGGTTCAGTCATGGCGCGGGGCATTCTTCACAGGGGGTTGGGGGCCTGGTTGGGGTCCATGCCCAAGGATATCCCGGAGAAGCCGCACCAGTGAGGCGGCCTCTGCGGCGCCGTCTGTGAGGCGATACCGGACCGTTTCGCCGGCCGCCTGAAGGGCGGCCCGATCTCGTGGAGAGGCAATCCAGGCGCCAATGCGTGCGGCCAGCGCCTGGGCATCCCCCTGGGGAAACCAGCCAGGATGATCTTCACCAAGGATGCCGATGTGCCCCGGGATGCGGCTGGCCACGACTGGCAGCCCCACTGCCACAGCCTCTGCGAGGACCAGTGCCCCGCCCTCAAGGCGCGAGGGCGCAATGAGGAGATCGGCTGACTGCATGGCGGACTCAACCGTGTCATGCGAGACCTGTCCATCACGTTGAATCGGCAGGTCATGCAACTCAACAAGGCTGCGCAACTGGTCATCCAGTGCGGCATCCAGCACCCCGCCCAGGTGCCGCAGGTGAATCGACGCCTGCTGATCCCGCACGAGTGTTGCAATGGCGCGATAGGCCGTGAGGGGATCCTTCTCTGGCCGCACATGGCCCACCAGGAGGGCCTCGATGCTGCCTCTGCGCCCGCCTCTGCTGGGCGGCCGCTCGGCGAGTGGCCTTGCCTCAAAGGCGCTGGTCTGCGCAATCACCCTGCAGATTGGCGCATCTGGGATGCATCGCTGGAGGCACTCACAGGCATCTGACTGAAGGCCCACCACGGCGGCTGCGCCGCGGATGGATTGTTGAGCCTGGTCTGCCCAGTCGGGCTGGGTCAGGCCCTGAAGATCGCCATAGAGGTCTGTCCCGGTGAGGACCACTGCATAGGGAATTGACAGCTCACGAAAACGCTCAGCAGCCAGGTGACTGCGCCTGGCATGCAAGAGGAGTCCCGCACGGATGCCGGATAGATCGGCAGGTGCTGGTGGACCCACATGGACACGGGCAGGCAGCCCGGACTGCGTCAGAAGCGCCTCGTGGCGAGAAGCAGTTCGCCAATTGCCGGAGCCAGTCTGCGGGCCGTATGGCGTCACAATCAGAATCATGTTGAGAGGCTACACTGGACAGCGTGATGTTGTCCGTTCGTCATTGCAAGGCCCAGCAGCTTGAGACCGCCTACGCGCAGTGTCTTGTGTCGCTCCTCGCCTGCCTGGAGCGGTTCTCCCTCTCGCTCAATGCATTTTCCAGCCATGTGCCACATCTGGAGCAGGTCAATCCCCCGCTCTGGGAATTTGGTCACGTGGCTTGGTTCACTGAACATTGGGTCCTGCGAAACCCAGGCCGCGCCCTTGGCAGGGGCCTCAAGGACCCCAATCTGCGCGCCTCGATGCGCCCCTCGCTGCTCCCTGAGGCCGACGCCCTCTTTGACTCCGCAACCATCCCCCACGGGGATCGATGGCAGCTCGAGCAGCTGGGTCGCTCTGGCATTGAGCACTACCTCTCCAGGACCTTTAAAGAAGCCATTGCAATCCTCCAACTCGATGCCACCAGAGAGACAGCCCTCTACTTTCATCGGCTGAGCATTGCGCACACCTGGATGCACCTTGAGGCGCTTGAAATGACGGCCCAGACCCTGGGGTTTGAGCGGACCGAATCAGCAGAGCCGATGACCCTCGACGTCAGAGACCAGGCCCCTCTTGCGATCGATGCCCAGGCGCTACGCGCATCTCCGGATCGTGATTGCTTTTTCTTTGACAATGAATTCGGCGGGTTAGAGGCCGACATCGGGGCCTTTGAAATTGATGCCCAGCCAGTCTCCCTGGGGGCCTTCTGGGCATTTGTCGACGATGGCGGTTACGAGCGGGAATCGTTGTGGACAGACCATGGCTGGGCCTGGAAGACCAGGCAGGCCGCGGCCGGTCCGCTGCACTCGCGCAGGCAGGGCGATCTGCTCTTGTGCCGAGTTGGAGCGCAGTGGGCCCTTGGAGATGCCGCCCAACCCGTCTGCCATGTCTGCCTACATGAGGCGCAGGCCTGGTGCAATTGGGCCGGCCGACAGCTCCCCACAGAGGCCCAATGGATGGCTGCGGCGTCTGCGGGCATGCGCTGGGGAAGGGTCTGGGAATGGACAAGCAGCCCCTTTGTGCCCTTCTCGGGTTTCACAGCCCACCCCTATGAGGCCTACTCCGAACCATGGTTCGGGGCAGACCATTGGGTCCTCAAGGGGGCCTGCGCCCAGACGCATCCGATGCTGCGAGACCGTCTCTTTCGAAACTTCTACCGACCACACCGACAGGATGTCTTCGCTGGCTTTAGGAGTGTTCAAGCTGCCGTGGCCGGATGCGCCACGAATTCGACAAAACCACCAGAACGACTCCGGTAGCAGGCGGCCACCGCAAAGCCTGCCTCGTTTAGGAGGGCCTCGAAAGACGCCTCAGTGTATTTGTAAGCATTCTCGGTGTGCAGGGTCTGTCCTGCCTTAAAGCGTCGGCCACCGCCGGGCCAACGAATCTCGAGGTCTCGTCTTGCCTCCAGGTGCATCTCCACGCGAGAGGCCTCCTGGTTAAACCGAGCTCGATGTCGCCAGTCGGCTGGCTCGAAGTCTGTCTGGACCGACCGATTGAGCACCCGCAAGACATTGAGATTAAATGCCGCTGTCACCCCCAAGGCATCGTCATAGGCCGCCTCGAGCAGCCGAGCAGGCTTGATGAGATCGATGCCGATGATCAGTGCAGCAGCCTGGTGCTCTCTGATTAAACCCCGCAGAAAGTCGGTGGCCTGGGCTGGGTGGAAATTACCAATGCTCGATCCAGGATAGAAAAACACCCTCGGGCCATTGCCTGGGACCCTCCCCTCAAGGCAGTTCGGCGGGAGTCCTCTCGAAAAATCCACCACCAGGCCTGCGACCGCGGGCACACCGGGACGCTCTGATAACGACTCGAGCGCCTCGCGCAGGTAGGCCTCTGAGACATCCACGGCGAGGTAGCCAGTCGGCAGAATGCTCCCAAAGAGGCGGGCAGCCTTGGCACAGTCTGCGGCACCAAGATCAATGAGACTGCAGCCGGTCGGCAGTTGTTTTGCGATGGCCTCATGGGCCACCGAGAAGATCTCTAACTCCTCACGCGTGGCGGGGTATTCATCGAGCAGTGTGATGGCACCAAAGAGGTGAGACCCAAGGGCATCGTAGAAAAAAGCGGGCGAGACTTCTGCCTGTGGCGACATCAGACCAGCGTAGGCCGATAGCCTGAGGTCATCAGGCTCTTGAGTCCGCAGGACGAACATGGGGATCGAGTCTTTCATGGCCGCAGTAAAACACAGACCTTGAGGCCTTGCCTTAAACTGCGACCATGAAAACTAAACTCATCGTTCTCTTGATCTCTCTGGGCATCTCGACCTCGGGCATGGCAGAGCAGGTCCTTCGAATCTCCAGCATTCCCGAGGAGGCCGCCACCGAGCAGGTTCGAAAGCTCAAGCCTCTTGCCGATTACCTTGGCCGTGAGGTGGGCGCAAGAGTCATCTTCACGCCCGTCAACGATTACCCAGCTGCGGTCGAGGCCCTGGTCAACAAGAAGATCGATCTGGTCTGGCTTGGTGGCTCCACCTTCATACAGGCCAAGATAAGGTCCAAAGACATGGTGGTGCCGCTGTTGCAACGGCAGGAAGACACCGACTTTAAGTCGATCTTCATCACCCGGGCTGGCTCAGGCATCACACGGCTTGAAGACCTCAAGGGCAAGACCGTCAGCTTTGGCTCGCCCTCGAGCACCTCTGGTCACCTCATGCCGAGGAAGTACCTCATGGATGTTGGCCTTGAGCCCGAGCGAGATTTCAAACGCATCGCCTACAGCAAGGCCCACGATGCCGCCATCGCAGCGGTGGCAAGCGGGCAGGTCGATGCTGCTGCGCTCGACATCACCGTCTGGCAGAAATTTGTCTCTGAGAATCGGGTGGACACCACCAAGGTGGTGTCCTTTCACACCACCCCGGGCTTTTTCAACTACAACTGGACGGTCCATCGCGACATGCCCAGCGAGCTCCAGCAGAAGATCATTGCAGCGTTCTTAAAGCTCAGCCCAAAGACCGCCGAAGGCAAGGAGATCCTGACCCTCAACCGTGCAACGCGCTACATCCGCACGGAGGCCAAGAATTACGACGGGATCGAGGCAGCTGCCCGAGCTGCGGGCCTGCTGGCAACCCCCTAGCCCATGCTGGCACTGACTGATTGCAGCCACCTTCACCCCGGGGCTGCTCCAGACCGCTTTGCACTGCGCTCCGTGAGCCTGTCCATCGAGGCTGGTGAGCAGGTCGCCATCATCGGACCGTCTGGGGCTGGCAAGACGAGTCTCATCCACCTCCTTGCCCTCGCAATGCGGCCAACCCGAGGAGATCTCTTGTTTGGAGGGGCCTGTCCCTGGGGTCAGTCGGGCCGCCAGCGGCATGGTCTGCGCTCCACCCTGCTTCTTGTCCCGCAGGTGCCGCCCCTGCCGCCCCGGCAACGGGTCGTCACCAGCCTCATGGCTGCGAGGCTCCCAGCCATGAGCCTGCTGCGCAGCCTGGCCTCCCTCTTCTACCCCCTGGACATTCCAGCTGCCCATCAGGCGCTCTGTGCATTCGACCTCGAAGAGAAGTTGTTTGAGCGCGTGGATCGACTCTCTGGTGGAGAGCGTCAACGGGTGGGCCTCGCCCGTTGCCTCATGACACGGGCTCAACTCTGGCTGCTCGATGAGCCGCTCTCGGCACTCGATCCGGTCAAGGCACGGGCAGCACTTGCCACTGTCTTATCGGCTGCAGAGGCTGCCAATGCCACCCTGGTGGTGAGCCTCCATCAGGTCGATCTTGCCCTGGCCCACTTTCCCAGGATCATCGGCCTGCGTGACGGCGAAGTGGTCTTTGATGTGCGGCGTCAAGACCTGCGAGACAACCAAGTCGCGGCCCTCTACAACGGTGAGACGGCCTCCCCTGAGGCATCAGCAGACCCCTGGCCAGAGGAGTCATTGATCCCCGTCACCGGCTGCAGATGACGGCCCATGCCGGCATGCTTCGCGATCCAGCGTGGACAAGGCGTTGGCTCGGCCTGAGCATTGCCGTTGTCATCCTGTGGCCCCTTTTTCTCATCACAGAGTTTCAACCCGGGCGGCTACTGGGCAGCGAGTCGCTCCGGGAGACGGGGCGTTTTCTAGAGAGTTTTCTGCCGCCGAGAATCGATCCTGACTTCCTCCTCCTGGTGGTCACAGCTGCCTGGAAGACTGTTGCCATGGCCACTGCTGGCCTCTGCCTGGCCCTGCTGGCAGCCATTCCCATGGCCCTTCTCATCACCGAGCGGCTCTCGATCGGCGCCACCGAGGGCAGAATGCATCCGCTGGCCAGGCTTGCACGGACGCTGCTGCGTGGGGTCATGGCCGTCTTGAGGTCGGTGCCAGAGTTGGTCTGGGCCCTCATGTTTGTTCGAGTCGTGGGGCTTGGTCCAACAGCGGGAGTCCTGGCCATCGCCATCACCTACAGCGGCATGCTGGGAAAAGTCTATGCGGAGATCCTTGAGAGCGGCCCCCCTGAGACCGCCAAGACCCTCCTGCAAAATGGGGCTGGCCGACTCCAGGCGTTGGCCTACGGATTGCTGCCCCAGAACGCCACCGAACTCACCTCCTACACGGTCTATCGCTGGGAGTGTGCAATTCGCTCATCGGTTGTCTTGGGCTTTGTTGGGGCGGGCGGCCTCGGACAGGAGTTAGAGCAGTCGATGGCAATGTTTGCAGGCGGTGAGGTGGCCACCATGCTGCTTGCATTTGTGGTCTTGGTTGGCCTGGCCGATATCCTGAGCCGGCTGCTGCGGCGGCAGCTCGAGGCAGCATGATCGATCCGGCCGCCAACCAGCCTTACCGAATCAGCTCGAGCATGCGCGGCAGTCGCTGCTGGGCCTGCTGGACCCTGGTGCTCCTGCTCACCCTCTTGCTGCTCAGCATCCTGAGCCTGGACCTCGAGGTCCGGGTGATCTTTCAGGCAGACAGCCTTCGCAGGCTTGCCAGTTTTGTGGGCGAACTCTTCCCACCGAATGTCTCGCCAGATTTTCTCGAACGAATTTTCCATGCCAGCTTAGAGACCCTGGCCATGTCTGCCCTTGGGACACTGCTGGCCATGCTCTTTGGACTGATCTTGGCTGTCCTGAGGCATCCCGTCACCAGCATCTTGCTCAATGTCCTTCGGGCAATACCAGACCTCGTCTGGGCGGCCTTGCTCCTCATCTCAGCAGGGCTCGGGCCATTTGCGGGAACGCTTGCATTGGCGCTCCACACGACCGGTGTGCTGGGCAGGCTCTTCTCGGAGGCCCTTGAGAATGCCCCCAGACACCCCGAGGAGACACTCCGAGTCCTCGGGGCCTCGCGCGCCCAGAGGTTTTTCTACGCCACGCTTGTCCAGGTGATGCCGCAGCTCATGGCCTATAGCCTCTACCGATGGGAAAACAACATCCGTGCCGCCACCGTGCTGGGCGTGGTGGGCGCTGGCGGGTTGGGTCAGATGCTCATGGTGCACATGAGCCTCTTTCAGATGAGCAGCATGTCAACCGTGCTGCTGGCCATGTTGGTGTTGGTGCTGTTGGTCGACCAGCTTAGCGCCAGACTTCGACGGGCCCTCCAGTAGGCGGCGCCTACCGTTCGACGAAGGCCCTCTCAATGACATAGTCACCGGGCTGACCCAGGCCAGGCGAGGCCACAAACCCCCGAGCATCGAGGATCTCAGCAGTCTCCTTGAGCATCGATGGGCTGCCGCAGATCATGCAGCGATCCTGGCTTGGATCGATTGTGGGCAGTCCAATGTCTGCAAAGAGTTTGCCAGAGGCGATTGCGGTGGTCAGTCGGCCGGTATGGGAGAACGCCTCTCGCGTGACGGTTGGGTAATAAATGAGTTGGCTCGACACCATCTCTCCGAGGAACTCGTGTTGGGGGAGGTCCGTGGAAAGGTAGTCGCCATAGGCCAGTTCACTCACCAGCCTCACCCCATGGATGAGGATCACCCGCTCGAAACGCTCATAGGTGTCCGGGTCTCGCACGATGCTCATAAATGGTGCCAGGCCGGTGCCCGTTGAGAAGAGATAGAGGTGTCGGCCCGGCCTGAGATCGTCGATGACGAGCGTGCCAGTGGCCTTGTCTCCAACCAGAATGGGATCGCCCAGCTTGATGTGTTGGAGGCGTGAGGTCAGCAGCCCATCTGGAACCTTGATGGAGAGGAACTCAAGCTGCTCCTCGTAATTTGGGCTCACCACGCTATAGGCCCTGGCCAGTGGCCGACCATCGATCTCCAGGCCAATCATCACGAAGTGTCCATTCCTGAATCGAAAGGACTGGTCTCGGGTGGTGGTAAACGAGAAGAGGGTCTCGTTCCAATGGGTCAGGCTGGTGACGGTCTCAGTTCGATAGGTGGCCATGAGGGGGTCTCTTCAATTATTGCTCGGGCCCGCGCAGGATGACCGGGGCGCAGGGCCTGGGTCTAGCTGAGTTGGAGTGCGTGGTATTCGAGGTCTGCAAGTGCCAGGATGTCGAGGGCCTTTTCGTGGGTTGACTCCAAGACCACCGGGGGCGCCAGGCCCACATCTGCTGCCTCACGCCAGCGGCCAGCGCACAGACACCAGCGGTCTCCGGGCTTGAGCCCAGGGAATCGGAATTCCGGCCGCGGGGTTGAGAGGTCGTTGCCGCGCTCAGCTGAAAAGGCCAGGAAGGCCTCCGTCATCACCGAGCAGACGGTGTGACGCCCGAAATCCTCCGGGCTCGTGTTGCAACAACCGTCTCGATAAAAGCCGGTGAGGGGGTCTAGGCCGCAGGGCTGCAGCCTTCCCCCTTGCACATTCTTGGCGTTGGTCTCTGTCATAAGAGGATCTTAAGCCAGATCTGCACTCACGCCAGGTCTGCAACCAGCGAGGCCCGCGACTCTGGTGGGACTGGGTCAAGCGTGACCCTGAGGGCTGGATGGTCGATGCCCATGGCCAGGCCCACACCGTACTTGAGCGCCGCGGCCATGTCTTCGTCGAGCTCAAACCGCATGAAGTGAACGCTTGAGGTCTTCTCATCATTCTCGCGCTCAAGGTCTTCATCTGCAATGGCCCAGACCTTCTCACGGCCCTCGACCTGCACCCATACCCTTGCCTCGACGCCCTTGAGCTTGCGCAGTTCAACCTTGCGGATCTCGGGGTTCGGGTACTCGATCATCATGGTGGCTTTGAAGTTGCGTCCATCGGGCACCAGGGGGTTGTATGCATCGAGCTCATCCTGGATGCCCTCGGCCTCAAATGTCTTTTCAATCCGCAGCATCTCTTGAATCTGATAGCGAATGGTCTTCTCATCTTCAAAGAGCAGGCTCACATGCTCGCCAAGGGCAATGCGACGAATGTTCTTATGGGCCATGACCTCGGCCCGGAACTGATTGCGTATGCGAGCGTAATGCTCGAGGGTCCAGAGGGATTCGGCCGTGATTTTTCCCATGTTTACTTCTCCAGTCATGATGACATCCTTTCCTAGTGGTGTATTGAAATCAGAGTCCGTAGGCGCGGGCGAGCAGGCTCAGTGGGTGGGCCACCTTGCCGGCGCCCTTGCCCGCCATTCCCTGCTCAATGTGATGGCCTGCAAGCTGACAGTCCGAGGCAATGAAATCGGGAAGACCCCCGCCTTCTGCCGCCTGAGGATGCTCTGCCATCTGGCGAAAGACCGGGCCGCCGATTTTAAGGGCCGTCTCGTGAAACTCCTTCTTGACCCCCCAGGTGCCTGCATGGCCGGAGCAACGCTCCACGGTATTGACGGCGGTGTTGGGCACCATCTCGAGGGTCTCTCGTGTCTTCTGACCAACATTCTGGACGCGAAGGTGACAGGCCACGTGGTAGGAGACATTGCCCAGGCCTTGTTTGAAGTCAGTCTTTAGGAGCGCGTCTTTGTGCCGGAGTTGAAAGTACTCGAATGGATCAAACATGGCGGCCTTTACAGCCTGTGCGTCTGCGTCATTCGGAAACATCAGCGGCAGCTCTTGCTTGAACATGAGGGTGCAAGACGGAATTGGTGTGACGATTGCATAGCCCTGTCTGGCCAATGCCGCCAACTGAGGGAGGGTCTTTTTGGCCAGTGCGGCCACGGAGTCGAGATCTCCGAGCTCGAGCTTGGGCATGCCACAACAGGCCTGTTTCTCAACCAGGATGTAGGGAATCTCGTTGTGTTCCAGGACCTTGATGAGGTCGTGACCAATCCCAGGCTCATTCCAGTTGACATAGCAGGTGCTGTAGATCGCCACCTTGCCCAGAGAGCGGGCACCGTTCTGAACGGGATGATCGCTTGACCGCTTGGCATGCTTCTCAAAGACGGCGCTGGTGTACTCGGGCAGCCAGGCATCCTTGTGGACCCCAAGGAGCTTCTCGCCCAAGGCACGGGCGGGCTTGATCTTTGCGATGGCATTGACGGCCTGGACCACCACCGGGATGGTGGCGAGCTTGCCGTTGGCCGATGTGTTGGAGAGCGTGACATCTCGAAACGTCGTGGGCGTGCCCTTCTTGAACTGAATGGCCTTTGCCCGAAGCATGGTGTGGGGGAAGTCCAGGTTCCATGGGTGGGGCGGCACATAGGGGCATTTGGTCATGTAGCAGACATCACAGAGGTAGCACTGGTCGACCACATCCCAATAACGCTTCCTGTCGACACCATCGAGCTCGCCGGTCTGGCCGTCGTCGATGAGGTTAAAGAGGGTGGGAAAGGAACCACAGAGGCTCACGCAACGGCGGCAGCTGTGGCAGATGTCAAAGATGCGCTCCATCTCGTCGAAGCATTCTTTTTCATCGTAGAAGGCTGGATTGAGCCAGTCGAGCGGGTGCCGGGTGGGGGCCTCTAGGGAGCCTTCGCGAACAGTCATTTGAATTTCTCTCTGTATGGTCTTGGTGGTGCCTGGTTCGAAAACCACAGGGCCCTGGAGATTGCCAAGGCCCTGCAGTTCACGAACCTAAAGACTAGGCAATGTGAGTGTCTAAGGCCTTTTGAAACTTGTTGGCATGCGAGCGCTCGGCCTTGGCCAGCGTCTCAAACCAATCAGCGATCTCATCAAACCCTTCGTTGCGTGCATCCTTGGCCATGCCGGGATACATGTCGGTGTACTCGTGCGTCTCACCAGCGACTGCCGAACGCAGGTTGGATGCAGAGTCTCCGATTGGCAGGTCTGTTGCAGGATCCCCCACGAGTGCAAGATAGTCGAGGTGGCCATGGGCGTGCCCAGTCTCACCTTCGGCCGTTGCACGAAACAGCGAGGCAACTTCGGAATGGCCTTCAACGTCGGCCTTGTTTGCAAAATACAGATAACGACGATTGGCTTGGCTCTCGCCCGCAAACGCATCCTTGAGATGCTGGTGCGTCTTGGTACCTTTGAGTTGAGGCATGTGTCTCTCCTATGGGTTGAACAAAAAAAAACAGTCTCACAACAGAATGTCCAAGACGAGAACTTGAACACATGCTGGATTGTGGTCAGACTCGAACGATGCGTCCAATTGAAAAATTCAACGATCTCGATTGACCCAGCCTATATTCAATGCGAAAGATGACATCACCATGAACGCCGACATCTCCAAGATCCGCCAGGACTACAGCCTGGCCAGCCTCGAGACCGATGACCTTGCAGACAGCCCACTTGATCAACTCCAGAGGTGGCTCCAGGAGGCCATCTCAGCCGAATTGCCCGAGCCAAACGCCATGACGCTGTCGACCGTGCGAGCAGACGGCCGGCCCTCCGCCAGGATTGTGCTGGCCCGAGGCGTTGATGCCCAGGGCGTGACGTTCTTTACCAACTACCGCTCGCACAAGGGACAGGCCCTGCTCGCAACCCCCTGGGCGAGCCTCACCTTCTATTGGGCTGCCCTGGAGCGTCAGGTTCGCATCGAGGGGAAGGTCGAGAAACTCTCCCCTCAGGCCTCAGACGACTACTATCTCGAGCGACCCGTGGGCAGCAGGTTGGGCGCATGGGCCTCACCTCAGAGCCAGGTGATTCCGAGTCGAGCCTGGTTAGAGGCGCAGCACGAGATCATGCGGGCGCAGTTCGGAGATGCGCCGCCCCGACCAGGCGATTGGGGCGGATACCGGGTGGTGCCGGACCGAGCCGAATTCTGGCAGGGCAGGCCGTCAAGGCTGCATGACCGACTGGCCTACAGCTGGAGCAACCCTGATGCCGTCTGGCGGGTGGCGCGACTGGCCCCCTGATGAATCCCTCGGGGCCTCACCTTACGAGACCAGGAGCGGTCGCAGTGTCTGCGCCTTGATCAGCTTTGGCGCCACCACAACAGCGCAGTAGCCCTGGGCGGGATGCTCTCGGTAGTAGTTCTGATGATGGGACTCGGCTGGAAAAAATTGGCGTGTGACCACCCCGGTCTCGCCCTGCCAATCGGCCTGCGAGATTTCAATGACCTGGGTCACCACCGGGCCGGCAGCCGGATGCTGCCCTGCGTACTCCTTGCAGGCAAGCGCAACGGCGGCAACCTGTTGGGCGCCAAGGGCAAAGACAATCGACCGATACTGAGAGCCCACATCGTTGCCCTGACGATCAGGCGTGGTGGGGTCATGGATGAGAAAAAAGAGATCGAGGAGATCCTCGTAGCGAATGAGGGTGGGATCAAAGGTGACCCGCACCACCTCGGCATGCCCCGTGCGTCCTGAGCAGATTGCCTCGTAGGTCGGGGCTGGCGTGGGCCCTCCCATGTAGCCTGAGACCACAGACACCACACCCACGGCCCGCTGAAAGACCGCCTCGAGGCACCAGAAACATCCGCCTCCGAAAAATGCATTGCTCAGATTTTGATTTCCCATGGCCGTGATGCTAGTCGATCCACCCTGGGTCATGTCCTTATTCCGATAAGTTATTAAGCCCGGCACCGATGCAGGCTAGAGTACGGGCCATGAAAGACATCCTAAAAGTTTCCTTGGCCGGCCTGATGGTCCCCTTAACCTTGCGATCTCTATTGACCCTGATGGTCCCCTTAACGCTGATCGCGCTCATCGGCCTGGCTGGCCCGGCCGCTCACGCCCGCACCACACCTGGTCCGTTGGTCTCTGTCCAACAACTCCAGGGTCTCATTCAAACCGGCAAGGTCGTGGTGCTCGACACCCGTGAACTGCTCCAGACCGATCAGAAGACGCCCAACTTCACCGCCAGTCATATTCCAGGCGCCCAACCCCTGCCATATTCACTCTTTCGCGGCCCAAAAGAATCCCCAGGTGCCGTTGTGCCAATTGCAACCCTTGAAAAAATCCTCTTGCCGCTTGGCATGAAAACCACCGACCCGATCGTGCTCCTGGGCTCTGGCTCCGATGCCACTGAGTTCGGCGGCGTGGCCCGCGTTTACTGGACGTTAAAGGCCGCTGGCTTCAAAGACCTCGCCATCTTGGATGGCGGCCTTGGGGCCTGGATGGCCGCCAAGCTGCCCCTAGAGAGTGGCCAAGCCAAGCCTCGCAGCCCGCGGTCTGGCGACAACAGGCTCCAGTACAACCCATCGCTGCTGCTCTCCACCCCCCAGGCACACGCACTTGCCAGCCCTCAGGCTGCGATGCGGCCGGTCTTTGTCGATGCCAGGCCCGAGGACTTCTTTCTCGGTCAGATGCGGCATCCGTCGGCCGCCCGATGGGGCACCATTGCACAGGCCAAGTGGTTCGACTCTGAGGAATGGTTCGTGCCCAATACGGGGCGCCTGCTGCCAAAGGAGCGGATCCTGACAGTGGCAAAACGAGAGGGGCTCTTGCAGCAGCCCACCGTTCAGTTTTGCAACACTGGGCATTGGGCAGCAACCAACTGGTTCATCCTCTCGGAGGTTCTGGGGCAGCCCAATACCCTCATGTATGCAGACTCTGTGGTGGGATGGAGCCAGGCCGGGCTGCCCATGGACAACGAACCAAGCCGCGCCACCGCATTGCTGTGGCAGGCCAAGGGAAGCGGTGTTGCTCGTTAGAAAGACATGACCCGAGTCGAAAAACCCAGCCTCGTCGCGCTGGGTCTCCTGGGCACCTTGGTGGTGATGTTCATTGCAGGCCTGCAGGCGGGCCTGCTCGTGCTCATTGGGATTGGTTTTGGCCTGATCCTGCAGGGTTGCCGCTTTGGATTCACCTCGGGCTGGCGGCAATTCATCCTCAAGCGTGAGGCAGCCGGCATCACGGGGCAGATGCTTCTCATGGCTGCAGCCGCCCTGCTCGCCCTCCCCCTGCTGGCCTGGTTCCCAACCGAGATGACGGGTGCGGTGGCCCCAATCACCTGGAGTCTCTTGATTGGCGCCTTTGTCTTTGGTGCAGCCATGCAGGTGGCAGACGGCTGCGGCTCCGGCAGCCTAAATCGAGCAGGTGCTGGGGCCGCACTCTCTTGGGTGGTCCTGCCAACCTTTATTGCGGGAAGTTTCATTGGCGCCTCACACCAGCCTGACTGGCTCTCTCTTGGCGGGCCGCTCGATGCCCTTGCAGCCCAGCCGGGGCAGGGATTCTCAGTGGACCTTCTGGCCCTTGTCGGCCTGGGACCAGCACTCCTCATAACCCTTGCAGGCTGCGCGGCCGTGGTCTGGTGGGCCTGGCGTGCCCAGGACCGGGCGGGGCTCAGCAGCCACTCGAACAAACTCGTCGGGCACTGGCTCCTCGGGGGGTTGCTGCTGGCTGTGCTCTACGGCGTGCACCTGATCGTGGCCGGTCAGCCCTGGGGGATTGTCTATGGCCTGGGCCTCTGGGGCGCCAAGGCCGCCTCGGGCCTTGGCATGGACCTGAGCGCCGATCCGTTTTGGTCCTCAGCCGCCCATGCGCAGCGGCTCCTGGACCCCATTGTGTGGGACATCACCTCGCTCACCAATATCGGGCTCTTGTTTGGTGCCATGGCTGCAGCACGCTGGCGGTGGCGGGCCTCATCGGGCAAGGCTGAGAGTCCAATCAGACCCCACCATTGGGCTGCAGGCGCCCTGGCCGGCCTTGTGATGGGCTACAGCGCTCGACTCGCCTTTGGCTGCAACATTGGCAGCTTCCTGGGCGGGGTGGCCTCCGCAAGCCTCCATGGCTGGGTCTGGTTTGTCATGGCCTACCTCGGGTCGATTCTCGGTGTGCGCCTGCGACTTCGGCTGGCCATGCCATGAGGACCATGCCATGAGGACCATGCCATGAGAACCCCATGAGAACCATCCACACCCTGCTCTTTTGGGCGATCTTGCTTGGCCTGATCGGTCTTGACTTTAGCAGCCTGGACCGTGCCCGAGTCGAACCGCCCTTGATCATGCTCGGCAGTGGGCAGGCCTCTAGCGGTGGGCACTGCTCTGGCCGCTAAGACCAACTGCCCACTCTGCTCGAGCCCCGGCGGTCGACTGGTTGAGCAGGCCTCTGGATGGCGAGTGGTCGCCATTGAGGAGCATCCCCTCCCGGGATTCCACCGCCTGATTTGCTCGGACCATGTGCAGGAATGGCGGCACCTCGCGCCAGCGCAGCGTCAGGAGATCGGGGAGGCACTGGCGGCTTGGGAGCACAGGCTCACCGAGCAGTGGCAGCCCGACAAGTTCAATCTGGCCAGCTTTGGCAATGTGGTGCCACACCTTCATTGGCACCTGATGCCCCGGTGGCGCACAGACCCCTGGTGGCCCAACCCCATCTGGGCAAGCCCGCCGCCAGCCTGTGCAATCGAAGGCGGGTGGATCGGTGACTGGTCGTCCAGCGGCCCTGCCGCCCGTGTCGTTCGGCAGGCGGTCTTCGTACAAGAGCAGCAGGTGGCCTCGGAGGACGAATGGGACGCCTGGGATGCCGTTGCCCGTCATGCCGTGATGGAGAGGGACCAGGCGCCTGTTGCCACGGGGCGATTGCTCTCGCTCGGAGATGGCCGCGCACGCATTGGCCGCATGTCAGTCCTGCAAGGGCATCGAGGTCGGGGGCTCGGCAGTGCACTCCTGGCTGCACTGCTCGACGATGCGCAACGACTCGAGTTCGACGCTGTCGTGCTTCACGCTCAGGAGCACGCCATTGGCTTTTACCAACGCGCGGGTTTCACCACCCTGGGGTCGTCCTTCGAGGAATGCAACATGCGTCACCAGCTCATGCTAAAAACCCTCGAAGGCCGTCACGCCTGATGTGCAGCCCGAACAAGTCGGTCTTCGATGGCCTCCCACGCTGGGCCGGGCGGCGGCAGCTCAAGGACCATGAGGCCATAGCAGCCCTGCGCATCCCAGTCATGGAGTTGTGCATAGAGTGCCGCCCCGTAGGCGGCAGCATCTGAAGGGGCCATTGCCCAATCAATGGCAGGCTCAAGATTTGCCGGCTCACTGGCAGTGACTGCCCAGACGACAGCCCGCTGGCCGGGGTGCCCCTGGGCCCAGTTGGCCAGATGGGCCCCGAGCGACTCAGCCGACACCAGGCGCAGGGGGGTTCGCGGGGCGTAATGCATGGCCTGCTGCCCAGAGACCCTGGGCGCATTTGAAGCCCGCGGCGCACCGACACCTTGGAGCGGCACCACCCGGGCAATCTCAGCCCGCGAGAGTCCCCCAGGCCGCAAGATCCTCGGCTCATCATGGGTGCAGTCAACAATGGTGCTCTCAAGCCCCACCGCCGATGGCACCCCACAGAGGATCAGATCGGTCTGACTCAATCGAGCGCCGAGCACGTCTCTGACATGCTGCCAGTGGGTGGGGCTCAGGCCCCCAAACGGATTGGCCGACGGCGCCGCAACGGCCCCACTGCCGATCAACTCGAATGCCTCGAGCAAGGCCAGGGCCTGAGGATGGGCTGGCACCCGCAGACCCACAGTGGCCTGACCACCTGTTACTGCCCGCAAGACGCCGGCAGCGGCCTGCACGATTAAGGTGAGTGGGCCAGGCCAGAACGCCTCGGCCAGAGACTGCGCAGCCGCTGGCCAATCTAGGGCGAGGCGTCTTGCCACGGCCACATTGGCCACATGCACGATCAGCGGATGCGCTGTTGGTCGACCCTTCGTCTGGAAGATTCGAGACACAGCCGCAGGCTGAGTGGCATCTGCACCGAGGCCGTAGACGGTCTCGGTCGGAAAGGCGACGAGGTGCCCCGCTCTGAGCGCCGCGGCTGCCAGCTCGATGGAGAGAGGGTCGGCAGCATCAAGCAGCTGCATCAAGACTGGTCCAGAAGGCGCTCAGTGATGTGGCCCATCTTGCGGCCGGGCCGAGGCTCGCTCTTGCCATAGAGGTGCAGCACCGCCTGCTCCCCTGAGGTCAGGGCAGACCAGTCCGGTGTGACCACTGGTCCGTCGAGTCCGTTTGGAAACCAGAGGTCTCCGAGCAGGTTGGTCATGCGCGCTGGAAATCTCAGGCCTGGACTGCCCAAGGGCATGCCCGTGCAGATGCGAACCTGTTGCTCAAACTGGCTCGTCTCGCAGGCCTCCATGCTGTGGTGGCCAGAGTTGTGTGGGCGCGGGGCCATCTCGTTGGCCAACAACTGCCCATCCTCCAGAACGAAGAACTCCACGCACAAGACCCCCACATAGCCCATGGCCTGCGCAATCGCTTGGGCAGCCGCCTGGGCCTGATGGGCCAGCACCTCAGAGACATCTGCCGGCACGGTGGTGGTGTGGAGGATGCCGCTGCGATGAACATTCTCGGCCAGTGGGAAGACTGCCACCTCTGCGTCTGCCCCCCGAGCGAGAATGACAGAGACCTCCTGCCGAAGGGCCAGTCGCTTCTCGAGCACACAGGCCACCCGACCAAATGCCTCAAAGGCCTTGGCGGCCTCCTGGGTCGAGAGCACTGTCTGCTGACCCTTGCCGTCGTAGCCCAGCCGACTGGTCTTTAAAATTCCGGGGAAGGCCGCGGGCGGCAGGGCCAGGGCTTGCTCCCGAGAGAGGACAGGCCAGTGCGGCGCCACAGCCACCCCTGCAGACTCAATGAAGGCCTTCTCAATCAAGCGATCCTGCGCCCGCTCGACGCAGTCGGCCGAGGGCATGGTCTTGCCATGCTCGGCCAGAAACCGAATGGAGGCCGCCGGTACATTCTCGGATTCCGTGGTGAAGACGCTGGCCTTTGCCGCAAATTGGGCCAGGGCCGTGGGGTCTGAGTAATCTCCAATGACATGGTCATCTGCGAGCTGCCCGGCCGGACCCTGCGGGTCTGGGTCGAGCAGCACCACGGTGTGGCCCAGGCGGTGGGCGGCCTGAATCATCATCCGGCCGAGTTGACCGCCTCCCAAGAGCCCAATCTGCATAGACTGCGTCAGCTCACGGTCGGTGCCGATGCTCGGCCGAGGCTGGCGTTCATGGCGTGGGCCAGGGTCGTCTGGTTCGCACGATAGTCAAGGAGTCGGTCGAGAAGCATGTCGTCGTGCGTGGCAAGGGTGGCAATGAAATGCAGGGCCGCATTGGCTGCACCGGCCTCGCCAATTGCAAAGGTGGCAACTGGGATGCCCCTGGGCATCTGGACGATGGAATAGAGGGAGTCTTCACCACCCAGGTGCTTGGACGCAACGGGCACCCCGAAGACCGGCACCGTGGTCTTGGCTGCCAACATGCCCGGCAGGTGGGCTGCGCCGCCCGCGCCGGCAATGATGCCGCGTAGGCCTCTTGCATGGGCCGACTCCGCGTAGCTGAAAAGCGCATCGGGCATGCGGTGGGCCGAGACCACCCGGGCCTCGTGCGGGATGCCAAAGCGAT
This sequence comes from Burkholderiaceae bacterium, assembly GCA_018401615.1. Taxonomy (GTDB): domain Bacteria; phylum Pseudomonadota; class Gammaproteobacteria; order Burkholderiales; family Burkholderiaceae_A; genus Hahnella. The sequence goes on from JAGYKN010000001.1 coordinate 106,795, forward strand.
CAAGCATCTCCACGGCGTGTCGCATGGTGTCCCAGTCGGACTGAGAGCCCATGACCACGCCCACCAGGGGCATTCGAACGCCCGTGATGCGAAAGAGCGCCTCTCGGTACTTGGCAGCAGTCTTGGCAATGACATCAACGGGCAGAGGCGGTGCTGGCTCAGTCTTATCCCAGTCAAGGGTCTCGAGGTGGTCACGCACAAACTGCTTGTCAAAGCTTGGCGGGCTCATGCCCTCTTGGTACTGATCGGCCGGCCAGAAGCGGGAGGAGTCGGCCGTGAGCACCTCGTCCATGAGGTGCAACACACCGTTGTCATCAAGGCCAAACTCAAATTTGGTGTCCGCCACGATGATGCCCTGCGTGGCTGCGAAGGCCGCTGCCTCATGGTAGAGCGCCAGGCTCACACGCCGAATCTCTTGGGCCATGGGCTGCCCGATGAGGGCCACCAGTTGATCAAAGGAGATGTTCTCGTCGTGCTCACCGGCGGCAGCCTTGTGGGCGGGGGTGAAGATCGGTTCTGGCAGGCGGCCCGACTGCACCAGCCCCCCTGGCAGGCTCACGCCGCAGACCGCGCCGCAGGCCTGGTACTCCTTCCAGCCGCCACCAGCAAGGTATCCACGCACCACCGCCTCCACGGGCAGGGGCCGTAGGCGCTTGACCACCATTGCACGGCCGCGAACTTGCTCCACCTCATCTTCCTGGACCACGGTCTGCGGATCGATGTCGGTGAGGTGATTCGGAACAATGTGGGCGAGTCTGCCCAGCCAGAACTCAGTCATGCGATTCAAGACGACACCCTTGTCTGGGATGGGCTCGCCCAGTACAACGTCGAATGCTGAGAGCCGATCAGAGGCGACCATGAGCAGGTGGTCTTGGCCCACCGCGTAGAGATCCCTCACCTTGCCGCGACCCAGCAGCACAAGCGAGGAAATCCCTGATTGAAGAGGCGGTGTCACTGCACGATCTGAGACAACTGACCCTTCTGATATCGGGCGGCCATGTCCACCATGCTGATGGACTTGATCTTGCTTGCCTGACCCGAGCAGCCAAACGCCTGGAATCGATCCTGACAGATTTTCTGGGCGGCCTGACGGGCCGGCTTGAGAAAATCACGGGGATCGAAGTGTGATGGGTTCTCGGCCATGTGTCGACGCATGGCCGCTGTCATCGCAAGGCGAATATCGGTGTCGATGTTGATCTTTCGGACCCCATGACCAATGGCCTTCTGGATCTCCTCCACGGGCACACCGTAGGTTTCCTTGATGTCGCCGCCGTAGGCCCGAATCTCATCGAGCAATTCCTGCGGCACAGACGATGAACCATGCATCACAAGGTGTGTATTGGGAAGGCGGCGGTTGATCTCCTTGATCCGATCGATGGCAAGGATGTCGCCCGTGGGCTTTCGGGTGAATTTGTAAGCGCCATGGCTCGTTCCAATGGCGATGGCCAGGGCATCGAGCTGGGTCTGGCGCACGAAGTCTGCAGCCTGCTCGGGATCGGTGAGGAGTTGATCGGCTGTCATTGTGGCATCAGAGCCATGACCGTCTTCCTTGTCGCCCCGCATGGTCTCGAGTGATCCGAGGCAGCCCAACTCTCCCTCCACCGAGACGCCCTTGGCATGGGCCATGGCCACCACAGCCTTGGTGACATCCACGTTGTAGTCGTAGCTGGCAATGGTCTTGCCATCGGCCTCCAGGGAGCCGTCCATCATGACGCTTGAGAAGCCCAGGTTCATGGCGCCCTGGCAGACCTCTGGACTCTGACCGTGGTCCTGGTGCATCACGATTGGCAGGTTCGGATAGCTCTCTACGGCCGCCTCGATCAGGTGTCGCAGGAAGGCCTCACCGGCGTACTTTCGTGCGCCAGCACTGGCCTGCATGATCACCGGTGCATCGACCGCATGGGCTGCTGCCAGGATGGCCTGGACCTGCTCCAGGTTATTGACATTGAATGCGGGAATGCCGTAGCCATGCTCGGCGGCGTGGTCGAGCAGTTGTCTTAGGGAAACCAGTGCCATGTTCAGACTCCTTTATAGAATGGTAAGTGTCGTCGTCAAGCACAACGACGTCGTAAAACTTAAGTCTCAGCCCGCCCAAGCAGCACCGCGACCGCCGGAAGCGTCTTGCCCTCAAGGAATTCCAGGAAGGCGCCCCCTCCCGTGGAGATGTAATCAATCTGGTTGGCGATGTTGAACTTCGCAATGGCCGCCAAGGTGTCGCCACCGCCGGCAATCGAGAAGGCTGGGGAATGGGCAATGGCTGAGGCCAGGGTTCGGGTGCCACCCGAGAACTGCTCGATCTCAAAGACGCCAAGCGGACCATTCCAGACCACCGTGCCTGCATTGGCAATGACGCCTGCAAACTTGGCGGCGGTTCGTGGACCGATGTCGAGGATCATGTCGTCGGCCGCGCATTGGTGAGAGAGCACCTTGTTGGCACGGGCCTGTGCGGAAAATTCATTGGCCGTGACGATGTCCTCCGGCAGGGGCACCTCTGCCCCGCGGGCCCGCATGGCGGCCATGATCTGGCGGGACTCTTCCAGGAGTTCCATCTCCGCGAGCGACTTTCCAATTGGAAGGCCCATGGCGGCCATGAAGGTATTGGCAATGCCGCCACCCACGATGAGTTGATCGACCTTGTGCGCCAGTGACCTCAGGATGGTGAGCTTGGTTGAGACCTTTGAACCCGCCACAATGGCAACGAGTGGCCGACGCGGTGCCCCAAGGGCCTTGCCCAGGGCATCGAGCTCTGCCGCCATGAGGGGGCCGGCACAGGCAATCGGCGCGAATCGAGCCAGGCCATGGGTGGTCGCCTCTGCACGGTGGGCCGTTCCAAAGGCATCGTTCACATAGATGTCGCAGAGGGCCGCCATCTTTTTGGCGAGCGCCTCATCGTCTGCCTTCTCGCCAACATTGACCCTGCAGTTCTCCAGCATGACGATCTCGCCAGCCGACACCTCAAAGGGCTGCGTCAGCCAGTTGCCCACCAGCGGCACCTTGCGGTCGAGCAGCTCAGCCAGTCGCAGGGCAATCGGGGCCAGGGAGTCTTCGGCCCTGAGTTCACCCTCCTTGGGGCGGCCCAGGTGGGAGGTCACCATTAGGGCGGCGCCGGCCTTTAGCGCATGCAGCATTGCCGGCACCGAGGCCCGTATCCGCGTGTCATCGGTGATGCGGCCTGAATCGTCTTGCGGCACATTGAGGTCTGCGCGAATAAAGACCCGTTTGCCCGCAAGTGGCAACTCGGTCATGCGCTTGAACTTCACTGTGATCTGGCCGACATCATGGCCAAGGCCGTGTCGAGCATGCGGTTTGAGAATCCCCACTCGTTGTCGTACCAGGACAAGACCTTCACAAGGCGGCCATCGGGCGAGACCCTCGTCTGGGTCGAGTCAAATACGCTCGAGCGAGGATCGTGGTTGAAATCCACCGACACCAGTGGCGCGGTGTTGTAGCCCAGCACACCCCCCAGGGCGCCCTCGCTTGCGGCCTTTAGCAATGCATTGACCTCATCGACTGAGGTGGCGCGGCCTGCAAAGAAAGTGAGGTCGACCACCGAGACATTGATGGTGGGCACTCGCAGGGCGTAGCCGTCGAGCTTGCCATTGAGCGCAGGCAATACGAGCCCGACCGCAGCAGCTGCCCCAGTCTTTGTGGGGATCATCGACATGGAGGCAGAGCGGGCCCTGCGGAGATCTTCGTGATAGACGTCGGTGAGGACCTGGTCATTGGTATAGGAATGGATGGTGGTCATCAGGCCAGACTCCATGCCAATTGCATCGTGGAGCACCTTGGCCACGGGGGCGAGGCAGTTGGTTGTGCAAGATGCATTGGAGACCACTGTGTGGCTTGCCCGCAGGGTGTCGTGATTCACCCCGAAGACCACCGTGGCATCGACATCTTTGCCGCCTGGCGCAGAGATCAAGACCTTCTTGGCCCCACCGGCCAGGTGAGCCGATGCCTTCTCCTTGGTTGTAAAAAAACCAGTGCATTCCATGACCAGATCCACCCCGAGGTCCTTCCAGGGAAGCTCGGCTGGATTGCGATTGGCGAGCACCCGGATGCGATCACCGTTGACCACCAATGCATCGCCATCGACGGCGACCTCCCCCGGGAATCGCCCATGAACCGTGTCGTATCGGGTCAGGTGCGCGTTGGTCTCGCTGTTTCCAAGATCATTGATGGCCACGATCTCGATGTCGTGACGCTTGCCACCCTCGTAGTGGGCCCGCAATACATTGCGGCCAATGCGGCCATAACCGTTGATGGCAATCCGTACCGTCATGTGATGTCTCCTATATTGTCAAAACGCGTGACACGCGGACTGGCGTGTCGTCACACCTTGCTCTGGTTAGTTTGTGAGCACCAATTGTGCCGTCTTAACAAGGGCTTCGGGGGTCAGTTCGAAAAATTTGTAGAGTGCGCCGGCCGGCGCTGACTCGCCGAAACGATCGAGCCCGACCACCGCAGCAGGCTGGTATTTCCACCAGAGGTCGGTCACACCGGCCTCCACCGCAATGCGGGGGACGCCTTCTGGCAGGACCTGGGACTTATAGGCAATCGACTGCTGGTCAAAGACCGTGGTCGACGGCAGAGACACCAGACGGACCCGGATCTTCTGGGCGCGAAGCTGCCTGGTGGCCTCCATGGCCAGGCTCACCTCTGATCCGGTGGCCATCAAGACGACCTGAGGCCGGGGGTCGGACGTGAGCACATAACCACCTTTTGCGACATCTCGGGCCTGCACTGGGTCCGTGACCTGGGGTGGCAGACCCTGACGAGACAACAACAGGGCCGTTGGTCCATGGGTATTGGCAAGTGCAGACTGCCAGGCCACGGCTGTCTCCACCGCATCGGCTGGACGCCAGACCTGCAGATTTGGAATGAGTCGAAGGCTCGCCGGGTGCTCGATGGGTTGATGGGTGGGGCCATCCTCTCCCAGGCCAATGGAGTCGTGGGTAAAGACATGGATCACCTGGCGACGCATGAGGGCCGCCATGCGTATGGCATTTCGGCTGTAGTCGGAGAAGGTGAGGAAGGTTGCGCAGTAGGGGATGAATCCCCCGTGCAGGGCAATGCCGTTGCAGATTGCGGCCATGCCAAATTCGCGAACGCCATAACTGATGTGTCGGCCAGGCGTGATGGCGCCTTTTTCATCGACCGAGAGCACCGAGACACCCTTCCAGTTGGTCAGGTTGCTGCCCGTGAGGTCTGCAGAGCCGCCGAGCAGCCCCGGCAGGCGAGGGCCAAGGTCATCGAGCACCATCTGGGATGCTTTTCGACTCGCCACATTGGGCGCTGTCTCACAGAATGAGGCGATCAGGGCGGCGTTTTTCTGGTCGAAATCGGCCGGGCGACGGCCAGCCCATCGGGCCTCGAGTTGCGCCGCCTCGCTCGGGAAGGCCCTGCGGTAGGAGGCCATGAGGGTCTCCCACTGCGCCTGAGCGGCCTGACCCTTGGCCTTGGCATCCCAGCTTCGATAGATCGACTCCGGGATCTCAAAAGGGGGGTGGTGCCAATCGATCGAATCACGGGTGAGGCGAATCTCCTCCTCACCGAGGGCCTCGCCATGTGCCTTGGCCGTGCCGGCGCGATTTGGCGAGCCCTTGCCGATCTCGGTCTTGCAGATGATCAGCGTGGGTGCAAACCGACCGTCTCGACCCGCCTTGGCCCATTTCTTGGCAGTGCTCAGCGCAGACTCAACCGACTCGGTGCTGTGGCCGTCGATCGGCCCCAGAACATTCCAGCCATAGGACTCAAAACGGGCTCGGGTGTCATCGCGAAACCATCCCCTCACATCGCCATCGATCGAGATGCCGTTGTCGTCGTAGAGCGCAATTAACTTTGAGAGTCCCCAGACGCCCGCAAGGCTGCAGGCCTCATGACTGATGCCCTCCATGAGGCAGCCGTCTCCCAAAAAGACATAGGTGTGATGGTCCACCACGGCGTGGCCAGGGCGATTGAACTCTGTTGCCAGGAGTCGCTCGGCAAGCGCCATGCCAACTGCGTTGGAGATGCCCTGGCCGAGCGGGCCAGTGGTGGTCTCCACCCCAGGCGTGATGTCGACCTCAGGGTGACCGGGGGTCTTGGAATGGAGTTGACGAAACTGGCGCAGCTCCGACATTGGGAGGTCGTAACCCGAGAGGTGCAAGAGGGCATAGAGCAGCATGGAGCCATGGCCATTGGACACAACGAATCTGTCTCGATCTGGCCAGGCGGGGTCGGTGGGGTTGTGTCTGAGGTGATCTCGCCAGAGTGCCACGGCCATGTCGGCCATGCCCATCGGCATGCCGGGGTGGCCCGAATTGGCCTGTTGAACGGCATCCATGGCCAAGGCTCGGATTGCATTGGCCATCTGGGGGGACGAGGCATTCATGGGCTGACTTTCTCTTAGATTTCGCGGACGATTTGCATTCTACCGAGTCTCCACCCCGCACAATGAATCGTGGATTCTAAATGCTTGGCTCACAGTTTACTGATCAATGGGATTGGCACCATGCAAATTCGGCTCCTACAACCGGGCCTCCAGGCCGGAGACCTCTGCCTCAGCCGCGACAACAGCCACCATCTTATTAAGGTGCTGCGGGCACGGGAGGACACCACACTGGTCCTTTTTGACGGCCGCGGGATCGAATACCAGGCGGTCGTGATCGTCGCTGACCCCAGGGCGTGCCTGGTCAGGGTCCAAGACGGCCGTGCGGTGAGCCGCGAATCCACCGCGCAGACCCACCTGATTCAGTCCCTCTGCCTTGGAGACAAGATGGATTGGGTCGTGGAGAAGGCCTGTGAATTGGGGGTGAGCAGCATTCAGCCCGTTCGGTCTGCTCGCAGCCAGCTCAGACTCGATGGGGACAGGGCCCAGAGGCGACAGGCCCACTGGGGCCGCATTGCCTGCGCTGCGGCGGCACAGTCGGGCCGCAATCTGGTGCCCCTTGTGAGGCCCATCTGCAGCCTAGACGAGGCCCTCACAGCGTTTGCGTCTCAACCTGGGGCCAAGACAGGATGGATGCTCGACCCCCTTGCCCAGACCAGCCTGTCTGCAGCAAGCCTGGCGGGGCCCCTGACCATTGCAATTGGTCCCGAGGCCGGCTGGACAGACGAGGAGACGGCCTCGGCGCTGCTGCTGGGATTTTCTGGCGTTCGGTGCGGCCTGAGGATCCTTCGAACAGAAACGGCCGCAATCGTCGTTCTGGCAGCCGTCGCCACGCGACATCAGGAGTTCTAAGACAGGCTCAGGCCCTGGTCGGTCGATTGAGTCCGGTTGAGCTGCTCGAGTTGGCCTGCACGACTGCAATTGCAGTCATGTTGACCAGGCGACGCACCGTTGCAGAGGCGGTGAGCACATGGACGGGGGCTGCACACCCCATGAGCATGGGCCCAATGGCCACATTGTTTCCTGCCGCCCGCTTGAGCAGGTTGTAGGAGATGTTGGCCGACTCCATGCTGGGCAGGACCAATAGATTGGCATCGCCTTGCAGGGTGGACCTGGGCATGAGCGCCTTGCGAAGCTCAGCATCGAGCGCCACATCGCCGTGCATCTCCCCATCGATGTTGAGCTCCGGTGCCCGGGCCCTGATGATCTGCAAGACCTCGCGCATCTTGCGGGCAGACTCGGAATTCCCGCTGCCAAAGTTGCTGTGCGAGAGAAGGGCAATCCGAGGCTCCAACCCCAGCGCGCGCATCTCCCTGGCGGCCGTGATGGTGATCTCAGCGAGCTCGAGCGCGCTCGGGTTCTCGTTGACGTGGGTGTCGACCATTGCAATGGTGCGGTGTTGGAGGATCAGGATGTTCATGGCCGCATAGACATTTGCACCAGCCGCACGGCCAAGCACCTGATCGATATAGTGAAGGTGGAGGCTATGGGTGCCAAAGGTGCCGCAGATCATGCCGTCTGCATGGCCCTTGCGAATCATCATGGCGCCAATCAGGGTGTGTCGGCGGCGCATCTCAATCTGGGCATACTGGGCCGTCACACCGCTGCGCTCGGTCAGTTCGTAATAGGCCTCCCAGTACTCGCGGTAGCGGTCATCCTGCTCCGGATTGACCACGAGAAAATCCTCCCCCGCATGCATCCTGAGGCCGAATCGTGCGATGCGTTTCTCGATGACGGCAGGCCGGCCAATCAGCACGGGGGCTGCAAGGCCCTCATCGAGGACCACCTGGACAGCACGAAGCACCCGCTCCTCCTCCCCCTCTGCAAAGACAATGCGACGCTTGTCTGCCAGGCGAGCCGCGGTGAGGATGGGCTTCATGAAGTTGCCAGAGAGATAGACGAATTCCTGGAGTCGATCCTCGTAGGCATCCATGTCTAGAATCGGCCGAGTGGCAACGCCGTCATCCATGGCGGATTCGAAGCGTTCGGGTGAGCGCAATCTTGATGATGAGGCGCGGGTCGAAGGGCTTGGGGATGAGATATTCCGGGCCAAATGAGATGCCCTCGGTGCCATAGGCGGCCGTCACCACCTCCGACTGTTCATCCCGTGCCAGATCTGCCATGGCTCGAACGGCGGCCAGTTCCATGCCCCGCGTGATCGTGGTGGCACCCACATCGAGGGCGCCTCGAAAGATAAACGGGAAACACAGCACATTGTTGACCTGGTTCGGGTAGTCGGTGCGCCCGGTGGCGATCACTGCATCCTGACGCACAGACTTGACCACCTCGGGAAGGATCTCTGGATCTGGGTTGGCCAGCGCGAAGATGATGGGCCTTGCGGCCATCTTGGCGACCATCTCTGGCTTTAAGACCCCACCGGCCGAGAGACCAAGAAACACATCTGCCCCCTCGATGACATCGCCAAGGTGTCGAGCAGCCGTGGGCTGACAGAACCGGGCCTTCTCTGGGTCCATGAGCGCCTTGCGGCCCTCGTAGACAACGCCCTCGATGTCGGTGACCCAGATGTTTTCCTTGAGCATGCCAAGGTCAAGCAGCAGGTCCAGGCAAGCCAGAGCGGCCGCACCAGCGCCTGAGACCACCAGCTTGACCTTGTCAATCTCTTTTCCCACCACAGACAGGCCATTGACCAGGGCCGCCGACACGACGATGGCCGTGCCGTGTTGGTCATCGTGAAAGACCGGGATCTTCATGCGCTCGCGGAGTTTGCGCTCGATGTAGAAACAATCGGGGGCCTTGATGTCCTCGAGATTAATGCCGCCAAAAGTCGGCTCAAGGGCAGCCACCGCATCGACGATCTTGTCGAGGTCTCGCTCGGCCAACTCGATGTCAAAGACATCAATGCCCGCAAACTTCTTAAAGAGCACGCCCTTGCCCTCCATGACTGGCTTGGCCGCCAGGGGACCAATGTCGCCCAGGCCCAAGACCGCCGTGCCATTGGTGATGACCCCCACGAGGTTGCCCCTGGCGGTGTACTTAAAGGCATTGATGGGGTCTTTGGCAATCTCGAGACAGGCCGCCGCGACCCCGGGGGAATAGGCCAAGGCAAGGTCACGTTGATTGGTGAGTTGCTTGGTGGGCAGGATGGAGATCTTCCCTGGGGTGGGGAACTCGTGGTAATCGAGGGCCTGCTTGCGCAGAATTGGATCCATTTGGAGGTGCCTAGGAGGGGGGGTTGCCAAATTATGAGGCCAGCGAGGCCCTGGCGATGGCCTCGGCAGCGGTCATGGTGGGGCGACCCGCCAGATCTTGAATCTGATGCCGACAAGAGAACCCATCGGCCACGATCCAGGCATCGATGGGCGCAGCCCTGACTGCCGGCAACAGACTGGCCTCGGCCATGGCCTTGGAGACCTCCTGATGGGCTGGGTCGTAGCCAAATGCGCCAGCCATGCCACAGCAGCTCGATTCAATGGCGTTGACCTTGAACCCAACAGACCGAAGCGTCTCAATCGTGGCATGCCAGGCCCCAAGGGCCTTCTGATGACAATGCCCATGGACAAAGACGGTGCGCCCCTCTCCCACCGCAGGCGGGCTGAGTCGGCCTGCCGCAGTCTCATCCATCCACCAGGATTCAAAGAGCCTGGCCAGCCGCCCGAGTGCCACGGCACGCGGGCCAAGGCCCATCGTCTGCCACTCGTCTTGAAAGCCCAGCACGCATGAGGGTTCGATGCCAACGATGGGCACCTCCCTGGCCAGGACAGGTGCCAATGCATCCAACACGGCAGTGGCCTTTGACCGCGCGCCATCGAGATCGCCAACCGAGAGTGCGGTTCGCCCGCAGCAGAGCGGATTGGGCGCTGCAGCACCGGATAGGGCCACCCGATAACCAGCGCTGGTCATCAGGCTGCCCAAGGCCAGCAGTGCATCGGGCGAGTAGGCCGAGTTGAAGGTGTCGGCCCAGAGCACCACATCGCAGGACGCCAGGCTTGCCCATTGCCTGCTGCGGGACTGCTCCCGAAAGGACGCAGCAGCCCAGACGGGCAGGCGTCGGCTGGCAGCCACCCCGGTCAGAGATTCCAACGCCCTGGCAAGCCAAGGCCACTCATTGCGCTTGTTTAAAAAGGACCCCAAGGCCGGCGTTCGGTGGACGCGCTGCGCGAGCGCAGGCAGGCTCGCCACGAGTCGGTCTCGAAGGGAAAACCCCTGGCGAGTGCCACGCTGATAGGCCGCCTCGATCTTCATTCGGGCCATGTCCACGCCCGTCGGACACTCCCGCCTGCAGGCCTTGCAGCCCACGCAGAGGTCCATGGCCTGGGCCACCTCTGGGCCCGTGATGTCACCCTCGAGCTGCCCACTCAGGGCAAGCCGCAGGGTGTTGGCGCGCCCCCGAACGGAGTGAATCTCCTCGCGGGTGACGCGAAAACTGGGGCACATCACACCGACATCGAATTTCCGACAATGGCCATTGTTGTTGCACATCTCCACAGCCTTTGAGAGGCCACCCGCCGGATCCTCACCCGTTCCGGGCGCATCAATCTGGATGCCCATGGTGCCGGGATCCCCCCGCACAGACGGGTTATTTTGAACATCCCATGCAGACCAATCGAATCCGGTCTTGACCACACCCACCCTGTACCCGGGGGGGAAACGAAAAAGAGACCGATCATCCATGCGGGTCGAGCGCACGATCTTTCCGGGGTTGAGACGATTCTGGGGGTCGAATGCATCCTTGAGCGCCTCGAAGGCGCCGGTGATCTGCCTGCCAAACTGCCAGCCCACCCACTCACTGCGGACCAGTCCATCGCCGTGCTCTCCCGAGAAGGCGCCCTTGAACTGGCGCACCAATGCGCCTGCCTCCTCGGCGATGGCCCGCATCTTGTGCGCACCATCGCGACGCATGTCGAGGATGGGCCGCACATGCAGGGTGCCCACAGAGGCGTGGGCATACCAGGTGCCCTGGGTGCCGTGCCTCGCAAAGACCTCCGAGAGGCTTGCCGTGTAGGCCGCGAGGTGTTCGAGCGGCACGGCGCAATCCTCGATGAAGGAGACGGGTTTGCCGTCTCCCTTTAGCGACATCATGATGTTGAGGCCAGCCTTGCGGACCTCCCAGAGTGCAGCCTGGCGTCTGGCATCGGTCAGTTGCACCACAGAGCCGGCCAGTCCGAGGCCCCCCATGAGTTCATCAAGGGCAATGAGATGTCGACTCAGCTCGGCGCTGTCGTCTCCGGCAAATTCCACCAGCAAGAGGGCATCGGTCTGCTGACCACCCACTGTCACCAGGGCATCCTCAATGATGGCGGAAAACATTGGGTTGACCCGACAGAGTTCAATCATGGTGCGGTCCACAAGCTCGACGGCCACCGGCTGAAGGCGCACGATCTCTGGCGTGATCTCCATCGCACGCTGAAAGCTTGGCACGTTGACCACCCCCAGCACCTTGGCGCCCGCAATGGGGGCGAGCCCAAGACGAATCGACTCAAAGCTCGCGAGGGTCCCCTCTGAGCCAACCAGGAGGTGGGCCAGGTTGACGCTGCCATCTGGCGTGTAGGGCCGCTCACTCTGGGGATCGAAGATGTCGAGGTTGTAGCCGCCCACACGGCGCATGACCTTGGGCCAGATTGCTCGGATCTCAGGCGCAACCGACTGGGCGATCTCATGCACACGAGAGACAAGGGTCCTCAGGCGCTGACTGTCGAGTTGCATCTCACCACCATCGCCAAATCGCGCGAATCGGGCGGGGGTGCCGTCGTCGAGGATGGCATCGATGGCCCGTACGTTGTGGACCATGTTGCCGTAACGAAGGGAGCGGGATCCGCAAGAATTGTTTCCCGTCATGCCGCCAATGGTGCATTGCGCCGCCGTGGAGACGTCCACCGGAAACCACAGGCCGTGGGGCTTGAGCGCCTTGTTGAGGTGATCCAAGACCATGCCCGGCTCGACCGTCACCTCGCCGGCCGCCAGGTCGAGCGAGACAAGTCGATCCAGGTACCGGCTGGTGTCAATGACGAGCGATTCCCCGACTGTCTGGCCGCACTGCGAGGTGCCGCCGCCTCGGCTCAAGACAGACACGCCCGCATCCCTTGCAATTTCCAGGGCGATTCGAAAGTCCAGCGTTGTCTTGGGAACCACCACGCCGATGGGCATCTGTTGGTAGATTGATGCATCTGTGGCGTAACGCCCCCTTGAGGCAGCATCAAAGAGCACATCGCCACGGACCTCCCTCGTGAGCCTGTCTGCCAGGCTGCTGCGAGACAGTGCTGCCCCCAGACCCTTGCCGAGAAGGGCCCGTCGGGCGGGTTGTTCAGGCGCGGGGATCTGGTTGGGACTGTTCATCAGAGGCAACTCGCAGGGGCAGCAACGCATTAGGGCCGAAGTGCTTACAATAGTGGATTGCCCTCACGCCCTCCAAATATCCATGCAACGCGATTTCTCTCCTGCCATCAACCCCCGTTCAAACCTCAATCGTGTGGGCCAGGGACGCCACTTCCTCCAGATCCCAGGCCCATCAAACGTGCCAGATCGCATCCTGCGGGCCATCGACTTTCCCACCATCGATCACCGCGGCCCGGAGTTTCAAGCCCTGGCGCTCAAGCTCCTCGAGGGCATACGGCCGCTGTTTGGAACCAAGGGTCCTGTGGTCATCTACCCTGCCTCTGGCACGGCAGCCTGGGAGGCTGCCCTTGTCAACACCATGAACGTGGGGGATCACATCCTCATGTTCGAGGCGGGTCATTTTGCGGGCCTGTGGATGAAGATGGCCAGCCGCTTGGGCCTCAAGCCAGAGGTCATCAAGGGGGACTGGGGCCTCGGGGTGCAGGCCGACCTCATCGAGGCGCGCCTAAAGGCCGACTCAACCCATCAGATCAAGGCCGTCTGCGTCGTCCACAACGAGACCTCGACCGGGGTGACCTCCGACATCGCCGCCGTGCGCCGGGCCATGGATGCTGCCGGCCATCCAGCCCTGCTGCTGGTTGACACCATCTCCGCCCTGGGCAGCGTGGAGTTCAAACACGACGAGTGGGGCGTCGATGTCAGCATTGCCAGTTCGCAAAAGGGCCTCATGATGCCGCCCGGCCTGGGCTTTAATGCGGTCAGCGAAAAGGCACTTGCAGCCAGCCAACACGCCAACATGCCAAGGGCCTTCTGGGCCTGGGACGACATCCTTGAAGCCAACAAGAACGGCTTCTGGCCAAGCACGCCCAACACCAACCTGCTCTATGGTCTTGGCGAGGCCATCGACATGTTCAACGAGGAAGGGCTGCCGCAGGTCTTTGCCCGACACAAGCGCCATGCACAGGCCGCCCGGTCAGCTGCTGCTGCCTGGGGCCTTGAGGTTGTCTGTCAGGCGCCTGCCCTCTACAGCCCGGTCCTCACCGCCGTGCGCATGCCCCTTCGCGAAGACGGCAGCAGCTTTGATGCAGATCACCTCCGAGAGGTGGCACTTAGGGCCTGCAACATGTCGCTTGGCATGGGGCTTGGGCAGCTCAGCGGCAAGGTCTTTCGAATCGGCCACCTTGGCGACTTCAACGACCTCAGCCTCGTGGGGGCCCTCGGTGGGGTCGAGATGGCCCTTCGGGCTGCCGCAGTGCCACACCGACCCGGCGGCACCCAGGCGGCCCTCGATTCGCTGCGACACAGTCTGGCCTCCTAAACCCCGGGGCGCAGACCCCGGGTGCCTTGGTGCTGCGGCGCGCTCAGGCGAGCACTCGGCCCTGCGCGGCTGCGTGGAGTTGGTCTCGAATCCGCAACACCTTCGACGGGTACTGGGTCTGTCCGCTCGGCCCCATTCCCACATAGGCGGATAGGGCGGCTTCGATTGTTTTGAATCGGTCGAGGTACTCACGCAGGATGCCGGCACCCACATCAATGTTCGCCCAGGGGTTCAGGGCTGCGTCCGTGCCGCCGTGGCGTTGAAATCGCTCGCGATGGACCTCGGGCATGACCTGCATGAGTCCCTTTGCGCCCACCTTGCTCTCCGCCAGGGGATTGAAACTGGACTCCACCGAGATCACTGCCAACAACAGATAGGGATCGAGTCGGTGGGATGCCGCGCTGGCATAGGCGGCCAGCACAATCTGCTCGACCGCAACCACAGAGACTCGATGCCTGCGGGCAATCCAGCGGGCAGCCCGCCCTTGCTGGGGGGTCAGGTCATTGGCTCGAGACTGAAACACAGACCGGGCGGGCTCTGCGGAGAAGGCCTGCACCACGATCTGGGACCATCCCAATAACCGCTCACGCCCCGGGGCGGTCAGGACCGTCGAGAACATCAGCAGCAGGGCCACCACCACCGCGAGCACTCGGCGCTGAATCATCTCTTGGGGCAGTGGCGCCACGGGACGGGGTGTTGGTGACATGGGTCTTTGCGCGCTCACGCTCTCTAGAGGGTTTCGACCAACCACTTGACGAAGGCTTCCAGGCTCGGGCCGCCCACGACCGCGTTTGGGTGATTGATGATCGCCGAGAACGCCACCCAGTGACCAGTCTCGGTGCGAACATAACCAGAGTAAGCCCTAACCCCCTCTAAGGTTCCGGTTTTTACCCAGGCGCGTCCCGTCACAGCCCCGTCCTTTAACCGTCGGCGAAGGGTCCCCTCGAGCCCCGCGGCAGGGAGGGTGTCCAGCCATTCTTGAGCACCAGGACCCCGCATGGCTTGGACCAGCAGCCGGGTGAGGTTCTTGGGTGCAATGCGATCGAGCCGGCTCAATCCGGAGCCGTTGTCGAGCACCATTTCTGGAAAATGCAGGTTCTGGGTGAGGAGCCAAGACTTGACCCGTTCTTGCGCGTCCGCCCGGGTTCCCGGGCCCCCAGCCTCCGCGGAGACATTTAAAAAGAGTGTCCGAGCCATGGGGTTGTTGCTCAGCTTGTTGATGTCCGCAACCAGCTCGTGAAGCGGGCGCGGTGAGACCCAGTCGAGCAGCAGCCGCGCATGATCGGGCGTTCGCCCGCTTCTCACCTTTCCCACAAAGCTGCCTCCCGCCGCCCGCCATGTCGCTGAGAAGAGCCGGTGTGCAAACTGGTCGTGATCGTAGACCGCAAGGTAGCTCTCAAAGGCGCTGCAGGCCCTGCCCATCCGCCCGGTTGCCTCAATGATGTTGGGCTTGCTGATGAGTTGGACCTGATTGCGAGAGCAACCGCCACGCACCCTCTTGAGTGCAAGGCGCAGGCGCAACCCCGATAGGGCGGGGTCGATCTCACCCCGAAGCTTTCCTGCTGCCGTGGTCGTCACCCGCACGCGCACGGCCTTAAAGTTGAGCATGGCCGCGTACGGCGTGACGTTATATGGCTTGTAACCCATCCCATCGAAGGCATTGGGATCGGCAATTGGCTCGGCAAAGCGGGTTGCATCCAAGATCAGGTCGCCCTCAATGTGTCGAACACCGGCGCTGCGAAGACTCAAGACAATTTCCTCAATGTCCTCGACCACCAGCTTGGGGTCACCCCCTCCGCGCAGGTAGAGGGGCCCTCGAAGGCGCCCTGCCGCGAGCCGACCGGTGGTCAGAAATTGAGTGCGATGGCGGTAATCTGGGCCCAGAATCGACCAGGCCGCCCTTGTGGTGATGAGCTTGACAGTCGAGGCCGGGTTCATCGCCTGCTCAGATCGATGCCCCAACCATCGAACTGGATCAGGGCTTTCACGGGTATTGAGGACCGCCACGGACAGGCCAATCGCCTCCTCAGGCAGCCCTTTTTCGGTGAACAGGTGCAGGGGGAGTTGACCGGGAACCCCAAGCGGCGCGGGGCGAGCGTGAGAGTGAGCACCCCCAAATAAAAAGAGGGTGGAACCCATGGCAACCAGCAACCCTCGAATCACGTGTGACACCGTTGCTCAACTCCAGATGGTATTGTCGTGCCCGACGCCAAACCCGCGCGGGTCTCTCAAGAGGACATCATGGCACTAGAAAAGAACGAAAACTATTTCGAACTCTCCGACGAAAACGACCGGGCCTCGGCCATCGAGGCCCAGTTCAACGAGGATGCCCTCGAGGTTGCCCGCCGCAAGATTGCCCCCGAGACCAACCCCGACTTTGACGGCATCCACTGCATCGACTGCGCCGAGAAGATCATGGCGGCCAGGCTCAAACTCGGCAAAATCCGCTGCATCGACTGCCAGACCCTGCTCGAAAAACAGACCAGGTTCATCGCCGGCTGACCCCCCCCTTGAAAAAGGGGCAGCCAACCGGTACCATTGGCACTCGTGAGGGATGAGTGCTAACAAAATCCCCGCGCCGACCATTCCAACAACCTTTTTAATTGGAGCAAACCCGTATGAAATTGCGTCCCCTGCACGACCGTCTGGTGGTCAAGCGTATGGATCAAGAGCGAACCACGTCGTCTGGCATCGTGATCCCTGAAAATGCAGCTGAAAAGCCCGACCAAGGCGAAGTCCTCGCCGTTGGCAACGGCAAGATCCAGGAAGACGGCAAACAGCGTCCCCTCGATGTCAAGGTGGGCAACCGCATTCTATTTGGCAAATATGCCGGCCAGACGGTCAAGGTCGACGGCGAAGAACTGCTTGTTCTGCGCGAAGACGACGTCATGGCCGTGATCGAGTAAATCGCTCGACCACAACACCCTCATACCGAATCCAAGGAGAATTTCGAAATGGCAGCAAAACAGGTCATATTCGGCGACGATGCCCGTCAAAAAATGGTCAATGGCATCAATATTCTGGCCAATGCGGTCAAAGTGACCCTCGGCCCCAAAGGCCGCAATGTGGTGCTCGAGCGGTCATTCGGAGCGCCAAACATCACCAAAGACGGTGTCACCGTTGCCAAGGAAGTCGAACTCAAAGACAAGTTTGAGAACATGGGCGCGCAGATGGTCAAAGAGGTTGCCTCTAAGACCGCCGACAACGCCGGCGACGGCACCACCACCGCCACCGTGTTGGCCCAGGCCATTGTTCGCGAGGGCATGAAGTATGTGGCCGCCGGCATGAACCCAATGGACCTCAAGCGCGGCATCGACAAGGCCACCACCGCCATCGTCGGTGAACTCGCCAAAATCTCCAAGCCCTGCACCACCGCCAAGGAAATTGCTCAGGTCGGTTCGATCTCCGCAAACGCAGATGTCGAGATCGGCGAGATCATCTCCAAGGCCATGGAGAAGGTTGGCAAAGAGGGCGTGATCACTGTGGAAGACGGCAAGTCTCTCCAGACCGAACTCGACGTGGTCGAGGGCATGCATGTTGACCGTGGCTACCTCTCGCCTTACTTCATCAACAACCCCGAGAAGCAGGTTGCCATTCTCGAGAATCCCTTCATCCTTCTGCACGATAAGAAGGTCTCAGAGCATTCGAGACCTCCTTCCCGTCCTGGAGCAGGTCGCAAAATCCGGGCGTCAGCGCTGATCGTGGCCGAAGATGTCGAGGGCGAGGCCCTGGCCACCCTGGTGGTCAACAACATCCGTGGCATCCTCAAGACCGTCGCCGTCAAGGCCCCGGCTCTGGCGATCGCCGCAAGGCAATGCTCGAGGACATGGCCATCCTGACTGGCGGCGAAGTCGTCTCGGAAGAGACTGGCATGACGCTCGAGAAGGTCACCCTGGCTCAGCTCGGACAGGCCAAAACCGTTGAGATCGCAAAGGAAAACACCATCATCATCGACGGTGCTGGCGACAAGAAAAACAATCGATGCACGGGTCAAACAGATCCGCGCAGATCGAGGAAGCCACAAGCGACTACGATAAAGAGAAACTCAGGAGCGGGTTGCCAAGCTCGCCGGTGGTGTTGCTGTGATTCGAGTTGGTGCAGCGACCGAGGTCGAGATGAAGGAAAGAAGGCCCGCGTGGAAGATGCGCTGCATGCGACGCGTGCTGCCGTGGAAGAAGGCATCGTGGCCGGCGGCGGTGTTGGCCCTGCTGCGTGCCCGTGCGAACGCCAAGATCAAGGGCGACAACCCTGACCAGGAGGCCGGCATCAAGATCGTCATGCGTGCTGTTGAAGAGCCACTGCGTCAGATTGTCTCCAACGGCGACAGACAAGTGTGGTGGTCAACAAGGTGCTCTGACCTCAGGGCGCCCACGGTTACAACGCGGCCACCAGCGAGTACGGCGACATGCCGAGATGGGCGTGGTCGACCCACCAGGTTACCCGCACCGCCCTTCAAAACGCAGCCTCCGTGGCCAGTCTCATGTTGACGACCGACTGCATGATCTGTGAGGCCCAGGACGACAAGGCAGCTGGCGGCCCAATGGGTGGCGGCATGGGCATGGGCGGCATGGGTGGCATGGGCGGCATGGACATGTAATCCCTCTTTATTACGCGTTCCTCCCGGAGGTTCATCCCTCCTGGCTTCAGAGCCCGGACCCAGCGTTCGGGTTTTTTTTGCGTGTCACAATCTAAGTCCATGACCTTTACCGATCGCTGTAAATCCGCCTGGCACCTCAACGACAGCCTCTTGTGTGTCGGACTGGACCCAGAGGCCGATCGACTCCCAGATGCGTTCCACGGCATGCCGCCGCTGGCAGCCATCGAGTCTTTCTGCCAAGAGATCGTGCGGTCCACCGCCCCATTCTGTGCGGCCTTTAAGCCACAGGTTGCTCACTTTTCATCGATTGGCGCAGAGCCTGTTCTCGAGCGAATCTGCAGGTTCATCCGCGAGAATCACCCCGACCACCTCCTCATCCTCGACGCCAAGCGGGCAGACATTGGCTCGACCGCGCTCCATTACGCAGCCGAGGCCTTCGACCGATACCAGGCCGATGCCGTCACCATCAACCCCTACCTGGGAACGGACAGCATCGAGCCCTTCCTCAGGCGGCCAGACAAAGGCATCTTCGTGCTCTGTCGCACGAGCAACCCCGGGGGAGACGATCTTCAGATGCAAACCCTCGCGTCAGGAAAGCGCCTCTATGAGCATGTGGCACAGATGGCCGCCCAGACATGGAATCGCCACGGCCAGGTCGGCCTGGTGGTCGGCGCGACCTATCCGTCCGAGGTGAGGATCGTGCGCCAGCATGCCATCGACCTTCCACTGCTGGTCCCCGGCATCGGCGTCCAGGGCGGCGACTTGCCTCAGACCGTGCACGCCGCTGCAACGCCAGATGGCGGGCTCTTTCTTAACTCCTCTCGCGCCATCCTCTATGCAAGCCCCAAGGAAGACTGGCTTGGGGCCGCAGTCGAGGTCGCTCGACAGACCCATGAGGCGATCGTCAATGCACGTGGCCAGTGATCTAACGCTGCCACCAGGTGGCCTTGGGGCCTGGGCCCTCTTGGTCAAAGAGATTCGACGATTCACGAAGGTCTCTGTCCAGACTGTCTTGGCGCCCGTGATTTCATCGCTCCTGTTTCTCGCAATCTTTGCCTTCCTGCTCGAGGGTCGTCTCGAGCCATTTCCTGGGGTGAGCTACAGCGCCTTTCTCGTTCCCGGCCTCGTCATGATGACCATGCAACAGAATGCCTTTGCAAACACCAGCTCGAGCCTCACCCAGAGCAAGATCACCGGGACCCTCATCTTTCTCATGCTCTCCCCCCTGCGGCCCTGGGAGTGGCTGGTTGGATACCTCGGTGGCGCTGTGGCCAGGGGCCTGATCTGCGGCGCGGTGGTCTGGGTGGCCAGCATGCCGTTCATTTCAATTCAGATCATGAACTGGGCATGGGTCCTCCTGTTCGGCCTGCTCTCGTGCCTGGTAATGGGGGCACTTGGATTGCTCGCTGCCCTGTATGCCGAGAAGTGGGACCACGTCTCAGCATTCCAGAATTTTCTGATCAACCCACTGACCTTCCTGGCTGGCGTCTTCTACTCAATACACAGCCTGCCAGCAGCCTGGCAGACCGCCTCACACTTCAACCCCTTCTTCTACCTCATCGATGGCTTTCGATTTGGAGTCTTCTCTCAATCGGACGTCTCACCCTGGCTCAGCCTTGGCATGTCCACTCTTTTTTGTCTGGTGCTCCTGGCGCTTTGTCAGTGGTTGATCTCGATTGGCTGGCGCATCAGACAATAGAATTCAATCATTAGACAAAGGCAGCCCGGGCTATCATCGCGGCATGCCGCTCCCCCACCTGTTGCTCCTGCTCGTGATCATGGGCTTCTGGGGAACAAACTTCGTTGTTCAGTTCTGGGCAGTCCACCTGGTGCCACCCACCCTGTTTGCCACCCTGCGCTTTGCTGCGGTGGCGTTGCCACTCGTCTTCTTCTTGCCAAAACCATCCGTGAGCTGGCGACTCCTCATTGGATACGCGGCGACCTCATTCACCATTCAATTCACGCTGCTCTTTCTGGCCCTCAGCTGGGGGATGCCGCCGGGCCTTGCCTCGCTGGTGATGCAGAGCCAAGTCTTTTTCACCCTCTTGCTCCTTGTCCTGATGGGATCGGAGCGACCTGGGGCGCTGCAGTGGTTCGGCATCCTGCTCGGTGGGCTGGGCATGGTGTTGGTCGCCAGTGGCCTGGGGGAGGGCGCAAGCCTGCTGGCCTTTGCCATGACCCTCTCGGCAGCCTTCTTCTGGGGCATCGGCAATGTCTTTACCAAGAAAATGGGCTCTGTAAACGCCGGCGAGCTCGTGGTCTGGGGCTCTGCCATCGGTGCGATTGGCCTGTTTCCCATCTCCCTATGGCTCGACGGCAGGCAGGCATGGGGCGAGGCCATCGGGATGCTCATCGACGGGCACCCCATGCTGTGGGCCTGCCTTATTTTTAACGCCTACGGCGCGAGCATCATCGGATACGGTGGCTGGGCCTGGCTGCTCAGTCGCCACCCTGCTGGCAAGGTTGTTCCCTTTACCCTGCTGGTGCCATTTTTCGGCATGGGATCGGCTGCCCTCCTTCTTGACGAGGCCGTTCCCAGAGGGGCATGGCTGGGCGTGGCCATGGTCATCATTGGCCTGTTGCTCAATCAACTGCCCAAAACTGCTGCTCGGCCAGCGTCCGATAGAGATCATTCGACGCCATGAGGTCGGCATGCCGGCCACTGGCCACCAGCCGCCCCTGATCGAGCACCAGGATCCGGTCTGCCCGCCGAACAGTCGAGAGCCGGTGGGCAATGACCAGCGCCGTGCGCCCTGGCAGGAGTGCCTCGAGCGCCAACTGCACTGCCCGTTCCGAGACTGTGTCCAAGGCAGATGTGGCCTCATCTAGCAGCAGGACCGGCGGGTTGCGCAGCACCGCCCGAGCAATTGCGATCCGCTGGCGCTGCCCCCCTGAGAGTCGAAGACCCCGCTCTCCCAGGAATGTCTGATATCCCTGCGGGAGGGATCGAATGAAACCATCTGCATGGGCAGCCTCTGCTGCTGCCACCACCTCATCATCGCTTGCATCGAGTCGGCCATATCGAATGTTGGCCATGGCATCGTCCGAAAAGACCACTGGGTCTTGCGGCACCCAGCCAATTGCCTCCCGAATGCTGGCCTGCCCCCAGTGCGATATCGAACGCCCATTAAATTCAATCGAACCGGCGGCAGGCTGATAAAAGCCCAGCAGCAATCCAAAAAGAGTGGATTTCCCCGCGCCCGATGGCCCAACCAGGGCCCAGGTCTCGCCGGCTGGAATCTGAAAATCAATCCCATCGAGGGCAAGGTCGTTGGGCCGAGAGGCATAAGAGAAACGGACCCCCTTGAACTCGATTGAGACGGATCGACCGAGTGACACCACGCCGTCTGCACCAGGGGGGCTGGTATCGCCCTCCATCAGCATCACCAATCGCTCAGTGGCCCCAACGGCACGCTGGAGGTCTCCCCATCCCTCTGCCAGGGCCGCAATGGCACCGGCCGTGAGCACGGCATACAAGACGAACTGCGCCAACTCCCCTGCAGTCATGGTGCCAGCGGTCACCTCGAGGGCACCCAGCCACAGGACAAACACGATGACAAGAAAGGCAAGAACAATGGCCACGAAGGTCAGCCATGAGCGCCCGCGGGTGCGCTGCAATGCGGTCTCGAATGCTGACTCGACGGCCTGATCGTATCGCCGGGCCTCGTGGGGTTCGCGTCCCAGCGACTGGACCGTGGTCATGGCATTGAGAATCTCACCGGCCATGGCGCTGGTGTCGGCGACTCGATCTTGGCTTGCCCTTGACATCTTTCGAACCCGTCGTCCAAGGGCGAGGACAGGCAGGATGACACCGAGCAGCAGGAGAACCATCAATCCCGCGAGCATGGGGCTGGTGATCAGCATCATGGAGACACCACCCAACAACAAGAGGCTGCTGCGAAGCGCCATCGAGACACTCGTCCCGACAAGCGTCTGAATGAGGGTCGTATCGGCTGTGAGCCGAGAGAGCACCTCTCCGGTCTGGAGCGTCTCAAAGTAGCTTGGCTCGCGGCCCAAGACCCTCAGGTAGACCCGTTTGCGCAGGTCTGCGACCACGCGCTCCCCAAGCCAGGACATTGCGTAGAAGCGGCCTGCAGTGGCAGCAGCCAGGAAAACGGAGAGCCCCAGCAGCATCGTGAACGGCTGGGTCAGGTCCTCTAGGCCAGAATCAATCAGCGCCCGAAATGCAAGTGGCACGCTAAGGGTGGCAAGGGCAGCCAGAAACAAAAACACAAAAGCCGCCGCCCAGCGGGCCCGATAGGCTGCAGCCAGTCGAGCCACTGGGCGCAGCTGTTCGAGGGTTGTTGTTCTGGGGGCAGACATGGTCTGGCCCATCATACGGTGGACGCCGAAGGCCGGCCCAGCAGCGTCCTCGCGGCCCATTGGAGTTGTTGTAAAATCCGAGCCTCGACGGTGATGTAGCTCAGTCGGTTAGAGCGTGGCACTCATAACGCCAAGGTCGCTGGTTCGATCCCAGCCATCACCACCAGTCCACCCGCGTGAGCATGTAGGCAGCCAGACAAAACAAGAGGGCTGCGAACCAGCGGCGCAGCGTCGAGACATCTGTCCTGTGCGCCATCCTCGCTCCCCAGGGTGCTGTGAGCACCGAGGCCGATGCAAGGGCAACCAGCGCAGGCAGGTAGATGTAGCCCACCGATCCCGTCGGAAGGCCCTCCACCCCCTGACCGGCCAATGTGTATCCGACCAGTCCCCCCAAGGCGATCGGAAAGCCCAGGCCGGCCGAGGTCGCCACAGCATGGTGCATTGAGACGTTGCACCAGGTTAGGAAGGGAATGGTCAGAAAGCCGCCCCCCGCCCCGAGCAAGCTCGAGATGGCTCCAATGCAACCGCCAACCAGGCCAAGCGCCAGACCGCCTGGCACCACTCGACCAGGCTTTGGCTTGCGGCCCTTTAATATTTGCCAGGCCGAGTAGCCCACAAAGAGACCAAAAAAACCAGCCAGAATCGAGTCGTCGAGGGCGCCAGCCGCGTTGGCACCAAGGAAGGTCCCAATCAAGGCACCAAGGCCCATGGTCTTGAGGAGGTCCATGCGAACAGCGCCGTGTTGGTGGTGGGCACGAAGGGATGAGAGCGAGGTGAATAGGTTGACCGCCAGGGAGGTGGCAATGGCAATCTTTACGATCTCGCCGGGGGGAAAGTCACGAACCCCAAAGAGCATCACCATAAAGGGAACCATGGTCATTCCCCCTCCAACCCCCAGCAGGCCAGCGAGAAATCCCACGCCGCCGCCCACAACAAGCAGGCTCAGTAGAAAAACATAGTCCATTTCGGTCCCTTGAGGCCTCTAGATCATAGGCTTGTCCCACAAGTGGGCTAAAATTCCTGCCTATGCAGATCAGCATCATCCCAAGGTCAGGCCGTCGCTGTTTTCACATCAGCCTCGTGGGTTGGCGACTCAAGCTTCTCATCGCAGTCAGTGTCCTGCTGATGGCGGGCCTCGTTCGCATCGGGATTGGCATCGCCACCAGCGATGCACCGGCAGACAGTGCTGTCTTGAGCTGGTGGAACCTTGGCCGAGAGGAGGCCGTTGCCCGCGAACTCGGCGCGCTGCGCGCCAAGATCGACCTCCTCGAGTCAACCCTATCGGCCATGGAAGGCGATATTCCCAAGGGTGCGCCTGCTCCAAAGGGAGCGCTGCCGCCCAGACAAGGCAGCCCAGCACAGCCCAAGATTGCTCCGGCCAGCACCGACGTTCCGGAACAGATCGAATCGCTGCAGACTCGCATGCAAAAGATCAACTTCTCCTTGGATCGCGTCATCTCTCATCGGGAATCACTCGCCATCAACCTCATCATGGGCGATGCCGCCATGCCAATCCATGCCCGCCAGTCCTCCGGCTTTGGGCGCCGCATGGATCCCTTTGATGGCAATCCTGCCTTTCATCGTGGCGTTGATTTCATCGCACCAGCAGGCACCCCAGTCTTTGCCCTGAGCTCAGGGGTCGTGGAGTGGATTGGCCCACTCGGCGGCTATGGCAAGGCAGTGATCATTCGACACAACGACCGCATCACAAGCCTCTACGCCCACCTCGAGGGAATTGAAGTCACAACAGGAATGGCCATCTTGGCCGGTGGACGAATCGCCAGGGTGGGCTCCACTGGACGATCCACCGGCAATCACCTGCATTTCGAAATAGAAATCGACGGCCGTGTCGTCAATCCGCGCCCCATCCTCGATCGGGTGCGCGCCAAGACCATTACCGCCCTGGTGGTCGAGTAGCAAGTCATCGCGTGTTAGAGCCGAAAAAAAATCCGCTCATTGATGAGCAACTGATTGCCACCTCCGCCAAGACCTTTGAGCGGGTCAGGCTCATCTACACCACCCTCATTAGCCTGTGCGTCATCTTGCTCATCACATGGCTCTGGCTCCTGAGTTCCTTTGGCGAGAACATCTACGATGAGGGCTGGTGGCGCCAGGCCATCTCAAAGCTGGCCAGTCAGCAGATCGAATCATCCATCTCGAGTGAACAGTCCAGCCAGCTAAACGACCGCGTCAAGGAGGTGACCTCTGAAAACGCAGACATCCAGTCCAAACTACAGAACCTTGAGCGGCTGATCCAGGCCACCCAGACCGATGTCTGGACCCGCAAGTTCGTTGCCTGGCGGGCACCCGGCAGCGACACCATCCAGTATGAGATTCTGATTTCAAACCCCTACCCCAAGAAAAAACCTGCTGCAGGCTCGAAAATTCGCCTGCAGGTGCGTGGCCTTGATCGGCTCGATCCCGCCGGGCCGGAGCTGGGGGTTCAAGAGTCGGTCCAGCGGTTCAAACTCTCACAACACACCATTGAGGCACCTGAAATAGCCGATGCCGTAAAGGGCAAGCTGGTCTCCACAATCTCTCGTTATGCGGTCCTCATTGTGATTCCATATGATGATCAGGCGCAGTCCGAGGTTGTGATCATCCCGATCGCAGAACGATCCAACTGACACAACTGGCCCACCGGAGTCACCCATGTTCAGCCGTTCCAGCCGCAACCCCATTCAGACCGAGACGCTCGCCACCCTCATCGACTCAACCGTCTCCATCAGGGGAGACGTCTCTTTCGACAAGAGTGCTCGAATAGATGGATCAGTCAAAGGAAACGTGGTGGGATCCAAGACGAAGGGGGGCACGCTCATCGTCGGTGCCACAGCGGTCATCAAGGGAAACGTCACCTGCCACAGTGTCGTGGTCTTGGGCCGCGTGGAGGGTGACATCGAGTCCTCACAACTCGAGATTCGCTCGGGGGCCACGCTCTTGGGTGACATCTTTTACGACGTCATTGAGATCCACCAGGGCTCATCCATAAACGGCCGGATGGTGCGCAAAAGCGACCCCCAAGGCACCCCTCAGGCCACCCCGCCTGGTGCTACTTCTCCGACTGAATCGTCGACAGAAAACGGGCCAATGCGGGGCTAAGGGCTGGGGATGGCCTTACTATTTTCCCGCGGATCGGAACAGTCTCCTCCACCGCGGGCTTGGCAATGACCGACTCGTTTCGAAGGTTCGTGCCAGACTGGCCTGGCTGACCAGTCTCACCAGGCCGCTGCGTGAGGTGCTTTGAGAGCACGCTGTTGTAGCTGCTAAGGTGCTTCTGAACAGGCCGGACCAGGCCGCCGAGGGTCTTGCGCTGCTGATGAATTTCATCTGCCCTTCGAATGCCGTCGGCAAACTTTAAGAAATTGTCTCGAACCGATCCCTCCAAGAAAATCATGAAGTTCTTGCGAAAGAGATCCCTGATCAGCACATCATCAAACATGGGAGGGGCCAACATGAAGGGCACATTGAATCGGGCCTGCCCGAATGCATGGTCTAGCATCTGCTCAGATTTGATCCGAGACGGGCAGATGACCAGGGTTGGCACAGCATTGAGCTGACGGTTTTTCTGATCGAAGACCCAGCCATTTCGCTCCACAAAGCCTGTGGTTGCGGCCAGTTCAATCTCAGACACACCGGAGGGCACCAAGACGAGGTCGAATCCCAACAGAAACTCAGGGTCGGTGTGGGCGGTCCAGGTGAGGTCGGCAATGACCACATCGTGGACCTCGGTTGCGCGGCGAAGCAGTGTCCTGGCGGTGAGCAGCCATCGGCGTCCCCCGGCCTCGTCGATGGGGTGATGCTGAGCAATGACCCCAATCTCTTTTGCATCTGTGAGCCACGTGCTCGAGGAGCCGTGGGGATCATAATCGAGCACAATGGTGCTGCGATCTTGGATGACACGAAACCAAGCGGCGAGGTTGACAGAGATCGTGCTCTTACCAACGCCGCCCTTCTGACTGACCACGATGATCTTGGTTGCTGCCATGCTCTCCATAACAAAATGTTATTGTTAAATCAGGGTTTAGATCAGGTTTTTATACTGAATACTTAAAAATAGCAACATGCGCGATAGCAGCCAGCCGTCTCAGTTCTTCCGCAGAGCGGACTACACCCCCCCGAGTCATCGGGTGGCCAACCTGCGGCTGCACTTTAGGCTTCACCTCGATGTCACCCGGGTGCGGGCGGAGTTTGAGGTGGCCTCGCAGAACGACGTGCCTCAGGACCTCCTGCTGGCGGGTGATGGCCTTGATTTTCAGGCAGTCTGGCTCGACGGCAGGCTGCTCGAACCAGGCCAGTTTGAGGTTGGGCCATCCCAGCTTCGACTGCCCAACCTGCTGGCCGGTCGGGTCACGATCGAGACATTGGTCTATCCAAACCAAAACACAGAACTCATGGGCCTCTACGCAAGCGCCTCTGGGCTCTATACCCAGTGCGAATCCGAGGGCTTTCGTCGCATCACCTACTTTCTGGATCGGCCAGATGTGCTGACGGTCTACACCGTGACCCTCGAGGCCCCGATTGACCTCTTCCCCACCCTGCTCTCAAACGGCAACCTCGTCTCAGAGGAGACCATCAACGGCATCAAAAAGTGCGTCTGGCACGACCCCTTTCCAAAGCCAAGTTACCTCTTTGCCCTCGTGGCAGCAGACCTTCATGCGGTTGAGACCACCGTCACGAGCCTGAGCGGCGCAGGCAAACTCCTGCAGGTCTACACCCACCCCGCAGACCTTCCCAGGGCATCTTTTGCCCTCGAGTGCCTCAAGCGTGCGCTGCTCTGGGATGAACGCCGCTTCGGGCTTGAGCTTGATCTCGAGCGTTTCATGATCGTTGCAGTGCCAGACTTCAACTCCGGGGCCATGGAAAACAAGGGCCTGAATCTCTTTAATACCAAATACGTCCTGGCTGACCCCGACACCGCCACCGACCGAGATTTCGAACTCATCGAGGCCGTCATTGGGCATGAGTACTTCCACAACTGGACAGGCAATCGAATCACCTGCCGAGACTGGTTTCAACTCACCCTCAAGGAGGGGCTCACCGTCTTTCGCGACCAGGAGTTCTCGGCAGACATGCTCGCCCAGGGCCTCACACCTGAGCAGGCCCTGAGCAGCCGCGCAGTCAAGCGAATCGAGGATGTCCGCACCCTTCGGGCCCACCAGTTCCCCGAGGATGCCGGCCCAATGGCGCATCCCATCCGGCCAGCCCAATATCAGGAAATTCGAAACTTCTACACCGCCACCGTCTACGAGAAGGGCGCAGAGGTCATTCGCATGTTGCAGACCCTCATCGGTCGGGAGGGCTTCGAAAAGGGCATGCGCTGCTATGTCGAACGACATGACGGGCGGGCAGCGACCTGCGAGGATTTTGTCTCCTCGATTCTCGATGCAAATCTGCGGGCCCCCTGGTTTGATCAGTTCATGCGCTGGTATGACACCCTCGGGACGCCGCGCATTGGTGTGAGAGAAGACTGGGACACAACCAGCGGTCAATACACCATCACACTCACCCAGCGAATCGATGCAAGGTCTTCCCAACACGCCGCCTTGCTCATGCCAATCGGGTTTGGCCTGCTCTCATCGCAGGACCCGGGTGAGCCTCTGCCCGGCCTGCCCAGCATGCTGATGCTCGACCAGACAGAACAGTCGTTCTCCTTTACGCTGCCAACCGAGATCGGGGCCAGAAAGCCCCTGGTCTCGCTGCTCCGTGACTTCTCGGCCCCGGTCATTCTTGAGCGACCATTCGATGCTGAGTCGGTAATGGCCTCAGCTCGATACGAGTCAGATCCATTCAATCGATGGGATGCCTGCCAACAGCTGATGCTGGCAAGCCTCATGCCCGATCCCGTTCTGTCGGCTGAGTCAGTCTCTCGAGCGCTTGGGGATGTGCTGGCCGAGCCCAGCCTCTCCGATGCCTTTAAGGCCCTGGCCCTCTCCATTCCGAGTGATGCCGTGGTGGCAGAGGCCTGGGCCAGTCAGGCGGTGCCGGTGGATCCCTCGGCCATCCGTCGCCGTGTCATCGCCCTCTATGGGGCCCTCTCCAACGGACTCCTGCCCCTGTGGCATGAGCTCGATGCGCTCCTCGACCAGGACGCCGCGACCGATGCTGCCCAGACCAGTCCCCTCGCATCGGGCCAGCGCAGCCTTCGCGGGCTTGCCCAGACCATGGTCACCTTCGCCCAGTCCGACACCAGTCGCTCTCAGATATTGCTCGAACGCTTTGCGAGGTCCTCGAACATGACGCAGCGAATGGCCGCCCTCTCCTCGCTCATTGCGCTGGGAGACTCTCAGGCCGACGAGGCACTCGAGGCATTTGCATCACGCTACCAGTCCAATCCGTTGGTGCTCGACAAATGGTTCACGGTCCAAGTCTCGACAGCTCGGTTCAGAGATCCTGATGCCAATGAAGTCCTCGAGAGGGTCCGCAGCCTCCTGCGCAGCGATCGTTTTGACCGAGGCAATCCGAATCGGGTGAGATCGCTCCTGGGCGCCTATTTCATGAACAACCTCGCCGGCCTGCACCGACAAGACGGCCAGGGCTATCTCCTCTGGACAGAGGAACTCGCCAAGCTCGACCGGCTCAATGCACAGCTCACCTCAAGGCTGGCCCGATCTCTGGACCGATGGCGTGTCTTTGAGCCCACACGTCGCGGCCTCATGCTCTCTGCCATCGAGAGGCTCTCGGCCACACCGGGGCTCTCACCCGACACAGCAGAGGTCTGTCAGCGTTTCTTAGAGGGCCAGTAGGGGCGGGGAGATCGACAGGCGCGAGATGACAAGCGATCGCCAGAAGCGTGCACCGATTGGAATGAGCCGATCATTAAAGTCGTAGCTCGGGTTGTGAAGGGCGCAGGGTCCGAGACCATGCCCGCTGATCCGGTGTGACCCGCTGAGGTCGCCATTGCCCAGGAAGATATAAGAGCCGGGCCGCTCGAGCAGCATATAGGCGAAATCCTCGGCCCCCATGGTGGGTTCAATCGGCAGCAGCACCTTCTGAGGCCCCACAAGCTCCCTGGCCACAGCAGCAGCGTGGTCGGTCTGTGCTGGGTGATTGATGGTGGGTGGGTATTGCCGTTCGAAGGTGAGCTCAGCCCTCGCACCGAAGGCACCGGGCAGCTGATCACAGATCCGCCTTAGGCTCAGTTCCACCTGATCAAGCGCGGCCAGGCTAAAGGTGCGAACCGTGCCTCGAAGCAGGCACCGCTCCGGAATCACATTGACAGCCTCTCCCGCCTGAACCTGTGTGATGGAGATCACAACCGGCTCCACCGGCTTGGAGGTCCGCGTGATCACTGACTGAAAGGCCTGAATGAGATGGGCCGCCACCAAGACTGGATCGACCCCGAGGTGCGGCATGGCGGCATGGGCACCCTTTCCGGTCACCACGATTTCAATCTGGTTTGAGGAGGCCATCATGGGGCCTGGATTGAGTCCGAAGGAGCCCTCTTCGAGGCCAGGCCAATTGTGAATGGCAAAGACCTCATCGCAGTCGAATCGCTCAAAGAGGCCGTCGTCGATCATGGCCTTCGCCCCGCCACCGCCCTCCTCAGCCGGCTGGAAGATGAGGTGGACACGCCCGGAGAATTCCGCCCTGGCCTGACAGATGAGCTGGGCACCCGCTAGCAGCATGGCGGTGTGGCCATCATGACCACATGAATGCATCTTCCCAGCGTGCCTGCTGGCATGCTCGAACTGATTGCCCTCGGACATGGGGAGGGCATCCATATCAGCTCGAAGACCAACCGCGCTGCAGGCTCCCGATCGGACCTCGGCATGCTGGCCAATGACCACGCCCACCACCCCGGTGCCCCCGATGCCCTCATGAACCTCATCGACCCCGATGGTTCGAAGGGTCTCTGCCACCAGGCCGGCCGTGCGGTGCTCTTGGTATTTCAGCTCTGGATGCGCATGGATGTCCCGACGAACACGCATAAAGCCATCGAAGATGGCGTCAGATTCTTGAAAGCGTCTCATCGACTTATTATCTCTCAGCCGGAAGACGACAACGAAAGCGGGTTCCATCTTTGGAAGATGACACCAGCCTGAGCTCACCGCCGCAGGCGATTGCCGCGAGGTGGGCCAGGGATAACCCCAGGCCCGTTCCCTTGATGGCGCCGACATTCTGGCCACGAGAGTAGGGGCGAAAGAGTTGCGGTTGAGTCTCCACGGGAATGCCAATGCCGCTGTCACAGACCTCAATGACGACCTGACCTCGGGCCTCATCATGGGTGATCTCGACAACCACTGGCTGCCCTGCGCCGTACTTCAACGCATTGCTCAGAAGATTTCGCAGGACCAGGTCCGCCCAGATTGGATCAGCCCAGACGAAGGTGGAGGCGCCACCCGACACGACAACCTCATCGGGGCTGCGACCCTCGGCCGCGCAGACCCAGGTGGTCAGCCTGTCGATCCACTCCCTGGCCGAGAAGCTGCAGGGGTTGCTCTTGAACTCGCCAGATTCCAGTTGGTTGTATTGGAGCGCCTCGGTGATGATCTGCTGGATACGATCAACCGAGCCGTGGAGGTTTTGAAAATAGGTGTCCACTCGACTGGCCATCGCCGACTCGATCGGCCGGGTAGACGCCTGCAGGAGCTCGGCGCCGGTGGTGAGCACACTCAATGGGGTTCTGAGCTCATGGCTCAGGATCCGAATGATTCGGCCTCGAAAATCGGCCACCTCCTGCCTGCGCCGGGCGAGATCCTTGGCACCCTCTTCAGAGGCCTTCTGCGCCTCAATATCGGAGATGGCCCCGATCAAGAGAGAGCCCTCCTCGCCAAGCCTGACCGACATCATCCGCCCCCGAATGAGCACCCAGCGCCATGCGAAATGACGGTCCCTGAGCCTGATGGACTCGGCGATGGCCTCCTGATGACCCTGGGCTGTCAGGGCCATCGACCTGGCCAGAGCGGCCCAGTCGGCTGGGTGCACGCGTGCTGCAAACTCAGCCATGGTGTCCGGAGCCGCCTCCTGAGTGATGCCCAAGAGGGATTGACTGTGATGCGAGAAAGAGACGTTGTCGGAGGTCGGGCTCCAGGAAAAAATAACATCATTTGTTGCATCAACAGCGGCCTCAAAAATAGACTGCTCTCGCGCCAGATCGGCGGTCAGAGAGCGATTCTCCGCCTCAAGCCCAAGATTGCGAGCCCCAAGCGCCTCCGCATCCAGACGATGTTGGGCGGACCTGCCGACTGACCAGACGAGGATCCGAAGCATCAGCAGGCCAAATCCGAAGGCCACTGCGACGAAAAGCAACATGTCACCGATTGAGGGGCTTGGACGCGGTGTGACGGTGAGTGCCAACATTGCCCAGTGATGCGTGAGCAGCATCCCCAGCGAGGCCAGCAAGGGTGCGGCCAGCCTGGACCAGCGAGACCGATGGCCATGGGGCCCGACCAGCAAGATGCAGCCACTCGATGCCATGGCGGCCAGAAACGAGAAGACGGCCAGATCGACTTCAAACGAGGCCACATTTGGAAGTTCCAGGGCGAGCACGCCGATGAAGTGCACCGACCAGATTCCCATGGCCAGGGCCATCGTTGCCCCAACCGTCCACATCCTTCTGGCCGAGGCCATGGCATGTTCAGCCCGAAGGCTCATTGCCACAGCGGCCATGCCGGCGGTCGCGACCGCAAAGACCGACAGAAAAACCAGCCATAATTCGTTCGAAAAAACCATCATTCGGAGGCCATGGCGTGATGCGCATTCTCATTGTTGAGGACGACCCAAACCTGCGACCCCTCGAGCGAGAACTCCTCGAATCGATGGGCTATGAGGTTGATGAGGCCACCAATGCCGACGATGCCCTGGCCATGTTGCGAGGTGATCCGGACATTGAGTTGGTCATGCTCGACCTTGGCCTTCCACCTGCACCACAGGACATCTCTGAGGGCATTCGCTTTCTCAAGGAGGCCATGCTCTGGAACCACACGATCAAGGTGATTGTGGTCTCTGGCCAGGGGCACCAGGATGCCCTGATGCGCTGCGTGGAGGGAGGGGCCTTTGACATCCTCACCAAACCATTCCGACGCGCCGCGGTGGCCGCCTCGCTCGAACGTGCGGCACTCTATCGAAACGTGGGAAAGCAACTCCGAGATCACGGTAAGAAACATCCCGTGACGGTGGTGGCAGACGCAACCTCGGAGGAGGGGCTCAAACTGGCCCGAGAAGAGGTGATGGTCAAAATCATTCGATCTGTGCTGGTGGAGACGAGCTTTAACGTCTCAGAGTCGGCCCGTCGATTGAACATTACCCGTGAACATCTCTACTACTTTATAAAAAAATACGGGATTGATCGACCGGCTGACTAGCGTGGGCCCGGTGCCCGTCAGGGTTTTTGACATCGACCGAGCGAGACCCTCGCACCACTGATCGGCTGACGGCAGAGTCCTCTCCTGATCCAAACCACCCCGGTTTGGGCACAACAGGAGAGACCATGACCATTCAATCTCGCATGACATCCGTGCTCGCGCTGACCCTCGTCGCAGCATCGATCCAGACCGCTCGAGCAGAAACCGCCAGCAGCAGTTTCCAGGTTGGCATGTCAGTTGTTGCAACGTGTTCCATCAGCGCGGCAGACATGACATTCAACGGGATCACCACAGGCACAACATCACAGAACGACGCAGATTCGACCTTGTCAGTCAATTGCTCAAACGGTGCTCCTTACGCAGTCAGTCTTAGCAACGGGAGTAACTTTTCAGGCGGGAGGCGTTTAGAAGGGGGCGGTTCATTTATCAACTACGCGCTTTTTAAGGATTCGAGCCGAACAGCAGAATGGAGCCTTGCAAGCCCAATATCGGCCATGGGATCCGGCACCACCCAGGTCCACACTGTCTACGGTCGCATCCCAGCTGGCCAGGCGGTTCCAAACATGGGCAACTACGCTGACACCATTGTTGCCACGGTGAGCTACTGATGGGGGCCGGCCGCCAGAGACAGACCGCCTGGTTCTGGCGGTCTTGGGCCGTTGGCCTCATGCTGTTGACCATCGCCCCTCTTGCCCGTGCAGCGCTGTCGGTCACACCGCCCCAGCTGCACCCAGATGAGACGGGCATCGTGGTCACAGAGGTGCAGTCGAGCCTCCAGGGTCCCTCGCGCTGGTCGGTTCGACTGGTGAGATGGGCAGCAGACGGCGGCGATCCCACCCCGATCGAAGGCCACATCTCGCCACGATTCTTTCGCCTAGAGGCTGGCGGTCGCCAGATGATTCGAGCACAGGTGAAGGATCGGGGCATCTATTACCGGTTATTGGTCGAGCAGATCCCGGATGCCGAGCCGACTGGACAGGGCCTTGCCTTTCGTTTCCGTTTCAGCCTGCCCATCTATCGACAGGCCCAGGAGCCCCGACCACTCACACCAGTGATTCCCCTTGTGGCGGGCTGCCATGCCTTTGAGAATCCGGAGTCGACTGCGGTTCGCCTCATCCTGTCTCCAGATCTCCAGGGGCCGCAGACCCTGCTGCCCGGTGAGCGAGCCGAACTCTGTCGACGGGCACAGACTGCCACAGGCCAGTGAGAGGATGGCCATGGGGGGCTTGGCGACATGTCGCCGGCCTGACTGCTCTGGCGCTGCTGAGCCCCCTCATGCTGCTCTGCCCCCTTGCGCTTCATGCTGCGCCTGCCGATGCAGCCAACCACGCGCCATCAGCGCAATTGCTTGCCATCGAGGTCAATGGGGTCCAACTGAGTCGCGGCGCCTGGGTCTTGCCCCAGCAAGACGGGAGCTGTTGGGTGCAGTCGGGCCTGCTCTCGACCATGGTCGCCCCCCAGCACCTGGAGGCCGCCACACATGATGGTCAACCATTTGATCGGCTCATCAGCGGGGGAGTGTCATGCCGCATTGAGGGCACCCTTGCGCTGGCCCAACTCGTGCTGCCCGCAGGCGTCTTAAAGCAACAGGGATTGCAGCTCGGAGGAGTGCCGCCGTCACCGTTGCTCGAGACAACCATTCCGAGCCTTGCAATCGATCTGATCGCCTCCTCCGGCCATAGAGCCTGGGGACTGACCGCCAGCCGAGCACTCAGCCAGTTTCAATGGCGATCAGGCGCATCCGCAGCAGAGTGGTCATTCGAGCAACTCACAGCGGCGGGCGGCCAGCTTGAGGTGGGCCATTTCACAGCAATTGGGGGGCTGCTGGAGACGCCTCGTCGGCGAGAGGGCATCCGCCTGACCAATCGGGCGCCCGCCCTTCGCAATCAAGTCGCTGCGCATGCCGAGCTCTCCCTGACAAGCCCCGCTCGGATCCGGATGCTGGACGCCCAGGGTCACCAGCTCTACGCCACAAACATGCTGCGCCCAGGCCGCTTTCTCATCGAGGGATTCGGCGCAAGCCAGCATCCCGGTCTCATGACCATCGAGGTCAACGGACTCGATGGGCAACGCCAAGCACTCCTGGTGCCATGGGTTGCCAGCCCCTGGCTGCTTGGCCCTGGGCAGCAGATCTGGGAGATCCATGCCGAAGCATCGGCAATGGAATTCGGCCTGCGCCGCGGCCTCAACCTCCACGAGACCATCCGATTTGGGGGTTCACACCGAGATGACACCAGCACACTCCACACCGGCCTGGCCACGAGGAGATGGCCGGGGATCATCGGCTCGGCCGCCCTTGGCGCAGACTGCAATCGAGGGTGCACCGCTGAGGCATCCGCCCAGCTCCAGTGGCATCCAAGCCGGCGCTCGACGGTGGCTGCCGACTGGCGAGCCCAGCGGGAACATCGTGGTCACGGCGCGGTGATCACACACCAGATGGGCGAGTGGGGCGTTGTTCAACTCCACCTGAGCAAGTCTCGGGAGGCGCTCAGAAGCCTGTCGTGGTCTCGAAAGATGCCGCTCCTGTCTCAGTTTCAGCTTCAACTGCGAGACGCGCCCGATCGGCTCGGCGGTCGGTCCCTGCTTGCATCCATTGTGATCCCACTTGACGCACGCCGATCCATTCAGACCGTCTCAGAGCGACGCAGCCAAGGCGGGATTGGCCATCAGGTGAGCTTTCGACAACGCTCGGCAGGCCAGCTTGGCGAATCAATTGGTCTCACCAAACGATCCGGCGCCCAGCCGGGGCAAGATCTCACCCTGCGAAGCGAGCGCGACGCATACGATGTGCAACTCCATGGCCGGCAACACGGCTCGCAGCCGAGTCACTTCGGATTCCAGGCAGCAAGCCGACTCTGGCTGACTAGCAACGGCGTGGCCCTGGGCAGGGTGGGCGATCAGAATCTCGTCATACAGAATGTTGGCGCCCCGAACATTCCCGTGCGACAGAGGGGTCGAACGCATCGACAGAGCAACGAGAGTGGCCTGGCCTTCTTTCCGAATGTGCCGCCAAATGCCTCAGCCGACTTTGAGGTCGATGGTCGCCGCCTGCCCATCAACCTTCATGCCCAGGCCACATCCAGACAAATCGCCACGCTCTCGAGGCGGGCCTACAGAATCGACACAGTGACGCGGGTCCGGTCAGAGGAGTCAATTCGCCTGCCGGGCGCCCCACTGCTCGAGAACCGCATTCGTCGAATCACCGATGCCGCGGGCCGCCAGGTGGCCCACACAGAAGACGGTCACCTCGACTGGGAGGAGCAGACCACCTCGCCCCTGCGGGTTGAATTCGACCGGGGCATCTTCATCTGCGACCGGATGACAGGCAAGGCTGTCCTGCAGTGCAGGCCTTCGCCGGTCAGCCCGCCCCCATCATCTGATTGGGAAGCCACAATGCAAGCCCCGGGGCAAAGGCCAGGATGACCATCGACAGCATCATGAGCACAACAAACGGCATGGAGCCAATCAAGATGTCTGTGATGGGGACCTTTGGCACCACGCCCTTGAGCACATAGAGATTCAGGCCAACTGGCGGCGTGATGAGGCCGATCTCCATGTTGATGGTCAGCATGACGGCAAACCAGATCAGATCGAAGTTATTGGCCTCTAGCACCGGGGTCAGGATTGGCATCACCATGAGGATGATGGCCACAGGGGGCAGGAACATGCCCGCGATGAGCAAGAAAAAGTTAATGGCCAGCATCAGCACCCATCGGTTCAGGTTGAGGTCAACCAGCCACTGGGCAGCGCTCTGGGTGACATACAGCAGCGACATCATGTAGGAGAAGGCAGCCGCAGCCGCAATGATGAGGAGAATCATCGTGGATTCCCGGACAGTCTCTCTGAAGATTCGCCACTGCGACTCGCGGGTCCGGGCCTTGTAAATCATCACCACAAGCGCCATGGCCAATGCCGCCGAAATGGCCGCCACCTCCGAGGGTGTGGCGATTCCGCCGTACATGGCGTAGCCAATCATGATCACAATCATGATGAAGGGCGAGACCCTGCCAAGGCCCTCCATCTTCTCCTTGAGGCTGTAGCGCCGAGCAGCCAATTCGCGCGCGGCTGCTGTTCCGGTGGGCCCGGTCAGCATGCTTGCGACCCATGCATAGACTGAGAACATCACAACCAGCATGATCCCCGGGATCACGCCGGCCAGAAAGAGTCGACCAATGGACGTCTCAGTGGCAATGCCGTAGAGGATCATGGTGATGGAGGGCGGAATCAGAATGCCAAGGGTGCCCCCAGCGCAGACAGAGCCGGTTGCAAGCCGAACCGGGATGCCTCGATTGATCATCTCCGGCACGCCCGCCTTGCCAATGGCCGCAGCCGTGGCCGGACTTGAACCACTGATCGCGCTAAAGAGGCCACAGGCCAAAATATTGGCAATCACCAGCCCGCCAGGTACCCGATCGAGCCATCGGTGGAGGGACTCATAGATGTCTTTGCCCGCGTCGGTGCTGCCAATGGCCGATCCCAACAGGATAAAGAGCGGGATTGTCAGCAGGGCAAAGGATGCCAATTCATCCATCATCACCAGCGGGATGTTCGCAAGCGGCGCAGCACCCTCGAACACAAACAAGAATCCGGCCGCCACCAGGCTCAGGCCCCAGGCAATCGGCAGCCCGGAGAAGAGCACCACGAGGGTGACGAGGAGGATCATCGCGCCAATCTGTAACTCGTTCATGTTGGCTGCTCCTCTAACTCGGGATGCAGGTACTTGGCCATCTCCGCCACATATTGGGCAGCAGTCATGAAAAAACCCAGCGGCATGGTGGCGTAGAGGGGCCATTTGTATGGGGCCCAGACACTCTCGGTCCGATCACCTTTTTGGAATGAGTCGATGGCAAATTCCAATCCCAGGGCACCCAGAAACAAGGTGGCAAGCAGTCCCACCACCAGGGTAAAGCCAGTGAGCACCCGCGCCTGCGAGGCGGGAAGCAGGGCTGAGAGCAGGTCCACCCCCACATGGCCCTTGGTCTTTAGGGTGTAGGGACTTGCCAGAAACAGGCTGCAGACCATCAGGAAGACAGCCAACTCCAATTCCCAGGAGGTGGAATAACCAAGGGTTCGGTAGAACACCATCCAACAGATGACAACCGTGGCACCGATGAGCAGGACTGCTGCCACGACGGCCATGAGATCACAGACACGGCTCATCCACTCAACATACTGTTTCATCGGTACCCACCTGTGAGGCATGTGAGGCAGCAAAAAAAAACCGGGTGCCTTAAAAAATCAATCGGCACCCGGCTGCGGCAACGCTTACTTCTTGGCTGCCGCCTTGAGAAGTTCGTCCATCAGGCCCTTTGCGGTTGGGGAGAGCGCTGCGTAGTCGGGATAGGCCGTCTTGCGGGCAAGTGCCACCCAGGCATCGAACTCCTGCTTGGACATCTCGCGCGAGGTTCCGCCGGAGTTGCGATAGAGATCTGCCATCTTGGTGGTGGCTTCTCGCTGAACGGTCAGGAAGAATGCGTCGGCCTTGTCGGCCGCCTCCTCAAAGATTTTTTTCTGCTTTGGCGTGAGCTTATTCCAGGCCTGGTTCGACATCACCATCGGCTGCAGCAGCATCCAGAGGGCACTGTCTCCGCCCACAGTGGCGTGCTTGGTCTGCTCATAGAGCCTCATCGAGACGAAGGTCTCTGCAGAGGTGAGCGTGCCCGAGAGCACACCCGACTGCAGGCCGGAGTAAATCTCTGTGGAGGCCATGGCGGTGACGGAGGCCCCTGCTGCCTTTAGCATCGACTCAAAGGTGGGGTCGGCCGCACGAAGCTTTTGGCCCTTCACCGAATCGGGACCTGCCACCGGCTGGTCCTTGGTGGCAAAGCCACCGGGTGTCCACCACCAGGTGATGATCCGAAACCCGTGCTTCTGAGAGAGGTCTTGAAGTTGCTTGTAATAGCCGGTCTTCTTGAGGCCCATTGCAAAGTCGAGGTTGGGAACCGTGCCCGGCAGAATCGTGGCGGAGAATTCCTTGGCCTTGCCCACTGCATAAGACATTGGAAAGATCGACATCTCTAGGGTGCCGTTTTGCAGGGCATCGAGCTGAGCAACCGGCTTGATGCCGAGCGACTGGGCGGGGTAGATGCGAAACTTGATCGAGGGGTCTGCCTTCTCGACCTCCCTCACAAAGAGGCGGGCGGCCCGGTCTCGGCCATCAACGTTTGCCTTCCACTGGTGGGAGATCTTGATCTCCGTCGACTGGGCCTGGGCCACAACGCTGGTCAGGCCCATGGCAACTGCAAGCCCCGCCATGGCAAGTGGCTTGGCGACGGATTTAAATAGTTGTGTCATGCAGAATCTCCTTGATCCTTGATCGGCGGGGTTTTTCAACTCCTGATCATCTCGAACCTTCTGGCGCGGCGCATCAGGGAAAGCCCTGCCCTCGCACAGACCAACAGGCCTGCTTGAGTCTGAATGAGTCTTAAAGACCGAGTCTTAAATTTAGCCGCGACCAACGAACGGCATGTTGGTGGCCATGATGGTCATGAATTGAATGTTCGCACCAAGCGGCAGGCTTGCAATGTGCCGAACCGCCTCAGCAACATGGGTCATGTCCATGAGGGGCTCGGCCCTGCGAGAGCCATCGGCCTGAAGGGCGCCCGCGCCAAACCCGGTTGTCATCTCAGATGCGGCGTTGCCAATGTCAATCTGCGAGCAGGCAATCGAGAAGGGCCGACCATCGAGCGAGAGCTGCCTGGTGAGGCCCGTGATGGCATGCTTGGTGGTGGTGTAGGCCACCGAGTGAGGCCGAGGCACATGGGCTGAGATGGACCCGTTGTTGATGATCCTCCCGCCCCCTGGGGACTGCCGCCGCATGAGTCCAAAGGCCGCCCGTGCACAGAAGAATGCGCCATTGAGGTTGACCGCAACCGACTGCATCCAGGCCTCGATGGTCATCTCATCGATGAGTGCGCCCGGGGGAAACAGGCCCGCATTGTTAAAGAGCAGGTCCAGTCGGCCATGACGCTCAAGGATCGCCTCGAACAATGCATCGACCTCGGCGGGCTGCGAGACATCAGCCCCCAAGACCGTGGCCGCCGGATGCCCAGCCGCCGTCTCCTCGAGCGGGGGCAATCGTCGGCCAGCAAGCACCACCTGCCAACCATCGGCCAGCAGCGCCCGGGCGCTGGCCCGTCCAATGCCACTGCCTGCTCCGGTGACCAGGGCGATTCCACGAATCTGCACTGACATGCTTTGCTAAGCTCCCCTTTCTGAGACAGCCCACATCCTGCCATGAAGCACGCCACCAGCCATCAGGCCCCCTGCATCGTCTACCTCCACGGCTTTCGGAGTTCGCCAGACTCGAGCAAAGCGTTGCTGCTGCGGCAATGGCTGCACGATGCTGGCGTCCACTACGCCTGCCCATCACTCGACATCAGCCCGCGAATCGCCCTTGAGCAGGCGCGGGCGCAGATCGATGGCCTGATGGCTCAGGGTCTTGAGCCCAGGCTCATTGGCAGTTCGCTCGGCGGCTTTTATGCAAGTTGGTTCATGGAACAGCATCCCATGCGAGAGCGCTTTAAGGCCTGCCTGATCAACCCAGCCTGCTATCCGAGTCGAGACCTCGCCGGCCAGGTCGGGCAACTCAAGGCCTGGCACAGCGATGACTGGCTCGAGTTCAAGGCCACCGACCTAGATGACCTTGCCGAGATGGCCGTGGGGCTGAGTGACCCGCAGCGATACCTGCTGGTGGCTGCAATGGGCGACGAGTTACTCGACTGGCAAGAGATGGTGGCCCACTATCCGGGCGCGCAGCACCATGTGGTCCAGGGCAGTGACCACGGCCTGTCTGACTTTCCAGACCACTGGCCCACCATTAAATCGTTCCTGCTCGGGGACTGAGCACCCACCTGCTCAATGGCCCTCTTGGGGAAACGGCACGCGTCGAAGCAGCACCAGCCCCACCACAAAGAAGAGACCGGTCACCAAGATGGCAAGACGATGGTCATTCTGCGTGACCCACGTGGTGATGCCGTAGACCAGGGGCCCCAGCACAGCAGCCAGATTCACCGCCACACCCCAATCCCCGAAG
Organism: Burkholderiaceae bacterium; assembly: GCA_018401615.1. Lineage (GTDB taxonomy): Bacteria > Pseudomonadota > Gammaproteobacteria > Burkholderiales > Burkholderiaceae_A > Hahnella. Next base: position 148,033 of record JAGYKN010000001.1, read on the forward strand.
GCCTCGGCCTGGTGCTCCAGTGGCGTGAGCAGGCCGACCACCGCCCTGGCACCACTCTGAGATGCCCCCATGGCCAGACCAGCCAGATTGGCAGCCACCCAAAAGCTCGCAACGGTCTCCCCAAATGCGGCCACCAGGACCATCACAATCCAGAGCAGCAGCGCCCCCGTGAGACTCCGACGATGCCCCAGGCGGTCCTGCAGCCAGCCGAAAATGGCGGCCCCAAGACTCGCTGTGACATTGACCACCAACAACAGTGCAATGGTCTGCGCCATGCCAAATCCCATCGCCTGCTGGGCATAGATGGCAGCCAGGGTGATGACCGCAGCGACCCCCGCCTGAAAGAACACCACCGACACGAGGAACCTGCGCAGGGCCTCAGACCCCGCGTCTGAATCGCGCCAAGGATTCCCCCGCAGCAGCCGACGCCATGCCCCACGCCATTCCACGGCGGTTGGCGCATCTCGGTCGCGCAGGCCGGCGAGCGCCCAGAGGCCCACCAGCCAGAAGACCGCCGTGGTGATGACCATTGCCCCGGCCATGAGGTCCTGTGCTGTGGGGTCGGCAATGAGGCCTTCGGCCACCGACTCCACCCAGACCAACGAGAGCCCCAGTGAGCAGACCCCAGGTAGCCCCAGGCCCAGCCCCAGCCTGAGAGCCGCCCCAGGGAGCTGTACCGCGCGCCAGCCCTTCATGCAGCTTGCCGTCAGGTCCCGGTGAGTGGCATAGGCCACGTTGAGCACACTGTGCAACACGGCTACACCAGAGGTCCCTGACCGCACTGGTGCGTGAGGCCCAGGGTGGCAGCCCGCAGACCAGGGTGGCTGCAAGCAACCAGCCGCGCTCTTGGCGCCCCCTGGCATCTGCATGTGCACCAACGAAGGGGGCCGTCACGATCACCAGCAGGTAACTCACCGAGAGCACCATGGTCCAGACCAGGGCTGTAAAGGTCGCCCATCACCACACCAACAAATAAGGTTAAAGACCGCTGAGCACCACCGTCGTGTATCCGAGTTGGCAAAATCCAGGCTGGCCCAGGCGAATATTCCCGCCGGGTCACCGGTTGATCAGGCAGAATGGGGCCAGGGACCCTCATCTCAGTTCCTCTTAACATGCCGTTCTTCTATGCTCGCCTCTTGCGCCCACCATTGCATTGACAACCAAATCCTTACATCCGCACCTTTGGGTGCCAAATAACCGAATACGACCTGCCAAAATGGTGATGTCTTGGCGGCCTCCGAGCGCCATAGAGCCCACCGACCACCCAGAAGATGCAGATGTCATCTTGTTTAACACCTGCCTGTCCGTAGAAGGCCTAGGAGAAGGTCTTCTCCGATCTCGGTCGAGCCAGAGACCTCAGCATTTCCGCCCCACCTCATCATCGGCGGGGGTGTGTGTGGCCAGCCAAGAGGGTGAGGCCATTGTTCGCAGGGCACCCTATGTCGACCTGGTCTTTGGTCCCCAGACACTCCATCGCCTCCCGGCACTCATCCGTGCCCGGCGCGCCACCGGCAGACCACAGGTCGACATCTCGTTTCCTGAGATCGAGAAATTCGACAACCTGCCCCCCGCCAGGGTCGATGGCCCCACCGCCTTTGTCTCCATCATGGAAGGGTGCAGTAAATATTGCAGCTTCTGTGTTGTGCCCTACACCCGCGGGACTGAGGTCTCAAGGCCCTCGGAGGATGTCCTGGCAGACGTCGCAGAACTGGCAGCCCAGGGCGTCAAGGAGGTGACCCTCCTGGGTCAGAACGTCAATGCCTTTCAAGACCCAACCGCATCGATTGACTTCACCATGCTCTTGGAATTGGTCAGCCAGATCCCGGGCATTGAACGGATTCGATTCACCACCTCCCACCCCAAGGAATTCACCCCCCGCCTGATTAATGCATTCGATCGGCTCCCAAAGCTCGCCGACCACGTTCACCTGCCGGTCCAGTCCGGCAGTGACCGCATCCTGTCAGCCATGAAGCGGGGCTACACGGCCCTGGAGTTCAAGAGCACGGTTCGAAAATTAAGGGCCATTCGCCCCTCGCTGGCCCTGTCAACGGACTTCATCGTGGGCTTTCCTGGCGAATCAGAAGAAGACTTCCAGGCAAGCCTCTGCCTCATTGAGGCCTGTGGGTTTGAGAGCGCCTACTCTTTCGTCTACAGCGCCAGGCCGGGCACGCCCGCGGCCGACCTCCCAGACACCACTGCCCAGGAGCGCAAACAAGAGCGGCTTCAACGCCTACAGGCAGCGGTCGACGCCAAGGCCAAGGCATTGCATGCCGCCATGGTCGGGACCGTCCAGATGGTCCTCGTCGAGGGGCCTGCAAAGAAGAATCCCTCGGAGTGGATGGGTCGCGCCAGCAACAACGTCACCGTTAACTTTGAAGGCCATCGGGACATCGTTGGCCAGATGATGCGAGTTGAAATCACACAGGCCCATGCCCACAGTCTTCGGGGTCGAGTGCTCTGATGCCCCGCACGACCCTGAGCAGGCGGCGCCTGAGCCTTCTCGAGGATGACAACACCCAGCTCGCCAATCTCTGCGGCCCGCTTGAACAGAATCTAAGGTGCATTGAGACCGGCCTTGACATCACCATTCGACGCCGAGGAACAGTCTTTGAGGTCAGTGGCACCAACGCGCCGTCTGTGGATGCCGCAGCCAGCCTGCTCGAGCAACTTGCGCAACGGGCCACCCGTTGTCTGGCCCTCAAAGACATCCAGCTCGCCGTCGTTGAGCACCGCCAGCCAGAACCAGGGCAGGCGCCAACTGCATCAGACGCCGCAGAGGCCCCAACCCTTCGCACGCGCAAGCACGACCTACGGGGCCGGACGATCAACCAGCGGGCCTATCTCGAGGCCATCCAGCAGCACGACATCAGCTTTGGTGTGGGGCCAGCTGGAACGGGAAAGACCTTCCTGGCGGTGGCCTGCGCCGTCGATGCACTCGAGCGAGACCTCGTCCAGCGCATCATCCTCACCCGCCCGGCCGTGGAGGCCGGTGAGCGGCTTGGCTTTCTGCCCGGTGACCTCTCCCAGAAGGTTGATCCCTACCTTCGGCCCCTCTATGACGCACTCTACGACCTCATGGGCCTTGACCGCGTCACCAAATTCTTTGACCGACAGGTCATCGAGGTGGCCCCGCTTGCCTATATGCGCGGGCGCACGCTCAACCATGCCTTTGTCATCCTCGACGAGGCCCAGAACACGAGTTGCGAGCAGATGAAGATGTTTCTCACCCGCATCGGTTTTGGCAGCAAGGCCGTGATCACTGGCGACCCCTCTCAGGTGGACCTGCCAAAGGGCCAGGTCAGCGGCCTGATGGATGCCCAACGGGTGCTCGTCGACGTCCGAGGCATTTCATTTACCCACTTCAACAGCCGAGATGTCGTGCGACACCCGTTGGTGGCCAGGATCGTGGAGGCCTATGACGCCGCGACTTAGCCTGCACCTGACCGACCCGTCTGGCCTGCCACTCTCGAGGCCCCGCATCCGACGCCTCTTGCTGGCAAGCCTCCATGCCCGTTGCAGGTCTGCCGACATCACAGTGGCCACAGTCGGCAGGCCCCAGAGCCGGCGCCTCAATCGCGACCACCGCGGCGAGGATCACGCCACCAACATTCTCACCTTCGCCCTCGAGCCGCTGCCGCGTCTGGCGGCCGACCTCGTGATCTGTCTGCCAGTGGTCATCACAGAGGCCCGTCAACAAGGCAAACCCCTTGACCACCATCTCGCCCACCTCATCGTGCACGGCGCGCTCCATGCCTGTGGAATGGATCATCAAGACGACGAGGGCGCCACCGCCATGGAGATGCGCGAGCGTCTTATTCTCAAGCGATTCCGAATTCCAGACCCCTATGGCACACTTGACCCCATCGAAACTTCCCATGCCACTGCATGAACGAACCAGACCCTAGGCCCTCGGGCCTGAGTCACACCTTCAAGCGCCTGGTCGATCGCCTCCTTGGGCGAACCGACGAAAAAGAAGAGCTCCTCGAGCAACTCCGAGAGGCTGAGGCGCACCATGTGATCGATGCCGATGCCGTCTCCATGATGGAGGGGGTCATGCAGGTCTCCGATCTCTCAGTCCGAGACCTCATGGTGCCTCGGGCCCAGATCGATGTCATCGACATCAATGATGACCTCGACGACATCCTCCAGTTTGTGATTCAGACAGCCCACTCTCGCTTTCCAGTGACCGATGGCAAGAAAGACAATGTCATTGGTGTGCTGCTTGCCAAGGACCTCCTCAAGGTGCTTGCAGAGGAGGGCCGAGACATCCGCGGCCTGCTTCGGCCCGCCGTCTTCGTTCCTGAGTCCAAGCGCCTCAACATCATGCTGCGAGATTTTCGACTCAACCGAAATCACATTGCCATCGTGGTCGATGAATACGGCGGTGTGGCCGGGCTCATCACAATTGAAGATGTCCTCGAACAGATCGTGGGCGACATCGAAGATGAGCACGACATTGAGGAGGAGGAAGACAACATCGTGGCGATCCCGCATGAGGTTGATCGCTTTCGGGTAAAGGCCCTCACCACCCTTGAACAATTCAATGCGTTCTTTAACGCCCTCCTCGAGAGCGACCAGTCCGACACCATTGGTGGCTTTGTGAGCGACCACCTTGGCAGGGTGCCCCACAAGGGCGAATCGATCACCCTGGGCGGCTTTGTCTTTCAGATCCAGCGTGCAGATGCACGGACGGTGCAGGTGATGTTGGTCGATCGCGCCCCAGAGGAATCGGCTGATTCAGGCAATGGATCAGACCCTGCTGAGCTGGCTCGCTAGCCTCGCATCACTGCTGATCCTGGCGCTGCTGATCCACCTCTGGCAGCGTCCGCAGCGCTGGGGGCCCCAGGCCGCCTCGGCCGCCCTGGTGTTGCTCTGCCTGGGGGGCTTTCACTGGATCTTCATCAGCCTGCACCGATACGGCGAGATGCATGCCCTTATTGCCGGGGCAGCAACCGGGCTCCTTGCCCTCTATGTTGCGGCCTATGGCCTGCTGGCGGGCTGGTTGATTCGCCGGTATCAACTCGGCGCCCTGGCCATTGCCGGATTGATCACCCTGCTCGAATGGCTTCGGGGAGAAATCTTCACCGGCTTTCCCTGGCTCAACTGGGGCTACCAACAGATCGACAGCCCACTGGCGGGATATGCCTCGGCAGGAGGGGTCTTTGCCGTGGTCTTCGTGACCGCGCTGTGTGCCGCCTGGATTGCCCAGTGGCGCGCCCTGGGGCTCATCGGCGTGGCCGGCCTGCACCTGCTTGGCGTCTTCCTGAGCACCCTTGCCCACACCAGCCCCACGGGCCAAGAGATCCAGGTGGCCCTGGTGCAGTCAGCCGTGCCACAGCAGATGAAGTTCGATCCCCAGCAGAGGGCCGGGCTCGAGGCGGTTCAACTCCAGATGGCCCAGGACGCGAGCCAAACAGGCAGCGCCCTGCTGGTGCTGCCCGAGACGGCCTTCATTGAGCCCTGGGCGGCCCTCTCCACCCAGACACGCCTGAGCCTGCGGCAGATCTCGATGGCCAGTGGCAGCGTGATCATCACTGGATTGCCCCTGCAGGACCCTGATGGCTGGCGCAACAGCGCGATTGGCCTTTATCCGAGTGCAGGCCTTCGGCTCGACGGATTTGAAGCCCGCTACGACAAGGCCCACCTCGTGCCGTTTGGAGAATTCATCCCGTGGGGCTTTCGATGGTTTGTCGATCTCATGCGCATGCCCCTTGGCGACTTCAGCAGGGGCCTGCCTGTCCAGGCGCCCATGCCGGTGGCCGACCAGCGGATTGGCCTGAACATCTGCTTTGAAGATCTCTTTGGTGAGGAATTGATTGGCCCACTCGACCCTCGCATCCCATCGGATCGCCAGCCCACGATCCTGCTCAACATCAGCAACCTCGCCTGGTTTGGCAACACCATTGCCCTGCCCCAGCACCTGGCCATTGCCCGAATGCGCAGCCTGGAGACTGGCCGGCCCAGTCTTCGGGCCACCAACACTGGGATGACCGCCGCAATCGACCATCGCGGACGGGTCATCGACATCCTCGAGCCCATGGCCCCCGGCATCCTGGTGACAAGGGTGCAGGGCATGACGGGCCAGACCCCCTTTAGCAGGGTCGGCAACCTGCCGGTCGTGCTGCTGGCCGCAGCCCTGCTGCTCCTGGGATTGAGGATTCGAAGCCCCGCTAAACTGCGGTCATGACGACCTTTCAAGATGTGATCCTCACGCTGCAGGCCTACTGGGCTCGGCAGGGCTGTGCGCTCTTGCAGCCCATCGACCTGGAGGTCGGCGCGGGGACTTCCCACACTGCCACCTTCCTGAGGGCCCTCGGGCCCGAGCCCTGGCGGGCAGCATATGTGCAACCCTCCCGACGGCCCAAGGATGGCCGCTATGGCGAGAACCCCAACCGCCTGCAGCACTACTACCAGTTCCAGGTCGTGCTCAAGCCATCGCCAGCCGATATCCTCGAGCTCTACATCGGGTCACTCCAGGCCCTGGGCATCGACACCCAGACCCACGATGTTCGCTTTGTTGAAGACGACTGGGAGAACCCAACCCTGGGGGCCTGGGGCCTGGGCTGGGAAGTCTGGCTCAATGGCATGGAGGTCACCCAGTTCACCTATTTCCAGCAGGTTGGCGGAATCGACTGCAGTCCGATCACCGGTGAGATCACCTATGGCCTTGAGCGACTGGCCATGTACCTCCAGGGCGTTGAAAACGTCTACGACCTCACCTGGACCACCTGGCAGGAGCAGGGCCAGGTGCGCCGCATCAGTTACGGCGATGTCTATCACCAAAACGAGGTCGAACAGTCTCGCTACAACTTTGAGGCAAGCAATCAGGCTGTTCTGCTCAGCCGGTTCGCAGAGCACGAGGCGGATGCCGCCCGCCTGCTCCAAGAGGGCCTTGCGTTGCCGGCCTATGAACAAATCCTAAAGGCAGCCCACAGCTTTAACCTGCTCGACGCCCGGGGGGCCATCTCAGTGACCGAGCGAGCCCAATACATTGCCCGCATTCGACATCTCTCGCGGCAGGTGGCCCAGGCCTATGTCGCATCGCGTGAGCAACTCGGATTTCCAATGTCTCACCCGCCCCACGAGAAGGCGGCCTAGGCCATGACCAGCCAGGCGCCCACGCGCGCCCTCCTGGTTGAACTCTTCACAGAAGAGTTGCCCCCGAAGGCGCTGCGCAGCCTTGGGCAGGCATTCCAAGATGCCATGGTTGCAAGCCTCTCTGGCGCGGGGCTCATTCCTCAAGCCTGCGAGACACGCGGATTCGCAAGCCCACGCCGCCTGGGTGTCTTGCTCTCGGCCGTGGCCAGTTGTGGCGCCACAGCATCGCGTCGCGAAAAACTCCTTCCGACCAGCATCGGGCTTGATGCCACCGGCGCTCCCCTGCCCCCACTCATTAAAAAACTCGAGGGGCTGGGCTTGACCCTCGGCCAGACCATTGAGCTCGACCAACTCCAGCGCATCCACGATGGCAGACAAGAGGTCCTCTGGGTCGACACAGTGGTGGCAGGACAAGACCTCTTGCAGGCGGCCCAGGCGGCACTCGAGGCGGCAATTGCCGCCCTGCCCATCCCAAAGCTCATGCGCTACCCGCGGCCGGGTCAGGCACACGAGGAGGTCCGATTCGTGCGACCTGTCCATCGGCTGCTCGCCCTCTATGGCAGTGACATCCTCCCCCTGACGGCCCTGGGTCTTGATGCAGGCCGGGTCACAGAGGGCCATCGGTTTCATTGCCCCGAGCCCCTCTCGGTTGCGTCTGCCCAGGACTACGAGGGCCTCCTTGAGAGACAGGGCCGGGTGGTTGCACATTTTGAGACCCGCCGAGGGCGCCTTGTCGATGGCCTGCTGCGGGCGGCTGGAGACGACCACATCATCATGCCCGAGGCCCTCTTGGATGAGGTCAACAGCCTTGTGGAGTGGCCCGTTGTGCTCAATGCGCAGTTTGATGACGGCTTTCTATCGGTGCCGCAGGAATGCCTCATCCTGACCATGCAACAAAATCAAAAGTACTTTGCCTGCACAGATGCCTCGGGTCGACTCGTGAATCGATTCCTCCTGGTCTCGAACCTCGAATCGAGAGACCCTTCGGTGGTCGCCCACGGCAACGAGCGCGTGCTGCGCGCCAGGCTCTCTGATGCAAAATTTTTCTACGACCAAGACCGAAAACGCCCCCTTGAGAGTCGCCTCTCTGGCATGGAGCAGGTTGTCCATCACAACAAGATTGGCAGCCAGGCCCAACGCGTGGACCGGCTGGTAGGCCTCTCGTTTCAATTGGCCCCATTGGTGGGGGCCGACCCAGGCCTGGCTCAGCGGGCGGCTCGATTGGCCAAGGCAGACCTGCTCACCGACATGGTCGGCGAGTTTCCCGAACTACAAGGCGTCATTGGGTCTTACTACGCCCAACACGATGGCGAAGACGCTGCCGTGGCCGATGCCATCAGGGGCCACTATCACCCGCGCTTTGCTGGAGACAGCCTTCCATCCAATCCCGAGGGCCTGGCGGTGGCCCTGGCCGACAAACTAGAGACCCTCGTGGGGATCTGGGGGATTGGCCTTGTGCCCACTGGCGAGAAGGATCCCTTTGGCCTGCGTCGGGCCGCTCTGGGTGTGGTGAGGATCCTGGTGGAGGCTTCCATTCCAGCCTCGCTCAGTCACCTCTTGGGCCAGACCGCGGTTGGCTTTCGCCCGGACTGGGCAGCCGCTGAGACCCTCAAGGCCATCCAAGACTTCATCACCGAACGGGGCCGACGCTATCTTCGAGACCAGGGCTTTGATGCGAATGCCATCGAGGCGGTGCTCGCCGAGTGCCCAGGGCGACTCGATCAATGGCGCCCGAGGCTCAAAGCCCTGGAGGCCTTCATGAAGGGGCCCGCCTCGCCAGCACTTGCGTCGGCCAACAAGCGCATCGGCAATATCCTCAAGAAGGCGCCCACAAGCCTGCGTGAATGCAACATCGATCAACTCGTGGAGCCCGCAGAGCGCGCCCTGGCCCAGTCCCTCTCAAGGGTTGGCCCGCAGGCCCAGGCCCACACAGCAGAGGGCCGCTATGCCCAGGCACTCGAAGGACTTGCCGAGCTCAGGCAGCCCGTTGACACATTCTTCGATGAGGTCATGGTCAATGCCGAGGACCCCTCTGTCCGTGAGAATCGATTGGCCCTGCTTGCCGCCCTACACCGCGCCATGAATCAGGTGGCCGACCTCTCGCGACTGGCCACATGACCGATCGCCTCAGCCAGCCAGACCGGCCGATGGTCATCCTCGACCGGGATGGCGTGATCAACCTTGACTCCGATGGCCACATCAAGAGCCCAGAAGAATGGGAGCCGATTGTCGGCAGTCTTGAGGCCATTGGTCGGCTCAATCACGAGGGCTGGCGTGTCTTTGTGGTCACCAACCAATCGGGCCTCGCGCGTGGCCTCTTCCACCTCTCGCAACTCCACAGCATCCACCAGAAGATGCGCGAGCGCCTGGCAGAGACAGGTGGGCAGATCGAGGCTGTCTTCTTTTGTCCTCATGGCCCCGATGCCGGCTGCAGCTGCCGAAAACCCGCTCCTGGCCTGCTCCAAGACATTGCCGCACGTGTGGGCCATGGGCTTGAGGCTGTGCCCCTGATCGGGGACTCCCACCGCGACCTCGCGGCAGCTGCCGCCGTGGGGGCACGGCCCATGCTGGTGCTCACCGGCAAGGGCCAACTCACGCTCGAGGAACACACCCGCGGCACCCGACCCCTGCCAGCGGGCACTCAGGTCTTTCGAGACCTCTGCCATGCGGCAGACCACCTCCTGCAACAGAGCCCGCCGCTGCCTGGTCCATGACCATCCTGCGGTCAATCGTGTTTGCATGCTTTGAGGCTATTAGCCTCTTGGTCTGGGGGAGTCTCTTTCTGATGCTCGCGCCCTTTTTATCTGACCATGCCCGCTATCGACTTGCCATGCGATGGCCAGGCATGGTGGTCTTGGGGGCACGCTGGATTCTCGGCATCCGTTGGGTCATCAGGGGACAGGCCCATCTGGATGCAGCCCGTGGGCAGCCCATGATCATCTGCTCCAAACACCAGTCTGCATGGGAGACCCTCTTTCTGCCGAGCAATCTGCCCGTTCCCCTCTGCTTTGTCTTTAAAAAAGAACTCCTGCGAATCCCATTTTTTGGCTGGAGCATTGCTTTGCTGCCGATGGTCCATGTCGATCGATCGCAGGGTCGGCTGGCCTTCGAGCAGATTCAGTCTCAGGCCCGAACCCGGCTCGAGCAGGGTTTCTGGATGGCGTTTTTTCCAGAGGGAACGCGAACCAAGCCTGGCGAGCGCCTCAAGTACAAGACCGGGGCGGCCCGACTGGCATGCGAACTTGGGCTGCCCATTCTGCCGATCGCCCTCAATGCAGGTCGACTCTGGCCTCGCAATGCATGGATCAAGCGGCCCGGGCTCGTGACCGTCGAGGTGGGGCCGCCCATTTCCTCAGTGGGACAGACCCCGGAATCCCTGATGAAGGCCGTGCAGATTTGGATCGACGAGACCTCTGATGCTCTCCATTGAGATCAACGGGGAGGTCTTTGGCTGGAGCCTCACCCGCTCGAAGCGCCGAACCGTGGGCATGGTCTTTGATGCGGGCGCGATTCGAGTTCGGGCGCCCCGCTGGGTCAGCGTCTCAGAGATTGAATCCATCCTTCGCAGCAAGCACCGATGGGTGCGGGCCCGCCATCTCGAGTGGCGAGATCAGGAGCAACGGCGGCTAGAGCCAGCCCAGCAGTGGCACGATGGGGCGACCCTGCCTTTTCTGGGGCAGACCTGCAGCATCCGTCTGCTCGCAGGGGTCGAGCGTGTCACCTGGGTTGCCGATCGCGCAGAACTCCTGCTCCCGCTGTCTGGGGCAGCCTCAGCCGAGCAGATTCGAGACATGGCACACAGCTGGTTGCAGCAGCAGGCCAAGGGCATCCTGCAGGAGCGCCTGGAGACACTGGCCGAGCAGTCGGGCCGCGCCTTTTCTCGGTTCTCGTTGTCACATGCCAAGACACGTTGGGGCAGTTGCACCGTAGATGGCCACATTCGGCTCAATTGGCGGCTGATTCAATTTAGCCTGTGCGTCATCGACTACGTGGTGGCCCACGAGCTTGCGCACTTAAGGACCATGGACCACAGCCCAGGCTTCTGGGCCGAGGTGGGCAGCATCCTCCCGAACTTCGAAGAGGGAAAGGCCCTCATTCGCAGGGCACCGTTGGAGCCCATCCGCTAGCCTTGACGCATCCGTTAGCCTGGACGCATCAGATAGCCTGGACCCCTCGGATCGCCGGAATTGGAATCGACCTCAAGCCATCTTGACCTGTTAGCTGATTGGCCAGATCGATGTAGGCCGAGACCGCAATCTCCTCTGGCCGCTCGGTTGGCACAACGCCTGCTGCCTCGAGATCCAGATGTGGCAGCAGGTGGCCCAGGGTATTGCGAATCATCTTTCGCCGAGTTGAAAATGCTGCGGCAACAAGTGCCTCAAAGACAGCCCAATCTCGCACCCTCACAGACTCAGCCGGCAAGGGCCACATGCCCACCACGGCAGAGTCGACCGCGGGCGCGGGCGAGAAGGCAGTCGGTGGCACCTCCAGCAGCGTGCTCAGCTCGTAGCGGGCCTGCAGCATCACCGAGAGTCGGCCAAAGCGCTTTGATCCGTGGCCCGCGACCATGCGCAGGACAACCTCCTTTTGCAGCATGAAGGTCTGGTCCACGATGCACTCAGCCAGTGGCAGGAGCAGAAAAAGAATCGGGCTTGAGATGTTGTAGGGCAGGTTGCCAACCAGTCGGATGGGCCCACCGAGGCTGCGCGCAAGGCTTGCAAAATCAACGGTCAGGACATCTTGTTCAATCAGCAAGACTCGCTCACCGAACCGGGCTCGAAGTCCGGGCATGAGATCTCGGTCGATTTCAATGGCCGTACAACTTCCGGCACCGGAGATGAGGCCCTCTGTTAGGGCGCCCCGTCCGGGACCGATCTCAACGATTCGGTCTCCGAGGCGGGGCCCGAGTGCATCAAGGATGCGGCCAATGACATGCCGATCATGGAGAAAGTTCTGGCCAAAGCGCTTCTTGGCCGAGTTCCTGTGATCAGCCGTCGTCGCGCTTGATCTCGACATAGCTGTTGGCCCGAATCTCTCGGGTCCAGTCATCAACCGCATCCGCGAGCTTGCGATCACGCAGGGAGAGTCGCGCGATGAGTCGCAGACGATCCTCTGTGAGTGGCTCTTGCTTTCGCTCAAGGACCTCGATCAGGTGGTAGCCAAAGACCGTTCGAATCGGCTCACTCAACTGACCCCTTGCCAGCCCGAGCGCGGCTCGCTCAAATTCCGGCACGAGGTCACCCGGATAGGCCCAGTCGAGCTCACCCCCCTTTACAGCCGAACCAGGGTCTTGGGAGAAATCCCTGGCCAGCCTCTCAAAGGGCTCACCAAGGCCCACCCGCCGGCGCAACTCCTGGAGCCGACGAACAGCGGCAGGCTCAGAGGTCTGTGCATCCACACGGATCAGGATGTGACGGGCCCGAAAGACATCGACCACCTGGCTCTTGATGCTGCTGCGCCGGTCATCGAGCCTCAGGAGGTGAAAGCCACCGGGACTCTGGACTGGGCCGACCCACTGACCTGGCTGCAGTCTCTCGACCGCCTTGAGAAAGAGGGCCGGCAGGCGATCTGATGGCCGCCATCCGAGGCTGCCACCCTCGCCGGCATCTGCGGCAATCGACTCGGCCCGTGCAATTGCTGCAAACTCCTCGCCGGCCTCAAGGCGCTGGGCAAGCGCCTTTGCCTTGGCGGATGAATCAACCAGAATCTGTGAGACGCGCCATTCCTCGGTCCTGCTCAGGCTCGCCCCCTGGGCCGCCAAGAAGGCATCTATCTCGGCCTCTGAGATGGTCATGCGATTGTCAACCTCGCGCTCTCGCAGACGGGTCAGGACAATCTCATCGCGAATGTCTTGACGGAATCGATCAAAGCCAATGCCCTCGGACTGCAGCTGGGCCCGCAGGGCCGAGACCGACATTCCATTTTGTTCGGCAATTCGATCGATTGCGCGATCGAGGGTGGGGTCATCGACCGACAGACCAAGCTGGGCTGCACGCTGGAGCAGGGCAAGGTCATTGATCATCCGATCCAAGACCTGCTCTCGCAGCTGAGCCTCTTGCGGGGCCGGCTGGCGTGCCTTGGCAATGGCCTGACGGGCCTGGACGATTCTTCGCTGCAGCTCGGTCTCCAGGATGATGTCGCGATTGACCACCGCAGCGACGCGCTCGAGCAGCACCGGTTTCTGCCCGGCTGTCTGTGCCATTGCGGACCCACACATGGCCATGACCAGCGCCGCCCCAATCGACCAACTCGGAAACATCATGCGCATCTGTTGACTCTCTTTTATTGGAAGTTATCGAACTTCGCCGGCAGCGGCGTGAGTTGATTGATCATTCGGTACCTTGGGATGCTGCGTTTTAAGGCGGCCAGCGGGTCTGTTCCGACCTTGGCAATGCCGTTGAGCTCAACCTGGAGGAAGACCGCATTGTCTCGACGGTTTGCGCCAGTGACAAACCGCTGCACAACGGCCCGTGCCACCCAACACCCGCCGTCGTATTCCACCCCGGCGAGGGCCTCGATCAGGCCAGGCTGCTGGGTATTGTCATCTGCCCGCCGCCTTTGAATCGAGTGGTTGTATCGGCCAACGGCATACCAACTGCCAACGATCGGCGTCTGGAATGCCAGATCGACCGTGTTGATGGCGTTCCGCGTGAAGCGGTAAGACAGGCCAACGGATTGGCCTAATTCTGGCTCATAGATGGTGCCGACGATGCCCCCTGCCAACGACTGGAGCCTGCTTGTGTATCGACCCAAGGCATCGATCCGCCAGGCAGGGTGAGGCGGGCGGCTGAGCAAAGAAGACATCCGACTCTTGTCCGTCTGGGGATCCGCCCGGCAGCGTGGTGCGCGTTGGGCACTCAGGTAGTGGGTCTGCAGCGAGCGTGGCACGAAACACCTCCTCGCCAGATTGCTGGGCCGAGATAGCGGGTGGTGATGGCCCCTGTCACCTGGTTCTGATCAGCAATTCGGTCGTGCCCCGTAAACGACATCTCTGACAGGAGTTGGGATAGGTTGATGCCCACCCTCCGGCGTCAAAGACCGGGTATTGACTCTGATCACGATAGGGCGTGTGGGCATGCAAGAGCGTCGGCTCGAGGGTCTGAGCAGGGGCGTCTGCCCCCACTCTGTGCTGCGCTCAAGCGTCATCTTGGTGGTCAGGCTGGCCGTGGGCAAGACCCCGTCGTGGTGACGGGGTCTGGCGGGAGGCGTCGCCCACATTGTTCGCAAAGGCGCCAAGACTGGCAGCGCCGTATTTCAGGCTGGTGGCCGCCTGGCTGCCCTGGCGGCCCTGACTGTAGTGGGTTGCGTGGAGGCCGATCTTGGGGATGACATTTAAAAACGAGAGCATCAGGGGAGAACTCACCGCCCCGGTCAACACAAAGCGATCGCCCTGCGCCAGGGTTGGGTGTTGAAAGGCTGTCGCCTCTGCATAGCCAGTCCAGTCAATGAGTGGTCCGGAGGACCCGCCCACCTGAATGGCCCGCTCGGATCGACTCGCAGCGACCTTGGGCATCCAAGAATACGGCGCCAAGACCGGGGCTGCGCGGTCCTGCAGGAGTTGATACTCCTGGGCGGCGGCGGTGACGGCCCAGCCGAGTTGGTTGGTGTTGAGTGAGAGTGTTGCTGGCAATGTCCGTTGCGAGGCCGCCAGGAGCGATCCGCCGAAGTCGGCGAAATAGTCGTCATCTGAGACTCGCGTGACATTGAGTCCCAAGGTGAGGTTTGATGACACCCTCGTGGTGTGCACGAGGCTGCCAAGCGAACGAGACCGCTCTGCCACGCGGTCATGCGGCAGAGACTCCACACCCAACACACCCAGGTGCTGCTCACTTAGATAACGAAACTCTGTGCCCAGTTGAACGCCACGGCGCGGCACCAGCCTCGGGTAGAGGGTCATGTCTCGATTTGGCGCAATGTTCCAATAAAAGGGCGTCGTCAACTCGAGCCCCAGTCGGGAGGTATAAGAGTAGGAGGCGGGCAGGAGTCCAGTGCGTCTTCGGTCGGAGATGGCAAAAGAGATGTCACCAAGGTTGACCAGCGGCACGCCACCCCAGGTCAGGACCGCGTCCTCTGCATCAGCAACCTCTCGAATCTGGTCGACCAACATGGTTCGAGCCCCAAGAGACCAAGCCGGCCTGTCCCTCGGGCACGTCGTGTACTGGGCGTCAATGAGGCGGGTGGCCTTGGGCTGAAGGAATTCAGCCACCTTTGCCTCACCCCTGCCATTGATTGCGGCAATCTCGTAGGTCACATCCTCGAATCGCCCCTGCATGGTGCCCAATTTCAGGTCAAGACGGGGGCCGCTGAAGAACTCACCCTCCCGAAAGAGTTGCACGTTGCCCTGGGCCTCTATTCGATTGGGCACCATGTCGAACAGAATTCGGTCCGCCTTGAGCGAGGTGCCGAGTTGCCGCATCTCTGCTCTGTTGATGAGGGTAACGGTGTCGTCGACTTGCCCGCCCACCGTCTCGCCAAAAAAGTACATTGGTGTCTCAGCATCGGTGAGACCCACCCTGGGGGGTGCCTCAAGGGAGAGTCGAGGGTCGACACGAAGGCCCTGGCCAACATCTGCCCGAAGGGGACATTCAGCCGCAAAGCTCATTCCTGTGACGGCCCCCAGCAGCAGGGTCAAAACAAGGCGCATGTTCTATTATAAGAACGAAGCCCCTCCCCTCCCCTCCCCACCATGATTCCGTCCCCCGACACGCGCCTTGCGGTTGCAGCCGAATGGCTTTCTCAATTTCCAGACCTGGACCCATTGAGCCTTCGCCCCGCCTCATCGGATGCCTCGTTTCGGCGCTACTTCAGGGTCACATCCGTGACCATGGCAGCCGCATCCTCATGGATGCGCCGCCAGACCGGGAGCCCCTTGATGCCTTTCTTCAGGTGGCAGGTCTCTTTGATCGAGCCGGCCTCAGGGTGCCGGCGCGGCTTGGTGCATCAGCAGCCCTGGGCCTGCTTCTGCTCGAGGACTTCGGTGACCAGCCCTATCTGCCATTGCTCAATCGCCAGACCGCACGGCCCCTCTATGAGTCTGCATGGCGTTGCCTGGTGCAACTCCAACGATGGGGTCAGGACCAGTCGCCCGATGAACTCGCCCTGCCGCAGTACGATCGCACCAAGCTCTTGGCAGAGATGTCCCTCTTTCGCACCTGGTACGTCGAGCGTCACCTTGGCGTGCAACTCACAGCGCAAGAGGCCAGTGGCCTTGACGAGGCCATCGACCAGCTCTGTGAGCGGGCCATCAGACAGCACCAGGTGGTGGTCCATCGGGACTTTCACAGCCGCAACCTCATGGTCTTGCCCGAGACCCTCAAGGCCAACGGTCAGCCTGGCATCCTGGACTTTCAAGATGCCGTGGTGGGCCCGCTCAGCTACGACTTGGTCTGTCTGCTGCGCGATGCATACATCGTCTGGGATGAGACCGAGCAGATCGATTGGGCCATCCGTTACTGGGAGGCTGCACGCCAGGCTGGGGTTCGGGTGCCAGCGGACTTTGGCGTCTTCTGGGAAGACTTCGAGTGGATGGGCATTCAGCGCCAGTTGAAGGTTCTTGGGATTTTTGCCCGTCTTGCCCACCGCGATGCAAAGCATGAATACCTGAAAGACATTCCGGCGGTCTTGGCCTATGCCTCTGGGGCCGCACATCGTTACGGCCACCTCTCTGGGCTGGCCCGGTTGCTCGATCGGCTGGGCCAGGTCACCACAGAGACCCGCCTTACCTTCTAGTGAACGGGATAGCCATGAAGGCCATGATCCTTGCTGCAGGCCGCGGCCAACGCATGCGGCCCCTGACCGACCACACCCCCAAGCCGATGCTTCTTGCAGGCGGCAAGCCCCTCATTGTCTGGCATCTCGAGCGGCTCGCTCGGGCGGGCTTTCGGGAGGTCGTGATCAACACCGCCCACCTCGGCAATCAGATCTCCGCCGCATTGCAGACCGGGGCCGATTGGGGCCTCAACATCCGATACAGCCCTGAGCAAGACGGGGCGCTTGAGACGGCCGGTGGCATTGCCACTGCACAGCCCTGGGATGCCCCAGAGGACCCTTTTCTCTTGCTCAACGGCGACATCTTTTCCGACTGGGATCTCGCAGAGGCCTGGCAGATTGCTGCATCCAAGCGCCTTGGCCTCGGACACCTCGTCTTGGTGAACAACCCCGACCACCACCCCGGGGGCGACTTTGGCCTCCAGCCAGATGGCCTTGTGGGGCCCCTGGGATCCACTCCAGTGAGCCTCACCTTCTCAGGGCAATCGATTCTGCGCGGCACACTCTTTCACGCCACCAGGCCCAACCAGAGGGCCGCATTGGCCCCATTGCTCCAGTCAGCAATTCGCGAGGGCCAGATCGCGGGCAGCCATCACTGCGGACACTGGGTTGACGTGGGCACACCCGATCGGCTCGCTGCGCTTGACCACACCCTCTTGCGGGGGAGACCATGGCTGCCATGAACCTCTCACCAGACCTCCTTCCCCTGCCCGTGGCGGGCCCCATCCACGGCCCAGCACATCGCCGACGGCGCGATGCCCTGGCCAAGGCCGTTCTCGAGTCCAACGGCCAGGCCAATGCACTGGTCATTGTGGGCAGTGGGGTCGAGCTCATCCGCAATCGCGACAGCACCTTCCCATTTCGATTCCACAGCGACTTTTATTACCTCACAGGATTTCCCGAGCCAGAGGCCTGGCTGGTGATGGTCGTTGCTGCCAATGGAGACCACCAAGACCTCCTGTTCTGTCGACCCCGCGACCCTGAACGTGAGACCTGGGATGGTGTTCGAGTCGGGCCCGATCGGGCTGCCCAGCTCTTTCACATGGACCGAGCGCATCCCAACACGCTGCTCGATGAAGAAATCAAGGACCACCTGAAGAATTGCGCCACCCTCGTGCTGCCGCTGTCTGCCTCTGCAGAGATGGACCAACGCACCCGAGGCTGGATGGATCAGGCCCGAAGCCAGGCTCGGGGCGGGATCACCGCCCCCCATCAATTCCTCGATGCGGGCGATCTCGTGGCCAGTCTTCGCCTCATCAAAGACGAGGCCGAGCGCCAGACAATGGCCCAGGCCGCAGCCATCTCAGCGGCAGGCCATGTGAGGGCCATGCAGTCGACCCGGCCTGGTCTGGCGGAGTACGAGATCGAGGCGGGTCTGCTGGCTGATTTTCGACGCGCCGGATCCCAGTCTGTGGCCTACGCATCCATCGTTGCCAGCGGCCCACACAGCTGCATCCTTCACCACCGAGCCGGCGATCGCCGCATGCAAGACGGGGAGATGTTGCTCATCGACGCGGGCTGCGAACTCGACGGCTATGCCAGCGACATCACCCGCAGCTTTCCCGTCTCTGGGCGTTTCTCGCAGGCCCAGGCAGACTGCTACGGCCTTGTGCTGGCAGCCCAGGAGGCGGCCATCGAGGCCACCTGCCCAGGAGCGGCCTTCACCGAGCCACACGATGCGGCCGTGAGGGTCTTGGCCCAGGGCATGCTCGACCTGCACCTTCTCCCAACTCAAAGCGTTGATGCTGCCATTGAGTCGGGGGCATACAAGCGCTTTTACATGCATCGCACCGGTCATTGGCTGGGCCTTGATGTCCATGATGTGGGCGACTATCGGCGGCGTCTGTCGCCGGGCATGGTCCTCACCATCGAGCCTGGCCTCTACATTCAACCTGCAACGGACATCCCAGAGGCCTTCTGGAACATTGGCATTCGAATCGAAGACGATGCCGTGGTCACCCCAAAGGGCTGCGATCTCCTGACCCGAGGGGTCCCCGTGGCCATCGATGCCATCGAAGACCTCATGGCCCAGGCCTGCTCATGAAACGGCCGCCACTCAAGTTGGGGCCCTACCGAATTGAGAATCGAGTCTTCATTGCACCCATGGCGGGTGTGACCGATCGTCCCTTTCGGCAGCTCTGCAAACGGCTCGGTGCGGACTACGCGGTGGGCGAGATGGCCGCCTCCAATGCCTTGCTCTGGGCCACCGAGAAGACCAGTCGGCGGGTCAACCACGACGGAGAGCCCTCGCCAAAGGCAGTCCAGATCGCTGGCGCCGATCCAGCCATGCTCGCCCAGGCCACCCGCTTTAACATCCTTCGGGGCGCCGAGGTAATCGACATCAATATGGGATGCCCTGCAAAGAAGGTCTGCCACAAGGCGGCCGGCTCGGCACTGCTTCAAGACGAGGCCCTCGTGGCCGAGATACTGCGTCAGGTGGTTGGCAGCGCGCGCGAGGTGGCGGGCGATCGCGTGCCGGTGACCCTTAAGATTCGCACCGGCTGGGACCACAGCCATCGCAATGCCCCCCGCATCGCACGGCTTGCAGAGGAGTTGGGCATTGCCATGCTCACCGTTCACGGCCGCACCCGCGAGGACAAATTCATGGGAGAGGCTGAATACGACACCATTGCAGAGGTGAAATCAGCGGTGGGCATTCCTGTGGTGGCCAACGGCGACATCACCACAGCCGAGAGGGCTGCCGCGGTGCTCGCCCACACGGGCGCAGATGCCGTGATGATTGGCAGGGCCGCACAGGGCCGGCCTTGGATCAGTCGACACATTCACCATTTCCTCGAGACCGGGCAACACCTGCCAGATCCCACCGAGGCATCGGTTCGTCAGTGGCTGCGAGATCACCTGCTAGACCACTATGCCTTCTATGGGGAGGCGGGCGGCGTGCGGTCTGCCAGAAAGCACATCGGCTGGTATCTTCGCGGCCTGCCGGGCAGCAAGACCCTTCGCCAGCTCATTCTGGCTGCCGAGACACCCCAGGCCCAACTCGCCCAGGTCGATGCGTTTTTCGAAGATGCGCTTGCCGCATGAGGCCAATCCCACCGGCGCGCATTGAAGATGCGCTCATTGCAAACCTCGATTTTTACTTTGAGCAACTCGGTGATGGCAAGCCACACGCGCTCCACAAGATGGCGCTCGATGCAATGGAGCGTCCACTCATTCGCTATGCCCTCGAGCGCTGTGATCGCAACCTGAGCAAGACCGCCGACCTACTTGGCCTCTCGCGCAACACCCTGCGCAAGAAGATGGCGCAGCTCCGAATCGAGGTCTAAGGACAGACCATGCCAACACTGCCAGCAGACGCACTCTTGGGGCCCCG
The DNA here is from genome assembly GCA_018401615.1 of Burkholderiaceae bacterium. Taxonomy (GTDB): domain Bacteria; phylum Pseudomonadota; class Gammaproteobacteria; order Burkholderiales; family Burkholderiaceae_A; genus Hahnella. Next base: position 168,233 of record JAGYKN010000001.1, read on the forward strand.
TCCGAATCGGGTGGCCATCAGGCGGGCACTCTTGTCGGTCTCGAACAAGACGGGCCTTGCGGGCCTTGCCACGGCCCTGCATCAACTCGGTGTCCAACTCATCTCAACGGGCGGCACCGCGGCCGCCCTGCGCGAGGCTGGCCTGCCGGTCACCTCAGTCGAGGACATCACCAAATTCCCGGAGATGCTCGATGGTCGCGTCAAGACCCTGCACCCCGCTGTCCATGGCGGGCTCCTTGCAAGGCGTGATCGAGATGACCAGATGACTGCCCTGGCTGCGGCGGGCTTTGAGCCCATCGACCTACTGGTGGTCAACCTCTACCCATTCGTCGAGACCCTGCAGAAGGAGGGGGTGGGGTATCAGGAGGTCATCGAACACATCGACATCGGTGGGCCCGCCATGCTGCGGGCAGCCGCCAAGAACCACGATGGCGTGGCTGCGGTGGTGGACCCAGACGACTACAACAGCCTGATCTCAGAGTTAGAGGCCCATGGCAGCCTGGGGTTTGCATTTCGGCAGACCCTTGCGGCAAAAGCCTTTGCCCACACGGCAGCCTACGATGGCGCGATCGCCAACTTTCTCACTGGCCTGCCTGCATTGACCAGTGCAGCCGCCCAGGCCAACAACACAATTGAGCCCCAGTCGCCCCACGAGGCCAGCGCCCTGCCAAGGATCTTCACCCTTCAGGTGACACAGCGACAGGCCATGCGCTACGGCGAAAATCCGCATCAATCAGCCGCCTTTTATGCCCTCTCCGGTGCAGCCCCTGGCTGCCTGGGGGGCTATGAACAGCTGCAAGGCAGGGCCCTCTCGTTTAACAACCTTGCAGATGCAGATGCCGCATGGTCTTGTGTGCGAAGCCTCACGGGCCCGTCTTGCGTGATCGTCAAGCATGCCAATCCCTGCGGGGTCGCCCTTGGCGGCTCGGCATTGGAGGCCTATCAGCGTGCCCTTGCCACCGACCCGACCTCTGCCTTTGGGGGCATCCTGGCCTTTAACGTGGCGCTCGATGGCCCAGCAGCAACTGCCATCTCGAGTCAGTTCGCAGAGGTCATCATCGCCCCGAGCTACAGCCAGGCGGCACTCGCGGTCTTTGCCGCCAAGCAAAATCTTCGGCTGCTCACGGTCCCCTTGGGCCAAGAGACCGCCATCTCAAGCGGCCTTGACATCAAACGCATCAGCGGTGGCCTGCTCCTCCAGACCCCCGATCGCAACACCCTCGTGGCCGCAGACTTTCGCTGCGTGACCCTTCAGCAGCCGAGCGCCCAACAGATTGACGACCTGCTCTTTGCCTGGAAGGTGGCCACCTGGGTCAAGAGCAATGCCATTGTCTTTTGCCGCTCAGGCCAGACGCTCGGTGTTGGGGCTGGCCAGATGAGCCGGCTCGACTCGGCCAGGATTGCCTCGATCAAGGCCGAGCAGGCTGGCCTCTCCCTCCAGGGTGCGGTGGTTGCCTCCGATGCGTTTTTTCCATTTCGAGATGGCCTAGATGTGGTGGCCGATGCCGGGGCAGCGGCGGTTGTCCAGCCCGGTGGCTCGGTGCGAGACGACGAGGTCATCGCTGCGGCCAACGAGCGCGGCATCGCCATGGTCTACACGGGCATGCGGCATTTCCGTCATTAGCACCATGCGCCTGATCGGCATCGACCCCGGCCTGCGTCGAACGGGATTTGGTGTCATCGAGATCATCAGTCGACAGAAGGCCGTCTACCTGGGCAGCGGCGTCATTCGGCCTCCCACTGACCGCCCCGAGCCCGAGCGCCTTGGCCTTCTCTATGCGGGCATGCAGTCGGTGCTCTCCCAGTACGAGCCCACCGCTGCCGTGGTCGAGCAGGTCTTTGTCAACATCAATCCCAGATCCACCCTGTCGCTCGGGCAGGCACGCGGCGTGGCAATTGCCGCACTCGCCGCTGCAGGCCTGCCGGTCTCAGAGCTCTCTGCCCTCAAGATCAAGCAGTCCATCGTGGGGACTGGCCGCGCCACGAAAGATCAGGTCTCTCACATGGTCTGTCGACTGTTGGCCTTGCAGCAGGCGCCCAGCGCCGATGCAGCAGACGCCCTGGCCTGTGCCTTGGCCTTCTGGCATGCTCAACGCCCATGATCAGTCAACTGCGCGGCACCCTACTGGCCCTTGAGCCACCGAGTCTCATCATCGACGTGCAGGGCCTGGGCTATGAGCTCGAGGCTCCCATGAGCACCATCTACAACCTTCCCCCGTGGGCGAAGAGCTGACCCTGCTCACGCACCTGGTGGTAAGAGAAGATGCCCACCTGCTCTATGGCTTTAAGACCGAGGCAGAGCGCCAGGCATTTCGGCTTCTCATCAAGATCTCAGGCGTTGGCCCACGGATTGGGCTGGCAGTCTGTCGGGCCTCACGGTGGATCAACCTGCCGAGGCCATCAGCCTGCAGGACCCCGCCCGCCTCACCCGTGTGCCTGGCATTGGCAAGAAAACCGCTGAGCGCCTGGTCCTTGAACTCAAGGGCAACTGGCCCAGGCCCTGCCCACGACCACCCCTGCTGGTCTTCGTCAGACGGGTGTGGCTGAGGTCTTGCGGGCACTGAGCGCGCTTGGGTATTCCGAGAAAGAGGCCCATGCCTGCCAGCGCACCCTGCCAGAGGGCATCACGGTCTCAGACGGCATTCGACTCGCACTCAAGCAACTCTCGCGGCTCTAGTCGACCGGTACACTTAGGCCATGATCGAACACGACAGCGATCGGCTCATCAGTCCAGCGCCTGCGGGTCACCAAGAAGAGAGCCTCGAGAGGGCCCTGCGCCCGCAATGGCTTGGAGACTACATCGGCCAGCAGAAGATCAAGGATCAGCTGCAGATTTTCATCGAGGCTGCTCGCCAGCGACAAGAGGCGCTCGACCACACCCTGCTCTTTGGGCCACCCGGGCTGGGCAAGACCACCCTGGCACACATCTTGGCGCGCGAGATGGGCGTCAATCTGCGTCAGACCTCTGGTCCCGTGCTGGAGCGGGCCGGCGACCTCGCAGCGTTGCTCACGAACCTCGAGCGAAACGATCTGCTCTTTATCGACGAGATCCATCGACTGAGTCCTGTTGTCGAGGAGATTCTCTATCCCGCGCTTGAGGATTATCAGATCGACATCATGATCGGTGAGGGGCCAGCAGCCCGCTCCATCAAGCTCGACCTGCAGCCCTTTACATTGGTGGGCGCCACCACCCGAGCCGGTATGCTCACCAATCCGCTGCGAGACCGCTTTGGCATCGTGGCTCGGCTGACCTTCTACAACACCGAAGACCTCGCGATCATCGTCAACCGCTCGGCCGCCCTGCTAAAGGTTGAGATCACATCCGAGGGCAGCCAGGAGATTGCCCGTCGCTCGCGCGGCACGCCACGGATTGCCAACCGGCTCCTAAGGCGAGTGCGCGACTTCGCGCAGGTCAAGGGAGCGGGCCAGATCGATGCAGCGGTGGCCGATGCGGCCCTGTCCATGCTCGAGGTTGATGAGCAAGGCTTTGACCTCATGGATCAGAAACTCCTTGAGGCCATTCTCGATAAGTTTGCGGGCGGACCCGTGGGCATCGATAACCTTGCTGCAGCCATTGGCGAGTCCAGAGACACGATCGAGGATGTCCTTGAGCCTTATTTAATTCAACAGGGCTTTCTTCAGCGCACACCGAGGGGCCGGATGGCCACGGCGATCGCCTGGGCCCACTTTGGTCGGCCAGCACCTGTAACCCACCCCAACGCGTCTTTGCTCTAACTGAAGGAACTGCCCATGGCCGCGCCAACAGCCGACCTCTCCGTCACAACCCTCGTCCTGCAGGCGAGCCTGCCCGTTCAATCGGTCATGGTGTTGTTGGTCTGTATGTCCATCGCATCCTGGGCCGTTATCTTTCGAAAACTCATCTCGATACGCCAGGCCAAACGCCAGGCCGACGCCTTCGAGCAGGCCTTCTGGTCTGGCGGAGAACTCATGGCCCTCTTCGATCGCGTGGGTCAGGGCGCCTATGGGTATGGCCTTGCGAGGGTCTTTGAGGCGGGCATGCGCGAATTTCTCAAACTTCGGCAGCAGGCAAAGGCGGATTCAAGCCTCATGCTCGAGGGTGCCAGACGCGCCATGCGGGCCAACAATCAGCGCGAGTTCGATGGCCTTGAGAATGGCCTGCCGTTTCTGGCCACGGTCGGATCTGTGAGCCCATACATCGGCCTCTTTGGCACCGTCTGGGGCATCATGAACGCCTTCACAGGCCTGGCCAACATCCAGCAGGCCACGCTGGCCAGTGTGGCCCCAGGCATCGCAGAGGCCCTCATTGCAACGGCCATCGGCCTGTTTGCAGCCATCCCCGCAGTGGTGGCCTACAACCGTTTTGCCACCGACCTCGACCGCCTCTCCATGCGCTTTGAGAGTTTCATGGAAGAGTTCTCCAACATCTTGCATCGTCAGCACTGAGATGGCCGGCTCAGCCCCCGGCGGTCGACGCCGCCGCATGATGAGTGAGATCAACGTGGTCCCGTACATTGATGTCACCCTGGTGCTGCTCATCATCTTCATGGTCACCGCGCCCATGATCGTCACCGGTGCGATTGATCTTCCAAGGGTCGGTCAGTCTGCCCAGCAGCCCGCTGTGGCCATTGAGGTGCTCATCCGAAAAGACGGCAGCCACAGTGTTCGCAAGCGCGAGCAGGGTGCGGCCGAGCAGAAGGTCACACGGTCGGAGCTCCCCGATGCCGTGCGCAGGCTCATGGAGGCGCCCGGTGCGCCGGTGATCATCCTGGCGGAGCGAGATGTCCGCTATGACACGGTGGTTCAGGCCCTCAACATGCTGCAATCTGAGGGCATCGGGCGGGTTGGACTGGCCGTGCGGCAAGAGTAAGCAGCAGACAACCCCTAGATGCCATCGATGACCAGCCTGGCCGCGGACAATCCCCTCTATCGGGCACCTCGGGCGGGCGAGACGATCCAGACAGCCGCCTCGGTGGGCGCAGCATTGATGGTGCACCTTCTCCTGGCAGCAGCATTGATGGTCTCCATCGACTGGCGCGCGGCAGACGACCCAGAGGTGGTCCAGGCCGAGCTCTGGTCGAGCCTACCGGCCGAGC
>JAGYKN010000010.1 GCA_018401615.1 Burkholderiaceae bacterium
AGCGGGACCAACGTCTCGTTCGAGGTGAACACAAGCAAGGTCAACCAGACTCTTGCATTCACCCACCTCGACCCTTATTGGACAGATGACGGCGTGAGTCGATCATTTGATCTCTACAGCCGAAAATTCAATGCTGATGAACTCAACTCTGTTGGCCAGTACTCGGTTGATACGCTCGGCGTTGGCATGCGCTTTGGCATTCCCTACACGGAAGAGGACAGGGTCTTTTTTGGGGCTGCATATGAGAGTCAGAAGGTTGGCGGCAACCCAAGTGCGACCAGCAACCCAAATCTTGTGTCGTTCACCAACTCCTATCCCAGCGGGGCAGAGGCCTACCTGATGACCCTGGGCTGGTCCAGAGACTCTCGCGATTCTGGTCTTGCGCCATCCAGGGGAAGGTATCAATTCCTCAACGGCGACTATGCAACACCGGTTGGAGACCTTGAGTATCTGCGCCTGACTTACGGTCATCAATGGTTTTACCCACTCACGAAATCCATCACCTATGCGGTCAATGGCGAACTTGGCTATGGCAAGGGAGTCGGGGGGCAGGTTTACCCGCCGACGAAGAACTTCTATGCCGGTGGCATTGGCTCCATTCGGGCGTTCGCAAGCAGTTCAGTGGGTCCCAAGAGCGTTGATGGGACCTCCCTGGGTGGAAGCAAGAGGGCGATTCTCAATAATGAAGTGCTCTTCCCACTGCCTGGCATGGCCCAAGACCGCACCATTCGAATCTTTACCTATGTCGACATGGGAAATGTCTGGGGTGAAGGCGCCTCCGACAACGGCTCTATTCGGGCCTCTGCAGGGATTGGTCTGAGTTGGCTCTCCCCGGTTGGTCCGCTCAAGCTCAGCATGGGCAATGCCTTTAAGAAGGAGACCACCGATCGGACTCAGCGCCTGCAGTTCCAAATTGGAACAGGCTTCTAGCGGGCCTTGCGACTGCTATGAGACACTTCTAGGGTTATCAACAAGAAGGCAGGGATATGTTGCTTTTTAAATCAATACCGTTGGTGAGCATGGCCGTCATGGCAATCGGCGTGGGCTTTGCCGCGGCCCTCGCCCCAGGTGAGGCGTTCGCCGCAAACTTTAAGATCGGGTTTGTCAGCACCGAGCGCATCCTGCGAGATGCCGGGCCAGCCAAGGCGGCGCAGAAGAAGCTTGAGACCGAATTCGCCAAGCGTGAAAAAGAGGTCCAAGACCTGGCCGCAAGGCTTCGGGGCATCTCCGAGAAGCTCGAGCGTGACGCACCGGTCATGTCCGAGGCCGAGCGCGGCAAGCGCCAACGCGAGATCACCGACATGGAACGCGACCTACAGCGTCGTCAGCGAGAGTTCAGGGAAGACCTCAATCAGCGGCGAAATGAAGAACTCGCGGCTGTGGTCGAGCGCGCGAACCGGGCCATTAAGCAGATCGCCGAGGCAGAAAAATACGACATCATTTTCCAAGAAGCGGTCTATGCATCGCCTGGTATTGACATCACCGAGAAGGTCATCCGGGCCTTGAATGGACCCGCTGGCACAAAGTAGAAGCCACGGTCTGTCTGCGGCTGATTTTGTCGCAGCGATTGGTGGCACGATCGAGGGAGACCCCCACTGCCGGGTGCAGCGGTTCGCACCGTTGGCAGTCGCTGTCGAGGGTGAGGCCAGTTTTCTGGCCCATCCAAGGTTTCAGCCCCAGCTTGCATCGTCTCAGGCCAGTCTGTTGGTGGTCCGTGAGCAGGATGCGCCACCGAAAAACACCTTTCGGGCCGTCATCCTCACCCAGGACCCCTACCTCTACTTTGCACAGGCCTCGGCCCTCTTGCTGAGCAGGCATCGGCGTGCCGAGGTGAACGAGACCGTTGTGCAGCCAGGTGCCCAGGTCTCGTCTGCTGCAAGGCTTGGAAGTCGGGTGAGGGTGGGTGCCGGCAGTGTGATCGAGGCAGGTGCGCAGATTGGAGACGACTCAGATATCGGAGCGCTCTGCCACATCGGAGGCGGTGTTCGCATTGGGGCAGCTGCCATGATTCACGCTCGGGTGACCATCTCGGCCGGTGTTGTCATCGGCGACCGTGCGGTGATTCAATCCGGCGCTGTTATCGGCTCGGAGGGATTCGGATTCGCCGTCACGCCCGACCAGACCTGGGTGAAGATTCCGCAGCTTGGCGGTGTGGTGATCGGAGACGATGTCGAGGTGGGTGCCAACACGGTGATAGACGCTGGAACCCTGACCCCAACTCGAATTGGAAATGGGGTCAAGCTCGACAACCTCATTCAGGTGGCACACAACGTGGAGATTGGTGACCACACTGCAATTGCTGGGTGTGTTGGCATTGCAGGCAGTGCCAAGATTGGTCGTCACTGCCAGATTGGCGGAGCCGCCGGGATTCTCGGGCACCTGGAGATTGCGGATGGGACGATCATCGGTCCCATGAGCCTGGTCATGTCGAGTATCTTGACGCCAGGAAAATACGTCGGTGTGATGCCATTGCAGCCCCATCGGGACTGGCAACGCTCTGCTGCCCAGATTCGAAGGCTTGCCCGACAACGCACAACACCTGAAAACAACCGTCGCCTTGGCGATGACGATCACTCCTGAGGCCCCTAAGATGGATATTCGGCAGATACTCGACACCCTTCCACATCGCTACCCGTTTCTCTTGGTTGACAGGGTCCTCTCGATCACCCCGGGCCAGAGCATCGTTGCATTGAAGAACGTCACCATGAATGAGGAGTTCTTCAATGGGCACTTCCCTCATTACCAGGTGATGCCAGGCGTGCTCATCATCGAGGCCCTGGCGCAGGCAGCAGGGATACTGTCGTTTAAGACCATGGGCAACGCTGCAGATAAGGAGTCTGTCTACTTCTTTGTTGGAATCGATAACGCTCGCTTTAAGCGGCCGGTGGTCCCAGGCGACGCCCTCCATCTCCATGTCTCCATTGAGCGTCACTCTCGGGGGCTTTGGAAATACAAGACACGGGCCCTCGTAGAGGGGCAGTTGGCCGCTGAGGCCGATCTGATGTGTGCCTTGCGTGAGGTTCCAAAGGAAGCCTCTGCATGAGTCTGATCCACGCCACGGCGCTGGTGGATCAGTCAGCAGCGCTTCATGAGACTGTCGAGGTGGGTCCATTTGCCATTGTGGGACCGGGCGTGGTGCTCGGGGAGGCCTGTCGGCTCCATGCTCACGCGCAGGTCACTGGCGGGGCCATTCTCGGTGAGCGCAATGAGATCTTCTCCCATGCGGTGATTGGCAATCCTCCCCAGGACAAGAAATACAGGGGCGAGAAGACGCGCCTCGAGATTGGTTCAGGCAATACCTTTCGCGAGTCTGTGACCATCAACCTTGGCACCGTCCAAGACGGTGGCGTGACGCGCATTGGCCACGGCAACTGGATCATGGCGTACGTGCACATTGCGCACGACTGTCAGATCGGTTCAAACACCATCATGGCCAACGCGGCGCAGCTCGGCGGCCATGTGCATGTTGACGACTGGGCCATCGTCGGCGGCATCACTGCTGTGCATCAGTTCGTGAGAATTGGTGCGCACGCCATGACCGGGGCCGGCACCACCCTGACCCAGGATCTCCCACCCTATGTCATGGCCAATGGGAACCCAGCCTCTCCGCATGGCATCAACATTGAGGGCTTGCGCCGTCGCGGGTTTTCAGACGATGTCCTTCGTCTGCTCAGGCGAGCCTACAAGACGCTCTACAAGTCTGGAATGGGCCTTGCACAGGCCATCGAGGTGATTCGATCTGAGAGCACCGAGTTAAACGGCACCGATGCCGCAGCCCTCGAGGCCCTGATTCGTTTCCTGGAAGTGCAGGGCCGCGGGATTGTCCGATAGCCCAACGATGCCCCGCCGACTGGCCTTGGTGGCTGGCGAGGCTTCTGGAGATCTGATTGCAGCTGAGTCCCTCGCCCACCTAAGAGGCCAGGGACTCACCTTAGAGGGAATCGGTGGGCCGCAGTTGGAGGCCCTTGGCATGGACTGCTGGGAGCAATCCGATGCCCTGGCTGTGCGGGGCTACCTGGAGGCGCTCTCCAGGCTGCCATCCATCCTCGCGATTCGGCACCGTCTGCTGCGTCGGCTTTTGTCAGATCCCCCAGCTGTGTTCCTTGGCGTAGACGCCCCAGACTTTAACCTCGGCGTGGAGGCACGTCTTCGACAGATCGGCGTGACGACGGTTCATCTGGTGAGCCCGACAATCTGGGCCTGGCGGCCAGAGAGAATCAAGGCCATTGCCCAGGCTGTCGACCATATGTTGTGCCTCTTTCCGTTTGAGCCTGACTGGTATCGAGGCACCCGTGTCCATGCAGAATTTGTTGGGCACCCTCTGGCTGACAAAATTGAGTTTGACCAAGACCCCCTGGCAGCCAAGCGTGCGCTGGGAATTTCCACGCAACGTCCGTTGCTTGCGGTGATGCCTGGTTCTCGTCAATCGGAGATCAGGTGGGTCGCCCCCTCGTTTCTCTTGGCAGCCTCGGAGATGGCACGCCACTTTGAGGTCTACATACCAGCCGCCTCCGCATCGGTTGCCCAGGCCATCCGGCGGCTCCCAGCCTGGGGGCCTGCAGAGCAGAGCGGCGTTCGCATGCTGCTGCCTGATGCCCGGCCGGGTCGGCCGATCTCGCACCTTCTGCTGGAGGCGGCTGATCTGGTGCTTGTTGCCAGCGGAACGGCCACGCTCGAGGCTGCACTTGCGGGGCGACCAATGGTCATTGGTTACCGGGTTCCAAGAACGACTCATTGGCTCATGCGTCGTCGTGCACAGGTGCGACATGTTGGCCTCCCAAACCTTCTATTAAAGAGGGATCTTGTCCCAGAGTGCTTGCAGGATGCCTGCACGCCAGTCCAGTTGTTGGACGCGCTTCGAGGTGTTTACGAGAGTCCAGAGCGCCTTCGGCAGATGAAGTCAGGGTTCGCGCAAATCCATCAGGCCTTGCGGCAGTCGGCTGCCGCGCGGGTGGGGAACCGTCTGTCGGAGTTGATCACCAGATGATGTCCTGGGACATCGGGGTGGACGAGGCAGGCCGGGGCCCGCTGGCTGGCCCAGTCTGCGCGGCGGCTGTGAGCCTCACCGGGGTCTCTCAGGACTGGGGGCTGGCGGACTCCAAACGTTTGAGTGCGCGCAGGCGAGCAATCCTCGAGCCACAGATTCAATGTGGTGCCGCGGCCTTTGGCATTGGCTGGGCAAGCGTCGATGAGATCGATCAGCACAATATATTGGTGGCAACCTGCATGGCCATGTCCCGCGCGGTGCGGTCGTGCCAGCTTGTGATCTGTCGGGATCATGATGCCGATGCCCAGCTGCGGGTCCAGGTGGATGGATCGATCCACCCTGGCCGCTATGTTGTCCCAGAGGACTGGCCCTGGGAGACGCAGACGCATATTGGCGGGGATGGCTTCATCGATGCAATCTCTGCGGCCTCCATTCTTGCAAAGGTGGCCAGAGATCGACTGATGAACAGACTGGATCAGGAGCATCCGGGCTATGGATTTGCTCAGCATCTCGGATATGGGACCAAGGCTCACCTCCAAGCACTTCGAGAGCATGGCCCCAGCCCCATTCACAGGCGCACATTTCGTCCTGTGTCTGAGTGGCGGCAGGCCTAGACGATGGACCTCATCGAGTCACCCCAGAACGAACGGTTCATGCATGTTGTGCGGGTGGCGACCCAGCCGCGATATCGTCGAGAGCACCGCGAGACATGGGTCGAGGGCCTCCGGCTCGTTGAGGCGGCCTTGGCTGCTGTCGCAGGCTCAGTCTCGGCGGCTCGATTGCTGGTGCTGGCTGCTCCCATCGCAAAGGCACCGACTCCACGGCAGGCGGCCCTGATTGATCGCGCCCATCAGCAGATGATTCCTGTGCTGGTGCTGTCTGATGTTTTGTTTCGTCAAGTCACTCAGGTCGAGCAGGCGCAGGGCCTCGGGTTGATCTGGTCGACCAAGACAGATGAGAAAGAAGGCACAGACCTGCCCCTTAACTTGCCCCTAAAGCTGCCCCTCATCCTGCCCTCGGAGGGTCTTGCAGATGGCATCTTGCTCGATGGTGTGCAAGACCCAGGCAATGTTGGATCCCTCCTTCGCACTGCAGCGGCCGCCGGTGTGAGATGGGCCATGGCCACCAAAGGCACCGCAGAACTCAGCTCCCCAAAGGCCCTCAGGGCGGCGATGGGGGGTCACTTCTCAATTGCCCTCAGAGAGGGCCTCAGTCCTGAGATGGTCCTGCATCTCATGGAGGCGTCGGGGGTCTTGCCGGTTGCAGCCGTTCTTGCCGATGAGGCCCCAGATCAGCTGATGCAATCGACCAGGAGTGTCTTTGAATCGGCGCCCGGACACGTCTTAAACGAGCGCAGGCCGCTGGTCTGGGTCTTTGGCCAGGAGGGTGCGGGTGTGTCGCAGGCCATCCTCGCCTGGCCAACCCTCCAGCGCGTCACCATTCCTCAGGCCAATGCGGTGGAGTCCCTCAATGTTGCAGCGGCCGCAGCGATCTGTCTTTTTGAGAGACGACGGCGTTGGCTCATCGCCCAAGGCGCAGGGTATTGAGGATGGTCGTGGCGATTTCCTCGATTGATTTTGTGGTGGTCGAGAGCCACTGAATTCCCTCTCGCCTCATCATGACCTCGGCGGTGGCCACCTCGTAGCGGCAGTTCTCCAGGGTGGCATAACGCGAACCTGGCCGTCGCTCGTTGCGGATGTCAGACAGGCGAATCGGGTCGATCGTGAGTCCAAAGCACTTTGCCTTAACGGCCTCAATTGCTGCGGGTAATTTATTGCGCTCGAAATCTTCTGGAATGAGGGGGTAGTTGGCAATCTTTAGCCCGTATTGCATGGAGAGGTAGAGGCTTGTGGGCGTCTTTCCACTGCGTGAGACACCGATCAAAATCACATCTGATTCATTGAGGTTGATCGCTGTCTGCCCATCGTCATGGGCCAGTGAGAAGTTGATGGCCTCAATTCGATTCTTATAGGCCTCGGAATCGGTGGCGTGATGGAACCGTCCAATCGTGTGATTGGACTTGACGCCAAGCTCGCGCTCGAGCGGCCCTACAAATGTCTCAAAGAGATCAAGGTGCAGGGCCCTGGTCTGCCGAATCCTCTGGCTGGTCTGCGGGCTCACGAGGGTAGAAAAGACCACAGGGGGCTTGCCATCAGCCAGTCCCTGGGCCTCGATCTCCCTGGCGGCCGCCTCAGCCTTATCGAGCGAGTCGATAAAGGGTAATCGGCGATGGGAAAATCGAAGCTGATCAAACTGGGCCAGGATCGAGCTTCCCATCGTCTCTGCGGTGATGCCCGTCCCATCTGAGACAAAAAAGACGGTTCGCCCCGCTGCCTCTACCCCAGTCATCGTCGCATCTCGCTCATCAGAAGGGCTTCTTAGAACCCGTTAAAATTGCGCCAACCCCAAAATTATCATCATCTTAGGAGAAGTTTCATGAGCACCACAAATGCCAGTGGAGACACTGGCCGGCAGATGGTCGTGCCCTTTGAGCTGCTTCGAATGACCGATGTGGATGCCGTTGGTGGGAAGAACGCCTCCCTCGGCGAGATGATCAGCCAACTCTCGGCGACGGGCGTTCGGGTTCCGGGCGGCTTTGCCACCACGGCCCACGCCTTTCATGAATTGCTAAAGCACGCAGGCCTCGAGACTCGCATCGCGCGGCGCCTCGAGGGCCTCAACACCGAAGATGTCCGAGCACTTGCAGCCTGTGGGGCAGAGATCCGTCGCTGGGTCATTGAGACGCCCCTGCCGGCCCGCCTGGAGTCTGAGATTCGTGCAGCCTTTGCTGCCCTGTCCGCCACGGAGGGTCCAGACGCATCCTGGGCTGTGAGGTCCTCCGCCACTGCCGAGGACTTACCAGATGCCTCCTTCGCCGGTCAGCAGGAGACCTTTCTCAATGTGGTGGGCATTGAAGATGTCTTAGACAAGATCAAGCATGTCTTTGCATCGCTCTACAACGACAGGGCCATCAGCTACCGCGTTCACAAGGGCTTTGCCCATGCGGGGGTGGCGCTGTCTGCAGGTGTTCAGAGGATGGTTCGATCCGATCTTGGCGCTGCCGGTGTGATGTTTACCATCGACACCGAGTCTGGCTTTGATCAGGTGGTCTTTATCACCAGTTCTTACGGCCTGGGCGAGACGGTGGTGCAGGGCGCAGTCAATCCAGATGAGTTCTATGTTCACAAGCCCATGCTCGCGGCCGGAGCGATGCCAGTCATTCGCAGGCAGATTGGCAGCAAACTCATCAAGATGGTCTTCTCCTCTGAAGAGGAACGTCGGGCAACTGGCAAGGCAGTCAAGACGGTCGATGTGGCCCTTGAAGAGCGCAACCGTTATTCCCTCACACGAGAGCAGACAGTCGACCTGGCCAAGTTCGCCGTCATCATTGAGAACCACTATGGCCGTCCGATGGACATTGAATGGGGACTCGACGGGCGAGACGGCGAACTCTTTATCCTGCAGGCCAGACCGGAGACAGTAAAGTCGCAGCAGACATCATCCGAGCAACAGATGCGCTACGCATTAAAGGGCCACGGCACCATCCTCGCAACAGGCCGGGCCATTGGCCAGAAAATCGGCTCGGGTCCAGTGCGGGTCATCGCCGACTCGGCCGATATGGACCGTGTTCAGCCAGGCGATGTCCTTGTCACTGACATGACCGACCCGAACTGGGAGCCTGTCATGAAACGGGCCTCAGCAATTGTGACCAACCGTGGTGGCCGGACCTGCCATGCTGCCATCATTGCCCGCGAGTTGGGCATTCCGGCAGTGGTGGGGTGCGCAGATGCCACCGAGCGGGTCTCCGATAACGTGATGGTCACGGTCTCTTGTGCAGAGGGTGACACAGGCAATGTCTATGAGGGTCTTCTCGAGACCGAGGTCACCACACTGGAGACCGGCGATCTCCCGGAGATTCCCGTGAAGATCACCATGAACGTCGGAAACCCCCAGCTGGCGTTTGACTTCCAGGCCATCCCAAATGCTGGCGTTGGACTGGCACGTCTCGAGTTCATCATTAACAACAACATTGGGGTCCATCCGAAGGCGATTCTGGCCTACCCCCATGTCGATGCTGATCTCAAGAATGCAGTCGAGAGAATTGCCAGAGGGCACACCTCCCCGCGTGATTTCTTTGTCGACAAGCTCGCTGAGGGTGTGGCCACCATTGCGGCAGCCTTCTGGCCCAAGCCCGTGATCGTTCGCATGTCTGACTTCAAATCCAATGAGTATCGAAAGCTCATTGGGGGCTCTCGTTATGAGCCCGATGAGGAGAATCCCATGCTTGGGTTTCGAGGGGCGTCTCGCTACATTGCTGAGAACTTTCGAGATTGTTTTGCCATGGAGGTCGAGGCGCTGCGGCGTGTCCGTGAGGACATGGGTCTGGTGAACATGGAAATCATGGTGCCCTTTGTGCGCACCCTGACCGAGGCTCGAACGGTCTGCGACCTCTTGTCCGCCCATGGACTGGGCCGGGGCAGCGGCGCCAAGCCGGATGGCACCGGTGGTCTGAGGCTCATCATGATGTGCGAGCTGCCATCAAACGCAATATTGGCCGATGAGTTCCTGGCCTACTTCGACGGGTTCTCGATTGGCTCCAACGACCTGACCCAACTCACGCTTGGCCTTGACCGCGACTCGGGCCTCATTGCCGAGTCGTTCGATGAGCGCGATGAGGCGGTCAAACGGCTGCTCGAGATGGCCATCGTGGCCTGTAACAAGGCCGGCAAATATGTTGGTATCTGTGGCCAAGGCCCCTCAGACCACCCCGATCTGGCGCTGTGGCTCATGGAAAAGGGAATTCAGTCGATGTCTCTGAACCCAGACACAGTGATTGACACCTGGCGCAGCCTGGCCAATCGACCTCACTGAATCACCCTGACCAACTCGCGCTTTCCACCCTTGAAGGTGTAGAGGGTGAGGGTGCCGCCGTTGATGTCACCGTTCTTGTCAAATGAGATGGGGCCGGTGACGCCGTCGTACCTGATCTTGGCCAACTCCGGCAGATACGCCTTTGGGTCGATGGAGTCGGCCCTCTTCATGGCCTCGACCAGCACCATGGTCGCGTCGTAGACATAGGGTGAATAGAGTTTGACCTCCGCTTTCATCTCTTTTTCGAAACGGGCCCTGAAGGCCTTGTCTTTTTCAATGTACTTTCCAGACACGCCACCGGCCTCTGCGCAAAAGACCATGATGCTTTCAATGGCATCGCCAGCAAGCCGCGGAAGTTCGGTGGTGCAGATGCCGTCGCCGCCCATGAACTTGGCTTGGATGCCAAGTTGTTTGACCTGCCGCATCATGGGGCCGGCCACTGCGTCCATGCCGCCGTAAAAGAGCACGTCGGGCTTCTTGCCTTTAATTGTGGTGAGGATGGCCATGAAATCAGAGGCCTTATCGGTGGTGTACTCGCGGCCAACAACCTTGCCACCAGCGGCTTTGACGCCCTTTTCAAATTCATCTGCAACCCCTTGCCCATAGGCCGTGCGGTCATCGATGATTGCCACAGTCTTGCCCTTGAGGTCGTTGACGGCGTAGCGACCAAGGGTGCCACCGAGCCGGGCATCGTTGGCCACGACCCTAAAGGCGGTCTTGTAACCCTGGAGTGTGTACTTTGGGTTGGTTGCTGAGGGTGAGATCTGGGGAATACCTGCATCGGAATAAATCTTTGATGCAGGGATGGTGGTGCCGGAGTTTAAGTGCCCAATGACGCCGGCCACCTTTGCATCAACAAGTTTCTGAGCGGCTGCTGTGCCCTGCTTTGGATCGGCGCCATCGTCCTCCGAGAGCAGCTCAAACTTCACCGCCTTGCCACCGATTTTAAGGTTGCCCTTGTTGAGATCTGAGATGGCCAGTCTTGCACCAGCCTCGTTGTCCTTCCCGAGGTGGGCAATGCCACCAGTCATGGGGGCAACGTGACCGATCCTCACGGTGACGGTCTGGGCCTGGGTTGCACTGACCAAAAGAATCGAGACGGCAGCAGCGAGGACCTTTGCGGCGGGATTTTGCATTCAAGCTCTCCTGTTGTGTTGAGGGTGATGAATCCCTGGACTCTACTACCAAGCCATTGAATTTGGCAGGGGTCCTGGCCCCATGGCCCCGTTAGCGTTTCCTGGTCCATCGATCCGGCACCCCGGCCTGCGCCTTTGTCTTTCGTCTGGCATCAACGCGTTGTTGACGGGCAAGCTTTGGGTCGGCAAGCAGCGCCCTAAGAAGGCCCAGGCAGTCCCCGTCGCGCAGGGGGTCATCGGCCTGAAGGCACTCGCCATCGCGAGAGAGTCCCACGCTGTGCTGCCAGGCGAGGTGCCATTGGGGGTCAGCCGGCAGGTGGTGTTGCACCTGACCGGCAAGGGCACCCTCTGGTAGTTCGATCTCTGCCCTCAGGGCACCCTGCGGCGTGGCTGCAATGAGTTCAATGCGCAGAGAGAGAGGGTGGTCATGGCGAAGTGTCATGGAGGTGGTGCCTCAAAGAGGGCCTCTGCCCGCTCAACAAAGGCGTCAACGAAAGTCTTGGTGATCTGCTCAAAGATCGGGCCGACAAGTTTTTCAAGGACGCTGCTCGAGAACCGATACTCGAGCTGAAACTCGACCTTACAGCTTGCATCGTCAAGGGGCGTGAATCGCCACTGGCCCTCGAGGCTCTTGAAGGGGCCCCTGTCGAGCGACATCTTGATGGACCGGCCGGGCTCGTGATGGTTTCGAGTTGAAAACGATTGGCTCAGGCCCTTAAAGGCAATCTGAACCTCTGCCAAGACAGAACCGTCTGGCTGTGCGACGACGCTCGAGCCCCCGCACCATGGTAAAAAGAGGGGGTAAGACGCCACGTCTGCGACCAGACCAAACATTCTGTCGGAGGAGTAGGGGACCAATACGGACTTCACGACTTCTGACATCTCGGTATTTTATGTCCATCATTGAGAACAAGAAGGCCTTTCACGACTACTTCATCGAAGACCGCTTTGAGGCGGGCTTGGTGCTCGAGGGCTGGGAGGCCAAGGCCATAAGAAGCGGTCGAGTGCAGATCAAAGAGGCCTATGTCGTGATTCGGCAGGCTGAGCTCTTTCTGATCGGCTGCCACATCTCTGCCTTACCAACCGCTTCTAAGCATGTGCTGCCCGACCCGGTGCGAACGCGCAAGCTCTTGCTCAAGGCCGAGGAAATCGACAAACTCATCGGCAAGGTGGAGCGCGCGGGCTATGCCCTGGTTCCAATCAACCTGCATTTCTGCCGAGGACGAATCAAGCTCGAGATCGGTCTGGCCAAGGGCAAGAAGCAGCACGACAAGCGCGCGGCAGAGAAAGACCGGGAATGGCAGCGGGAAAAACAGCGGCTGGTTCGCAGCGTGACCCGGGCGGGCTGAGTTGGGGCTGTGAAGCCCGTATAATTCTGCTTTGCCCCAGAGGATTTTGCCCCCATGCGCCTCCTTGAGAAGGCCCTTACCTTTGACGATGTGTTGCTGGTTCCGGCGTTTTCCGACGTCCTGCCCCGCGACACCTCCCTTGCCACCAAGCTGACGCGGCGAATCGGATTGAACATCCCCTTGGTCTCGGCCGCCATGGACACCGTCACCGAGGCCCGCCTGGCCATTGCCATGGCCGAGGAGGGTGGCATTGGCATCATTCACAAGAATCTCTCGCCCGCTGCCCAGGCGGCAGAGGTGGCCAAGGTCAAACGGTTCGAGGCTGGTGTGGTCAAGGACCCAATCACCATTAGCCCAGACATGTCCGTTCGCCAGGTCCTGGCCCTCACGGCAGAGCGAAAGATCTCTGGTCTTCCCGTGATGGAGGCTGGGGTGGTGGTGGGCATTGTCACCAACCGAGACCTTCGATTTGAGACCCGCCTCGATCAGCCCGTTCGCAGCATCATGACGCCGCGGGAGCGGCTCGTGACCGTGCGCGAGGGGGTCTCCCTAGAGGAAGCCAAGGCCCTCATGCACACCCATCGGCTCGAGCGGGTCCTGGTGGTGGATGCAAATTTCCATCTCAAGGGGCTGATCACCGTCAAGGACATCCTCAAGGGCATTGAGCATCCCCATGCTGCTCGAGATGAACTGGGTAAATTGCGCGTGGGCGCAGCGGTCGGCGTGGGCGATGGCACCGAGGCACGAATTGAAGCCCTCGTTGAGGCTGGCGTCGACGTGCTCGTGGTCGACACTGCCCATGGCCACTCCAGAGGTGTTTTGGATCGGGTGAAGTGGGTCAAGCACCGATTCCCCGATGTGGAGGTGGTCGGTGGCAACATCGCCACGGGCGAGGCTGCTCTGGCCCTCGTGGAGCATGGCGCAGATGCCGTGAAGGTTGGCATTGGCCCGGGCTCGATCTGCACCACCCGCATTGTGGCCGGGGTCGGCGTGCCGCAGATTTCAGCCATCGCCAATGTGGCCGAGGCCCTCGAGGGCACAGGCGTGCCACTCATTGCCGACGGCGGTGTCCGGTTTTCTGGCGACATCGCAAAGGCCCTTGCAGCAGGCGCGAGCACGGTCATGATGGGTGGGCTCTTCGCAGGAACCGAAGAGGCCCCGGGCGAAGTGGTGCTGTTTCAAGGTCGGTCCTACAAGGCCTACCGTGGAATGGGCTCGGTCGGGGCCATGCAGTCTGGTTCGGCCGACCGCTACTTCCAAGAAAATGAGAGTCCGAGTGCCGACAAGTTCGTGCCCGAGGGCATTGAGGGCAGGGTGCCCTACAAGGGCAGTGTGAAGCAGATTGTCTTTCAGCTCGCAGGCGGTGTGCGCTCGAGCATGGGGTATTGCGGCTGCCGCTCCATCGAGGAACTCCACGCTCGTGCCTCGTTTGTGGGAATCACCAACGCAGGGATTCGAGAGTCGCACGTCCACGACGTCCAGATCACCAAGGAAGCCCCCAACTACAGGGCAGATTAATGAGCCTGCACGACAAGATCTTGATCTTGGACTTTGGGTCTCAGGTGACCCAGCTCATTGCCCGCAGAATTCGGGAGGCCCATGTCTATTGCGAGGTCCATCCCTGCGATGTCTCCAACGAGTGGCTTTTGGAGGCGGCAGCAGACGGTGGGTTAAAGGGCATTGTCTTGTCCGGCTCATGCCAGTGTCTATGAAGAGTCGACCGATGCCACACCGTCTGTGGTCTTTGAGCTCGGTGTCCGAGGTACTGGGCATCTGCTATGGCATGCAGACCATGGCGCAGCAACTCGGTGGAAGGGTCGAGAACGGACAGACCCGAGAATTTGGCCGTACGCTGGTGCGAGCACGAGGCCACACCGCATTGCTCGAAGGCATCGCAGACGAGACGCCGCAGGGTCATGGCATGCTCAATGTCTGGATGAGCCATGGCGATAAGGTTGTTGAACTGCCGCCGGGTTCGAAGCTCATGGCCTCCACCGAAGCTGCTGTCCGATTGCAGGGATGGCAGATGAGGCTGCGCAGCGCTTCTACGCGGTGCAGTTCCACCCCAGTCACGCACACCCGCAAGGCAGGCCCTGCTCAACCGATTTGTGCTCGAGATCAGCGCCCGCCGGGACTGGAGTCATGGGAGACTACATCAGCGAGGCCGTGGCCAAGATTCGTGATCAGGTTGGTGACGAGAAGGGTCGTCCTGGGTCTGTCGGGTGGGGTCGACTCGTCTGTGGCAAAAACGCTCATTCCGCCGTGCCATTGGCGATCAGCTCACCTGCGTCTTTGTTGACCATGGGCTCTTGCGCTTAAATGAGGGCGACATGGTCATGGACATGTTTGTCGGTAAACTGCATACCAAGGTTGTCGGGTTGATGCGGCTGAGCAGTTCCTCAGTCATCTGGCCGGCGTCCAGTGAACGAAGCCAAGCGCAAGATCATCGGCGAATTCGTTGAAGTCTTTGGGCCGAAGCAGCCCGCCTCAAAGCTGGCCTAGACGGCGCGCACCAGGGCGCCAAGTGGCTGGCCCAGGGCACCATTTACCCGGACGTGATCGAGTCCGGCGGCGCCAAGAATAAAAAGGCTGTGACCATCAAGAGCCACCACAACGTTGGCGGCCTGCCTGAGCAGCTCGGCCTCAAGCTACTCGAGCCGTTGCGCGAACTCTTTAAGGATGAGGTGCGAGAACTCGGTGTGGCCCTCGGCCTGCCGCACGAGATGGTCTACCGCCATCCATTTCCTGGACCGGGCCTTGGCGTGAGAATTCTGGGAGAGGTGAAGAAGGAATATGCCGACCTATTGCGCCAGGCAGACGCAATTTTCATCGAAGAGCTGCGTAGCTCTACTGACGAATCCGGCACCAGCTGGTACGACCTCACCAGTCAGGCCTTTGCCGTGTTCCTGCCGGTCAAGAGTGTGGGGGTGATGGGCGACGCTCGCACCTACGAGTTTGTGGTTGCCCTGCGTGCCGTGCAGACCAGCGACTTCATGACCGCTGACTGGGCCGAGCTGCCGTATGGGCTGCTCAAACGAGTGTCCGCTCGGATCATCAACGAGGTGCGCGGCATCAACCGGGTGACATACGATGTGTCGAGCAAGCCGCCGGCGACCATTGAGTGGGAGTAGCGGCTTCGTGCTTGCCTGGAATGGCAGACATCGAGTGACTTCGGGCCTTTGCCCGGGGTGACAAGCCATGTGTCACTGGTCTTGCCACGGGTTGAGCACGTCAATATCGGCATGAGCGAAATCACGGAAGTTGCGCGTCACGAGTTTGCAGTCGCAGGCCTGTGCCGTGGCCGCGATGATCGAATCGAAGGCGGCCATGGATTTGCCTTGTGCCTCGGCCATCACGGTCATTTGTGCCCAGACTTCCGAAGCCTGTTGGTCAAACGCCAGGACTCGGTCTTCAAAGCCCGCTCTAAGCTGCTGCAGCCAAAGGGTCAATTCCGACCGGCGTTTGGATGGGGGCAGTCTGGCGACACCCCGTTGCAACTCCCCCCAGGTCATTGAGCTGATGAACAGTTCATGGGGTTTGCGCGCCAGGAACCACTGAATCACATGGGCGTCCGGCGTGCTTTTGATCATCTCGGAGAGCACGCAGGTGTCCAGCAAATACCTCATAGAACGAGGTCCCGAATGGACTCTCGGGAACGGTCAAGCACCAAAGGTTCGCCGCGCGGCGCATTGAGGAGGCAGTCCATCAAGTTCGTGGTCTGACCGCTTAAACGACGGTAATCCTTGGCCGCCAAGATGACAACAGCCTCTTCACCGCGTCGGGTGACGAGTTGTGGCCCTTCCTTGAGCGTGAGGTCCACGACCTCGCTGAACCGGCTCTTCGCTTCTTGCAGTTGCCATGTGTGCATGATGGCCTCCATATCTAGTCAGACTGGTCAGTAGTATTCGGTCTCTGACTTGAATTGTCAATGGACGGTGTCTCGCGGCGTGATAGCGTTAACACCAGCGTAATCAGCGAGGCACGCAGTGCGGGCAGCGTCTTCGCCTTCGACGCCGACGCTGCGCAGTCGTGAGGACCGACCAATGAACACACATCTGAAAATCGATTTTGTCTCCGATGTCTCATGCCCGTGGTGCGTGGTCGGCCTGCGGGCACTGGACCAGGCCTTGGCACGGGTCAGCCCGCAGATCAGTGCGACGCTGCATTTTCAGCCTTTCGAGCTCAACCCGACCATGGGGCCTGAAGGTCAGGACATCACCGAGCACATCACGCAAAAGTACGGTATTTCAAAGGCGCAGGCCGAAGCCAACCGGGCGGTCATCCGTGAGCGTGGGGCGGCGCTGGGCTTTACCTTCAGTGGCACCAACGCTGACGGTGGCGGGCGCAGCCGCACCTACAACACCTTTGACGCGCATCGCTTGCTGCATTGGGCGCTCACGGTGGGCGCAGACAAGCAGAAGGCGCTCAAAGAGGGGTTATTCAAGGCCTATTTCACGGATGGCGAGAGCCCCGCCTCGCACCCCGTCTTGATCAAAGTGGCGCAATCTGCGGGACTAGACTCTGTTCGAGCGGCCGAGATCTTGAACTCGGATGAATTTGCGATGGAAGTGCGCGCAAGCGAGCAGTTCTTCCAGTCTCAGGGCATTCACTCTGTGCCTGCCGTCATCATCAACGACCGGCATTTGATCTCCGGCGGCCAGCCGGTCGACGTATTTGAGCAGGCACTGCGTCAGATCGCCCAGGCCGGCACTTAACTCAGCCGAGGCATCAGCCTATGCACCTGCCTGTTGGCGGACCTTTCAAGGCGGACATGTTTCAACAGCAAGGGGTCATGCTAGACTGTGATCACGGATGTAATTACAGAAAGACATGGCATGACTCCAGAAACCTACTCAGGCAAAGTGACCGCCGTTGGTAACTCCACAGGTATCCGTTTTGACTCTGCGCTGTTCAAGTTACACCCGGAGTTTTCCGGGGAAATTCGGGCCACCATTCTCGCCGATGGTCACATGCTGGTATCAGCCAAGCCATTGGCCACTGATGTCTCCCAGGAGGCCGAGGACCCGGTGATGCTGGCCTTTTTGCAGTTTATTGCGAAGGACATGATCGATCGTCCGGAAGATATCGCTCCGCTTGATGTCGCTCAGATGGATCGCATCGCTCGCCTAGTGGCTGACGTCAAAACAGACTGATCCGCATAGACAGCCGGCGCATGGTTAAGAATGGATGGCATCTCTACCGCCATCGCCTGTTTGCCGAGCGCCTTACTGAGCTTGAGCAGAGCGTTGCGGCGTTGGCCGCACGTGATCCGACGGGCTATAAGCTCCATCCGCAAACAAAATTGCTGGCCTCGGTGTTTAGGGCGATCAACGAGACGGTTCCTGCCGATCCCTCCGCCCAGGTGTTTAGACTGGGTCACACGCTTGGTGATGACCATGCGCACTGGCGCCGCGTCAAGAAGGGAATGCCTCAGCGGTACCGTTTGTTCTTCCGGTTCTCCTCCTCCCCACTGCCACTGATTGTTTATGTCTGGCTCAACGACGAGGATTCGCTGCGCAAGAAGGGGGCAAGGACCGACGTCTATGCCCAGTTCCGTGCCATGTTAGAGCGCGGTGAGGTGCCCGCTGGTATTGAGGATCTTCTCCGAGGCAGTGAAAGTCGGTGACAGACAGCCCGAAACCGCTGTGCCCCTTGTTCGCTTCAAGGTCTGGTGGAAGCAAATGGTGGTGTCAAACGGCAAGCATCGCTTTTTTATTTTTGTGAGGCTCGGCCCATGGATTCCTTGACGCAAATCGCATTGGGCGCCTCCATCGGGGTGGCCGTCATGGGTCGGCGCACAGCCGCCTGGAAGGCCGCGCTGTGGGGCGGTGTGGCTGGTTTGTTGCCAGATCTCGATGCGCTCATCGACCACGGTGACCCAGTGCTCAATATGGTCTTGCACCGTGCCGAGACCCATGCTTTGTTTTGGTTGGCCTTGGCGTCGTGGCCGCTGGCTTGGTTGGTGGCGCGCATCTCCAACGAGCCCGCCTTGCAGCGGCGATGGTGGGTGGCCATCGCCTTGGCCTTGTTGACGCATCCGCTCCTGGACTGGTTCACGATTTACGGCACGCAGCTATGGCTGCCTTTCTCAGACGAGGCCTTTGGTTTGGGCAGCCTCTTCATCATCGATCCGCTCTACAGCCTGCCCCTCATGGCCGGCGTGGTGTGGGCCACGTGTGGCGCCAGCCGGGGCCTGAGCGCCAATACCGTGGGCTTGGTGTGGAGTTGCGCGTATATCTTGTGGAGTGTGTTGGTTCAGCAGCACGTGTTGGGCCAGGCACATGCGTCTTTGCGCAGCGCAGGCCTGTCCACCGAGAAGGTGTTTGTGACGCCCGCGCCCTTTAACACTGTGCTGTGGCGAGTGGTGGCGGTCGATGGTGATCACCTGCACGAGGGTTTTTATTCCTTGGCAGACGGCGGGCGACCTGTGCGCTTTGATGCTTTTGATCGTGGCAGCGCATTGAAGTCTGAACACGCTCACCACCCGCAATTGCAGCGTCTGCAGCGCTTTGCCGATGGTTTTATCAGCCTGCGCCAAAACACCGCAGGCGATTTGGTCATGAGTGATTGGCGCATGGGTCAGTACCCAAACTTTGTCTTCACCTTCAACATCGGCCCAGCGCTGGCCGCCGGTGCAGCCCCGCCCGTGGCCACGCAGGAGCGTCGGACCCTGGACTTGTCCATTGGACTGGTTTGGTTATGGGCCCGCATGTGGGGCCAGGACATTGATCCACCGCGTTGACCAAGACAGGTGCTCTGGCAGCCCATGGACGCTTGCCTTTATAGTTCAGGTCTTACAAAACGTGGATCGCCGAATGCTTGAAAAACAATTTGTTTCGTCGTCCATTTCCTGGTCTGGGCCTTGGAGAAAAAATCCTGGACCAGGTTAAGGGGGGCGATGCCGACCACGCCATCATGGCGATCGCCCTAGAGGCGGCTGCCAGGGCGGCAGCGGCTGGCGAGGTGCCGGTGGGCGCGGTGGTGGTCTGCGGTGATGAGGTGATTGCGGTGGGCCACAATCAACCTGTTTCATCCCATGACCCAACAGGCCATGCCGAGATAGTGGCCATTCGTCAGGCTGCATTGATATTTGGAAATTACCGGCTCCCCGCCTGCAGGCTCTACGTGACGCTTGAACCATGCCCCATGTGTGCCGGTGCAATTTTGCAGGCGCGTCTTGCCTCTGTGGTGTTTGGTGCTGCAGACCCTAAGACAGGTGCAGCCGGGAGTGTGACCAATCTCTTTGAGGATCGTCTCCTCAATCACCAGACCACCGTGGTGGGAGGTGTCTGCGCCGAGGAATCGTCAGCGCTATTGCGTGCCTTTTTCAAGGTGAGGCGATGAGCGGATTGGCGCATCACATCAACATCTCCATTGGCGCCCAGGTCCTATCGCTCTATGAGGTCGCAGCATCGCAGGACCGTTGGGATCTCCCATCGTGGCGCGGCGGCATACCGGTCATGACATTTCCGGTCTCCACTGCCCTGAATGGTTCGGGCCAGGAGATGGGCAGCTTTAAGACACCGCTGGGGCGTCACCGGATTCGGGCAAAGATTGGCGCTGCAGCCCCCTTGCACTCAGTCTTCGTGGGCCGGCGTCCCACGGGCGAGGTCTGGTCTGCTGAACTCGCGGCGGCAGTCCCGAGACGAGACTGGATCCTCACAAGAATCCTCTGGCTCTGCGGAATGGAGCCGGGTCACAACCGATTCGGGAACTGCGACACCATGCGCAGATACATTTATTTGCACGGAAGCCCGCCCAGTGTTGCGATGGGAGAGCCGGGCTCGATCGGATGCGTGAGGATGACCGGCCCCGACGTGATGGCCCTCTTTGATGCGGTTGAGGTGGGGACGACCCTCTTGTTGCACCCCTAAGCCAGTGCGGCGAGGGAGGGGGTGCCAGTGACTTACTGAATCTTGGCCTTGGCCTTTAGCCGCTGTTGAAACTCGGTGAGTCTCTTGCGTTGAATGGTCTCGGTGAGCTGGTCCCGGACGGTCTCGAAGTCTGGGTGTTTGTTTTCCCGCGTGTCATCGAGTCGGATCACATGCCATCCGAACTGGGACTTGACCGGATCTTTCGTGACCTCTCCCTTCTTGAGGGCCACCATGGCGTCAGAGAATGACTGGACGAAACTCTGGGGTGTGGCCCAGTCGAGGTCTCCACCCTGGGCAGCTGAGCCAGGGTCTTTTGATTGTTTTGCCAAGCTCTGAAAGGAAGAGCCTGCCCGCAGCTTGTCGATGATGCTTCGGGCCTCGGCTTCGGAATCCACAAGGATGTGGCGTGACCGGTATTCAATGATGGGCTCGGCCGTGAGTTTGCTGTATTCCTGGCGAACCGCATCCTCGGTCAGCGGGTTTCGGGAGAGCTCGTCTTGCACCAGGGCCTGGATCAGAATCTGTTGACGAGAGGCCTCGATCTGAAACTTGTTCTGAGCCACGGCAGGCAGTCCCCGACGCTCAGCCTCCTGGAGAAGAATCTCTCGATCAACAAGTTCCTGCCGCACCAGGGTTGCCAACTCCGGGCTCGCCTGCTGCCCCTGCTTTTCAAGCTCTTGCAAGAAGAGGTCGGCCCGCTCCTTGGTGATGGGGCGGCCGTTGACCACGGCAATGTTCTGGGCCAAGGCCATGCCAGATGCAGCCAGGCTAATCATGATGAGGGAGAGTTTGAGTTCGCGAATCATAGAGACTCCGAGGGGGTTTTCGCGTCGATGGAGAGGGCGTGGATTCGCGTGTGCATCAGATGTTTGACGGCATCATACACAAGCCGATGCCGCCCAACCCTGGCCTGTCCCGCAAATGCCTCGCTCACAATGATCAGGTGAAAATGCCCGCCGCCAGCGGCAGCGCCTGCGTGGCCTTTGTGCTCGTCCGATTCATCCCAGAGATCGAGGACGCTCGGCGATAGGGCCTGTTGCAGGCATGCCTCGATCTCGTCTTTGAGGCTCATGCGGAGTCTCTTTGAGGAAAGCGGCTGATGTACCAGCCCTGGGCCAGAATGAAGACCAGCATGAGCCCGATCGTTCCAAAGAGTTTGAAATCAACCCAGGTGTCGGTTGAAAAGGTGGCTGCCACCCAGAGGTTGAGAGCCGCCATGCCCACAAAAAAAACGCCCCATGCCGCGTTGAGTCGGGCCCATGCATGCACCGGCAATTCAACCTTACCGGCCAATAGTTTCTCGATGAGCCTGGTGCCCATGAAGAGCTGAGGGATGAGCAGCCCCAGGCCAAAGAGCCCATAGAGCAGGCTCGGCTTGAGCTTGATGAAGCGCTCATCTTGGAGAAGAAGGGTGGCGCCCCCAAAAACAACGATGAGCCCCAGGCTCACCCACTGCATTTTGTCGATGGGCATGGAGCGCAGTCGCATCCAGCCCATGAGCACAATGCTGGCGGCAATGGCCACGGCAGTGGCCACGTAGAGATCGGCCATCTTGTAGGCCACAAAGAACAGCAAAATGGGCAGCCAGTCGGCGAGCAGTTTGGTCATGTTGCGTTCTTGTCGTCTGATGGCACCTGGGCAACAAATGCCACCGAGGCTGAATTCACGCAGTGGCGCATGCCGGTGGGTGCGGGGCCATCCGGAAAGACATGACCAAGGTGGGCATCGCAGGCCCTGCACACAATCTCAGTGCGTCGCATCCCGTGGCTGCCGTCGTGCACCTCTGAGACGTCAGCCGCATCAATGGCCTTTGAGTAACTCGGCCAACCGCAGCCCGCATCGAACTTGTCCTCTGAGGAATAGAGGGGCGTGGCGCAACAGACACAGACATAGTGGCCCTTGGCCCAGTGATCCCAGTAGGCGCCGGTAAAGGCAGGCTCGGTGTGTTTAAGACGGGTCACGGCGTACTGCATGTCTGTGAGGTCGCGTCGATAGTCGTCGTCGGTTTTCATAACGATATGCTAACTGGAACAACTCACAGACAGCTCTTTTGCCCAGCCAGGTGGGGTCTCACGCCACTGGGCATGCGCAGGGTGATCCTCAAAGGGGTCACCCAAGACGGCCAGCGCAGCAGCCAGGGGCGCTGCATCTGCCTCGTCCTCCAGTGAGCGGATCACCGCCTCGGCGACCCAGTTTCGAAGCACAAAGGCGGGGTTCTTTGCCCGCCTGGCGGCGCGCCACTGGTCGGCTGAATCCCCAAGGTTGGAAGGGGAGAGGGCGGCCGCATACATCCCTAGCCAGGCTTGAGCGCGATCGGGCAGGGCGAGCGTCTGGACAAGGGGTTCCCAAGACACGTGTCCAGGGCTGGTGCCAGGGTCTATTTTTGAGGTGGCTCGAAAGAATTGAGTGAAATCAGCCTGCTGCTGCTCAAGGCACTCGAACAAGGTGTCGATCAGCTGCTCGGCCAGGGGCCGCTGATCTGGAACAAGTGTTTCAAGGCCAAGCTTTTGGCGGAAATGGTCTCGAAATGCCTTGTCGAAGTCACGTCGGTAGCTTGCGACCACCTCGTCATGAAGGCGGTCAAAGGCGGCAGGTCCGCCGGTGTCGTCCTCGGGGATGCTCGACCAGAGTGCCAACAAGAGTCGTTGAATGTTCCAAAGGCCGATCGAGGGTTGCTGGTTAAATGCGTATCGCCCCTGCCCATCGCTGTGATTGCAGATGGCATTTGCCTCAAAGGCCTCCATGAACCCAAAGGGTCCGTAGTCAATGGTCAAGCCGAGAATTGAAAAGTTGTCTGTGTTCATCACGCCGTGCATGAAGCCAACAGATGTCCAGTCCGCCATGAGCCTTGCCGTGCGACCACTCACGGCGTGAATCAGGGCACCAATCCGCTCTTTAGGGGTCAGGCCCTCGGGGGCCATCATGAGGGTTGGGTCGACCTCTAACAGCTGCTTGATCAACTGATCGATGCGGTCTGGCCGTGCGCGTTGCGAAAAATACTCGAAGTGCCCAAAGCGAACAAAGCTCGCTGCCGTGCGGCAGACGATCGCAGCTGGCTCTGGAATCTCTCGGAAAACGGGGGTCGATGAGGTGACGAGCGAGAGGGCCCGCGTGGTGGGAATGCCCAGCGCGGCCATGGCCTCAGAGCAGAGGAACTCTCGAACCGAGGATCTCAGAACGGCCCGCCCATCGGCGTGTCGAGCATAGGGGGTGCTGCCAGCGCCCTTGAGTTGGAACTCGCGGCCATTGACCTGCCCAAGACACAGCGCTCGGCCATCTCCAAGGCGGGGCACGAAGAATCCGAACTGATGGCCTGCATAGGCGGTTGCATAGCTCGGGACCTCCTCAAAGGTGGCCGCACCAGAGAGCAGGCGCAGCCAGTCTGGGCTGGTCTGCACAGCATCGACTGAGAGATCGGCATCCTGGCAGGCGGCGGCAGAGACACTCACGAGCTTTGCGTCTCTCAACGGTTGAGGATCGCAGGCAAACCACATGGGCTCGTCTCCCAGGCCGTCGGCTTTGGCGAATCCTGGCGAGACCCGCACCCCGAGGTGATTCGCCGCAATGGTGGGTTGGCTGCGGCTGGTCTGGTGGCGCGCCAGCGGGGGCAGATCTTGGAGGGCCTGGACTGGAATCGTCATGCGGCAGTTTAAGTCTTGCTATTGTCTGCTCCCATGAAACCCTCAATTTCCCGCAGCTTTACGCCCTTTGTGGCCCAACTCGGTGTGGAGATGGTGCACGCGGGCATCGACCGGAGTGAACTGCGGCTGAGCCTTGAGCCGCGCCATCTCAACGGGCTTGATGTGGCCCACGGGGGTCTGATCATGACCCTTCTGGATGCGGCCATGGGTGCGGCCGCTCGGGCAAAAGACCCCGATGGCCGCGGGGTTGTGACCATTGAAATGAAGACAAGTTTTCTGCGTCCCGCCAGGGGTGTCTTGTCGGCATTTGGATTTTGTGACCATCACTCCGCGAGCTTGGCCTTTTGCCGGGGGGAATTGCGCGACGCATCTGGGCGCCTCTTGGCCCAGTCGATGGGCACCTTTCGGCGCATGAGGGAGGGCCAGCGCCTTGATCTTCAACCAACTGACCCACCCGTTGGCCCTGCGGCTTAGAGTTTGGGTCGGTTGGGCGCCTGTGGCTCAAGTGGCACGGCGAAGGCTGCTCCGGGGGCGCCTCAATGGCTGCGCCAGAGGCTGCGGCCGTGAGTTTGTGTAGCCGTTCTTCCAGGCCTCGAGTTGAACACTGATGAGGGCCTTGCTCGTGTCTCCAACCGAGGCGGCCATCACGACCTCTCCCTGGGAGACGCCATCTTGATCAAGCAGGTCGCTGCCGACCACGGGAGGCGCCCCGAGAATGTCGACCACAAACATGCGCTTTTTGAGCTTGCCCAGGTAGTGGCTGCGAGCCACCACCTCTTGTCCGGGGTAGCAGCCCTTGGTGAAGCTCACGCCGCCAACAAGCTCGAGGTTGAGCATCTGCGGCACAAAGGTGTCGAGGCTGGCAAGCCAGACCCAGGGCAGACCTGCCTCAATTTCAGCAGCCATCCACTGGGCCTCGGAGGCGACGGTGGCATCCGGTGCAATCTGAGCCTCCTCTGGCGCCTCTCCGACCAGCCACGCCCTGGCGTGCCCGCAGGATCCAGCAGGGGCAAGACCGAGCAGGAATGCCTCGGGGGCCGGGCTGATCACGTTGCCACCCGCGGGCATGTCCGGCCCCCAGAGACCCCGAACACTCAAATCGGCAAGGGTGATGGTGACCTTGGCTCGCAGCACAAAAAGCCGCAGGCGTTTTGCGGTCTGATCGGCCAATTCCGTGGGGATGATGGCCAGGTGACGGTCGGCTGCTGGGGACCAGAGCCTAAAGATGGCAAGCAGGCGTCCTTTGGCAGAGCAGTAGCCTTGCAATTGATGCTGACTCGGATCGGGCAATTGGTTGGTGAGTTGGCTCAGCAGAAAAGCTGCCGAGTCTGGTCCGGCGATCTCCAGCACGGTAAAGGGCAGACGGGGGGTGAGGCGGTATTGGCTCATGGACCCTTAATATAGTGGACATGAGAACGCGTGCGTTGCTTCGTTGGGGTCTTGCCCTTTGCACAGTAGGGCTGTTGGCCGGCCTACTGGCCGCAGCAACTGCCTGGTTTTGGTTCTCTCGCCCGCTGGTGCCACCCGCCCGAGACGGCACGGGCATTGAACTTGTCATTCCCGCGGGCAGTGCAGCGCCTGCCATTGGCTTTCTGCTGGCCGATGCGGGCTTGGACATCACGCCGCAGGGTTTTGCGCGCGCAGCCCGAGTCTTAGAGTTACACACCCAGTTGCGCGCAGGGGTCTACCTTCTCCAACCCGGCGACTCCCTCCGGACGATCTTGCAGAAGCTCTCCAGGGGGCAGGCGCTCCAGGACTCGGTGACGCTCATCGAGGGGTGGACCTTTCAACAGGTGCTCAAGCACCTGCATGCTCAACCCGGCATTCGGGTGACCCTGCCATCGGACCCCGAGTTGGCAGGCGCCATATTGGTCGAGGCAATTGGTCTTCCCGTGCCCCATCCCGAAGGATGGATTTTCCCGGACACCTACTTCTTTGACCGCGGCAACAGCGACCTGGCCGTCCTCAGGCGGGCGGTTCGCCTCCAACAGAGGGTCTTGGCCGAGGCATGGGAGGCTCGTAACCAGCGCGTGTCGGTGGGAACGGCCTATGAGGCCCTGATCATGGCCTCCATCATCGAGCGAGAGACCCAGGTCGAACAAGATCGCAACCGGGTCTCGGCGGTCTTTCACAATCGCCTGCGAATCAGCATGCCGCTTCAGTCTGATCCCACCGTGATCTACGCCATGGGGGCGAGTTTTGACGGCAACCTGCGCAAGCAAGACCTGCGAATGCCGTCTGTCTTTAACACCTATCGGGTAAAGGGTCTGCCGCCAACGCCGATTGCGAACCCCGGGCGTGCTGCGCTGGTGGCGGCCATGAGCCCAGACCCGATCAAGGCGCTCTATTTTGTGGCCAAGGGCACCGGCCACTCGTACTTTAGTGAGACCCTCGAGCGCCACAACCATGCCGTGAATTTTTACCAGCGTCGGATCGGTGGGCCCCCGCCAGCCGAGGCCACCCCGTAGAGGTTCCCATGATGATTGTCCTGGAGGGCATTGATGGATCCGGCAAGAGCACCCACCTCGAGTTTCTGCGCCGCTGCGCCAGTGCCAGGGGTGGTGAGGTTGTCCTCACCCGCGAACCCGGCGGCTGCCCCCTTGCTGAGCGCCTGCGCCATGAAGTCCTGCAGACGCCAATGGACAGCCTCACCGAATTGCTGCTGGTCTTTGCTGCCCGACGCGCACACCTTGCGCAGACTGTCTGGCCAGCGCTTGCCCGGGGTGCCTGCGTGATTTCCGACCGCTATGTGGATTCCACCTATGCCTACCAAGGAGGCGGCCGTGGGCTGCCTTGGGAGACGATCACCCAACTCACGACCCTGGTGGAAGGCGACTGGGGAGGGCCGAGCAAGGTCATCTACTTCGACTGTCCGCCAGAGGTTGCAGCTGCCCGGCGGGCCGGTCGGGCCAGCACGCAAGATCAAACCATTGCGCTCACCGATCGGTTTGACGCCGAGACAGTGGCTTTTTTCGATCGGGTTCGGGCGGGGTACCGAGAGGCCGCCGCACGCCGGGGCGAGCGAGCCGTCTGGCGACTGGCGTGCGCGAGCTCGTAGGCTTCTTCCAGCAGGACACACGACCCAAGCCCCCCCGGGGGAAGCCCGACCCGTTTGTGCAATAAATTGAATTTAAAAGAGATTAAATTATTCTCAGAATGGTGGACGGCTTCCCAGTCGCTTCGCAGGCGGGATTTTGGGCAGCCTCGGCTCATGGCCCCGCCTGGCCTTGGCGTGGGGCATTTTGGTGGTTTCCTTGCTGCTGGGTTTCTCTGCCGCGACTCCGGGCGCGGCAGGCGAACCGTGGCGGTGCCGAGCAAAGTGGGTCGAGGACGAGCAGCACCAGATTGCCGATGGGTGCGGCCGGCCGCCGATCAGGAGGCGCTCGGAGGAGGAGGAGGAGGGGGCCGAGGGGGCCGAGGGGTCAGGTGCCGAGGGGGGCGCTGCCAGCGGAGACATTCGAATCGACCAAGTCCGGGCCCTGGGGGCCTTTTCTCAGGTGAGCTCACACCGCGGGGGGCATCGGGTGGTGGTCTTGGGACCGGTGGAGCGGCTCAATATTCCGGCCGTGAATGCCCTGCTCAAGGGGCTCGAGGAGCCCTCAGAGGGCCTTCACTTCATCCTCTACGGCGAGCGCCTTCAGGGGGTGCCAGCCACGCTCTTGTCGAGGTGTCGAAGGGTAAACCTTGGTGCGTCTCAAGCCCTGGTGGCAGCGCAGCGTCTGAGCGCGCAATCGGGCTTGGCTTGGCTCATGCAATTGCTCGAGGAGCCAACCGTAGACCCCCTGCGCTGGGCGGGGCGGGCGGGAAAAGCTGACGCATCCGAGGTACTCTGGGCCTTGCAGTTGTGGTTAAGCGATGTGATTCGAATGAGGCTGGGCCTGCGGCCGGTTCACTATCCCCAAAGCCAAGCCGCGCTGGCCCGTCATGTTGAACTCTCTCAGGGCAGGGGCCTGGCAGCGATCTCCCAGGGCCAGTTCCACCTCTTGCAGCGGTCGCGCCAGGCGCGTCACCCGCTCAACGCAACACTTTTCATGGAGAGCATCTTTGATGACTTCCGGTACGCCATCGATTCCAGGGCCGAGTCCCCAGCAGGCTGAGGTTGCCTATGCGGATTCCCATTGCCACCTGAACTACGAGGGGCTGGCGGGTCAGACCGAGGAGGTCCTCAGGCGAATGGCGCAAGCTGGCGTGCGCCGGGCACTCAATGTCTGCACCACATTAGAGGAGGCCGATCAGGTTCTCGCAATCGTGAGGCCCCACGACCACCTGGTGGCCTCGGTCGGGATCCACCCAGATTACGAGGCGGTCGGTCGGGAGGCCAGTGTGGAAGAACTGGTCCGCCGCGGCGCCGACCCCAAGATTGCTGCCATTGGGGAGACTGGACTTGACTACTTTCGACTAAAGGGCGACCTTGACTGGCAGCGAGAGCGGTTTCGGGTGCACATTCGTGCGGCCCGAACCCTGGGCAAGCCCCTGATCATCCACACCCGCGATGCCCCCGAGGACACCCTGCGCATCATGCGCGAGGAGAAGGCCCACGAGGTGGGCGGGGTGATGCACTGTTTTACGGAATCGTGGGATGTCGCCCAACAGGCGATGGCGCTCAACTTTTTCATCTCACTGAGCGGCATTGTGACATTTAAGAACGCCGCTCAAGTCCATGACGTTGCAGAGAAAATGCCAATCGATCGCCTGATGATCGAGACCGATTCACCCTTTTTGGCACCGGTCCCGCATCGGGGCAAGACCAATGAGCCAGCCTGGGTGGTTCACGTGGCCCAACGCATCGCAGATCTCAAGGGATTGCCCCTGCAGACAGTCGCTCGGGCCACCATGGCCAACTTCGAGCGATTTGCGTCTGTCGCATAATGTTTATTATGTAAACTCAAGCTGGGGTCTGGTTAGAGCCGCTCAAAGACCACTGCAATCCCTTGTCCCCCGCCAATGCACATGGTGGCCAGGCCATAGCGCTTGCCCGTGCGGTGAAGCTCGTAGATGCATTTGGTGGCGATGATGGCGCCGGTGGCCCCAACGGGGTGGCCCAGCGCAATGGCGCCGCCATTGACATTGACCTTGGCCGGATCAAACCCAAGCACCTTCGTCACAGAGAGCGCCTGGGCGGCAAAGGCCTCGTTCGATTCAATCACGTCGATCTGGTCGAGCTTAAGGCCGGCGCGCTCTAAGGCAATCTTGGTGGCGGGAATCGGCCCCTCGCCCATGACATCGTTTGGCACACCGGCCACGGCGTAGCCCATCACCCGGGCCAGTGGTTTGTGGCCGTGTTTGGCCGCCACACTCGCCTCTGCAAGCACCAGGAAGGCTGCTGCGTCGTTGATGCCGGAGGCGTTGCCGGCCGTAACCGACCCGTCCTTCTTAAAGGCGGGTTTCATCTTGGCCAGGGCCTCCATCGTGGTGGCTCGGGGATGCTCATCGGTGTCGAAGGTGACATCGCCCTTGCGGGTTGAGATGGTGATGGGCACGATCTGGTCTTTAAACCGTCCCTCGGCAATGGCCTTTGCCGTGCGGTTCTGTGATTCCAGGGCGAAGGCGTCTTGATCCTCTCGCGATAGATTGTGCTTGGTGGCCAGGTTCTCAGCCGTGATGCCCATGTGTCCCACGCCAAAGGGGTCGGTGAGCACGGCCACCATCGTGTCGATGAGCTTGGTGTCGCCCATGCGTGCGCCGTTGCGCATGGCTGGGCTCAGGTAGCCACCGCGGCTCATCACCTCCACCCCTCCCCCAATGCCGTAATCACTGTCGCCAAGCAGGATGTTCTGACTGCTCGAGACAACGGCCTGCAGTGCCGACCCGCAGAGCCGGTTGATGGTGAGCGCCACGGAACTCATGGGCAGGCCGGCCTGAATCGAGGCCACGCGCGACACATACGGGGAGCGCGACTCGGTGGGCACGCAATTGCCCATGACCACGTAGTTCATGAGCGCGGGGTCTGCACCCGAGCGGGCGACCGCCTCCTTCATGACCATGCCGGCCAAGGCTCGGCAGGCCTAAGACTCGATATTGCCACCAAACCGCCAATGGCGGACCTCACTGCACTGAGCACCACGACATCACGCATGTTCTGCCTCCTGAGTTGAATGTCTAAAAAAACCATCGAGGTCGTGGTCATCGCTGTCGGTGACCTCAACCGCTACAAATGACCCGATCTCCACCGACACGAGCTGCTGACTGTCGAGGGCGCGGTGAATGCGAATGACGCCGTCGATCTCTGGGGCGTCGGCTGCCGTGCGGCCGATCAGGCAGCCCTGCTCCTCATCAACATCTTCAACGATGGCCACCACCGTCTTGCCAACCCATCTCTGAAGACGCTCGGCAGAGATGTCGGACTGATGGGCCATGACCCTCTCGCGCCGCTCCTGGCGAATCTCATCGGGCAGCGGATTGCCCAATGCATTGGCGCTGGCCCCCTCCACCGGGCTGTAAGCAAAGCAGCCCACCCGATCGAGCCTGGCCTCGGTGAGAAAGTCGAGCAGGCCCTGGAACTCGGCCTCGGTCTCGCCCGGAAAGCCCGCAATAAAGGTGCTGCGAATCGTGAGGTCGGGGCAGATTCGGCGCCAGGCGGCAATCCGCTCCAGAACCTTTTCTGCCGAGGCGGGGCGTTTCATGCGCTTTAAGGTCTCTGGGTGGCCGTGCTGAAACGGAATATCGAGGTAGGGCAGGATCAGGCCATCGGCCATGAGCGGCAGGACCTCATCGACATGCGGATACGGGTAGACATAATGCAGCCGCACCCAGACCCCGAGCCGTCCGAGCTCCTTGACCAGCTCGGTCATGTGCGTTCTCACAGGCCTGCCGTCGACGAAGTCGGTTCGATGTCGCAGGTCCACGCCATAGGCGCTGGTGTCCTGCGAGATCACCAAGATCTCCTTGACACCGGATTTCACGAGGGCCTCGGCCTCGCGCATGACCTCGCCAATGGGCCGTGAGACAAGGTCTCCTCGCATCGATGGGATGATGCAAAAGCTGCATCGGTGGTTGCAGCCCTCGGAGATCTTCAGGTAGGCGTAGTGCGGGGGCGTCAGGCGCACACCCTGCTCGGGAACGAGATCGGTAAAGGGGTCGTGGGGCCTGGGCAGGTGGTGATGGATGGCCGCCATGACCTCGGCCGTGGCATGTGGCCCCGTGACCGCCAGAACCTTGGGGTGAACCGCTCGGATGAGGTCGCTGCCCCCGGGCCCTGGTTTGCTGCCAAGGCAGCCGGTGACGATGACCCTGCCGTTTTCGGCCAAGGCCTCACCAATGGCGTCTAGGCTCTCTTGGACGGCCTCATCAATAAAGCCGCAGGTATTGACCACAACCAGATCTGCCTGGTCGTAGCCTGTCGAGATGCTGTAACCCTCGGCCCGCAGTTGGGTGAGGATGCGCTCGGAATCGACCAGTGCCTTTGGGCAGCCGAGCGACACAAACCCAACAGTTGGTTCAGACATGCGTTTATTGAGTGTCTTTGTCTTTTGGCGGGAACGGGAATCCAGCCAGCATGTTCTTGGCATTGGTCTGCATCTGCTCTTCCATCTGGATGAAGACCTTCTTGCTCTGGTCGATGTAGTTCGACATCAGGTTTTGCATCACGGGGGCCTGATTGGCCATGAACTGCGTCCAGGCCTCCTGCCCTGCAGCGCCCTTGCCGCTCACAAAGGCACTCGACTGTTCCTTGAGCTTGGTCTGAATGTCGGTGAAGGCTTGGATGTTTTTCTCAAGGTAGCTGCCCATCATGCCCTGCATGGCGTTGCCATAAAAGCGGATGACATTGGCCAAGACCTGCGCCGAGAAAATCGGCGAGCCAGCAGACTCCTCGTCTAAGATGATCTGAAGCAAGATGCTCCGAGTGAGGTCTTCACCAGACTTGGCATCGACCACGGCGAAGTCCTCGTGGGAGAGGACCAACTCCTTGACATCAACCAGGGTGATGTACGTGCTGGTGCGGGTGTCGTAGAGACGCCGGTTCGGATACTTCTTAATGAGTCGTTGTGGATCTTGCTTGGCCATCGATGCCCTCCTTCGAGCGTCAGCTCATGTGCAGACCGCCATTGAGCGAGAAGTCGGCGCCAGTGGAGAATCCGCTGTCCTCAGATGCAAGCCAAGACACGATGGACCCAATCTCCTCTGGTTCGCCCAGCCGCTTGACGGGAATGGTGCCCACAATCTTCTCGAGCACCTCTGGTTTGATGGCACGAACCATGTCGGTGCCGATGTAGCCTGGTGAGACGGTGTTGACCGTGACACCTTTGGATGCGAGTTCCTGCGCCAGGGCCATGGTAAAGCCGTGGATACCGGCCTTGGCCGTGGAATAGTTGGTCTGGCCGAACTGGCCCTTCTGACCGTTGACGGACGAGATGTTGATGATGCGACCCCATCCCTTTGAGACCATGCCTTCAACGACTTGCTTGGTCACGTTGAAGAGGCTGGTGAGGTTGGTCTCAATCACGGCGTCCCACTGCTCGCGAGACATCTTGATAAAGAGGCCGTCTCGGGTGATGCCGGCATTGTTGACCAGGATATCGGGGTGACCGTGCTCGGCCTTCACCTTGTCAAAGGCGTCGACGCTAGATTGCCAGTCTCCAACATTTCCGGAAGACGCATAGA
Source organism: Burkholderiaceae bacterium (assembly GCA_018401615.1). Lineage (GTDB taxonomy): Bacteria > Pseudomonadota > Gammaproteobacteria > Burkholderiales > Burkholderiaceae_A > Hahnella. The sequence continues at coordinate 32,461 of JAGYKN010000010.1, forward strand.
AGGTGAATCCGTCAGCCTTTTGCTCGGCCAGCCATTTCGCATGGTCACGGTTCGGACCACAACCAGCGATGACCTTATGGCCAGCGGCGTGTAACCGACGACAGATCGACGTTCCAATGCCGCCCATGCCGCCTGTGACATATGCAATTTTCTGAGCCATCTGACGTCTCCTTTATCGTTTTTATGCAGTGATGCGGTGGTTACTTGCCGTGCCGAACCCTCACGTAGCGACCCGGTGCTGGCTCGATGACCTTGTACTTCGCGGATTTGCCCGCCTTTTTGGGCGCTGCCACCTGGCCTCCCTGATGCTTGCCCAGCCAGGCTGCCCAGTCAGACCACCAACTCCCGGGAACCTCCTTGGCGTGAGCCAGCCAATCGTCAGCGGTCTTGCCCAGGCCATCTGAGACCCAGTGTGAGCGTTTGTTCTTGGAGGCAGGGTTGATGCTGCCTGCCACGTGACCGCTGGCACCCAGAACAAACCGCGTCTTGGGTCCAAAGTTTGTGGCACTCGACCATGCGGCCTCCCAGGGCACGATGTGATCTTCGCGAGCGCCCATGGCGTAGACCGGCATCTTGATCTTGCGCAGGTCGATCTTCTCGCCAGCGATTGCGACCTTGTTGGGCTTGATGAGGTTGTTCTCAAGATAAGTGTTGCGAAGGTACCAGGTGAAAAATGGTCCCGGCAGATTGGTGCTGTCTGAGTTCCAATAGAGGATGTCAAACGGAGGTGGGTTCTCGCCTTTGAGGTAGTTCTTCACCACGTAGTTCCAGACCAAATCGTTGGGGCGCAGAAACGAGAAGGTGGTGGCCAACTCCTGGCCGGGCAGGATGCCACCCTTGCCAATCGATGCCTCCCGAGAGGACACGTGATCCTCGTTAATAAAGATGTCGAGCACCCCTGAGTTGGCAAAGTCGACCAGGGTTGTCATGAGCGTGAGCGAGTGGACGGGGCTCTGGCCGCGAGCCGCCAAGACGGCCAGGGCCGTGACTGTCATGGTGCCGCCCACACAAAAGCCCAGCACATTGAGGTCGTCGCTGCCAGCGATTTCATTGGCGGCCTCAATGGCCTTGAGGATCCCGGACTCAACATAGTCATCCCAACGCAACTTGCCCTGCTCCTGGCCAGGGTTGCGCCAGGAGATGAGAAAGACCGTGTTGCCCTGATCCACCGCGAACTTCACAAGGGAGCTCTCGGGTTGGAGATCCATGATGTAGAACTTATTGATCGAGGGTGGCACCAGAAGCAGTGGCCGGCTGCCAACCTTTGGCGTGCTCGGCGCATATTGAATGAGCTGAAAGACGTCGTTTTCAAAGACAACCGAGCCCGGGGTGGTGGCAAGGTTCTTGCCAAGCTCGAATACTGACTCGTCGGTCTGAGAGATGCGGCCCTGGTTCATGTCCCGAATGAGGTGCTCAATGCCTGCGCGCAGGCTCTCGCCCTTGGTGTCGAGCATCTTTTGTTGGGCCTCTGGGTTGGTGGCCAGGTAGTTGGCCGGTGAGGTGGCATCGACCCACTGCTGGACCGCGAATTTGAGTTTTTGCTGGGCCTTTGGCTCCATGTCAAGTGCGTCTGTCATGGCCACCATGGCCTCTGAATTGAGCAAATAGAGCGCTGCCATGGTGGAAAAAGGCGGGTGGTTGAGCCAGGCAGGTGCTGCAAAACGACGATCGCCAGATGTCCGCTTGGTGGCCTCCTCAGGGGAGGTCATCAGGGCAGACAGGCGCTGGAAGTAGTCTGTCTGGATGGCTTGGAGCCGATCGTTGGTGGGCTTGGTGGTGGGCTTGGTGGTGGGCTTGGTGGTGGGCTTGGTGGTGGGTTCGTTCATGCGGACTGCACTCTCCTGATGATGGTGATGACCTCTGGGTGGTGACGAACAGCGCCCTCTAACACCCTCAAATCCATTGTGCGCGGCGATGCGGCAAAAATCAAATGCTGGTGCACCAAATTGCCGCAGCAAATCGGCCGCAGCGGCCCTCGCGCCTGAATGAGAAGAATGTCTCGGCATTGGAGGCAGTGCAGCGAGAATCGCCGACAACATCGATCAGAACCCGGCCATCTTGTGCGTCCGCCCACCTGGCGATGCGATCCTTGGCAAGGCCGTGCAGGTCGGCAAACCAATGCCCTGGTCGGCCGCGCTCAAAGCGGGACGGGTCGTGCGCAAAGGCAGCGAGCACCTCCGGTCCAACTTCAAAGTGATGGGGACCAATGGCCGGGCCAAGCCAGAGCCTAAAGTGTTCTTGGCGGCGCCCGATGTGCTCTTGGTCTTTGGGGGCGGCGCTTGCTGTTCGCGCTGCCTGAGCTGCCTGAGCTGCCTGCGTCATGTGGCTCAGAAGCCCCTCGATCACCCCACCGGCGAGTCCTCTCCAGCCCGCATGGGCGGCACCAACCAGGGCCTGGTGACCGTGGCTCACCAAGACCGGAATGCAGTCTGCCGTCATGATGGTGCAGGCCACGGCGGGCCGTCTCGTCCAGACTGCGTCGCAGGCCAGAGACCCAGCCGACTCATTGCCCTGTAATTCGACAACGCGGGTGCCATGGACCTGTTGCAGCCAGACGGGCTGTGCCCCAATGGCTGCTGCAAATTGCTCCCGATGGGCCGCCACGCGCATTGGGTCATCGCCGACATGGTCGCCAAGGTTAAAGCCGTAGAGTGGCCCGCCCCTTAGACTCAGGGCCGCCCCAACATGGGGCGGAAAGCCAGGGATGTCCTCAATCATGGGCAAGCCGATCTGGGCTGATGCCGGCGGCGGCAACTGCTGCTTGAAAATCTGGGGGTGGTGGGGCTTTCTGAGTCAGGGCGACTTTGCTGCGGGGATGATCAAACTCAAGAAGGGTGGCGTGAAGGGCCTGGCGGGACAAGCCTGCTGGGGCTGGTCCACGGGGTGCGCCCTGATGATAGGTCTGGTCGCCCACAATCGGCATGCCAATAGACTGCAGGTGCACCCTAATTTGATGGGTTCGCCCTGTCTCAAGCCGACACTCTAAAAGCGTGATCGGTCTGCCCGAAAGATTGCCCAAGCCAAGGGCCTCAAAGTGCGTCACCGCGGTCTTGCCATGATGCTCGGCCATCACCGCCATGCGCTGGCGATCCGTGGGGTCTCGCCCGATGTTGGCAGCAACAGACCTTGATCCCTCGAGCCTGCCCCATGCCAGGGCGAGGTAGATTCGCCGCACGGTCCTTGCCTGGAGCTGGCGGACGAGTTCCGTCTGGGCTTGGAGCGTCTTTGCAACGGCCATCAGGCCAGTGGTGTCTCGATCGAGCCGATGGACAATTCCTGCCCTAGGAACGTGTCGCAGGGCGGGGCAATAAAAGAGCAGGCCATTGAGCAGCGTGCCGCATGGGTGGCCAGCCGCTGGGTGCACAACCAGTCCGGCTGGCTTGTCGATGACCAGTACATCGTCGTCTTCAAAGCAGATTGTCAGCGGGAGGGCCTCAGCGATCCACTCGCCCTGGGGGTCTGCTGCCGGGGGGCAGACCTCGATCTTGTCGTTGAGCCGCAGCAGCCGGCTCGGTCGAACGACCTGCCCATTGACCAGAACCGCGCCCTCCTCGATCCACCTCTGAAGTCGTGCTCGGGAGTGCTCGGTTAGCCAGTCCGAGAGGCACCGATCCAGGCGCTGACCGACCTGGTCTGGGCCAACGTCTGCCCGCAGGGGGCTGATATCATCAGTGATCTCTTCTTCGATGTCGGTCGGCTCGTCCGACGCTGATAAATCATGTGGATCCAACAGGACCGTTCTCCAGACCATTCGCAAGATGCTCGCCCACGGCGTGGGCTAGATGCTCTGCTGCGCAAGATTCGCAATCTATCACTCGTTTTTGCAGCCGTCTTGATGACTGGCTGCGCAGCCGACATGGCCGCCCGCGATGAGACCATCAACTGGACGGCAGATCGCCTCTATTCGGAAGCCAAAGACGAGATGTCATCTGGCAACTGGGCGCAGGCCATCACGCTTCTTCAGAAGCTTGAGTCGCGTTTCCCATTTGGGCGGTATGCCCAACAGGCGCAAATCGACACAGCCTTTGCGCATTGGAAAGACAACGAACTTGGGCTGGCACTGGCCGCGGTTGATCGCTTCTTGAGGCTCTACCCGAACCACGAGGCAGTCGACTATGTGCTCTACCTCAAGGGCCTCATCAACTTTAACGACCGGGCCACCCTCTTTACGTCTGTGAGCGGCGAGGACATGGCGGAGCGAGACCCAAAGGCGGCTCGTGAGGCCTTTGACACATTCAAAGAACTCGTCGAGCGATTCCCCACGAGCAAGTACGCCGAGGATGCGGGTGCTCGATCGCGGTTCTTGGTCAATGTTTTGGCGCAAAACGATGTCCATGTGGCCCGTTACTACCTGCGTCGCGGGGCAAACCTTGCCGCGGTCAATCGGGCCCAGACCGTTGTCAAACAGTACCAAGATGCCCCGGCGGTCGAAGAGGCCCTCGCCCAGATGGTGCTTGGCTATCAATCGCTTGGCCTGGATCAGCTCAGCCAAGATGCCAGGCGCGTCTTGGAGGCCAACTACCCCGGCAGCGCCTATCTGAAGGAGCCCTACGATCCCAAGAAACGCGGTGGCGTCGACTCCCGTGAGGATTCAGCCGGCGTTTGGTCCCGCCTTAAGATCTGGGAAAAACGCCCGAGCCTCTTCTAGGAGCCTCGATCGTCGAAAGTCGGGCAGGCTCTTGAGCATCTGCCGCCCGTAGGCCGTCTCTGCGAGTCGACGGTCCCCCACAACCAACACACCCCTGTCTTTTTCCGCTCGAATGAGTCGACCGGCGCCCTGTTTGAGGGCAAGTGTTGCCTCCGGCAGTTGGATCTCTCGAAAGGGGTCCCCACCTCGCTCTCGGATGCGGGCCATTCGAGCCTCCAGGATGGGATCGTCCGGTGAGGCAAAGGGCAGCTTGTCGATGATGACCATCGAGAGCGCGCTGCCGGGAACATCGACGCCCTCCCAGAAGCTGGCGCTGCCCACCAGAATGCCTCGGCCATCGCCCCGAAACTGCTCGAGAAGACTGTCGCGACCGGCATCGCCTTGGATGAACATCGAGCGCTTTAGGAGACCCTGGCGCGTCCATTGGGCAAGCCGCTCCTTGGCCATCTCAACTGCACGAAGGCTTGTGCAGAGCAGAAAGACCCCACCCGGGACCTCACTGATGAGGGCAGCTAGCCCTGGATACGACAAGAGTTGTTGCATGAAGTCCGATGCCTTTGGGTCCGGCAATCCCTGCGGCACGATCAGCAGGCCTTGGTCTTGATACTGAAACGGGCTCGGCAGTTGAAGAGACTGTGCGGCTGTGATGCCCAGTCGCTTGGAGAAGTAATGAAAATCGGAGACCGCCAGCGTGGCAGACACAAAGACCCACCGGCGCGTTGAAGGCTCTGCAATCTGGGGGCCCAGGAGGTCAGCAATCTCGATGGGCGCCCAATGCAGGCTGATGCCCTGCCTGGAGCAATCGATCCAGTGAACGCCATCAACAGCCGAGTCGGCAGGCGCCTCGGGAAGGGCCTGATCGAGGCGCTGCAGCACCAAGGCAGAGCGATCCGAGAGGCGCTCGAGCTCTGCGTGTCGAGGCGCATTCTCCTGCTGGGCAGCACGCAGCGAGGTCATGGCGGCTCGAAGGCCATCGATGGCCGCATCCAATGCCGATCGGTCGGCTGCTGAGAGGTCTGTCCATCGGCGCCTATTTGACGACTGCTGGGTCGGCAGACTTGATCGAAGGTTAAGGACAGCCAGCTCCAGGGCGCCACAGAGTCCGGCCCAATCCGCACCGTCTCGGGCGTGGGCGAGCCCAGCTGCCAGGCTCTCGCGGCAGAGGGTCGAGAGGCCATGTGAGGAGACCACGACGCCGAAGAATTGCGTTGCGATGTCGGGGAGTGCATGGGCCTCATCGATGATCATGAGATCTGCGCTGGGCAGAAGATCCCCCCCACCCTGTTGACGAAGGGCCATGTCGGCACAGAGCAGGTGATGGTTGACCACCACCAGATCAGACTGCGCTGCCCGTTCCCGAGCCTTGATGACATGGCACTCACCGATGCGAGGGCAGTTCTGGCCCAGGCAGTTCTCGGTGGTGGATGTCACCATTGGCCAGATTGGGGCGCCCTCTGCAATGCCCTCGCATGCTGCGATGTCCCCGTCGACGGTGACGCCCGCGAAATGCTCGATTCGTCGCAGGGCCTCTGCATCCTTGGGGTTGGCCAAGCGTGCGTCTGATTGCGCCAGATCGATTCGATGCAGGCAGATGTAATTTGAGCGACCCTTGAGGCGAGAGACTTGAAGGTCTGCCTTTAGGAGTTGGCGAAGCCTCGGAATGTCGCGATTAAAGAGTTGGTCCTGGAGGGACCGTGTGGCAGTGGAGATGAGGGTTCGCCGACCAGACTGCACTGCAGGCACGAGGTAGGCAAAGGTCTTGCCGATACCGGTGCCTGCCTCGGCCAGGAGGGGTGCTGCCCCGAGGATGGCCGCCTCAATGGCCTCGGCCAGGGCGATCTGACCGTCTCGGGGCCGGTAGTCGACCAAGCCACTGGCAAGCGGACCTTGCGGCCCGAGGGTTTCCCTGGCAGACACGCAGCGTGGCTAGGCGGGTTCGTTGGGACGCAACTGCTCAGTGAGCTGATTGAGTCGGTCTTTCAGGACGAGCTTGCGCTTTTTCAATCGCCGCAGGGCAAGTTCGTCGGTGGTTGGGCCCTGGTCAAGGGTCTCTATGAGGTGATCGAGTTCTCGATGCTCGGCCTCAAGTTCGAGCAGTTGCATCTGAAGGGTTCGAATATCGGTGAGCGGCATTGTGTCAGGAGGCCCCATCGGTCTTCGAACGGGCGTCTCGTGCCCTCTGCCGAGCATTGGCCTGCGTGCGCCGCATGCCCTCGCGCAGCGTCTCGGCGGCAAGGTCAAGGTCTCGCGAGGCCGGTCACGAACTGCCGCAGGTCTTCCAAACAGCCCGCCGAAGCGAACCGCCTCGAACACGCCTGCTCCTTCAGATGGGCTTCGGCCAGAAGAGCCACCGGTCTTTTCAAGCACCAAAGATGGCTGCTCTGCGGTCGATGACCTGCCTCTCAGCCGCATCAAGACCCGCGGCCGCAACAACGGCGGGCAGCAGGACCAATCCGAGGACCCCAGGCAGACAGGGACGCAGGCAAGACCAGGAGTTCATCACGGCATTATCTCACCTAGGAAAGCCGCTCGACTGTTCGACGGCGCTCTGAGTTGAAATAATTGGCCGATTGCATCTCGATCAACCGACTCGCCGTGCGTCTGAACTCGTTGGCGAGAATACCCTGGGTGTAGAGCTGATCGGGTGGGGCCTCCGCACTCATGGCCAGCCCCACGCCGTGGTCGTAGAGCACATCGATGAGCCAGGTGAAGCGACGGGCCTCTGAGGCCATGGCAGACGACATCTTGGGCACGTCAGAGAGCAATATGCTGCGGTAGCGGTCAGCCAGCACGAGATAATCGTTTTGCGAGCGGGGCCCCGCGCAGAGGGTCTCAAAGCTAAACCAGGCCACGCTGCCCGCGGTGCGAATGCTGGCAATCTCTCGACCCTCCACTGTAAGGCGCTCCCGCTCAACAATCGGGCCATCCACCCAGCCACGAAAGACCGTGGAGAGACCCCGGTCTGCTTTGGCCCCGAGCGGTGATTGATAGAGCGCGGCATCTCGATCTGTCGTCTCTTCGTTTAGCCTGCGCAGGTCTTGTCCGCTGGTGAGTCCAACCACCTCGAGGTTGGCCTTGATCAACTCAATTGCCGGGAGCAACTCCTCGCGTTGCAGGCCATCTGGGTAGAGACCATCGGGCTCGTAATTTGAGGTCATGATAAAGCCCACCCGGGCCCGCACCAGGGCTGCAAAGAGTCGCTCGAGGATCATGGCATCTGCAATATCAGAGATGTGAAACTCATCAAAGCAGATCAGGCGATAGCGCCGCGCCATCCGCTCTGCCACCTCTCCCAGCGGGTCCTCGACCATCTTCAGATCGGCCATCTCGCGGTGGATGCCCCGCATGAATTCGTGGAAGTGAACCCGCAGCTTGCGTTCGAGCGGAACAACCTTAAAGAAGCAATCCATGAGGAAGCTCTTGCCAACCCCGACGCCTCCCCAGAGGTAGACGCCCCGTGGCAGCGGCGGGTGGATCAGCATCCTTGAGAGCCGACCGCCTCGTCGTGCTTTGTAATTGCGCCACTCGTCACAGCATCGATCGAGGGCATCTAGACCCTCGGCCTGTTGGGGCAGGGGCGTATAGCCCCTGCGCTCAATCTCGGCGAGGTAGAAATCGGAGACCCTCACCAGAGGAGCTCCATCTGCACTCACATATTCAGGGCGCGCTTGTCCGTTGCGAGTGCCGCCTCTCGCATGACTTCGGACAGCGATGGATGGGGGTGACAGACGCGGGCAATGTCCTCGGCCGAGGCCTTGAACTCCATTGCAACAGCAGCCTCGGAGATGAGGTCTGAGGCTGCCGATGAGATGATGTGGACCCCAAGGATCTCATCGGTCTGGGCATCAGCCAGCATCTTTACAAAGCCATCGGCTGCATCCATTCCAAGGGCTCGTCCATTGGCGGCAAAGGGGAAGACGCCCGACTTGTAGGCGCGCCCCGCCGCCCTGAGTTCTTGTTCGGTCTGGCCAACCCAGGCAATCTCTGGCGATGTGTAGATGACCCATGGGATGCAGTTGTAATCAATATGGGTCTTCTGGCCCACGAGGCGCTCTGCGACCATCACGCCTTCATCCTCACCCTTGTGAGCAAGCATGGGGCCACGGACCACGTCGCCAATGGCAAAGACACCGGCTATCTTCGTCTGGCAATGATCGTCGACGGGGATAAAGCCCCTTGCATCTGTGGACAGGCCGATCTGATCGAGTCCAAGGCCATCGGTATTTGGGACTCGCCCAACCGAGACGATGAGGCGATCACACTCCAGACTAAGATCCTTCCCGCCCGAGTCTTTGTATCTGACGGTGACGCCTTTTTTGGTCTGGGAGACCTCACCAAGCTGGATGCCCATGTTGAATTTGATCCCCTGCCTGGTAAAGAGCTTGAAGGCGTCCTTGCTCACGGTCTCGTCGCATGCAGAGAGGAAGTCGGAGGCTGCCTCGAGAATGGTCACGTCTGACCCTAGGCGGCGCCAGACGGAACCAAGCTCGAGCCCAATGACACCCGCACCAATGACGCCCAGGCGCCCTGGTGCTGCACCAAGGTTGAGGGCACCCTCGTTGTCACAGATGATGGTGTTGTCGACTGCAATACCGGGCAGGTGGCGGGCCTTCGAGCCTGTGGCGATGATGAGATTCTTGGCGAGAACCACCTCCCCTGCCACCTGGACCTCGATGCCGTCTGGTGTCTTGCGCAGGATGACCGCATGGCCTTTGAGCCAGGTGATCTTGTTCTTCTTGAACAGGAACTCGATCCCCTTGGTCATCTTTGCAACGATATCGTCCTTTCGGGCCAGCATCTTGGGGACATTGATGGTGGCCTTGCCAACCTCAATGCCATGGACGCTTGAATGGTGGGCGATTTTTTCAAAGGCCTCGCTCGAGGCCAGGAGGGCCTTCGATGGGATGCAGCCCACATTGAGACAGGTTCCCCCAAGCACAGGGCCCTGTGGACCAATCCACTTCTCCGCACATGCGGTCTTAAGGCCCAGCTGAGCAGCACGAATGGCAGCAATGTAGCCGGCCGGCCCTGCACCGATGACCAAGACATCGAGGGTTTCTGACATGGCGTTTCCTTAGATCTCGAGCAGCAGTCGCGATGGATCTTCGAGGGCGTCCTTCATGGTGACCAGTCCGAGCACCGCCTCCCTTCCATCGATGATGCGATGGTCGTATGACATGGCGAGGTAGTTGATTGGGCGCACCACCACCTGACCGTTTTCAACAACCGCACGCTCCTTGGTGGCGTGGATCCCAAGGATGGCCGACTGCGGGGGGTTGATGATTGGCGTGGAGAGCATGGAGCCGAAGATCCCACCGTTTGAGATGGAGAAGGTCCCGCCAGTGAGCTCCTCAAGGGTCAACTTCCCGTCTTTTGCCTTGGTGCCAAAGCCGGCGATGGTCTTCTCGATCTCGGCAAAGGTGAGCTGATCGGCGTTTCGGATGATCGGCACCACAAGCCCGCGGGGGGATCCAACGGCCACGCCGATGTCGAAGTAGCCGTGGTAGACGATGTCATTGCCATCGACAGAGGCGTTTAGGACGGGGTATTTTTTGAGCGCTGCCACGGCGGCCTTCACGAAGAAGGACATGAAGCCAAGCTTGACGCCGTGCTCCTTCTCGAAGCGTTCGGCATATTGTTTGCGCAGCGACATGACCGGAGCCATATTGACTTCATTAAAGGTCGTGAGGATGGCATTGGTGGATTGCGACTGGACCAATCGCTCGGCCACCCGGGCTCGCAGTCGACTCATCGGAACACGCTGCTCCGGACGGTCGTTGAGCATGGCCTCTGGCCCAAACTGCGGTGTCACAGGGGGCAAGGCAGATGAGGTCATTGATGGGCTGGCTGCAACTGGTGCAGGCCGCAGCGGGGCTGCTGGCGTTGCAGGCACCAATGGCGTTGCGGCGGCCGCAAGGACATCACCCTTGGTGATGCGCCCATCTCTGCCGGTGCCAGATGTCAGGCTGATGCCGGTCTCCGCCATGAGCTTGGCAGCTGGCATGGCAGCCGCCAAGGCGGCGCCGCTGGCACGGCCGCCATGAGGACACGCGTAGCGGCTGGCGATGGGGGCCTGGCTCAGTCCACTGGGCGATGAGTTCCCCCGATGCAACCGTGCTGCCGTCGGTCCTGAGGATCTCAGTGAGCACACCAGACGCCGGTGCGGGTACCTCTAGAACGACCTTGTCTGTCTCGATCTCGATGAGGATCTCGTCAGCCTTGACAGCATCACCAGGTTTTTTCTTCCACTCAAGCAGGGTGGCCTCTGCCACCGACTCTGAGAGTTGTGGGACCTTGACTTCTTGGATGGACATGTTCGTCTCGTTTCAATGGGAATTAGACAATCTGAGGATTCTTAAGTCTGGCGAAGGCGGCCTCGAGCAGCTCCTTCTGCCGCATGTGATGCTGCTCGAGATAGCCTGATGCCGGTGAGGCCGAGGCGGGTCTGCCCGCGTAGCCCAGCCTCATGCCCTCCTCAAGGTGCTCGCGAAAGTTCTGTTGGATCTGGAACCAGAAGCCCTGGTTCTGCGGCTCGTCCTGGACCCAGACCACCTCGTTGGCATTCGGATACTTCTTGACCTCCGCCCCGAAGGCCTTGTGCGGGAACGGATAGACTTGCTCGAGCCTCAAGACCGCCACATCGTCTCGACCCCGCTCACGACGCTGGGATACCAGGTCGTAATAGACCTTGCCGCTGCAGATCAGAATGCGCTTGACCTTCTTCGCGTCGATGCCGGGGGCCGTCTCGCCGATCACCGTCTGGAATCGACCCTTGGTGAACTGCTCCAGTGGTGAGGCTGCATCTTTGTTGCGCAGGAGCGATTTCGGCGTGAAAACAATCAGTGGCTTGCGAAAGGGCCTGATCATTTGCCTGCGCAGGAGGTGAAAAATCTGCGCTCCCGTGGTGGGCTGAACCAGCTGCATGTTGGTGTCCGCACAGAGCTGAAGGAACCGCTCAGGTCGGGCAGACGAGTGTTCCGGACCCTGCCCCTCATGGCCGTGCGGCAGGAACAGGGTGAGGCCACTCTGGCGTCCCCATTTCACCTCACCGGACGAAATAAATTGATCGATCACGACCTGGGCGCCGTTGACGAAGTCACCAAACTGTCCCTCCCAGATCACCAGGGTATCGGGCGAGGCGGTCGAGTAGCCGTACTCGAATCCGAGCACAGCCTCTTCAGAGAGCACCGAGTCGATGACCGTGAAACGAGCCTGACCCGGAGAGATGTTTTCCAGCGGCACATAGGTCCCGGCTTCTGACTGTTCACGCTTCTGATCGTGGAGCACTGAGTGACGATGGGTGAAGGTGCCGCGTCCGCAGTCTTGGCCGCTCAGTCGAATGGGGTAGCCGCCCGCCACCAGGCTCGCAAAGGCCAGGTGTTCTCCCATGCCCCAGTCGAGATTGGTCTCTCCCCGACCCATGGCTCGCCGGTCGTTGAGGACTTTCTCCACCAGTGGGTGCAGCGTAAAGCCGTCTGGCACCGTGGTGATGCGCTCTGCAAGCCGGGCCAACTCGGCCTTCGGAAGGGCGGTGTCAGCCTCGTCCGTCCATTTCTTGTCGAGGTAGGCTGCCCAATCGACTGCAAATCGACCCTTGTAATTCGTGAGCACGGGTTCGCGGGTCTGGCGGCCCTCCTCCATTGCTGCCCGATAGGCTGCCACCATGGCCTCAGCCTCGCCCTCGGCCAGGACTCCCTGGGCCAGCAGACGGTCCGCGTAGACCTGCCGGGTACCAGGGTGCTGCCCAATCTGTCGGTACATGAGGGGTTGGGTCATGGCCGGGGTGTCTTGCTCGTTATGGCCAAGCTTGCGAAAGCAGACGATGTCAATGACAACATCCTTGCCAAAGGTTGCGCGGTAATCCATGGCGACCTTTGTGACGAACAACACCGCCTCTGGGTCATCGCCGTTGACATGGAATACGGGGGCCTCAATCATCTTGACGACATCCGAGCAATAGAGCGTTGAGCGGGTGTCTCGGGGATCTGAGGTGGTAAAGCCAATCTGGTTGTTGATGACAATGTGGATCGTGCCGCCCGTGCTGTAGCCACGAGTCTGGGCAAGGTTTAAGGTCTCCATGACCACGCCCTGTCCGGCAAAGGCAGCATCACCGTGGACCAGGATGGGCAGAATCTTCTTGCCCTCGGTGTCACCGCGTCGATCTTGCCTGGCACGAACAGAGCCCTCGACGACTGGATTGACGATCTCGAGGTGAGATGGGTTAAAGGACAACGAGAGGTGGACAGGCCCGCCCGGCGTGGAGACATCACTTGAAAAACCCTGGTGATATTTCACGTCCCCAGCAGGAAGGTCGTCTGCATGCTTGCCTTCAAATTCTGCAAAGAGATCGCTGGGCATCTTCCCCAGGGTGTTGACCAAGACATTGAGTCGGCCACGGTGGGCCATGCCAATGACGACCTCTTCCACGCCTGACATGCCAGCGACTTGAATCGCCTCGTCCATGCAGGCAATGAAACTCTCTCCGCCCTCGAGGGAGAAGCGCTTCTGACCCACATACTTGGTGTGCAGGAATCGCTCGAGTCCCTCAGCCGAGGTGACCTGCCAGAGGGCTGCCTTCTTGCTCTGGGCGTCAAAGAGGGGATTGGTCCGGGTGGACTCGAGCCGCTCTTGAATCCAGCGTTTTTCTGCTGGGTCCATGACGTACATGAACTCCGCGCCAACCTTGCCGCAGTAGGTCTCTTTTAGGGCCTCAAGAATGTCCCGCAGGGTCATCTGCTCCTGGCCGAAGAAGAGATTGTCAGCCCTAAACATCGTGTCAAGGTCTGCATCGGTGAAGTCGTAGAAGGCCGGTTCGAGCTCCGGAATACTGGGGCGCTCTCGAAGCTTTAGGGGGTCGAGGTCTGCCCACTGATTGCCCAGGTTGCGATAAGCCGCAATGAGGGATTGGACATGGAGTTGCTTGCGGGCCACGGAGAGGTCTCGCTCGGCGACCCTGGGTAGAAACTGGTTGAGCTTCGCACGCTGTGCAAATGACGAGACGACAGGCGCGTGGGCATGGTCTCGCCCCTCGAGGGAGCCGTCGGCCGCGGGCACATTCTGGAGTTGGTCGAAATAACGGCGCCAGTTGTCTGTTACGGCGGCTGGATTGTCGAGATAGGCCTCATAGAGCTCCTCAACATAGGGGGCATTCCCACCAAATAGATGGGAATTGAGTTGTTGGCTCTTCATCATGCTGACTCACCTTTCTTGGCCGACGGCCCGAAACGATGCAGGGATTCCCTTCCAACGCACGGCTTCACCGCCTGCTGGATGAGGAGATTATGCATGACTCCTTATGAACGACCTCTTCGGGGTGGAACGTCACGCTCCACCGAGCCGGTGTAGAGCTGGCGTGGGCGGCCAATTCGGTACTCTGAATCCGTGATCATTTCCTTCCACTGCGCAACCCAGCCGATGGTCCTTGCCAATGCAAAGATGCAGGTGAACATCGAGGTGGGAATGCCAAGGGCACGCTGGACGATGCCCGAATAGAAATCGACATTCGGGTAGAGCTTGCGCTCCACGAAGTAGGGATCCTCGAGGGCAATTTTTTCGAGCGCCATTGCCAGTTTAAAGATCGGGTCGTTCTCGAGGCCAAGTGCTGCGAGGACCTCCTTACAGGTCTCTTGCATGAGCTTGGCCCGGGGGTCGAAATTCTTATAGACCCTGTGTCCGAACCCCATCAGTCGGGATGCGGAGTGCTTGTCCTTGACCTTCTCCATGAATTCACCGACCTTTGCCATGCCACCGTCGGCCTGGATCTGCTCGAGCATCTCTAGACAGGCCTGATTGGCTCCCCCATGAGCAGGCCCCCAGAGGCAGGCCACCCCCGCGGCAATCGCTGAGAAGGGACTCGTGCCAGAGGATCCGCAGAGGCGAACGGTGGAGGTGGACGCGTTCTGCTCGTGGTCTGCGTGGAGGGTGAAGATGCGGTCCATGGCACGCACCAAGACTGGGTTCGGCTCATAGTCTTCGCAGGGCGTTGCAAACATCATGTGCATGAAGTTGGAGGCGTAGCCAAGCCGATTTACAGGGTAGATGTAGGGCTGCCCGATTGAGTACTTGTAGGCCATGGCCACCATGGTCGGCATCTTGGCCACAAGCCGCACGAAGGAGATGTCCTGCTGCTCGGGTGAGTTGATGTCTAGGCTGTCGGGGTAAAAGGCAGCCATGCCCCCTACGAGGCCAGTGAGAATGGCCATGGGGTGGGAGTCGCGACGAAAGCCACGGATTGCGAACTGCATCTGCTCGTGGACCATGGTGTGGTGCATGACGAGATCTTTAAACTCTTCTAACGCTGGGGCGTTGGGGAGTTCGCCGTAGTAGAGGAGGTAACAGACCTCTAGGAAATCGCAGTGGGTGGCGAGCTGCTCAATCGGATAGCCTCGGTAGAGCAGCTTGCCGGCATCACCGTCGATATAGGTGACGGTGGAGTTACAGGATGCGGTCGATAGAAATCCGGTGTCGTAGGT
Source organism: Burkholderiaceae bacterium (assembly GCA_018401615.1). Taxonomy (GTDB): domain Bacteria; phylum Pseudomonadota; class Gammaproteobacteria; order Burkholderiales; family Burkholderiaceae_A; genus Hahnella. Next base: position 47,581 of record JAGYKN010000010.1, read on the forward strand.
GAATTTTCCGGTGGCCCCGTAGAGTTTTCGGATGTCAATGACATCGGGCCCAACCGTGCCTTTCATCATGGGGAAGTCGACCGACGGCGTGCCGTCGCTAAACGAGAGTGTGGCCTTGTGCTCCGTGGCCTTGTCTTCTGTGGTCATGAGACTGCTCCCTTCTTTGTTTTAAATTCGGTGCGGACTAGGCCTCGCGTAACTTCTGCAGAACCCCCCTGACTTCTGGTGTGTCCAGATGACCCTCAGGCTCTTGGCGTGCGAGGAGGAGGTCCATGAGGTCGTTGTCGGTGAGGTCAAGCAAGAGGGCAAGACCAAGGTGGTCCGCCGCGTGAAGGCCTTCTGACCAACGGTGAAAAAAGCGATCCATGATGATGTCATTTTCGAGCAGCCCGCGTCTGGCCCGCCAGCGCAGCCTGCGGACCTGATCGGCAGGCGCAAGCAGATTGCTGTGCGTCTGGCTAAAGGGGTCTGCCTGCATGGAATTTTTAGACAGTCCGCCGAACCATGAGCTCTTTGATTTTTCCAATGGCCTTGGTTGGGTTGAGCCCCTTCGGACAGACATCGACGCAATTCATGATGGTGTGGCATCGAAAGAGGCGGTAGGGATCCTCGAGATTGTCGAGCCGCTCGCTCGTGGCCTGATCACGGCTGTCAGCAATGAAACGGTAGGCCTGCAGGAGCCCGGCTGGGCCCACAAATTTATCTGGATTCCACCAAAACGAGGGGCAACTCGTTGAGCAGCAGGCGCACAAGATGCACTCATAGAGGCCGTCGAGCTCCTCGCGCTCTTCTGGCGACTGGAGGCGCTCGCGCTCGGGCGGCGGGTTCTCATTGATGAGGAATGGCTTGATGGAGTGGTACTGCTTGAAGAATTGCGTCATGTCGACGATGAGGTCGCGCACCACGGGCAGGCCAGGCAGGGGCTTGAGCACCACGGGCTCCTTGAGTTCCCGCAGATTGGTGACGCAGGCGAGTCCGTTCTTCCCGTTGATATTCATGGCGTCGGAACCACAGACGCCCTCTCTGCAGGAGCGACGAAACGACAGGGAGTCGTCTTCATCTGCCTTGATGCGCATGATGGCATCGAGCAGCATCTTGTCGGTGGGACCGAGCTCGACGGTGAGATCCTGCATGTAGGGCTTGGCGTCTTTGTCTGGATCGTATCGGTAGATCGAGAACCGCATGGTTCGATTGGTCATGGTGATGTCCTTGAGTCGGTTCAATAGGTGCGTTTCTTGGGCTGGAAGGTCTCGACCGAGAGGGGCTTGAGGTTGACAGTCTTGTAGTCCATCCGATTGTTCTGGGAAAACCAGAGGCTGTGGCGCATCCACTGCGCATCATCTCGCTCGGGAAAGTCCCGATGGGCGTGTGCCCCACGACTCTCATGACGGGCCTCGGCCGAGACGATCGTTGCCTTTGCGGTCTCGACGAGGTTAGAGAGCTCGAGTGCCTCAACGCGTGCGGTGTTAAAGACCTTTGATTTGTCCTTGATCTGAACGGCCGCCGCCCTGGCAGCAATGGCCATGACCTTCTGGACACCCTGCTGGAGCAACTCAGATGTTCGAAAGACACCGCAATAATTCTGCATGGTGTCTCGGAGGTCCTGGGCCACCGACTGCACCTTCTCGCCTCCTGTTGAGGCCTCTAGTGTTGCGAGCCTTGAGAGGGTTGGGTCGACCTGCTTGACTGCGAGGCTGCGGTGCTCCTGCTTGGGAAGGTTCTGCGCCACGATGTGGTTGCCAGCCGCCCGCCCAAAGACGACCAGGTCTAGGAGTGAATTGGTGCCAAGGCGGTTGGCGCCGTGAACCGATACGCAGGCACACTCTCCAATGGCGTAGAGGCCCGAGACGATGGTGTTTGGATTTCCGTTGCGGGGCGTGACCACCTGGCCGTAGATGTTGGTTGGGATGCCACCCATCTGATAGTGGATGGTTGGGACGACTGGGATGGGCTCTCTGATGGGATCGACGTTGGCAAACTTGAGGGCGATCTCTCGGATGGACGGCAGCTTCTTGAGGATCTTTTCTGCACCAAGGTGATCAAGTTTTAAGAGCACATGGTCTTTGTTCGGCCCGCAGCCCCGACCTTCTTTTATCTCCTGGTCCATTGAGCGGGAGATGAAGTCTCTCGGGGCCAGGTCTTTTAATGTTGGGGCGTACCGCTCCATGAACCGCTCACCTTCGGAATTGAGCAGAATGCCGCCCTCTCCGCGAACGCCTTCAGTGATGAGGACGCCAGCACCTGCAACCCCCGTGGGGTGAAACTGCCAGAATTCCATGTCCTCTAGGGGCAGCCCTGCCCTTGCGGCCATGCCCATGCCATCGCCCGTGTTGATGAAGGCATTGGTCGAGGCAGCCCAGATACGCCCTGCACCGCCAGTGGCAAACACGGTCGTCTTGGCCTCTAGGATCAATAATTCGCCCGTCTCCATCTCGAGCGCGACCACGCCGATGCAGGCACCCTCCTCGTCGAGCAGGATATCGAGGGCCATCCATTCAACAAAAAACTGTGTCCGAGCCCGGACATTTCGCTGGTAGAGCGTGTGAAGCAGGGCATGGCCCGTGCGGTCAGCGGCTGCACAGGCCCGCTGCACCGGCTTCTCACCGAGATTGGCGGTGTGGCCCCCGAATGGCCTCTGGTAGATGGTGCCATCGGCATTGCGGTCAAACGGCATTCCAAAATGCTCAAGCTCGTAGACAACAGCAGGTGCCTCCCTGCACATGAATTCGATGGCATCTTGGTCACCGAGATAGTCGGACCCCTTTATGGTGTCAAACATGTGCCAGTACCAATTGTCTTCGTTCATGTTGCCAAGCGATGCGCCGATGCCGCCCTGGGCCGCCACGGTGTGAGAGCGGGTGGGAAAGACCTTTGAGAGGACCGCCACATTGAGCCCTGCTTCAGCAAGCTGAAGGGAGCAGCGCATTCCAGAGCCGCCTGCGCCGACAATGACGGCATCAAATCGGCGCCTGGGAACGCTGTTGGCTTGCTGTGTTAGAAATTCGGCCATCAGACCCTCCAGAGAACGTCAATGGCCCAGATGCTGCACCCCAAGAGCCAGACAATGGTGAAAACCTGCAAGATCAGGCGGATACCAACCGGCTTGACGTAATCCATCCAGATGTCGCGAACGCCAACCCAGGCGTGAAAGACAAATGCCAGAAAGCCAAGAATTGAGAAGACCTTCATCCAGGTCTGCGCGAAGAGCCCAGCCCAGCCGTAATAGCCCGGCTCGGCGGTAAAAAAGGCTGCAGTGATCAGAACCAGGCTGTAGCTGGCCAAGATGACTGCAGTCACGCGCTGCGAGAGCCAATCCCTGAGACCGTAGTGGGCTCCGACAACAATCCGCCTGCGGCCGATGTTCTCCGTGTTCATGAGAGCACCCCAAAAATGGCGGCCCAGGCCACGCTCGAGACCACCAGGCTCGCGGCCAGGAATCCCTTGGCCATGAGCGGACTGGCTTCCTTGGAGATGCCAATGTGCATGTCGTTTATCAGGTGCCGAATCCCCCCCATAAAGTGGTGGATAAAGGCCAGCGACAGCCCACACAGCACCAGCTTGACTGCAATGGTGTCTGTGAGCTCGAGCAACTGGGCGTAGCTGAGCTCTGAGGTGATGCTCATGTCGAACAACCAGACGATGAGCGGGAGCGCCAAAAACATGCCCGCCCCGCTGACGCGATGCAATATAGACATGATGCCGGCGATCGGTAGACGATACTGGAGGATCTGGAAAATCTGGATATTGCGGAACTGCGGACGACGTTTTTTGATGTTCTCTGTCATGCGCAACCTTGGTAGAGTGTATGTTCCTCGATTATAGGGTGCTGCTTTTGACACAGTCTAGGGTAAACCCTAGACTCAAAAGGCATCCGAAACAGAAAAGTCAGCATCCCCTTGTTGCATCGCAAAAAATAGGAGTGTTGTTCCATGTCAAAGAAGCCCCCTGTTCGCGTGGCCGTGACCGGTGCCGCCGGTCAAATTGGTTACAGCCTCCTCTTTCGCATCGCCAGTGGTGCCATGTTGGGCCCCGATCGGCCTGTTATTTTGCAACTTTTGGAGATTCCTGACGAAAAGGCTCAAAAGGCGCTCTCTGGCGTGATGATGGAGCTCGACGATTGTGCCTTTCCCCTGCTCGCGGGCATGTCGGCGCACCAGGACCCCGCGTCAGCTTTCAAGGACATCGACTATGCACTCCTGGTGGGAGCCCGCCCAAGGGGGCCCGGCATGGAGCGCAAAGACCTCCTGGCTGCCAATGCACAGATTTTCACGGCCCAGGGTCGGGCCCTCAATGCTGTTGCGAGCCGTCAGGTGCGGGTCTTGGTGGTGGGCAACCCCGCCAACACCAATGCCTTCATCGCCATGAAGTCGGCTCCAGATCTCTCGCAGCGACACTTCACCGCCATGCTGCGTCTGGACCACAATCGGGCCGCCTCGCAGATTGCTCTGAAGACCGGCAAAGACGTCTCCACCCTTGAGAAACTCTGTGTGTGGGGCAATCACTCGCCCACCATGTATCCGGATTACCGCTTTGCCACCATTGATGGCCAGGCCGTCAAGGCCATGATCAATGATGAGACTTGGAACCGAGAGGTCTTTTTGCCCACTGTTGGCAAGCGGGGTGCTGCAATCATTGAGGCTCGGGGCCTCTCCTCGGCGGCCTCGGCGGCCAATGCTGCCATTGACCACATGCGCGACTGGGCGCTGGGCACCAACGGGCGTTGGGTCACCATGGGCATCCCATCAGATGGCAGCTACGACATTCCCAAGGACGTGATTTACGGCTACCCCGTCACCTGTCAGAACGGTGATTACAGCATTGTCCAGGGCCTCGACATCGACGCCTTCTCCCGGGAACGGATGAATCACACGCTCAAAGAACTCCTCGAGGAGCAAGACGGCGTCAAGCACCTCCTGGGCTGATTGCGCCTTGCAGTCCAGACACGCAGCCCACCGAGGGATGTCTTCACGTCAGCGCAGGCCGCCAACTGCGCCCTGCCCGCCCAGGCCCTTGAGATTTTCTTGAACCAAATTTAATCGCAATCCAAGGAGCAACACCATGCCTCACAGCCTCTTTAACAGCCTGCAGACGTACACGACCACCGCCGGCGTGGTGCGCCAGTTTTATGCACTTTCCGCCCTGGAGCAGGCCGGGCTTGCCAAGGTCTCGCGTCTGCCCGTCTCCATCCGCATCGTCTTGGAGTCGGTGCTGCGCAACTGCGACGGTAAAAAGGTCACCGAGGCGCATGTCAGGGAACTTGCAGGCTGGAAACCAAACGACAGCCGGACCAATGAGATCCCGTTTGTGCTCGCCCGCGTGGTCCTCCAAGACTTTACCGGTGTGCCCCTGCTGGCAGACCTGGCTGCGATGCGAAATGTTGCCGATCAACTCGGCAAGAATCCCAAGCGCATTGAGCCACTGGTGCCGGTGGACCTCGTGGTGGATCACTCAGTGATGATTGATCACTTTGGCAGTGCCAACGCGCTCGACCTCAACATGAAGCTTGAGTTTCAGCGCAATGAAGAGCGATATCAATTTATGAAGTGGGGCATGCAGGCCTTTGACACCTTCAGGGTCGTGCCCCCCGGCATTGGCATCGTGCACCAGGTGAACCTGGAGTACCTCGCTCGCGGGGTCCACACGAAAAACGGCATCAGCTACCCCGACACCCTTGTGGGAACCGATAGCCACACCACCATGATCAACGGCATTGGCGTGGTGGGTTGGGGCGTGGGCGGCATTGAGGCCGAGGCCGCCATGCTCGGTCAGCCCCTCTACCTCCTCACGCCCGATGTGGTTGGTGTGAACCTGACTGGCAAGCTGCCCGAGGGCACCACCGCCACCGACCTCGTGCTCACCATCACCGAGCTGCTGCGCAAGGAAAAGGTTGTTGGAAAGTTCGTGGAATTCTTCGGCGAGGGAACCAAGACCCTGGCCCTGCCCGACCGAGCCACCATCGCCAACATGGCACCCGAGTACGGCGCCACCATGGGCTTCTTTCCGGTCGATGCGGTGACCGTTGATTTCATGAGTGCCACTGGCCGCACCCAAGAGGAGGTTGAAGCATTCGAGGCCTACTTCAAGGCTCAAAGCCTCTTTGGCATCCCGGTCCAAGGTGAGATTGACTACACCAAGGTGGTCAGCCTGGATCTGAGCAGCATCAAGCCCTCACTGGCGGGCCCCAAGCGCCCGCAGGACCGCATTGAATTGGCAAGCATGAAGCAGAGCTTTGCCACGCTCTTTTCCGCGCCCGCAGCCGACAACGGCTTTGCCAAGCCGGCGGCCGAACTCGGCAGACGCGTGCCTGCTGGCCAGACAGACCTCGGCCACGGCGACGTCTTGATTGCAGCTATTACCTCTTGCACCAATACCTCTAACCCAGGCGTGCTCTTGGCGGCAGGTCTGTTGGCCAAGAAGGCTGTTGAGGCTGGCCTGACCTCCAATCCGCGGGTGAAGACCTCATTGGCACCTGGGAGTCGAGTGGTCACGGATTACCTCACCAAGGCGGGCCTGCTGCCCTATCTCGAGAAGCTTGGCTTTCATGTGGCTGCCTACGGCTGCACCACCTGCATTGGAAATGCGGGCGATCTGTCTGCTGAGTTCAACGAGTCGATCGTGGCCAATGACCTGGTCTGTGCGGCGGTGCTCTCTGGCAACCGAAACTTCGAGGCGCGTATTCATCCGAACCTGCGGGCCAACTTTCTGGCATCACCCCCCCTGGTGGTGGCCTACGCCATCACCGGCACGGTGCAGAAGGACCTTCAGACAGAACCCCTCGGCCAGGGCAAGAACGGGCCGGTCTACTTAAGGGACATCTGGCCCACGAGCGAGGAGATTGCCGCTGTGATGGGATACGCCCGAGATCCCAAGACCTTCCAATCACTCTATGGCGACCTCACCAAAGACCATCATCTCTGGAACAACATCAGGGGCACCACAGGGCAGGTCTACGACTGGCCGGCCTCAACCTATATCGCCAAGCCACCCTTCTTCGACGGTTTTTCGATGACACCCTCGGCCACCACCAACATCAAGGGAGCCAGAGCGCTGGCGATTCTGGGAGACTCCGTCACCACCGATCACATCTCGCCTGCTGGCGCCATCAAGGAGGCTTCGCCGGGTGGCCAATATCTGATCAACAACAAGGTGAGCAAGGCCGACTTCAACAGCTACGGCTCGCGTCGCGGCAACCATGAGGTCATGATGCGTGGCACCTTCGCAAACGTCCGCATCAAGAATCTCATGCTGCCGCTCAAGGCCGATGGTGCCCGTGAGGAGGGTGGCCTCACGATCATGCAGCCATCGGGCGAGCGCGCCTTCATCTACGATGCAGCGATGGCCTACCAGAAAAGTGGCACACCCACCGTGGTGGTTGGCGGCGAGGAATACGGAACGGGTTCATCTCGCGATTGGGCTGCCAAAGGCACACAACTGCTTGGTGTGCGGGCCGTGATTGCCCGCTCCTATGAGCGCATTCACCGCTCAAACCTTGTGGGCATGGGCGTGCTGCCGCTGCAATTTAAGAATGGGGAGTCGGCTGAGTCACTCGGCCTCGAGGGCAGCGAGGTCTTTGACATCGAGGTGCCCTCGAGCCTTGCACCCCAGCAAGATCTTCAGGTCGTCGTCAGCCGCAAGGACGGCAGCAGGCAGACCATCACCACCCTGTGCCGAATCGACACGCCCATCGAGGTCGATTACTACCAGCATGGCGGTATCCTTCCGTATGTTCTTCGTGAGTTGATGACAGCCTAATGAAAACCTCCCCCTCCTCCCGTCGCGGACGTGCCTCTCGTGAGGCCGATCGTCTTGTCGAATTAGCCGAGGGCCTTGCGCACTCTGGCAGTCGGGCAGAGGACCATTTCTGGGGTTCACGGCTCGACACAGAGATTGATGCCTTATTGAGTGGAGCCGATGAGGCCTCCCTCAACACGGCACTTGATCGCCTCGCCGATCGGGAATCTCGAGCCTACGAGGAGCTCGCTGACGCCATCGAGGGTCGGGTGGAACACACGCTGGTCAAGGCCTCCGATGGCACTCGAGACGTCCTGCTGTTTGCAGCGCCGGTGCTGGCTTGGTCTCGAATGCCACTGCCCACTCGGTCGCTTGGGACGAACACCCTGCAGGCCCTGCGAGGGCACCTCCAGGAGCATGTCTTCTCGGAGAAGGCCGACGTTGCGCTGGCAGATTACTTTTTCTCGCCAGACCAGTTGCCCGAGAGTTTCGGCGAGACTGCCGAAATGCGGCAGGCGCTCATGGCCCACCTCACCGATGGGCGCCTGGCGGTGGACACCGCCTCTCTGAATGAAACCGCTCAGTTCCTGGCCGATCAGCGTTACGTGATTGGGGTGGTCTCGGCACCGCAGGGTGAGGCATTGTTTCGATGGCAAGAGGGCATGATCACCCGAGATGAGGTGATGGCTGCCTGGCGTTCAGCCTCGCAGGATGTCTTTACCGCCCTCCTGCCGGCCTGTGGGTTTGAGCCCATGCTGCCGCGGGCCTACTATGTGGCCTGCCGAGACGCCGATCGCTCTGCAAGGCCCTTCTCAATTACCGCGTCGGTGGCGTTTCTATCGACGACCCTCAACGTGCCTGCGGCACATCTAGAGGCTGTGGTTGCCGGCTGCTACAACCGCACCCTCGAGGAATACCGAATTGGTTTTCAGGTCACCGAAGACGAGTCGGTGATTCATGGCATCGTCTGGCCGCTGCTTGGCGCGGAGGATGAGATGAGCGATGTTGTCGATGAGATTGAGGCCACTCTTCGCGAGGCAGGCATTCAGAAGGTTGAGGTGCTGCGACAACGCATGCCCATGGAGTACTGCGAGGACTGTGGCGCGCCCTTGTACCCCAACGCCGACGGCGAACTCGTGCATGCCGAACTGCCTGAGACCGACGAGCCCGCCGCCCAGCATCTGCACTGAGCGGCGAGCTGTTAGTGGCACCATTAAAAGTCTTGTTTGACTCTTAGCTCGACCGAGCGGCCATCAGCTGGGGCAACACTTCCAAAAGAAGCAAAATCAAAGTATTGCTTGTCAGTAAGGTTTCTCACCCACAAAGAAAGCTCCTTTCGTTGAGATGGCCACGCATAACTGTAGCCTGCATCCAAGGTGAGTCGCGCGGGAATTCGAAAGCCCGTGTTCGCGTCGTCACCACTTTGCACCATCTGGCCGCGATGATTTGCAACCACCCTGTAGAGGCTCTGGTCGCGTTTCCAAGACAACGAACCTTTTGCAACCAGATCAGGAACCATCGGGACACGTTTTCCGGAATTGGTGCCAGACTCAATCTC
>JAGYKN010000011.1 GCA_018401615.1 Burkholderiaceae bacterium
ACTGATTGAGAAGAGGCTCCGTGTAGCCACTGGGCTGATCCAAACCCATGAAGACCAGGTCGCAGGCGGCCTGAAAGGCCTTGCTGCCGGGCAGATTGGGGGCCATCGGGACATAGAGCGGATCGGCGGCATTCTGCGCATCCACCACCGATGCCATGCGTGTGAAGGTCGCTCGAACCTGCTCCTCGGTCACGACCTGATGTCTGAGCCAATTGCAGACGTGCTGACTCGAGATTCGGAGGGTGGCCCTGTCTTCCATGAGACCCACATTTTGAATGTCTGGCACCTTTGAGCAGCCAATGCCCTGGTCGATCCATCGGACCACATAGCCCAGAATGCCTTGGATGTTGTTGTCGAGTTCTTGTTGCTTTTCCACCTCGGACCAGCTGGCTGAGGCTGCAACCGGAATGGTCAGAAGTCCCGTGAGCAGGCTGTCGCGCTCGGCATCAGCATCAATCCGCTCGAGGCCTCGCTGAACGTCGGCCACGCAGATCTGATGGTAGTGAAGGGCATGAAGTGTTGCTGCGGTGGGGCTGGGAACCCAGGCTGTATTGGCCCCAGCCTTCGGATGCGCAATCTTCTGCTCGAGCATGGCGGCCATCTTGTCTGGCATGGCCCACATGCCTTTGCCGATCTGGGCCTTGCCCCGCAGACCACATGAGAGCCCCACGAGAACATTGTTGCGCTCGTAGGCGCTGATCCATGGCGTTGCCTTCATCTCGGTCTTGCGTATCATCGGGCCCGCGAGCATGGCAGAGTGCATCTCGTCGCCGGTGCGGTCGAGAAAGCCGGTATTGATAAAGGCGATGCGATTGACTGCAGCCGCGATGCAGGCCTTTAGATTCACACTCGTGCGCCGCTCCTCATCCATCACCCCGAGCTTGACAGTGTTGTCTGGCAGCCCGAGGAGTCTCTCGATGCTCGAGAAGAGGGCGGCGGTGAAGGCGACCTCAGCCGGCCCGTGGAGCTTTGGCTTGACAACGTAGATGCTGCCGCTGCGACTGTTTCGGATGGCCTCGCCAGTGGGCAGGAAGCCATGACCCTTGATGTCGTGCATGGCGATGGCGACGGTCACGACGCCGTCGAGGATGCCCTCTGGAATGTCCTGACAGCTGCCATTGGCGTGCCGATAGCGAATGGCAGGATGGGTTGTGAGCAGGCCCATGTTGCGAATAAAGAGCAGGGAGCGGCCGGGTAGCACCAGGCTGCCACCAGCCGGGCGGGAGTAGTAGCGATCACCGTTGAGGCCGCGTTGAATGGTCTTGCCGCCTTTGGGCACGCGCTCTGTGAGCGTGCCCTGGATCATGCCGAGAAAATTTCTGTAGCCAAGCAGCTTGTCGTCTGTGTCGACCACCGCCACGGAGTCTTCGAGATCCAGGATGGTCGACAGCGCGGCCTCTAGGATGATGTCGCTGATGCCCGCGGTGTCTGACTGGCCCACGCTGGTCTTGGAGTCGATGACCAACTCGAAATGGATGCCATGGTGTCGAAAGAGCAGGAGGCTGGGCTCGGGCAGGTCGCCCTGACGACCCACAAACTGAGTCGGATCTCTGAGGCCGGTGGTCTGACCATTGGCGAGTTGCACCATGACACGATCAGCCTCGATCCAATAGCGCTGACTGCCAATGTGTGAGCCCTCCTCAAGTGGGATGGCGGCATCGAGAAACCCACGTGCCTCGAGCATCACCCGTTCCCCACGCCTAGGGTTGTAGTGGTCGCCCCTGGCACAGCCATCTGAATCTGCAATGGCATCGGAGCCATAAAGGGCATCGTAGAGGCTGCCCCAACGGGCGTTGGCGGCATTGAGGGTGTAGCGAGCATTGAGGATTGGAACCACCAACTGCGGGCCTGCCTGCTTGGCCAGCTCGTCATCGACGTTGGCGGTGCAGGCCGTGACCTGACCCGGATCGTCCACCAGGTAGCCAATCTCTGCGAGGAAGGCACGATAGGCCGTCATGTCACTGATCGGGCCAGGGTGGGCCTGGTGCCATCCATCGAGTTCAACCTGAAGCCGAACTCGCTCCAGAAGAAGGGCATCGTTTTGGGGCGCAAACTCGGCCACGATCTGGTCGAGACCAGCCCAAAAGGCATCAGATGAGACGCCCGTGTTGGGCAGAACCTCGTTGTCAATGAAATCACAAAGCGCTGGATCAACCTCAATGCCGAATCGGGGCAGAAAAGGGGCTGTCATGACTCGCCTCCCTCAACTCTAAATTTTGATCGTGGAAGTGTAGCGCAGGTTTGTTGCGCTGCAAAAAACTACCCGAGAAACTCCGGCGGACGTTTCTGGACCCATGCAATGAAGGTGGCGATCTCTGGATGGTCTCGCAGGGCTGACCAGCTATTGAAGTGCCGGGAAATCTCTCGTGGCTTGAGGGCCTGGTGAATCTTCTGATGGCAGACCTTGTGCAGGCGTTCTTTCTCCCGTCCACCGAGTGAGCGTGGGATCAGGTGGTGTTCGTCGACAGTGGGTCCAGGCACCATGGGCCGGGCACACAGCGGGCAGACGGCATCCTCCTGCTCGGGCGGCAGGTCGCCGGACGATGTCTGACCCTCTTGCCATCTTAAAGATCGTTTTGAAACCATGCTGTGCAATCACCTTAAGCTAGGAATGGGTGGGGGACAGGGTTGGGCGAGCAGGCCACCCCGCGGGAGGTGCCTGATCCCAAGACGAGGGGAGAGGCGAGCTTGACGCACTTGCACGAAGCCATGTGGCCTGCAGGTCGCGATAGGCCCGGGCGGGGTCTGGCATTGACACAACGGCCTGAATGACAGCGGCTGCAGCCGCCCCTGTCTGAGCGATCTGCATGAGGTTGCCAGCATGGATACCGGCAATTGCCACGACCGGCACATCGCTCACAGCGACCCAGTAGCGCAGGTTCTCGAGGCCTTGGGGAATCCAGTTCATGGCCTTTGCCCGGGTTGGAAAAATTGGACCGCAGGCGAGGTAGCTCGGTGCAATCCAGAGGGCCCTGGCCACCTCCCAATAGCTGTGGCTTGAGAGCCCGAGGCGAATGCCCTGCTGAGCAATGGCCGAGAGGTCTGCGGCAAGGAGGTCCTCCTGCCCCAGGTGAATTCCGTGGGCGCCGTGATGCAGTGCTGCCTGCCAATGATCATTTATAAAGAGCTGGCAGTTCGGGACCTGCTCGGCCACCCTGCAGGCAGAACGAACAGCCGTCTCCTGATCGGCCGCAGCGATGTCTTTGATGCGCAACTGGATGATGCCCGCACCAGCCTCGAGGAGTTGGTCGAGCAGGGCCAGGCTATCGACCACTGGGTAGACCCCGGGGCTTGGTCTCAGGAGCCGGGGAAACGAGTGCTGTGACTCTCGATCGGCGGGCAGGCTGAGCCTTGGAAATGCGGCGCGATGAGCAGCAGGGCCACCACGCCAGAGGAGATGAGGATGCATGGCGCAGGCCATGATCGCGTGAACACTTGCCTCCTCTTCGATGTATCCCCTGGCGAGGCTCTCCTCAAAAGTCGAGGCGATAAGGGCCTCATGATGGATGGCCTCGTTGCAGGCGAGATGGCCCTTGGCGTAGGGCCAGTCGAGTTCGGCCCCGCCGGGAAGGACTCGCAGCTGCCCACGCTCGGTCTGAATGGCCATGGCCTGACTCAGCCCACCGCCTGGTGGATCAAGAAGGGCTGGCCTGTCACTGGGGTAGAGGGTGTCGCAAAGGCCTGCTCTGGGATCACCCCTGCGTGGTGAGCAATCTGCCCTGCCTCGATGGCCAACCTAAAGGCCCTGGCCATGGCCGCAGGATGCTGAGCCTGGGCCACAGCGGAGTTGAGCAACACCGCGTCATACCCCATCTCCATGGCTTCGGCCGCATGAGATGGCGCACCAATGCCAGCATCGATGACCAGGAACAGACTTGGAAAGGCCTCCCTCATGCGCAAGAGTGCTGGTCGGTGCAGGATGCCCTGGCCCGAGCCGATCGGCGAGGCCCATGGCATGAGGACCTCGCAGCCAACATCAACGAGGCGTCTTGCAGCGATGATGTCGTCGGTGCAGTAGGGGAAGACCTTAAAGCCAAGCCTCACCAGCTGCTCTGCCGCCTCCACCAACTCGAAGCTATCGGGCTGAAGGGTAAAGTCATCTCCAATCACCTCGAGTTTGATCCAGTCTGTCTCGAAGAGTTCGCGTGCCATCTGCGCCAGTGCCACGGCCTCCCTGGCGGTCCGACAGCCCGCAGTGTTTGGAAGGATCAGGCGGCCTGTGTTTCGCACGAGTGACCACCATTGGTTGTCGCCAGAAGCAGCAACATTGGCAGCTTGGCGCTTGATGCCCATGGTGAGAATCTCTGCCCCGGCCGCTGCAATGGCATCTTGCAGCACGGCGGGCGATGAATAGCCTGCTGTGCCAAGCAGGAAGCGGCTCGAGAGCTGCTCCCCGAAGAGCGTGTAATCAGACGCAACACCCAAGGTCAGCCTCCCGTAATGGGTTCGAAGGTCATGATGGCATCTCCCTCTTGGAGTCGTACAGCACTTCGTTGTGTGCGGGGCACAAAAATCTCGTTGACCGCTGTGGCCACGCTGGCCTCGTTCTTCTGGAGGAGTTGCAGGAGGTCGACCAGGCTCGATTCAGTTGGGATCTCCAGGGGACTCCCGTTTACGAAGACCCGGGTCAGGCTGGGCTGCATGCCATGGCTCTGCCGGCGTCTTCCATGAGGGCGGGCGCGAGCAGCCAGCCATGTCGAAAGAGGCCATTGATGCGGGTGAGGCCGGGTTGCGTCTGAATGACAGGTAGGTTGTCGGGCAGGGCCGGCCGCAGGTTGATGTCGCTCGAGACAATTCTGGCCTCCGCCAGGCTGGGCACCACGCTAAAGGCTGCTGAGAGCAACTCAAGGCAGCTCTGAACCGATGGGGCTGAGCGGTCCTCCGACTCGATCTCGGTGGCACCCACCACCAGGTGACCATCTGGCCGCGGCACCAGATAGACGCGCCACCGCGGGTGCAGGAGCCGAATCGGCCGCCCTATTGGCGGTGATCCGGACGCGGGCCTCAGTGTGAAGATCTCGCCGCGAACACCCCGAAGCGGCATGTCTTGCCCTCGGCCACCCAGCCCTCGACAGTCAAAGACCCAATCAAACTGCTCGAGGCCTCGCGAACTCTCGAGTGCGCCCGGGGCCACTCGTGTCACGGGGCAATCAAAGGCCCAATCGGCGGGGGTGCTGTCTCGAAGGGCCGCAAGCGCCTCGATCGGAAAGAGGTGACCCTCATGGGGCAGCAGCCAGCCGCAGAGCCGGGGCTTGAGGGCGGGTTCCATGCGGGCAAGCTCCTCATGTGAGAGGGGCTGCGGAGCATGCTCGGCAGACGGCTGGATGTGGCGCAGGATCCTGTCAGCACTGCTTCGATCGGTTGGATGCGAGATGAGCAGGCTGCCACTGAGTCGCAGGTCGAACCGAGCGCCGCAGGCTCGATGGATTCCAGGCCAGAGGGCAAGGGAGCGCAGTCCCATCTCGTAGACTCGGGGGCCCCCGGCCTCCATTTCCGCGGCTGGGCTGAGCATGCCAGCGCTTGTAAAGGCAGCCGCGCGATCGGTCATGTTGGCGGGGTCAGGAGGACCGGCCTCTCGGACGCTCACCTCCCAGCCCTGCTGCCCACACCAGAGCGCCATCAGACGGCCCATCAGGCCGCCACCAGCAATGCCAATCCGCATCATTGCAGCATCATTGCCTCTGATAGACCTTCGCACCAGCCTTCACAAACTCAATGGACTTCTCCTGCATGCCCTTTTGAAGGGCATCCTCTTCCTTGATGCCCATCTTCTTGGCGTAGTCCTTTACATCTTGGGTGATTTTCATGCTGCAAAAGTGTGGCCCACACATTGAACAAAAATGTGCCACCTTCATGCTCTCCTTGGGCAGGGTCTCGTCGTGATAGGCCTTGGCCGTGTCGGGGTCGAGCCCGAGGTTGAACTGGTCGTGCCACCGAAACTCGAACCGGGCCTTCGAGAGTGCGTTGTCTCGAATCTGTGCACCCGGATGGCCCTTGGCCAGGTCGGCCGCATGGGCTGCAATCTTGTAGGCGATGATGCCCGCCTTCACGTCCTCTTTGTTGGGAAGCCCGAGGTGCTCCTTTGGGGTGACGTAGCAGAGCATGGCCGTGCCGTACCAGCCAATCTGGGCCGCGCCAATGGCCGAGGTGATGTGATCGTAGCCCGGCGCAATGTCTGTGGTCAGGGGCCCCAGCGTGTAAAAAGGGGCCTCGTCACACCAGTCGAGTTGGAGGTCCATGTTCTCTTTGATGAGTTGCATGGGGACATGGCCCGGCCCCTCGATCATCACCTGCACGTCGTGCTTCCAGGCCACCTGGGTGAGCTCACCGAGGGTCTTTAACTCGCCCAGCTGGGCCTCGTCGTTTGCATCCCAGGAGCTTCCCGGTCGAAGGCCATCTCCCAGGCTAAAGGCCACGTCGTAGTCTTTCATGATCGCGCAGATCTCTTCGAAGTGGGTGTAGAGGAAATTCTCCTGGTGATGGGCCAGGCACCACTTGGCCATGATGCTGCCGCCTCGACTCACGATGCCGGTCATGCGGTTGGCGGTCATGGGCACGTAGGCCAGGCGCACGCCCGCATGGATGGTGAAGTAGTCCACGCCTTGTTCGGCCTGCTCAATGAGGGTGTCACGAAAGAGGTCCCAGGTGAGATCCTCGGCCTTGCCATCGACCTTCTCCAGGGCCTGGTAGATTGGAACAGTGCCAATGGGCACGGGGCTGTTGCGGATGATCCATTCACGGGTCTCGTGAATGTGTTTGCCGGTGGAGAGGTCCATGATGGTGTCAGCGCCCCACCGAATGCCCCAGGTCATCTTGTCGACCTCCTCGGCAATGCTGCTGCTCACCGCGCTGTTGCCGATATTTCCATTGATCTTCACCATGAAGTTGCGCCCGATGACCATGGGCTCCGATTCCGGATGGTTGATGTTGTTGGGAATGATGGCGCGGCCCCGGGCCACCTCGTCGCGCACGAATTCGGGCGTGATCTCCGATGGAATCGAGGCCCCGAAGGATTGCCCCGGGTGCTGGCGCAGCAGCAGTTCGGCCATCCGCTGGCCCTTGTCGCCGAGCGCCTTCAGGCTGGCAATGTAATCCTGCCGGCGCAGGTTCTCGCGAATGGCGATGAACTCCATCTCAGGGGTCACGATGCCCTGACGCGCGTAGTGCATCTGTGTGACATTGCGGCCCGAAGTGGCCTTGCGCGGCTGCCGATGCAGGTTAAAGCGCAGCTGCGCAAGCTTGGGGTCGGCCAGGCGGGTCTGGCCAAACGCGCTGCTCGGGCCTGAGAGCAGCTCGGTGTCCTGGCGCTCATTGATCCAGGCCTGCCGAATGGGGGCCAGCCCACTGCGGATGTCAATTTTGATGGCCGGATCGGTATAGGGGCCGCTTGTGTCATAGACCGTGATGGGTGGGTTCTGCTCGCCACCCATCAGGGTGGGTGTGTCGTCTTGCGAAATCTCTCGCATGGGAACCTGGACATCGCCTCGCGACCCCTGCACATAGACCTTTCGGCTGTTGGGAAGCGGTTGTATTGCGGCGTGGTCGACTGTGGCGGTTGCGGCAAGAAATTTTGGGTTGCTGGCCATTCGATGCTCCTGTGTCAGGTGGGTCGGATCCGCATTGCTACGGGTTGAAAGAAGTGGTTGATGGGTCCATGACCCTTGCCAATGGTGATTCCCTTTGCGGCCTCGAGGCCGGCATGAACATAAGCCTGGGCGGCGCCAACGGCCTGCGGAAGGGTCTGCCCCAGGGCAAGGAAGGTGGCAATGGTCGCCGACAGGCTGCAGCCTGTGCCGTGGGTATTGGTGGTGGCCACGCGAAGCTGCTCAAAGAGATGCTGGGAGAGGTCTGCAAGCATGAGCAGGTCCACCACCTTCGAACTGGCGACCCATCGTCGTCCAATAGATGGCCGCCCTTTGAGCAAGACAGCCCGCGCGCCCAGGGTTAATGAGGGCGGCCGCTGCGGCCCGCATGCCGTCGAGGTTGTTGATCGGCTGACTCAAGAGGAATGCGGCCTCATCCAGGTTGGTGTGATGAGACTGGCCAGGGAAATAGGTTGGCCACCAGGCTATCGACTGCCTGAGGGTCTGGCGAGCACGGTCCCACTGGTGGCAACCATGACTGGGTCGAGCACAACATGGGCGGGACTGCGTTGTCTCAGGCGGCCAGCCGCTGTTCGCACAACCTCCCGGCTGTGCAACATGCCGATCTTCACGCCAGACACGTGAGGTCTTCGAAGACCGCATCGATCTGCTGCGCCAGGAAATGCGCATCTGGAGCATGGATACCCTCACGCCCGTGGTGTTCCTTTTTTGAGCGGTAAGGGCTGTGATCGCACTGGCGGCATAGCCCCAAGGGCTGAGATGGTCTCTGGATGTCGGCCTGCCAGCGCCGCCCGAGAACTGGAGCCGGCAATGGTGAGCACAACGACCGGACTGGCAATCAACCCTTCAATGGGTGAACACAACACACAGAAGAGGGGGATCAAGAAGCTTACCTACGCTGGTTCTAGCCAGATCAGGTTCAATGGGTCTCTCTCAGCCTGGTCAATGCGCCAGGCAACCCTGCCTCACAACGAGTCTACACCTGATTGCCTCGACAACACAGTGCCATGCCGCCAACAGCGCTCAGGCAAAGCCTGTGCATTGCTGCACGGGCTTGGTGAAGACCTCTGACGGATTAGCCATCTAAGGTCGGGGTACCGAACCTGGGAGACCATGTCCTGCACCTCACGGTTTGGGGCCGGGGTGATGAGGGTCACAAGGGAAGATCACTGCAAAGCCCAGTGGGATGCTGAAGAGATGCCCGAAGAGATTGCAGAAACCTGAACCACTCAGTGGGAGAGGGCACGCTGCGGCAACACTCGTGAAGACTCCACGCAACCTCAGGGGCTGGTTGACGGACATGTAGTAGCACAATACGCCAATGCCTGCGAGCATGCCCAGGCTTGCGGCAATGCCCGAGGTTCGCTTCCAGAAGATGCCCATCACCAAGGCGGGAAGAAGCCCGCCGCAGCAGCGAGAACGCCGTCTCCCCACCAAGAAGAGGATATCGGCTGGCTTCGTTGGGCCACCAGGGCCGCTGCCAAAACGGCAACGATCAAGAGCATCGACTTGGAAATCATCACACGGCGTGAGACCGGTGCGTTCGGGTCGATGGTCTTGTAGTAGACGTCGTGGAGCGCATTGGCCATGGTCAGCAAGAGACCATCGGCAAGTCGACAGGGCGGCAGCCAAGCCACCGGCCGCCACTCATGCCCGAGACCACATATGGCAGGCCGGCAATTTCTTCAGGCGTGGCCAGCACAACAATGTCCGGGCCGATCTTGATTTCCGCCAACTGCACAATGCCGTCCATGTTGACGTCCACGATGGACATCAGCCCAGCGCTCCGCCGCCCGCCAGTTAGCGACCCAGGCAGGTAGGTTGGCGAACGATTCCCACAATGTCGTTGTACATCACATACCACCAGCACGGCCAGTGCGGGCGCCGTAAAGTAAAGCAGGAAGATGAAGAACAACGACCAGGTCACTGAGTTGTACCACGCACAGATTTGGGCGTGGTGTAGAACCGCATCAGGATGTGTGGCAGCAGCCAGGCCCACCATCAGCGTGGAAGATGAGTGCCAGGAAGTTACGACGGGCCTTAAACCCCGCCTCCCGGTCTTTACCAGGGAATGCGGCAGCGTGTGCACGGTGGCAGCACGTGCCGTGAGGCCCTTCTGCGTCTGGCCCTGCGGGAGCGGCCCGCTCTCAGGAACTTGGCCAGCATCGGGTCTGGCAGCAGCCAGTGCGGCCGCGTCGTTAGCAGCAGCAGCAACCTTGGCCTCCGCAGCAGCCTTGTCAGCCGCATAGGAAGCAGGCACATCCTGAGCTCGCGGTCGCGGCTGCGATCCTGAAGATCTGACGGACTGCCAATTCACCAGGTCCGCATTGATCTTCTTCGAGTCTGTGACCTTGACCAATCCGCTGGCCGTAGACCAGCTGTGGAATCGGGAACTCAACTGCTTCACAGACAGCCACACCACACAGGAGTTCCATGTGCAGGGCAATGATCAAGATGATGCGGGCAATTGGGCCACCTGTGTCCATGTCACGGCCTTTCAGATGGCCCAGGAAGGAGCAGACTAAGATACCGCCAGCTCCAGGGAAGACGCCGATTCAAAGGACACGCCTGTGAGGCGGGCGCCAGATGAGGCCCACACCGTAGATCTGTGCCACTAATGCAGGTGAAGGAGCAGAGGATGGCAATGGCCGCCTGGATGAGCCGAAGCGTGGCGCCGCCGTATCGAGCACCGAGGAAGGATGGTGAACTGGCCAAACTTGCGCAGAAACGGTGCCAAAAGAGCGCCACCAGCACATAGCCGTCTGTCCAGCCCATGATAAAGGCCAGGCTGCCATAACCGCCGGCATACAGACCACTCCGGGCGAAGTGCCGGGATGAAGGAGGCAGCGGACATCCAGTCTGCCCGGTGGCCATGCCGTTGAAGGACGGCGGGTACGCGACGGCCAGCCACGTAGTATTCATCCATGTCGTCAGCGTGGCTCATGATGCCGATGCCGGCATAGAGCAACACGGTGGCGCCCAGGAACACATAGCCAATAACCCGGAGAGGCCCATCTGTTCTGCAATGGCCAACAAAGGATGCAAAAAGCCGATGAAACCGCCGGTGTAAAAGCCGTAGACCTTCTTGAGCTGTGACGTAAAGGCCTTCTGCGACTCCCCCGCTTCCATGCTGTGAGAATCAAGAGTGGCCATCAGTCTTCTCCGCCTCGGTAACGCCGAATTTCAATTTGTCTATTGAGCGTGCGTAGTACCAAATGATGAGCACATACACATCAATGCCCCCGAGCACCCACCCAGAATGAGAAGGGCCAGGCCAAAAGTCAAATGCGAGGCTCTCGGCGTAGTAACCAACCACAAAGGTCACCACAAACCAGATGGCCAGCAAGAAACCGGTCTTTTGAGCAGCGCTCGCCAGTAGGCGAGGTGTCGTTCCGGGTCAGTTGCATACATCCTCCGTTTAGAAAAGCCCGGCTTATCCCGCCGTTTCATCAATCACATTAGCTTAGTTTGTCGAATGGGTCTGTCACCCCAGCATTTAGACCCAGTCTCCATCGCAGCTGCACGGCGAGTCTGGGCTCAAAGGTGTGGAGCTTGCGCGTGGTCTTGCGATAGGTTTTTCGTCGCCCATTCGAAACTGGCTGTGGGCCAGGTGATAGTAGCCGTAGGGGCTCATGGGTTGGAGATCGACGGTGCGCTCCAGGGACGCCTTGGCCTCAATGTTGCGATCGAGGGCCATGAGAGGGCGCGGCCATAATGGGCGCGGTCGAGCCGGGGTCGTGGCGATGGCCTGTCGAAGGCCCCAAGCGCATCGTCGTGGGCATTGCGCTTCTGGATGAGGAAGCCAAGGTTGAAACTACGCTGGGGCCTGCGTGTTGTCGATGTCACGATGCTGCGACGAAGAACCGCCTCTGATTCAGGAGCTTTTTGCAATGGTGAGGTGGTTGGCTGCCGTGATGAGGTTGGCATTGGTGGAGCCTGCGCGGTCGATTCCAATTCGGCTGCCCGAATCCAGTAGTCCGCCGCGTAGATGGTCATCCTGCCGAACACGCCAGCCCAGATGCCGATCTTCTTATTGTACAGCTCAGCAGCCTCAATTGCCCACCTCGGTGACTGCCTGCACCATTGGAGCAGCAAGCGATAGTTTTGTGATGGCAAAGGGCGAACCAGATCCAGAACAGGAGCAAGAAACCAACCATTGGGATATGCCGATCGGCGACCTGCCGGGGAGTGACCAGACGGGCCACACGCAATGACTGGCCCGGTCACGATGGCAAAGATCTTGTAGACCGCGTTGTGTCTATGTCGGCCAAAGCTTAAAAAGTAGACAATCCCTGGCTGAGCAACATCAGGCCAGTGAATTCAATTAAACCTTTAGAATGACAACCAGATCGGAACAAGTGCCGCTCCCTTTTTCCTGCCCACAGACAAATTTTGTTGACGGTACAGGCTGATAAGGGTGTTGGGTTCAGTCGGTATCGACCTAGAAAGTTTTCATTGAATGACGGCACCGTAAAAATGACCTGACCTGACCGGTCCCGAGGTTCAGACGCCTAACTTGTCAGGCGCAGCCGCTGACGCCGCCGTGACAATGGACACGCACCTCTGAGGCCTGCCTGGGACTTCCTCGAGGGCGACGGCTAGAGTGCGAGATAGACCAAGCCGTAGAGCCCAAGTAACAACACCACCCAGACGCTGGTCTCGCCAATCGTCCAGGCGCGCGCCCAAGGATGCCCCGGCCACCATGTGTTCAGTTCTGCAGACTCGCCCAGGCGGATCGGAGCAGCCCAAGACAGGCAGCAATAAAGTCCGACCACAGATCGCGCACCAACAGAGAGGCGTCCGAGGAGTTCAGGCCCGAGCTGGTAGAGCCAGTCGGCGTCCACGCTGGCGCTTGCCTGACCTCTCAGGTGCTTGAGCATCAGGAAAAAGCCCAGACCCGTGAACAGCAGCAGCTGCAACTCCCAGAAAATATGGTCTAGAGTAGGCGTTGTAATCCACCGGAGCAGGCAAGAACTGGTGGTGAGCCATTCGGGGTTCACGCCGATGAAGATGCAAAATATTACCGTGAGATCGCCATGGCCAGCAGCATGTTCCAGGGGGTCTTTCGGGCGCAGGCCTGAGTCGTCTCCCCAGGAAGGTGAAGTGGTGGGGAGCTTGAGCCCTGCATATAAAAGGTGCCGACCGAGCTATGGGATAACATCAGCCAGACCCAGGCGCGGTGGTCAATGGCAAGCTGCCTCAATCACCATGGTCTTGGTGACGAACCCACTGGCAGGGGAAAGGGGCCGGGAGATGGCAAAGCCTGATCATGTAGAGCTAAAGGTAATGGGCATGTACTTGTAAATGCCACCCAACCCCGTGAGCTTGCTCCCGCCGGTCATGTGGATGATTTGGGCCTGGCGCCCATGAACAAGACAGAGCCATAAAGAATGTGTGTGAAGGCATGCGCCATTGCGCCATTGAGTGCGATGGCCGTGCCCATGCCCACCCCGGCCACCATGTATCCGACCTGGCTGATGATGCTGTAGGCCAACAGGCGGCGAATGTCGTTGGCGAGCACCGCATAGACCACACCCCAGAGGGCCATGACGGTGCCAATCCAGATGAGAGTCTCTGTTCCTGGATAACCACGAATCAGGGTGTAGACGGCGGTCTTGGTGGTAAAGGCGCTGAGGAAAATGGCTCCGGTGATGGTGGACTCTGGGTAGGCGTCGGTGAGCCATGCATGCAGGGGTGGCACAGCCGCGTTGATGAGAAAGCCAATCAGAACCAAATAGAAGGCGGCGCTCTCGGTGGGCATCTGGTCAAAGGCGATGGAGCCGGTCTCAGAGAAGAACAACACGATGCCGCCCAGCAGCAGCACGCCACTGACCGCATGGACGAGCAGATAACGATAGCCCGAGGCATAGGCCGATGCCGTTGCACGGCGCCAGATGAGCCAGACCGAGGCCAGCATCATCATCTCCCAGAAGACATAGAGCGAGATCAAATCTCCGGCAAAGACCACGCCCACAGCAGAGGCCGCATAGACAAACCCGGCAATGTGCTGAACGATGTCCTTCACATGCAGGCTGTAGATGGTGGCAATCACGGTGATCAGGCCGAACACATAGCCAAAGACCATGCTGAGCTTATCGGCTCGGCCAGTTGTTAGATCGAGCCCGAGGAAACTAAATTGGCCGTAGGTGCCTGCCACCATCTGGGAGAGCAGGCCCATGAAGACCAGGGCGAGCAAGACCCGATAGACCTGCTGAGCCACACCCTTGAGCAGGGGCAGCAATATCGCACCCAGGATGAGCACAAAGGACGGGTGCAGCCACCAGCCAGAGGTGGCAAGCGTGGCCTGAAGGCTCTGGGTGGCGTCAGTCATGGGGCGCTGCCTTCTCACGGTTGGCCGGGTCGCCGATCAGGTTGTTTGGTTTGGCCTCGTTGTCGAAGTAATCCTCCTTGCGGTGGAGGAACTTGGAGCCCAGGAATTTAGAGACCACAACGATCAGCCAGCAGGAAAAAATCCCATAAACCGCGCCGGCGCCGCTCAGGCTCTCCCAGAAGAAGCGGTCGTAGCCAGATGGAATGAGAATGTCGGCAATGACCAAGGCGGCCATGATGCCGAGCATGACCCTGCTCAGGAGCTTTGAGCGATTCACCATGGCCTCAAGAAAGCGTCCGAGAGGAGTCATGAGGGGCCTCCACCGAAGATGGTTGCAATGAACCCGCGAATGGGGTTGGCCACAAAAAAGAGCGCCACCGCCCCAAGTGCGGTAAGGCTCAGTGGAATGAGGCAAAAGAGCGGTGCCTCGTGGATACCCTTTGGCGTGCCCTCGGGCGGTGGCAAGAGGAAGGCCCGAACCACAGGCGGCAGCAGGTAGGCAATGTTGAGCAGGGTGCTCAGGAGAAAGACCCCAATCATGAGGGCATGGCCGGCTTCAACCGCGCCGAGCATGAGGTGCCATTTGCTCCAGAGGCCTCCGAGCGGCGGCGCCCCGATCACGGACAGGGCGCCCAGCAGGAATGCAAACATGGTGATGGGCATGCTGCGGCCAAGGCCGTCCATCTCGTGAATCTCGGTCTTGTGAGCGGCCACATAGATTGCGCCGGCGCAGAAGAAAAGCGTGATCTTTCCGAAGGCATGCATGACGATGTGCATGCCGCTGCCGATGGCCGCGATCTGAGAGGCCAGCATGGCACCCAGCACAATGTAGGACAACTGGCTCACAGTTGAGTAAGCAAGCCGAGCCTTGAGATTGGTCTTGTGGAGTGCCACCAGAGAGGCCGCCAGCATGGTGAAGGCAGCAACGGCCATGATGAGGTCGGACGACCAGAGGCCATCGAGGTAGTCGAGTCCGAAGAGGTAGACGCTGACCTTCAACACAGTAAAGACACCAGCCTTGACCACCGCGACTGCATGCAGCAGGGCGCTCACAGGGGTGGGCGCAACCATGGCAGAGGGGAGCCAGCGGTGAAATGGCATGAGGGCGGCCTTGCCGATGCCAAAGATAAAGAGCACAAGCAACACCGCGCCGGTGCTCTGGCCAACGCTGTCTTGCATGACCCCGCCGGGAACAAACTCCAGCGTTCCGGTGAGTGCGTAGGTCACCAACATGGCAGGAAGCAGCAGTCCGATCGACGTGCCCAGAAGCACCCCAAGGTAGATGCGAGCCCCGCGTTTTGCCTCCTCGGTCCCCTTGTGGGCAACCAGAGGATAGGTCGATAAGGAGAGGACCTCATAGAGGATGAAGAGCGTGAGCATGTTCTGCGAGAAGGCAATGCCAATGGCTGCAAAAATTGCAATCGAAAAGCAGGCAAAAAATCGCGTCTGGTGTTTCTCGCCTGCACCGCGCATGTAACCAATGGCATAGATGGAGGTGAGTATCCACAGGCCAGATGCAACCAAGGCGAAGACCATCCCGAGGGGTTCGATGGAAAAGCCAAACGCAATTCCCGGGATGATCTCAAAGAGTGCCACCCCAAGGGGCTCACCCGGTTCAATCCGCAGGAAGACCCCAAGCACAGCGGCGAAGACAGCCAACGAGCTGGCCACCATGAAGCTGTCTCTCAGGTCTGGGCGGCTGCCAAGCAGCGCGATGCCGAGGGCTGCAATCAGTGGCAGAAAGACTGATAAGAGGATGAGTGATTCACTGGTCATGGCAGTGGCCCGAGCAGGCTCGCAGACTCTAAATTGGCCAGCGCCATTGGCAGGCTCGGATCAATGCCAAACCAGAGGTTGGCAAAGACCAGGAGGTAGAGCACGGCGAGCATGCCCCTTGGTGCCTCCCGATGGACCTCTTCACCGGGGCTGGCGGGGCGGAAGTAGGCCACCTCCACCACCTTCCAGATGTAGACCACAGCCAAGAGAGAGCTGATGAGGATCAGCACGATCAGCAGAACACCGAGGCCGCCCTCGGCCAGCAGGGCCTGGATGAGCATCCATTTGCTGATGAACCCCGCTGTGAGGGGCACGCCAATAAGAGAGAGGCCGGCCAGAACGAAGCCAAGCATGGTCATGGGCATGGCCTTGCCTGCGCCCGCGAGGTCGTCGAGCTTGGAACTCCCGTAGCGCAGAACGAGGCAGCCAACGGCCATGAAGAGGGCCGATTTAATGAGCGCATGGTTAAACATGTGCACCATGGCCGCGGTTGTTCCCGCACTTGTGACAAGGCTGGCCCCAAGAAGGATGTAGCCAATCTGTGCAACTGATGAATAGCCAAGCATGCGCTTGACGTCTCGCTCAAACACGGCGACTGTTGAGCCAACCAGGAAGCCGGCCACGCAGAGCGGAATCAGGATGGCGGAGAAGACCATCGCGTGTTGGGCAAGGTTTGGCTGGAGGATCAAAAAATCAAACCTTATGAGCACGAAGAGGGCCACCTTGGTTGAGCAGGCCGCGAAAAAGACGGTGACGATGGTGGGTGCGTAGCGGTAAGCATTTGGCATCCAGGCATGCATGGGAAAGAGGGCTGCCTTCAGGCACAGGCCGAGCAGAATAAAACCGCTGGCAATCAAGACGGGCGTGGAGTTGGATAGTCCAGAGAGTCGGCTGGCCATGTCCGCCATGTTGAGTGTCCCCGTCATCATGTAGAGGTAGCCCACACCAATTAGGTAGAAGGTGGCCCCGAGTGTGCCGGTCACGAGGTATTTGAAGCTCGCAGTAAGAGACTGACGCTGGGGGCCTGCTGAGACCAGCACATAAGAGGCAAGCGAGGAGATCTCCATGAAGACAAAGACATTAAAGGCGTCTCCAGTCACCGCAATGCCAATGAGTCCTGTGAGCACGAGAAGCCAACAGGCAGTATAGCAGCGCCTGGTGGGGGCGGCCCACTCGGCGTCCATGCTCTGCCCGCCCCAGAGCAGGGCTGCCAGGGATGCCCCGGTGATGACCAGCAGCATGAGGGCAGAGAAGGGGCCAATGACCAACCCGATGCCAAAGGGAACGGGCCAGTTGCCCAACTCGTAGAGGAGGGTGCCTTGAGCAAGCACCTCTGAGGTGATGCCGATGGCAAGAAGGAAGGTCAGCAGGCTCGTGGCCGTTGCAAGGAGCCAGGGGCCCCGGCCAGCCGACGGCAGGATGGCCACGAGTGGCGCCAACAGCATGGGAACCACCACAACAAGGATGGGCAGGTGATCAACCAGCGTCATGGCTCTCGATCTAGCCTCTCGATGTCTTCCTCTTCAATAGAGCCATATTCCTCCTTGATCCGAACTGCCAGGGCGAGGCCCAGGGCCGTCACGGCGATGCCAACGACAATGGCCGTCAGGATCAGCACCTGCGGCAGCGGGTTTGCATAGAGGTCTGGGCCCTGGGGGGGCACGCGAAAGATCGGTCCGGTGCCGCCCTCAACCTTGTCCATGGAGATAAAGAGCAGGAAAACGGCCGACTGAAAAATGCCGAGCCCGATCATGCGTTTGATGTAGTTGCCTTTCACCAGGACTGCATAGAGGCCAACCACCAGCAGGAGGATGTAGACCCAGTAGTTGTAGAGGCCCAGGAAGGTCATGTCAGGCTCCACATGGCGTCAGGAGCGCTGACGGTTGGCGAATGCATTAAAGACCATGATGAGAACGGTTGCCACGGTCAGGCCCACACCAAACTCGACCAAGAGAATGCCAACGTACTGGCCCTTGAGGGGATCGCTGGCCAGCATGTTGTAGTCGAGAAATTTGCCGCCGAGTAGCATGCAGGCGAAGCCCACGCCTGTGTAAATGGACGCGCCCAACGCCGCCAGCCGGAGCATGACGGCCTGTGGCATGGCCTTTGCACTTCGGGCGGGCCCCTCGAGGATCCCGTAGAGCATGATTGCAGCAGCAAAGAGGGCGCCAGCAGAAAAGCCACCGCCGGGCGTGTACTTGCCGTGGAATTGAACAACCAGGCCAAACAGCAGCAGAAGGGGAATGATGAGCTTGCCGACGACCCTCAAGATGGAATGGTGCTCGATGCCGTTGATGCTCGGCTGGTCTGCGGTTTTCACACTGCCAGCCCCAGCCTTCGGACCAAAGCTGAGGACCGAGAGCACGCCGATGCCGGCCGTGAAGATCACGATCACTTCGCCGAGGGTGTCGTAGCCGCGAAAGGAGGCCAGGATGGCGGTCACCACGTTGGGGATGCCAATGACTTTGGGGGTCTCTTGGAGGTACCAGGGCGCCACGTGCTGATGGATTGGCGCCATCGGATCGCCGACAAGGGGATGCTCAAGGCTCACCACCAGCAGAACAATGCTCAGCAGGCCAAGTGCCACAATGGGAAGGCGATGCACCTGGAATCTGGGCTGCTCGTGCTCGGCCGTGAGTGCCAGTGCACTCATGAACAAGACAGTTGAGACGCCGGCACCCACGGCGGCCTCGGTGAGGGCAACATCTGCGGCATCAAGGATGAAAAAATTCGAGGCCATCATCAGACTGAAGATGCCAAACCAGAGGCTCGCAACAAAGAGATTTCGACTCTGCACGGTGGCAAACGCCGCAATGGCGACAAATGTGAGGGTGAAGATGCCAAGCAGGTCGGTCATTCCGAGGATCCCTCAGGGGACTGGGCTCTAGACGAGCGACTGCCGAGCAGGGGCTTGAGCCCCGCGATGTTGGCCGCATTGGCCATTGCGTAGGCAGACACAGGCCCTGTGAACAACAGAAAGAGCATGATCGTAAAGAGCTTGAAGCTCGCCAGATCTAAACCGGCATGGAGCATCAGGCCAATGATGATCAGCATGCTTCCCAGGGTCTCCGTGACACTGCCCGCATGCATCCTAGTGTAGAAGTCTGGCATGCGCAGCAGACCAATCCCTCCCACCAGCACGAAGAATCCGCCCAGCAGCAAGAGGACGCTCGAAGCAATGTGAATGGCGTCGGTCATGGCTGCTTTGATTGTGGGTTGGCAGATTCATGTTCCGAGGCCACAGACTCTGAGGCCTCGCGTCTGCGGCTGTTTTGCACATATTTAAGGATGGCCAGCACGCCGATAAAATTAATGAGCGCGTAGGCCAGGGCGAGGTCAAGAAAGTCGGGTCGCCCGTTGATCATTGCAACCAAGGCAACCAGTAACACGGTTTTGGTGCCGAACATGTTCATGGCCAGCACCCGATCGTAGAGATGCCGGGGCCCAGTAGGCCCCGAATGAGCGCCAGAGCCATGGTCACCAACACCGCAAAGCCAGCAGCCGTGGAGGACTGGCGGGGGGCCTTGCCTTCGGAATGCCCTGACTCGCGTTCATCTCCCCGGAGAGCACACCCTGGGCGCCCTCGTGCGTGAGCGCATGACCGCGACCATGCCTCTGGGCTGATGTCCATGGTGAGGTCCCGGGGTGAGAGTGATCGAGTTGCCAACAAGACTCGGCAGACCTCGCCTCCTCGGCGAGGCTCTGCACGCTCACCACCCTGGGGCTAATGGGCATGGAGGGGCTCAGCACGATCTTAGAGACCTGCAGACTTGAGCACACTCCTTTGGCAAGCCAGCCCCAATAGGTGAGCACGCCCAGCCCAAGTTGGATGGGCACCGACTCTTGATCGACTGTTTCAAAACGCCTCACGATCCAGACCACCAGCAGGCAAGACGCGAGTCCCAATCCCAGCATGAGTGGCAGGTGAGGCCTGACCAGCAAGAGCCAGAGGGCCGCCAGACCGGAAAAAGCGACAAGAAACGGATTGTCTGCATGGGGCTGAATTGTAGACTAAGGAAATGCACCTTCATTTGGCATCCGACCTCCACCTGGAGTTCCTTCATCGGAAGTTTCCAGCCTCAATTCGTGTCTCAAGGCTCTTCACGCCGTGGGCCGACGTGCTGATCTTGGCTGGAGACATTCACAACGGCGCCAGGGCAGTCGAGATCTTTGGCAGGTGGCCGCATCCGGTGATCTATGTGCCTGGCAATCACGAATTTTATGATCACACCATTGAGCAGATGGTCGTCACCATCTAGACCGGGTTACCATTTGGGCACGCGCCCGGATGACGAAACTGGTAGACGTACGGGACTTAAAATCCCGAGCCGTAAGGCGTGCGGGTTCGAGTCCCGCTCCGGGCACCAGCATCAATCGTCCTCAATCCCCCTCAATCCCTCTCACACACTGATCCCCCATGAACAACCTACTGCGAACGCTCACCACCCTGGCCTGCACCACCCTCTTGACGATTGGAACCGCCGTGTCGAATCCCCTGCCGCCCCTGCCCGTTGTGTCGCTCTCAAAGACCGATCAAACCGCTGGGAAAGGCGCCGAGGCCACAGCTGGTAAGTCGGTGGTGGTCCACTACACCGGATGGCTCTACGACCCGAGCAAGGCCGATGGCAGGGGCAAGAAATTCGACAGTTCCCTTGACCGGGGAAGCCCATTCTCGTTTCCCCTGGGTGCGGGCCGAGTCATCCAGGGCTGGGACCAGGGCGTTGCGGGCATGAAGGTGGGCGGCAAGCGAACCCTCATCATTCCCCCCGAAATGGGCTACGGCGCGCGAGGGGCTGGCGGTGCAATTCCGCCCAATGCAGCCTTGCTCTTTGAGGTGGAGCTGCTCGAGGTCCGCTAGATTTCAAGCTGCCATAAATGCCGGCATCGGCGGCAGCTGGCCTTCATCTGGCAGACCTGCGGCAGATGCTCCTCTGAGACGAGCTCTAGGCGCCCATACGCCTTGCAGGCCTTGCAGGTGGCTTGTTGGGCAAGGTGCTCAGCCGCGCCGATTCGTTCAGCGGCCTTGATCCAACAGTAACCCCCGCTTCCAAGGCAGATAAACGAGGACCCGGCATAGATGAGGTCATTGAGGACATTGGCATGGCCAAGCCAGACCTCCAGGAAGGCAGCCCCGGCAACGATGAGGATCAGGCCAAGAGCAACAAATCCAAAGCCAGCGGCCAGCTGGGTCTCGTACCACGGTCGAAACCCGGCCCGATTGATGTCACGCATGAGGCTCATCTATCGTCGCAAGACGTTTACCACCGAGGGGCACGAGAAACCCTCGTCGACCGAGGCGTTCTCAGTGCCGCCGTCTGGACATTTGTAGATGCAGGTGGTGCTGCGATTCTTATTCTTTACCCGTTCACTGATGTTGCAGTTCATGGCGCGCTTGGGCGAGTTGTCTGGCTTCTTGGCGACCTGGGCGAGGACTGAGGTTGAGATGAGTGCGGCGCTCAGCAGCGCCACTGAGAGCATCAGGCGGTTTGAAGTTGGATGCATGATTTTTTATCCTCGAGGTTTTCAGTCCTTAGGATACAAGGCTGCGGTCAATTATCCTTAAGGCCCTCAAAACCCCTTAGGCTCGGCAGGTCTGCAGCTGTCTGCTGTAGGCCGACAGGGGCTTGGCGCGAGTCGTGCGGTCACAGAGGTCTTGGGCCTGCGCAACATTATCAAGCACCAGCTTGAGAGCGTATTTTTCAAAGAAGGCGTTAAACATCTCACCGCCGGCTGTGCCGACGGCATGCAGGGTGTCTGTCTTTGGATCCCACCGCAGCAGTATGGAGGCCAGGGGCTGCTCGGCTGGTCCCGCCAAGACTCGAGCACCCTTGGTCGGGTCGTAGCGCGAATCGTCTCCGCAACAGTGAATGACCTGGGAGGGTTCGTCTCGAATGCCTGGCCTAAAGCCGATAAAGCTGATGGCCGGCGTCGGGTACATCATTTTGTGGGCGCAGATTGCGGAATACGCCACCAGCGTGTTTGAGGGCCCAACCCCAGAATGCGACTGATAGGCCTGGCCCTTTGCGGTCTTTAGGGGGGTGGGAGCGACAGGCTGAGGCAGGCGAATCAGGAAGGCTGGCGTTCCCTTAAAGGGATAACTAAAGACCCAAGGCTCACCCACCGGGATGCTGCTGGCCAGGATGGGATCGCCGAGATCGCCGACCAGCAGAGAGGGCTTGTAGCGTCGCGTCGAGGTTGAGTCAGTCGTGGCCATGGCGGCGTGAGGAAGGCTGAGGGCAGCGCCGCTCAGGCATGCAATGCTGTGGAGCACTTCTCTGCGTTGTGGATCGGACTCCGATGTCACGGTGGCCTCCTTTGCCGGGTTGTGGAAGAAGTCTCACCCTTCTTCTCTCAGAAGGTCAAGCGGGTCTTTCCATGAGAGCCTCATAGGCCTCGTGACTCGAGAGATAGACGGGTATCCCATGGAGATGCCCCTTGAGTTTGTCACCAACAGGGCCACGAATCTCTGCAAGGCACAAAGACACGCCATCTTCCTGGAGGTCCTCCTGCAGCCTTAGGATGCCCTCGAGGGCCGTGGTGTCGATGTCGTTGACACTGGCCAGATTGAGCACGAGGTGCTCAATCTGGCCGGAATGCTGCTCGATTCGGGCACCAATGACCTCCCGGATTCGGGCCCAGTTCCCAAAAAACAGGTTGCCATCAATTCTTAGAAAAATGGTGTGGGGGAGCGTCTCAACATGGTGGCGTTGGACATTTCGAAAGTGCTCCGAGCAGGGGATGCGACCGAGCACCGCGATGTGGGGTCGACTCATGCGCCAGAGGAGACCAGCCGCAGATAAGGCGATGCCCATGATGATTCCGGCCTCAAGGCCAAGACTCAAAACGCCCAGAAATGTGATCAACCAGCTTGCCCCGTCCATTCGATCAAACTGCCACGCCCGCACAAGACCCTTGATGTCAAAGAGGGTGGAGACTGCCACCACGATGAGTGCGGCCAGGGCAGCCAGTGGCAGGTGGCTCAGCGAGTCGCCGGCACCAAGAACGACCAGCAAGAGTAGGCCGGCTGAAAAGAGGCTCGAGACTGGCGAGCGGGCCCCAGCATCCATGTTGACCACGGTCCGGGTCAGCCCGCCCGTCACGGGGAAGGCGCCGATGAGGCCGGATGCAAGGTTGGCCGCTCCCAGGCCACGGAGTTCCGCGTCAGGGTCGACTGCCACCCTGTATCGTCGTGCCACGGTCTGAGCCATGGACACACTCTCGATAAAGCCAACGAGGCCGATTAGCACGGCTGATATCAGCAGGCCCTGCAGGCCGTTGAGGTTCAGACTCGGCAGGGCCAGGCTCGGCAGTCCACTGGGGATGCTCCCAACCGTTGGCGTGGCGGTTGCCTGCCCGCTGGCGATCAGCCCAATGGTGGCGAGTCCCACCACCACCAACGGCACCGCCCGTGCGATCAAATCGCATGTGGTCGAGTGCAGCCGAGTCTTGCCAAGCCAGGTTCGGATGAACCGACGGCCGAGCAACATGAGAAGCACGCTCATGATGCCAACGGCAAGCGTCGTCGCCTGGGCCTGCTCAACATGGACGACCAGGCTGGTGATCAATTCCAATGCTGTCTTGCCTTCAACGGGAATCCCGCTGAGGGCTTTGAGTTGTGAGAGCACGATGAGCAGGGCTGTTCCGGAGATGAAGCCACTCATCACGGGGTGGCTGAGCAACTGAGCCAGAAAGCCGAGCCGCAGGAGGCCCATGAGGAACAGCAACGCACCTGAGGCCAGCGCCAGGAGAATGGCCGCGGCGATCCACTCGGGGCTGCCTGGCACGGCATAACCTTGGAGGGCCTCGAGGGTCATGATCGACGTCAGCGCAACGGGACCCACCGCCAAGACGGGGCTTCGGCCAAAGGCAGCGTAGGCAAGAAGCGGAAAGACACTGGCATAGAGGCCAAGGTGAGCCGGCATGCCCGCCAGCACCGCATAGGCGAGGCTCTGGGGAATCAGGAGCAGGGTCGCAATCACTGCCGCCATGAAGTCGTCGCGGAGTCTTGCGTCGATGGCGCGGTCGAGTCGCCATGGCGCAAACCAGGTGGGCAGCTTAACGGGGAATGGGTAGGCCAAGCTGCGCAGTCAGAGAGATCAGGCCGATGCAGCGGTTACCAGAGCGGCAATAGGCCAGGATCGGCTTTGGCAGTTGGGCCATCAGGTCGCCCATCTCCTGGGCCTCCTCGGGGGTCTGACCACCGGGCGCGACGGGAAGGTAGGCAAATGAGAGGCCTGCCTGGGCAGAGGCGGTCTGCATGAGGTCGTGGCCTGGCTGATCCGGGCCGCCCTCTTGATCGGGTCGATTGCAGATGATGGTCTTAAAGCCCTCGGCTGCGGCGAGCGCGACGTCGCCGGGAGTGAGTTGGGGTGCCACGGCAACCTGATCGGTGAGCCAACGGGCTGGGAGGGTCATCTGAAAACTCCTTAGGCTGATAAGACCGGGCTTAAAAATGTGTTGATTGTCGCTCGCTTTCTGCACCGAACAGGTCTTGAAGCAACGCATTGCCTTGCTCCAATACAAAGTATCGAAATGCTTCAGCGGCAAGTGAGGCTGGACGGCCTCCCCGGCTGACGAGATGCCAGACCCGAATAACAGGGGTGCCCTCAACCGCAAGGATCCTCAAGACGCCATGCTTGGTCTCGAGGCCGACGGCATGAAGCGAGACGAACGATATGCCAAGCCCAGCCATGACGGCCTGCTTGATGGTCTCCGTGGTAGACATCTCTAGCGTCGAGAGCGGCCGAAATCGGCCGACTTCAAAGAAGTTCTCCATGACCGTCCTGGTGCCCGAGCCCTGCTCTCGAATCAGGATCTCCTCGGAATCGAGCTGGGCCAGGTTGACCGTTCTTTCCTGTGCCAGAGGATGGTCAGGCGAGCAGATAAAGGCATGCGGGTTGTTGGCAAAGGCCTCAGCCCGCACATCAAGGTCTTTCGGCGGCTTGCCCATGATGGCCACGTCGATTGCAGCCTCGCGCAGCAATCCGATGAGTTGGTCTCGATTTCGAACGTGAATCACCAGCTTGATGCCGGGATGCTCGAGACGAAAACGCGCCAGCAGGTGAGGCGCAATGTATTTTGCCGTGCTCACAAGGCCAATGTTGAGGGTTCCAATTTCCATGCCCTTGAGCTTGAGCATCATGTCCTCGGTCTCTTTCAGGGCGATGAGGACTCGGCGAGCGTAGACAAGAAAATATTCTCCCGCGCTCGTGAGCACGAGGCCGCGGCCTCGTTTGGCAAACAGCGGCATCCCGAGGCCCTCCTCGAGGTCCTTCATCTGCATCGAGATGGCCGGGGCGCTCAGGTGCATCTCAGCGGCCGCCCTCGCGAAGCTCGAGAGTCTTGCGGCCGACTCAAAAATGCGGAGTTGACGAAAGGAGAGGTTCTTCATGAGGGTGAAAAGTCAGCAATCCTTAGAAAGAATACAGACCGACTAAGTTTAGCTTATGCAATGGTTTTTATGGTGATAAACTTAACGCGAGTTTTAAGCTAGAAGTCTCCGCCGCAGAGAGGTCCAAGGCAGAGACACCCTCGACCATCATGAGGACCAAGTTTCGAGCCTCGTTGGTCCTCACGCAAGCCACTGGAGAATAGGCAATGCATCTCGGACGTTCAACGCTCTCAAAATTCCTGATCCAGCAGCTCCGCGAGGTTCCCGACCAACGGGATCTCGCAGCCCTCTTAATCGATATTGCCGCAGCCGTGAAGGTCATCTCGAGCATGACCTCGAAGGGCGCCTTGGCGGGGGTTCTAGGTAGCCTTGAGTCCGAGAATGTCCAGGGTGAGATCCAAAAAAAGCTCGATGTGATGTCGGATACGGTCTTTGTGAACACCTTTGCCCACGGTGGCCTCGTTGCGGGACTCGCCTCCGAGGAGAACGATGAGCCAATCGCATTTGAGCAGGCCAGTAAGGCCTCAGCCCCATACCTCACCATTTTTGATCCCCTCGATGGCTCAAGCAACATCGATGTCAATGTCTCGGTGGGGTCCATTTTTTCAGTCCTCAAGGCGCCAGTCGGAAGGCTCCCGCAGCCCTCCGACTTCCTGCTGCCCGGGTCGGAGCAGCTTGCGGCCGGATACGCCATCTATGGGCCATCAACCATGTTGGTCTTAACCGTTGGCAGGGGGACACACGGATTCACCCTGGATCGTGAGGTCGGGAATTTCATCCTGACACACCCGAACATTCAGATCCCCGCTGCGACGACCGAGTTCGCCATAAACACGAGCAATGAGCGCTTCTGGGAGCCTCCCGTGCAGCGCTATGTTGACGAATGCAAGGCAGGTAAGACAGGGCCACGCGGGAAAGATTTCAACACGCGTTGGATCGCAAGCATGGTGGCCGATGTCCACCGGATACTCATGCGAGGTGGTGTCTTCATGTACCCACGCGACACCAAGCAGCCGTTGAGGCCAGGCCGGCTCAGGCTCCTCTATGAGGCCAATCCCATGGCCATGGTGGTGGAGCAGGCAGGGGGTCGAGCATCGACTGGCCGAGAGCGGATTTTATCAATCACGCCAAACGATATTCATCAGCGGGTTCCAGTGGTTCTGGGATCCACCGAGGAGGTCGATCAGGTCCAGCGTTATCACGAGGCCTTCGATCGTGGGGAGGATCGGGCCTACACATCGCCCCTCTTTAAAGAGCGCACGCTTTTTGAGAGCTAAAACAGGAGGAAGTCAGACATGTCTGTAAAGCATCCCATCGTCGCCATCACCGGCTCGTCTGGCGCGGGCACGACAACGGTCATGAGCAGTTTTCGGCATATCTTTCGGCGGGAGGGATTCGGCGCGCAGATTGTCGAGGGTGACTCCTTTCATCGGTTCAATCGCATGGAGATGCGCGCGGCCATGAAAGACGCGGAGGCGGCGGGCAACAGGAACTTTAGCCATTTCGGTCCCGAGGCCAACCTGCTCCCTGAACTCGAGGGCCTCTTTAAATCCTATGGCCAATCGGGGCAGGGTAAGGTGCGGCGCTATCTCCACGACGTGGAGGAGGCGGCCCCATACAGTCAAGAGCCTGGCACCTTTACCGCGTGGCAAGACATCGATCCCAAGACCGAACTCATGTTCTACGAAGGCCTCCACGGTGGTTATGCTGACAGCGAGATTAATGTGGCTGCTCAGGTGGATCTTCTGGTGGGAGTGGTCCCGATTGTCAACCTCGAATGGATCCAAAAGCTCCACCGGGATCAGAAGATGAGGGGCTACAGTCAAGAGGCGGTTGTCGAGACGCTGCTGCGTCGAATGCCCGATTACGTCAAGCACATCATGCCGCAGTTTTCACGCACCCATGTGAACTTCCAACGGGTTCCAACGGTTGACACCTCGAATCCCTTGATTGCAAAAGACATTCCATCTGCAGATGAATCCATGGTGGTCATCCGTTTTGCCAACCCCAAAGGCATCGACTTCCCATACCTGCTCTCGATGCTTGAGGGATCGATGATGACAAGACCAAACACCATTGTGGTGCCTGGTGGCAAGATGGGACTCTCCATGCAACTCATCTTTACCCCCCTCATTCTGCGGCTCATGGATCAGAAGAGGCGGAGTCAATAGGTGAGGGGTGCGGTCCTCTTTGATCTCGACGGAACACTGATTGAAACAGCCCCGGAGATCGCACGGGCCGCTAACTTAACGCTGGCCGACTTTAATCGCGAGCCCACCTCGATCGAAAAGGTGCGAGAGTGGATCGGCCATGGGACTGGCTGGCTCATGGAACAGGCCTGGGCGGCGGCCCAGCCTGGGGCCCCCGGACATCCCAATGTTGGGGCCACGACGCCGGCCTGGCCAGATGTCATGGCTCGATTTGTGCATCATTATTTCGAGACGGCTGGCACCGAGAGCCATCTCTATGACTCAGTCTCCGAGACGCTCACTCGGCTGCGAGAGGATGGCCTGGCCTGCTGCATCGTGACCAACAAGGAGACACGATTCACGCAACGGGTGCTCGAGGCCCACGGGCTCTCGAAGGCATTCGAGGTGGTGATATCCGGAGACACCCTTGCCACCAAAAAGCCCGATCCCGCAGGCATTGCCCAGTGCATTCGTGTCTGCGGTGTCTCGAGGGACACGGTGCTCTTTGTGGGCGATTCACTCACCGACGTTCGAACCGCCCGAGCCGCAGGTGTTGCCGTCTGGGCAGTTCCCTACGGCTATAACCATGGCCAACCCATTGAATCCGCCGAGCCCGACCGAGTCATCTCAGAGGTCTCGGAGGTATTTGATTTTTTCCACATCACATCCTGACCAGCTGCGCCCGTGGCCATTCCATTACATTCAAAGGGACAGCACTCCTGGTCCCCACTGCCTTGACCACCCACCGGATCGACCCGCGGGTCTCTGAGGCCGTGTTGTTTGATGTCGATGGCACGCTTGCGGAGACAGAGCTCGAGGGGCATCTTCCGGCCTTTAATGAGGCCTTCTCTCGGTTAGACATCCCATGGAACTGGTCAGCCGATCAATACCAGGGCCTGCTGAAAATCACAGGTGGCTTGGAGCGCATGCGGGCCCATGCTCAGGGTCTCAACGAGGGGCAGTGGCAATCTGCTCAGGCTGAGGAGAAATTGATGCGGGCGCATCAGCTCAAGAACATCCTCTACGCCGAGCGCATGGCCCTCGGGCTCATCTCGCCTCGACCGGGCATTCCAGCTCTCATTGAACAAGTCATCAGCGCGGGACTCCAGTGGGGCATTGTCACAACCACAAGCCGAGCCAACTGGGAGGCCCTCTGGCGGGGGTGTCTGAGCGGGTTCGGCCTATCGGAACCAGATGTTGTCATCTGCGGTGAGGACGTCTCTCGTAAAAAACCAGATCCCGAGGCCTACCGAAAGGCCCTCGAGCACCTTGGGCTCAAGGGGCACTCGTGCCTGGCCCTAGAGGACTCTCCAAATGGCCTGCTGGCGGCTGTGGCGGCTGAGGTCCCCTGCGTGGTGGTGACATCTGCCTTCTTCCAAGAGGGCCCCTGGCCTGATGCTAGGGCCGTGTTGTCGAGCCCCCTCGAGCTGCAAGTCGGCGAGCCCGCTTGATGCCAAAGAAGAGAAGGCCGGCAATGAGTGGAACCGCCGCGGCGGTGATCAGGCCTGTCGGCGCCGCCACCCCGAGGTCATTGAGCCCCTCAGAGACGTAAGCAATCAGGCCAACGGCATAGTAGGTCAACACCACCAGCGAGAGACCCTCAACCGTCTGCTGGAGTTTGAGCTGTAATTTTGCACGACGGTCCATGCTGGCCAGAAGGGCCTGCGTCTGGCGTTCATTGACGAACTCGATGCGTGTTCGAAGGATCTGCGTGGTCCGAGAGACCCGGTCAGACAGCGCCTGCAGACGCAGTTGTGTCCAACGGCAGGTTCGCATGGCGGGCTCGAACCGACGGTCCATGAACTCTGTGAGATTTTGCACGCCAGGGATGGCCGTCTCGCGCAGCTCAGAGAGCGCGCGGCGGACAAGCTCGGTATAGGCCTCGCTTGCGGTAAAGCGCAGGCCGAACATGGAGATCCACCCTTCAATCTGCGCCGCGATGGAACTGACGTCTCTTAAAAGGCGCTCATCGGTCTCCAGGCCCTGCGACTCTCCCGCGGCAGGGGCCTCCACCTTCGCAATGCGATCAACGAGGCCAGCAAGTTCCGACTCTGTGTCGCGCAGGGGACCTGCGAGGGCCTTGGCCTTGGGAACGCCAAGCATGGCCATCATTCGGTAGGTGTCGATGTCGATGAGCCGCTGGACGATTCGACCGGCTTGGCGAGAACCAATGCCTTGATGGGTCACCAGAAAACAGACAAAGTCAGCCGAATCAAATTGGAGGTCGGTCCAGACCTGAGCCTTCTTTGTTGCCAGGATGGTCGATCCCACCAGGGTATTGCCCCCAAAGAGCGGGGCATGTTCAGCGGCATCATCCGTTTGGGCGGCTGGCGTGAGCACGATGTCGACGGCAGCCATTCGCTCCCCAACAGATGGGTCGAGCATCTCGAGGCCAAGCTCCGAGATTCGGGCTCGGACCCGATCTTGAAGCCGCCCCCGACTCGCTGAAAACGGCTGGCCAGGCGTCAGTGGACATTGTCCATAGACCGTGAGGCCGCAAAACTCGCCATGGAGTTCCCACTTGAGCAGCAGTCGGTCTGGGGCCGGACTGAGTTCGAGCACCCGAACTGCCTGACCATGGACCGGGTGCACCTTGGCTGCTAGAGCCGCCGTCAGCCGATTGATCCATTCGAGCAGTGCCTTGCGCTGCGCTGGCTCAGTGAAAATCAGGGATTGGCTGTAGATGCGCTCTTGGGGCCACAGGGCAATTGGCGGACGAGAATGCACTTCCTCGTGGAGTGTCTGTCTTGCGGCGTGGTCGCGCACAGCCTCGTTCATGTCGTGGCTCCAGTGGGTCGGTTGGCTCCCCAATGCCGTTGGGCAAGCGAAATACGGTCCTCCAGGTAGGCACCATAGAAATCTGCAGAGCTGTATCCCACCAGGGGCTCGCCGATGGGCTTGCCGCTTGAGCTGATTGGAAAGACCGTGGGCGCCATCCGGATATTGTGCTGCCGAGCCCACTGAAGGGGCGATTCGGAAAGCCACCTGGCCTCAGGAGGCCTGTCCCCCGACCGCGACTCGATCCGAATGGGCCGCCTGTCGGTGATGTCTAGGATCACCACGCCCACTTGTGGGGACTGGGTGGAACGCATCCGGGGAATGAGCTGATCCCTCAGGACCAGATCACACCAGGCACAGTTGGGCAGGCTGGCCATGACCACGACGACCCAGGAACCACCTGCCTGCTCAGCCCTGGCAATGAGGGTGGGAAGCTGGCTGGCCGACAGTGCGTTCGACATCTTTCCCCTTTCTCCCCTTTGTTAAACGGTTCATGCGACCGTTGATGCTTCTATCTCTTTGTGCGCCGCATCATCATCAATAGTTGACTATATGCTTGTATAAGCATACCTTCCCTCCAAATGACCGACTCAACGCTGACCACCCAAACGCCCAGAGCCAGCATCTTAGATGCTGCCAAGCTCGACGAAGACGAACTCGCCTTTATTTTCGAGCGGGCGGCCCAGTATTTCGCGCTGCTCTCGGAGCCCGCGCGACTCAGAATCATCCAGGCCGTCTGCTCAGATGAGCGCTCGGTTCAGGAGGTCGTTGCCATGACGAGCCTGCCACAACCCAATGTCTCTCGGCACCTGAGCCTTCTCTACAGGGCAGGCGCATTGAGTCGCAGGCGGGAAGGAACATTTGTATTTTACAAAATCGCCGACCCGATGATCACCGATCTCTGCCGCTCGGTCTGTGTTCGGCTGGCCGGGGGTTGAGACAAGACGAGCATCATCGTTTGAGTGTTGCATGACGGCAGGATCATCGAGAAGCCTTACAAGGGAGATGTGCAGGTTATGAAGACAGAGCGACAACTGGGTCGATTGATCAAAGCGCCAGAAAACTTTCTGGTGCCCGAAGACGCAAAATCACCTGAGGTGATGCGGCGAAAATTCTTGGCCGCTGGTGTTGCCACTGCGGGCCTTGGTCTAGCAGGGGCGGCGAGGGCATCGTCAAATCCTGTCTCTGGCCAGGGGGACCCCAATATCCTGAATCTGCCCGAGCACACAACGGGGCTGGGCATGCCCGTGGCCGCCACCGGATACGGCCTGCCGTCCCAATACGAAAAGGGCCTGCAGCGTCGGGAGAGCCCAGGCCTCACCCGAGTCTCTGCAGCGTCTGTGGCCTTTACGCCGCTGCAGGGCACCTTTGGAATCATCACGCCCAGCGGGCTTCATTTTGAGCGACATCACCAGGGCTGGTGGGACATCGATCCGTCCAAACACCGACTCATGATCAACGGCCTGGTCAGGAACCAGAAGGTCTACACGATGGATGACCTCATGCGATTGCCTTCTGTGTCGCGCATTCATTTCATCGAGTGTGGTGCCAACACGGCAATGGAGTGGGGCAACGTGGCGGTGCCCACGGTCCAGTACACCCACGGCATGGTCTCCTGCTCAGAATTCACCGGCGTTCCCCTCTCTGTCTTGCTCGAGGACTGCGGCTACGACAAGAAGAACGGGCGGTTTGTCTTGGCAGAGGGCGCTGACGGCTCGTCCATGACTCGCACCATTCCCATGTCGCTTGCGCTTGATGATGTCATGGTGGCCTACGGCATGAATGGTGAGATGCTGCGCCCGGAAAATGGTTACCCCCTTCGACTCGTGGTGCCCGGTGTCCAGGGCGTGTCTTGGGTCAAATGGCTCCGCCGAATCGAGGTGGGCGACCAGAAATGGGCCACCAAGGACGAGGCGATCCACTACATCGACCTCATGCCAGATGGCATGCATCGCCAGTACACGGGCATGCAGGAGGCCAAGTCTGTCATCACGACGCCGTCTGCTGGGCAGTTGTTGCTTGACAAGGGGTTCTACAACGTCTCGGGCCTGGCATGGTCCGGTCGGGGCAAGATCAGGCGGGTCGATGTCTCTGTCGATGGTGGAAAAAATTGGCGGACTGCCCGACTCGAGTCACCCGTGCTGACCAAGGCCTTCACGCGCTTTAACATTGACTGGACCTGGAGTGGGGCGCCCGCAATTCTCCAGTCCCGTGCCATCGATGACACCGGCTACGTCCAGCCCACGGTCCATCAGCTGCGAGAGGTTCGTGGCACAAGGTCGATCTATCACAACAACATGATTCAGTCTTGGCGTATCGCAGACACCGGGGAGGTGAGCAATGTTCAGGTTAGCTAATGTCTTGCTGGTTGCAGTGCTCGTGGCCCCAGGGGTCGTGGCGCAGGCATCGGGGAAATTCGACAACATTGGTCGCATCGCAACGCCCGCCGAAGTTCAGAAATGGGACATTGATGTCCGACCAGACTT
This sequence comes from Burkholderiaceae bacterium, assembly GCA_018401615.1. Taxonomy (GTDB): domain Bacteria; phylum Pseudomonadota; class Gammaproteobacteria; order Burkholderiales; family Burkholderiaceae_A; genus Hahnella. Next base: position 32,556 of record JAGYKN010000011.1, read on the forward strand.
CAAAGGGCTGCCCGTTGGGTCGGGCTCAGTGGTCCTGGGTCAGCAAGTCTGGGAGGCCCAGTGCGCCTCATGTCATGGGGTGTTCGGTGAGAGCACCGAAGTCTTCACACCCATCGCCGGAGGCACCTCCAAAGACGACATCAAATCCGGCCGGGTGGCCAACCTCTCGAGGGATGATTATCCCCAACGAACCACCCTCATGAAGGTGGCCACGGTCTCCACACTCTGGGATTACATCAACCGGGCCATGCCTTGGCAGAGTCCCAAGTCTCTGTCGGTTGAGGAGGTCTATGCGGTCACGGCGTTTATCTTGAACCTTGGCGACATTGTTCCCGATGATTTCGTGCTGTCGGACAAGAACATGGCCCAAGTCCAGGGCATGATGCCCAATCGCAACGGCATGACCACCGACCACGGCCTATGGGATTTAAAGGGTAAACCCGATGTCAGGAACGTGGCCTGTATGAAAGACTGCAAAAAAGAGGTTGTCATCACATCGTTCCTGCCCGGTTCGGCGGTGGACAGTCACGGCAACCTTATCGAGCAGAACCGCCCAATCGGTCCCACGCGCGCCATGGACACCAGCAAGGCAACCAAGAAGTAAATTTTCATTTTCAAAGGGAGCATCATATGAGCATGAATCGTCGAGATGTAATGAAGGTTGGTGGCGGTGCCGCGGTCTACTCCGCGCTGGCGTCGATGGGTTTTTTCGTGGCCAACCCCGCCATGGCCAACACCTGGAAGAAGGAGTGGTTTGAGACCAAGAGCATTGCAGACACACTCAAGGCCATGGGCGTTGCGAATGCCCCAGACAGCGGCGACATCAGCATCACGTCTCCAGACATCGCGGAGAACGGCGCCGTCGTCCCCGTGGGTGTCTCGAGCAAGCTGGCCAAGACGCAGATGGCGGTGGTCATGGTGGAGAAAAACCCATCCATGGTCGCAGGCTTCTATGAGTTCTCGGCCGACGCCGTGCCGGATGTCTCCATGCGCGTGAAGATGGGACAGAGCTCGGACGTCTATGCCCTTGTCAAGGCCGATGGCCAATTTTTCATGGCCAAAAAAGAGATCAAGGTCACCCTCGGCGGCTGCGGCGGCTGATCCCAGTTACAACAGAACAGGAGAATAGAAATGGCAAATCCAATGCGTATTCGGGCCCGTGTCGAGGGCGATGTGGCAGATGTGCGTGTGCTGATGGCCCATGAGATGGAGACCGGGCAGCGAAAGGGCGGCGACGGTCAACTCGTCCCGGCCTGGTTCATCCAGGAAGTCACAGCCTCTGTCAATGGCAAGGCCGTGATGACGGCCCAGTGGGGGCCAGCCGTCTCCAAGAACCCTTACCTCCAGTTCAAGGTCAAGGGTGCCAAGGCAGGCGACAAGGTCACCGTTTCGTGGAAAGACAACAAGGGTGAGTCGCGCACAGACGAAGCCGCCATTAGCTAGGGCGCACGCCAAGCGCTGCAACCGGGCGGGGCCGCTTGGCCCCCCATCACATTACAAGAAGCCAAGGAGATAAAAATGCAGAGATCGACAATGAAGGCCGCCACCTTGGCCTTTGGACTGTGCCTCTCGTTCGGAGGAGCCATGGCGCAGGCTGAGAAGACTGAGACAGAAAAGGGCATCGATCGCTATAGGGAACTGATCGCCGACGGCAACCCTGCCGAGCTCTGGGAGATGCAAGGCGAGGAACTCTGGAAGAAAAAAGCTGGCCCCAAGAATGCCTCCCTTGAGCAGTGCGACCTCGGCCTCGGACCAGGAGTCTTGAAGGGCGCCTATGCCCAGCTTCCTCGATATTTCCCCGATGCAGGCAAGGTTCAGGATGTCGAGATGCGAATCGCGCACTGCATGAAGACGCTACAAGGTGGCGAGCCCAAAGTGACCGACTACAACAAGGACGACCACAAGAAGGTCATTGCGCTGGCCACCTATGTCGTGACCCAGTCTAAGGGCATGACGCTGGCCACGCCCCAGGCCCATCCCGAGGAAAAGCACATGTTCGAGGTGGGCAAGCGGGCCTTCTTCTACCGGGCCGGCCCCATGGATTACTCCTGCGCGTCCTGTCACCAGGCCGATGGGCAACGTATTCGCCTTCAGGGCTTGCCCAATCTCACCGCGAATGTGCCGGCCGGCAAGGCTGCCACGTCCTGGCCCGCTTATCGGGTGAGCAATTCGCAGCTCTGGCCCATGCAGAAGCGCATCAACGACTGCTATCGCCTGCAGCGGTTTCCCCATCCAAAGTTCGGCTCCGATGTGACCGTCGCACTATCGGTCTATATGGCGGTGAATGGAAACGGGGTTCCCTCGCTCGCACCCACGATCAAGCGCTGAATAATAGGAGACTCAGATGAAACAAATCGTTCTCATGGCCTCAGCAGCCACTCTGCTCGCTGGTTGCGCAACGGTTGGGCCCGACTACAACAAAATGACCCAGTCCGTGCTGAAATCGTCGTTCGAGTCTAAGCACATTGCAACCGTCGACCGCCTTGAGCAGGATGCCGTGCAGGCGGCCTGCTCAGAGGCTGAGATGCTTGGCAAGGACCTTGACCCTGCCGTTCGTGTCAAGCTTGAGGCTGCCGAGATGGCGACCATCAAGCAGCCCGCAGACGGCAATTATTTCGGGGATTGGACCAAGGCGGAAAGGATCGCTCAGAGCGGCAACGGGCACACCTGGAAGGTGCTGAAGGCGGGTACACCCAATGGCGGAAACTGCTACAACTGCCACCAGATCACTAAGAAGGAACTCTCCTACGGCAACATCGGGCCAAGCCTTTACCAGTACGGCAAACTGCGCGGGGCTGGCCCTGACGTGGTGAAGTACACCTGGGGAAAGTTGTACAACGCCAAGGCCTACAACGCCTGCACGATCATGCCCCGAATCGGCCACAAGCAGATCTTGAGCGAGCAACAGCTCAAAGACCTCATGGCCTATCTCTTCGACCCAGCCTCCCCGGTGAATCAGTAACCCGGGGGCTTCTGCAGGATCGACTGGGCCCTTTCTTTCCGAGAGGGCTTTTTTTTAACGGATATATTCATAGATGGGCATAGAGTCATGGACATGAATCGGCGGGAGTTTGTTGGGGTCATGGCGGCTGCATCGGCAGCCGGCATGTTTGGAGGGTTTCCAGATGCGCAGGCGGCGGCCAAGAAGGGAGACAAGCTCTACGACATTCCCAGGTTTGGCAACGTCAGCTTCTTGCACTTCACAGACTGTCATGCCCAGTTGCTGCCCGTCTATTTCCGTGAGCCCGATGTGAACATTGGGGTGGCCGGCATGCAGGGGCAGGTTCCTCACCTTGTCGGTGAGGCCCTGCTGAGGCAATACGGTATTCCGAAGGGCACGCCACTCGCCCATGCTTACACCTATCTTGATTTCGAGAAGGCTGCCCGCACCTTTGGCAAGGTGGGTGGTTTTGCCCACATGGCCACCCTTGTCAAGATGATGCGAGCAGGCCGTCCCAATGCCTTCCTGCTCGATGGCGGCGACACCTGGCAGGGGTCGGCCACCGCCCTGTGGAGCAAGGGGCAGGATATGGTGGATGCCACCAAGCTGCTCGGGGTGGACATGATGGCCAGTCACTGGGAATTCACATATGGTGCCGAGCGGGTCATGGAGATTGTCAAAAAGGATCTCGCGGGAAAGATTGAGTTCCTCGCTCAGAATATAAAGACCAACGACTTCGGGGATCCTGTCTTTAAGCCCTATGTGATTCGTGAGCAGAACGGATTCTCAGTGGCCGTCATTGGTCAGGCCTTCCCCTACACACCCATTGCCAATCCTCGCCACATGGTGCCCGACTGGACCTTCGGCATTCAAGACGAGAACATGCAGAAGATGGTCGATGAGTGCCGGGCCAAGGGCGCCAAGGTGGTGGTGGTCCTCTCACACAACGGCATGGACGTTGACCTCAAGATGGCCTCACGCGTTCGAGGCATCGATGCCATCATGGGCGGCCACACCCACGATGGCGTCATACAGCCCATAAAGGTGAAGAACGCTGGCGGGGTGACCCTTGTGACCAACTCGGGCTCCAACACCAAGTTTCTGGGCGTGCTCGATTTCGACGTCAAGGATGGACGAGTTGCCGACTACCGCTACAAGCTGCTCCCGGTCTTTGCAGACATGCTGCCAGCCGACAGAGACATGGCTGCCCTCATTGATCGGGTGCGTGCCCCACACAAGGCCAAGCTCGAGGAGACACTGGCCATCACCGAGGGCCTGCTCTACCGAAGGGGAAACTTCAATGGGAGTTTCGATCAACTCATCCTCGATGCCCTCATGGAGGTAAAGGGCGCTGACCTTGCCTTCTCGCCGGGGTTTCGATGGGGCACCTCGCTGCTCCCCGGACAGGCCATCACCCGTGAGCATGTGATGGATCAGACAGCCACCACCTACTCGTATTCCACCCTGACCGAGATGTCTGGTGAGATGATCAAGACAGTGCTTGAGGACGTCTGCGACAACCTCTTTAATCCCGATCCCTACTATCAGCAAGGCGGCGACATGGTTCGGGTGGGTGGACTCCAATATTCCTGTTCGCCCACCGAGAAGATGGGCCGGCGCATTCAAGACATGCAACTCCAAGGCCGGGCGATTGAGCCCAAGAAGATGTACAAGGTTGCGGGCTGGGCCCCTGTGGCTGCTGATGCAAAGGGCGAGATGGTCTGGGATGTTGTAGAGACCTGGCTCAAGGACAAAAAGCGAATCTCGCCGCGAAAACTCAATACCCCCAAGTTGATTGGCATGAAGGGAAATCCTGGTCTAGGAGGATAGTCCTCGTTAGACTAAGAAGGTCAAAACAGTTCCTGGAGACCACCATGCAGGCAGCAACTCGTTTGATCATGGCACTGCGCGGCCCGGCCCTTGTCTGCCTCATGGCGGCTGCCTGGCCTGCCCACACCGCGCCTTTTTTTCCGAAGGGTGATGCTGCCAAGGGGCAGTTGTTGCACCAAAAGAACTGCGCCTCTTGTCACAACTCGATGATGCCAGACGGCAAGGGAGAGGAACTCTATTCCGAAGACTTCCGCAAGGTGAAGTCAGCCGCCGTGCTTCGAACCATGGTCGAGGCCTGCGCCAATCGCAGCAGCGCGGGCTGGTTCGAGGAAGAAATCGAGCATACAAGTCGATTCCTCAACGATCGGTTCTATCAGTTCAAGCGATAGCACCTGCCAGGAGGCTCAGTCGGTCTGTGCAGGCTGAGGCAAGCTTGTCGTCATGGGTCACGATGATAAGGGTGGCCCCGTGCTGGGACTGTAGATCGAGGAGCAGGGACATCACGCGGTCGCCACTTGCGGCGTCTAGGCTGCCTGTGGGCTCATCAGCAAAGAGCAGCCGGGGCACCCGCACAAAGGCCCTTGCCAGCGCGACCCGCTGTTGCTCGCCGCCCGAGAGTGTTGCGGGAAAATGCTGGAGCCGACTCTCTAGCCCCACGGTCTTGAGCATGGCGGTGGCCTTCTCCTCTGCGGATGAATCCCCAATGAGGTCCATGGGCAGCATGACGTTTTCCAAGGCCGTGAGTTGGGGTAGGAGTTGGAATGACTGAAAGACAAAGCCAACGTCCCTTAGCCGTCGCTCGGTGCGGGCCTCCTCATCAAGGACGGAGATGTCCTCGGAGCCCCAGAAGACCCGCCCCGATGTGGGCGTGTCGAGGCCAGCCAAGAGGCCCAGGAGGGTCGACTTCCCGCAGCCCGAGGGGCCAACAATGGCAAGCGATTTGCCCACTGCAACCTGCAGGGTGATGTCGCGAAGAATGCTCAATTCTTCTTCGCCATCAGATACAGTTCTACTCAATGAAACCGCTCGAATGGCCCATGCAGATGCTTGTTTTGTCACGACCCGTCTCTCTCCTGTGGTTGCTCCTCACCTGCCTGTTGAGCGCAGCACCAGTGGCTTGGGCTCAGGCGCCAGCGTCGACCCCAAGCATACTCATTTATGGCGACAGTCTTTCTGCTGCCTATGGCCTGGCAACCAACCAGGGCTGGCCCCATCTCCTTCAAAACCGGCTCGGTAAGAATGGGAACTGGAAGGTCGTCAACCGAAGCCTCTCCGGTGAGACCACCCATGGTGGTCTTGAGCGACTGCCCAGGGTCCTCGGACAGGTCAGGCCGCGGCTGGTGGTCCTGGCCCTTGGCGCCAACGACGGCCTGAGGGGCCTCTCGCTCACCCACACGGAGCAGAACCTGCGAGACATGATTCGTCTCTCGAGACAGGCCGGGGCAGATGTCTTGCTCGTGGGAATCGCCGTGCCCCCGAATTATGGAGCCGACTATGCTGGTCGATTTCAGGCGATCTTCGCGCGACTGGCGCAGGCTGAGAAGACTCGGCTCGTGCCCTTCATGCTCGAGGGCTTTGGAGACGATCTGCGTTTCTTTCAGGCAGATCGAATCCACCCCAATGCTGCTGCCCAGCCCCGAATGCTTGAGATCATCTGGCAGGTCCTGGGCACCATGATAGACCGCGAGAGACCATGAGGCCCCGGGGTCTCGCATGGCATGCAGCCGTTGGCCTTCTGCTCATGGCCGTCATGGCCAGGCCCCTCATGGCCCTCGACTTCTCAGACATTGCCAGGGAAGGGGAGCTGCGTTTTCTAACGGTCAACCCCGATCCAGAGGCCTATCGCTACGAGGCACGTGTCTTGGTGACCATGCAAAGCCTAGAGACGGGCCTTGTGGAGTCGGCCACCTGCCATCGTCGACTCGATCCAATTCGCAAGGTCGTGATTGCATTTAATCCGGACCGACTACAGACATTGAGCGTTGCCGAGTTCAGCGGCATCGGGGATGTTCAGATCGAGGGCCACCTGATCACACTGACGGCGGTGGAGCGAGGTGCCTCAATCTGCATCACGGTCTCCTCTCATGCCCTCGACCTCGGCGAGGCTGGGGTCTGGAGGCTCCATGTCGGTCCGCTGATGCGGCGCTACCTGGATGGTTACCTTCCCATGGCGGCTCGTCTGACTGTCTCCTGGCCACAGGGGATGTTGGCCGTCTCGTCCGTTGCGCCGGTCTCCCAGCCGGGTTTCATGGTGGCGGTCCACCCCGATGGCGCCCAGATCGACACGGTCTTTGCTGGTCGATTCACGGGCCATCTTGAACTCTCAAGGCCACAGTAACAGCGCCCGTATAATTTAGGGATGCCCACGCCACGTTGCCTCCCGGGCGCCTCCGCGCTGTCCGATTTCCGTATGGCACGTCTGACCGACACGCTGCGCAGGGTCGATCCTGCCGCCACCGTGGTCTCAGCCCAATGGGCCTATCTGCTCAGACTCAACCCCTCATCGAGCTGGGCCCCTCATGCAGCACCGGTGCCGGAGTTGGTCTCGCAGTTGCTCGACCTCCATTCGGTTGGCTGGTCGGAGCGACCAAAGGGCTGCACCGAGGTCTGGGTCTTTCCCCGACAGGGCACCCGATCACCCTGGGCCTCAAAGGCCCTTGATATCTTTCGGTCCTGTGGTGTTGATGACGTGATGCGCCTTGAGCGCGGCATTCGCTACCTGGTCGGTGCACCAGAGGCCTCGCCCCTGTGGCGTTGCGGGGCATTCCATGACCGCATGGTCGAGTCGATCTCAATTGGCAACGCCCCGGCGCACCTCTTCGAAGATCGGTCCCTCTCCGCCAACACTGCCACTGCAGTGATGCTCGGCGCAGACCCGCTTTCGAGCCTCCAGGCTGAGAACCTGCGGCTAGGGCTGGCCCTGTCGCGCGATGAAATCGACTACCTCGCGCAGGCCTACCAACAACTCGATCGTGATCCCACAGATGTTGAGCTCTTGATGTTTGCCCAGGCCAATTCAGAGCACTGTCGGCACAAGATTTTCAATGCTGGGTTCACGGTCGATGGCGACCCAAAGGCCATGAGCCTCTTTGAGATGATCCGGCACACCCATGCGGTCACGCCCTCAGGAACGCTCTCGGCCTACTCAGACAATGCGGCAGTCCTGCAGGGTGCCTCGGTCGCCCTGGCGCGCGGTGTAGAACATGTGCCGGTCAGCCTGGCCCCTACATGTCGAGGGCCACCGTTTTGCACACCGTCTTAAAGGCAGAGACCCACAACCACCCAACAGCAATCAGCCCATTCCCGGGTGCAGCAACAGGTGCCGGCGGAGAGATACGAGACGAGGGTGCAACCGGTCGGGGCGCCAAGCCTCGGGCAGGGCTTACTGGATTTGCCGTCTCAACCATTAGCTTTGATGGGGCTCAGCATGAGCCCTCAAGAATGGCCTCGCCCCTCTCGATCATGATCGAAGGCCCCCTCGGTGGTGCCGCCTTTAACAATGAGTTTGGCCGACCAAACCTTGCCGGATACTTTCGCAGCTTTGAGCTCGAACATGCCGGTCGGCACTGGGGCTATCACAAGCCGATCATGCTTGCGGGCGGCGTTGGTGCCATTGCTGAGGAGCAGGTCCACAAGAAGACGATTCCGGTCGGTGCACTCCTGATTCAACTGGGTGGTCCGGGCATGCGAATAGGGCTCGGCGGTGGTGCGGCCTCGTCGATTCAGTCGGGCCGAAATGATGCAGAACTCGATTTTGATTCCGTCCAGCGGGGCAATCCGGAGATGCAACGACGGGCACAGGAGGTCATCGATGCCTGTGTTGCGATGGGCATGGAGAATCCGATTCTCTCCATTCATGATGTCGGTGCTGGTGGCCTCTCAAATGCATTTCCGGAGCTTGTCCACGGGGCGGGCAGGGGCGGCATCTTCCGGCTCCAAGACATTCCCATCGATGAGGCGGGCCTCTCACCAGCTGAGATCTGGTGTAACGAGTCTCAGGAGCGATACGTGCTCGCAATAGCAGCCAAGGACATCGATCTCTTTAACGGCCTCTGTGAGCGCGAGCGCTGCCCGTTCTCGGTTGTGGGGCGCGCCATCGAGGAGGACCGTCTGCAGCTCACCGATCAGCTCGAATCGGGCGGCCAACAGCCCGTGGACCTGCCACTCTCGGTCCTCCTGGGCAGGCTGCCGAAGATGCATCGTGTGGCGGCGTCTCATCCTCATCCCCCCGGGGAATTTGAGCTCTCTGGCATCGACCTCGCTGTTGCGATTGAGGCTGTCCTCGGACACCCGACGGTGGGCTCTAAGGAGTTCCTCATCACCATTGGTGATCGCACCGTGGGTGGACTCACATCCCGAGACCAGATGGTGGGGCCGTGGCAGACGCCGGTCTCCGATGTGGCGGTCTGCCTCTGGGACTTCGAGGGATCATCCGGCCAGGCCTTTGCTGTGGCCGAGCGGGCACCCATCGCCATCGTGGACCCAGTCGCCTCTGTTGGCATGGCCCTGGGCGAGGTGCTCACCAACCTATTTGCTGCACCAGTGGCATCACTTCAAGAGGTCAAGCTCTGTGCCAACTGGATGGCAGCCAGCGGTGAGGCTGGGCAGGATGCTGCCCTCTATGCAGCCGTTGAGGCCCTGGCGATGGACCTCTGTCCGAGGCTTGGTCTGTCTATTCCAGTGGGTAAAGACTCCCTGAGCATGAGGGCCCAGTGGCAGCGAGATGACAAGATGGCCTCGGTGGTGTCGCCCGTCTCTCTAAACCTCACAGCTGTCTCATCGGTTCAGAATGTCTCAGAGACATGGACCCCACTGCTGAGCGATGCGCCCGAGACGGTGCTCATCCTGATCGATCTCGGCCAGGGTCGTCAGCGCCTCGGGGGTTCTGTCTTTGCCCAGACACAGGGCGTCTTTGGGGGAGATCCCCCAGACCTCGATGCACCCGATCAGCTTGTCATGCTCCTTGACTCGCTCCAGCGTGCCCGGGCGGCCAATCTCGTCCTCTCATACCACGACCGCTCTGACGGGGGGCTCATTGCATGCCTCTGTGAGATGGCCTTCGCATCTCGTTGTGGCCTCACCATCAATCTCGACCTCCTAACGGTGGACCCGCATTCGTCCGACTGGGGTGATTTTAAGATCCGCCCTGAGCAGGTTGCGGTCCAGCGCGAGGAGGCAAGCCTCAGGGCCCTCTTTGCGGAGGAACTCGGCGTGGTGGTCCAGGTTGCACGATCCAGACGGTCCGAGTTCATGGACATTCTCAGGCAGACCGGTCTCTCGGCGCATGCGATCGAGGTGGCCTGCCCAAATCCGAGGGATCAGATCGAGATCTACCGAGATGCCAAGCCGATCTTCCAGGCCAGTCGCGCCAAGCTCCAGCGCGTCTGGTCGCGTATCAGCACAGAGATCTCTCGGCGCAGAGACAACCCCGAGGCTGCCGAGCAGCAAGAGGCTGCCTCTCGTACGAGCCTCAATCCCATGGTGGTCGTCATGCCCGCCGGCCTGTCTCGGCAGATCGAATCACCTCCCATCCACCTTGGTAGGCCCAGTCGGGTTGCGATCTTGCGTGAGCAGGGTGTCAATGGGCATCTCGAGATGGCGGCCGCATTTCGGGCAGCCGGCATGGAGCCTTGGGATGTCCACATGTCCGATCTCGCAGCAGGTCGCATCAGCCTTGACGGATTCCGAGGCCTTGCTGCCTGCGGTGGTTTTTCCTTCGGCGATGTCTTGGGAGCAGGTCAGGGATGGTCACGATCGATTCTCTACAACGCAAGGCTGCGAGATCTCTTTCTCGGGTTCTTTCATGACCAGACGTCGTTTGCCCTCGGGGTCTGTAATGGCTGCCAGATGATGTCGGGCCTCTCAGAGCTCATCCCTGGGGCCCAGGCATGGCCGCGCTTTAGGCGAAATCGGTCTGAGCAGTTTGAGGCGCGACTCTCCTTCGTTGAGGTGGTGCAGTCACCCTCAATCCTCTTCCAAGACATGGCTGGTGCGAGGCTTCCGGTGGTCGTCTCCCATGGCGAGGGACGGGCCGACTGGGGGGGCAGGTCGGCCGAGCAGCCAGGCCTTGATCAGGCCCACATGGTGATGCGCTACCTTGACGAGACGGGCCTGCCGACCGAGCGCTATCCCTACAATCCAAACGGTTCGCCAGAGGGTGCCACCGCCTTTACCAATGACGATGGCCGAGTGACCATTCTCATGCCCCATCCAGAGCGGGTCTTTCGCAATCTCCAGCTCTCCTGGGTGCCGCCAGCCTCTCAGTCTCTTGGCGAATACTCTGCCTGGATTCAGATATTTCGAAATGCCCATCGCTGGGCCCAGCTCTAAATAGGACGGTTTCCAATATGTTGTCGACTGCAAATATCACGATGCAATTTGGGGCCAAACCCCTCTTTGAGAATGTCTCGGTCAAGTTCATGGGGGGCCACTGTTTCGGCCTCATTGGCGCCAATGGCTGTGGCAAATCAACGCTCATGAAGATACTCGGCGGGGATCTTGAGCCCACCGCAGGCTCCGTGATCCATGAGGGCCAGATTCGTCTTGGGAAGTTGAGTCAGGATCAATTCGCATTCGAGGATCGACGGGTGCTCGATGTCGTGATGATGGGCCATCAGGAGATGTGGGCAGCCATGACCGAGCGTGATGCCATCTATGCCAATCCAGATGCCACCGATGAGGACTACATGCGGGCGGCTGAGCTCGAGGCCCAGTTTGCGGAGTTCGATGGCTACACCGCAGAGGCTCGGGCCGGCGAGATCCTCCATGGGGCGGGCATTGCAACCGAGCAACACCATGGGCCCATGCGAGAGATTGCGCCAGGCTGGAAGCTGCGTGTCCTGCTTGCGCAGGCGCTCTTTTCTGACCCCGATATCCTCCTGCTCGACGAGCCCACCAACAACCTCGACATCGACACGATCCGCTGGCTTGAGGATCTCCTCAACGACCGTCAGTCAACCATGATCATCATCTCCCACGACCGCCACTTTCTAAATGCGGTCTGCACGCACATGGCCGATGTCGATTACGGGGAGGTTCGAATCTACCCCGGTAACTACGACGACTACATGCTGGCGGCCACAGAGTCTCGGGCTCGGCTCATGTCTGCCAACGCCAAGGGCAAGGAGCGGGTCTCGGAATTGCAAGAGTTTGTTCGACGCTTTGCAGCCAATAAATCCAAGGCCAAACAGGCGACGTCTCGCCGCAGACTCATCGATAAGATTCAGGCCGACGCCGTCGAGGTCCGGCCGTCGTCTCGCCAGAATCCATTCATCCGATTCGAGCAGGCCAAGCAACTCTATCGACAGGCGATCCACCTCCAGAGTGTCACCAAGGTATTCGATGGCCAGGCTGTTCTAAAGAAGGTCTCTCTCATGGTTGAGGCTGGTGAGAAGATCGCCATCATTGGCCCCAATGGTGCGGGAAAGTCCACCCTGGTCAAGGTCATGGTGGGTGAGGCCCGTGGCGGTTATGCGGCAGATGATGGCCTGGTCAAGTGGGCCGAGAATGCCCAGGTTGGCTACATGGCCCAGGATGTCTATCCCGAGTTTGAGATGCAGTTGAGTCTCACCGATTGGATCGCGCGGTTTGCCCAGGAGGGTGACGATGACCAGGCGATTCGCTCCGTCCTGGGTCGGCTGCTCTTCTCGGGAGATGAGGTCCAAAAACCCGTGGAGGTCCTCTCCGGCGGCGAGAAACATCGCATGTCTTTTGGGCGCCTGATGCTCGAGCGCACCAATGTGCTCATCATGGACGAGCCCACCAACCACCTGGACATGGAATCCATCGAATCGCTTCAGTTGGCCCTTGAGAAATACCAGGGCACGCTCTTCTTGGTCTCCCACGACAGGGAGTTTGTCAATGCGGTGGCATCCCGAATCTGGGCGCTACGAGGGGACGGAACGGTGCTGGACTTCAAGGGGAGTTACGATGAGTACCTCACCAGTCAGGGAGTGGAGGCATAGGGCAGATGGAGCAAGTCACTGGCATCATTCTCGCGGGCGGTCGCGGCAGCCGCATGGGAGGCGTGGACAAGGGCCTCGAGCGTTTTCAGGGTCAGCCCCTGGCCTTTCGGGCCATGATGCGGTTGGTGCCGCAGGTCGCTGATGTCCTCATCAACGCAAACCGAAACATCGGCGTCTACGAGGGGTTTGGCGTCACCGTGCTGCCCGATCCAATCGAGGGCTACCAGGGCCCGCTGGCCGGGATGCTCTCAGGCCTGCCCTACTGCGAGACTGACTTCCTTCAGGCCATTCCATGCGATGTCCCAAACTTCCCCACCGACCTGGTGGCCCGCCTCCATGCCGGCCTGGTGGCCTCGGGTCTGCCGCTTGCGTATCCTGTCACCATCGAGGCCGACGGTTCCCGCCAGCCCCATCCAGTCTTTCTGCTGATGCGCGGGGAGGTCCACGATAGCCTCCTCGTCTACCTACAGCAGGGCGGCCGCAAGATTGATCGATGGACTTCTGACCTCGGTGCGGCGGAGGTCATCTTCCCAGATGGAGCGGCCTTCATGAATGCAAACACCGTCGAGGAGCTTCGGGCCCTCGAGGCTCCCCCCTCTTAAGGTTGAAATCTCCTTGTCAGCCCTGATCAATCTTGATGAGATCGTGTCGTGCGTGACCGGCTACGACCCGGACGCCCTGCGTGTTGAGAAGGCCCTTGAGGTCATCGATGGCCTCTGTCGCTCAGGCATGGGGGAGCGGCCCCACGAGAGGGTGGCGGTTCGGGCCGCCCTTGGCCGTGTGCTCGCCCAGGATCTGGTCTCGCCAATCGATGTGCCGAGCCACGACAATGCTGCAATGGACGGCTATGCCTTTGATGGATCGGTCTTGGGCGGGGCGCCCACGGTCTCATTGGGCATTCATGGCGAAGCCTTCGCCGGCCGAGTCTTTGAGGGCGAGTGCCCCGCGGGCCGATGCGTGAGGGTGATGACCGGGGCGGTCATGCCGGCGGGCTGCGACTCCGTGATTCCCCAGGAATTCACAGAGCGAACGGGCGACACCATTGAGTTTCTATCCCGCGCTGTTCGGCCCGGTGACAACCGACGCCGTCGGGGAGAAGATCTGACCGCGGGTCGCGCGGCACTGCGGGCGGGGCGGATCATTCGTGCGGCGGACCTCGGCCTTGCTGCATCGCTTGGGTTCGCTGAACTCTCAGTCCATCAGCGGGTCCGGGTCGCTTTTTTTTCAACCGGGGATGAACTCCGATCGGTGGGTGAACCCCTCGAGACGGGATGCGTATACGACAGCAACCGCTACACCCTCTATGGCATGTTGGCTCGTCTCGGCATCGAGCTCATCGACATGGGCGTGATTCCCGATGAGCCCGTGGCACTCGAGCGCGCATTCAGGCAGGCAGCCGGATGCGCCGATGCCATCGTGACCTCTGGTGGTGTCTCTGTTGGTGAGGCCGACTTCATCAAGGCGATGATGGCCAAGCTTGGGGACGTCACCTTCTGGAGGATCGCCATGCGGCCGGGCAGGCCGATGGCCTTTGGTCGCATCTGGTCTGGGGATCGGGTGGGCGAGGGCGACTCTGCCGTGCTCTTTGGCTTGCCGGGCAATCCCGTCGCAGTCATGGTGACCTTCTATATTTTTGTTCGGCATGGGCTCCTGACCCTCATGGGTTCGCAGGCCGAGGGCATCATGCCCCTCTACGCCCGGGCTGCCGAGGAGATTCCAAAAAAACCCGGCCGAACGGAGTACCGCCGGGGGGTAACCTTTCAGGACACCGACGGCACGATCTGCGTTCGGACCACAGGTGGTCAGGGCTCGGGCATCTTGCGCTCAATGAGTGATGCAAACTGCCTGGTGGTGCTCGACCACGACACCAGCCTCACGAAGCTGGGTGACCTGACAAAGGTGATTCCCTTCGATGGCCTTGTCTAGCCCATCAGCTGATCCGACACCACGAGCCCTCCCTCAAGCGTCAAGACCCGCCTGGCGAGTCGGCTGACTTGCGATGACTGATGGGTCGTAAAGATGAGCGTCCTCAAATGGCCCTGATCACTCGGCGCCCCGATGAACGACTCAATCAGTTCCTCTAGGAGTTGAGTCGAGTCAGTGTCGAGGCTGGCCGTGGCCTCATCGAGCAGGAGAATCGACGGCTCAGCCAACAGGGCCTTTGCAATGGCAAGGCGCTGCCGCTGTCCGGCCGAGAGGCTCGTGGCGGGTTGATCTGCGTGGTCTGAGAGGCCCACACGACTGAGCCAATGGCCCGCGATGTCGCCGGCATCTGCCCAGCGGTGGCCCGCAAACCAGGCCGCCAGCTGGAGATTTCGACGGCCTGAGAGGCGCAGGGGATCAGGCTGTTGGAAGACCATTCGAGCCCTCAGTGCACCTGAGCGTGAGACTGCAGACCTTGATTCGGGCAGCAACCCATGGAGCGCCCGCAGGAGGGTCGTCTTTCCGCTGCCATTTGCACCCACAAGGGCCGTCGGGATGCCTGCCTCGATCTCCAGGTCCGGCACACTCAAGATGAGCACGCCCTCTCGGCTCACCTGCAGGCCTCGGATGACGATGCTCATCGGGATCTCATCTGCGCAATCCAAGCCACCAGGCAGTTGAGCAGCAGCACGACCAGCAGGAGGACGATGCCCAGGCCTATGGCCAGGGAGAGGTCGCCCTTGCTGGTCTCCAGGGCGATGGCGGTTGTCATCACCCTTGTGAAGCCGTCGATGTTCCCCCCCACCATCATCACGGTGCCCACCTCCGCGATGGCCCGACCAAAGCAGGTGATGACCATGGTGATGAGGGTGTGCCGCTCATGCACCAAGAGGAGTGAGGGACGCCAGAGGGCGTTTGCACCCATGGACCGCAGGCTCTCGCCAAGCCGATTGTCTGCGTCTTCGATGGTCTGACGGGTCATGGTGGCGGCCAGCGGAAAGACGAGGATCGTCTGGGCAAAGACCATCGCCTGGACTGAAAAGAGCCAGCCGAGTGATCCGAGTGGCCCCGAGCGCGAGAGCAGGAGATAGGCGATCAGCCCCACCACAACCGCTGGGATGGCGACATAGGTGTTGAGCAAGAGGAGCAGGATCGGGCGCCCCCTGAAATGGGTTGTTCCCAACCAGGCTCCGAAGGCTGCTCCCGCCAGACAGGCAAAGACACTCGCAAGCAGGCTGACGTGGAGCGATCGGCCGACAATGTTGAGCAGGGTTGGATCTGCAGCGACAACAAGGTCAATTGCAATCCAGAGGCTTTCGCTGAGGCTATCCATGGGTCCGCGTATGCTAGGGGCCTCTGCGGCATTTGGCGATATAAACAACCGTGCATAAGGGTAACCCTCGGGGCGTCCACCGGGTAGCGCTGTCTTACAGCCTATCGCTATCACCGTCGGCGCCCGCCGGAGACCTGGTTCTCCATCCCCTCATCGAGATGCTCGATGCGGTTGAGCGGCGAGGCTCCATCTCTGCCGCAGCGCGCACCCTTGGCCTGTCTTATCGGCACGTCTGGGGCGAGCTCAAGCGATGGGAGGAGTCCTTTGGCCGCCTCCTCATCGTCTGGGAGAAGGGCCAGAAGGCCCGCCTATCTGGCTTTGGTGTGAAGCTCCTCTGGGCGGAGCGGCAGGCGCAGTCAAGGCTCGCGCCACAGATCCAGCAGCTTCGATCTGACCTAGAACGAGCCTTTGCCGTGGCCTTTGACGATCAGGCGCAGTTGCTGACGATCGCGGCAAGCCACGATGAGGCCCTGTCGGCCTGCCGAGAGTCCCTTGTCTCAGAGGGCCTCCACCTGGACATTCGATTCTCGGGGAGCCTCGATGCAATTGCGGCCCTGCAGGAGGGCCGCACCATCATGGCGGGCTTTCCCCTGCCATTGCCTCGGGCAGATCTCACTGGTGTCTTGAGTCGATTGACCGGGGGCATGGCAGCGGTGGCCCAAGGCCTCAATGCACAGGCGGTTCCCTTTGCCATTCGAACCCAGGGCCTGCTGGTGGAGCGTGGCAACCCCCTGCGACTGCGGTCGTTGCACGATCTGCTCGATGGCCCCGTTCGCTTTGTCAACCGCCCACCCGGCGCGGGCACGAGGGCCATGATGGATGCATGGCTCGATGAGCTTGGCATCTCGTCTGGCAGGATTCGCGGCTGGCGGCATGAGGAGCCCTCTCATGCCGCTGTGGCGCAGGCCATTCGCGCCGGTGAGGGCGATGCTGGTCTTGGCCTTGAGGCAGTCGCCGAGGCAAAGGGGCTGGGCTTCGTTCCCCTCTACGAAGAGCAGTACTGGCTTGCCCATCGCGAGTCAGACTGTGCGCACCCAGCGGTTCAAGCACTCCTGACTGCCCTGGGTCAGGCCCATTGGCGCGAGTCGCTCGCGCAGAGAAGAGGCTATCGGGCGCCTGAACAGATGGCTGCCCGGCATTTCCAAGGGCTTTTAGGGGGTAATGGCGTTGGCAATGGTTTACCCGATGGAGACGCACCACGACTGGGCGCCAACCGGGTTTAAACTAATCGGCTTCATGGAGTTTAAACAAAAGGGGTTGTCGTGAGCCTGACGACGGACGTGATTCGTTCCGCATTAGCGGATGTACTGATCTCCGAGATGGAGCAAGACCTTGTTACGGCCGGCCTTGTGAAGTCGTTAAAGGTAGAGGGTCAGGATGTCGACCTGGAGCTGGTCGTGGCCTTTCCGGCCAAGAGTCGGCTCGACGCGATTCGAAAGTCTGCAATTGCAGCGATCCGGTCGGTGCCCGGGGTCGGCAACGCCAGCGTCTCCATCCGTCAGGAGATTCCAGCCCACGCGGTGCAGCGTGGGCTCAAGCGAATTCCATCGGTCAAGAACATGATTGCGGTTGCCTCCGGAAAGGGCGGGGTGGGCAAGTCCACCACCACGGTTAACCTTGCCCTGGCGCTCGCCGCAGAGGGAGCAACCGTGGGCGTGCTCGATGCAGACATCTACGGCCCGAGCATTCCGACCATGCTTGGAATTGTTGGGCGGCCGGAGTCGGTCGATGGCCAGACCATCGAGCCCATGATGGGCCACGGTCTACAGTGCAATTCCATTGGATTTCTCATTGATAAAGACCAGGCCATGGTCTGGAGAGGTCCCATGGTCACGCAGGCCCTTGATCAACTCCTGCGCCAGACAATGTGGCGAGAACTCGATTACCTCCTCATCGACATGCCCCCAGGAACAGGCGACATTCACCTGACCCTCGCGCAGAACGTGCCAATCACGGGGGCGGTGATCGTGACCACGCCCCAAGAGGTCGCGCTGATGGATGCCCGCAAGGGGCTCAAGATGTTTGAGAAAGTTGCTGTTCCGGTGATTGGCATTGTCGAGAACATGAGCCTCTATCTCTGCCCAAAGTGCGGTCATGCTGAGCATATCTTTGGCGCGGGCGGCGGCAGCCTCATGGCAGCCGACTACAACGTGCCGTTGCTGGGCAGCCTGCCGCTGACCCTCTCAATTCGTGAGCATGCTGATGCTGGGCGCCCGACACTCGTTGCTGATCCAGACGGCGCGGTCTCCGGTCTATACAAAGACATCGCGCGCAGGGTGGCGGTCTCCGTCTCAAGAATCGGAAAAGACATGAGCAGCAAATTTCCAACGATCGTGGTGCAGAACACATGATGACTGCGGCCCCATCGGCGAGGCCCTTTCGATGGGCGCGCGCAACGGTCTCGAAGGTCCCCCAATCGAGCCGCTGGGAGCCCTTTCGGTGGGAACTCACCGAGGCCGTCTGGTGCCCCGAATGGGTTGCCGATGCGCAGGCGAGTTTCTCGCAGACATTGGCCCCGAGTGGGGCAAGCGTGAGTCGAATCATGGCGGTGGAACTCTTCCCCGACGAGGGCGAGGGCTACTACCTGAACTGCTCCCTTGAAAAACCCGCCTGGTTTGTCCACTGGCGCCTGGATCCTGAGCAGGTCGATGCTGTGCCCGACATTCGGTGCATCACCCTGAGCTACAACGAGGCTGGCCGCCTCATGGATGCGCAGGAGATGGTGGAGAGCCGACCGATTGACCTCGACACCGCCAACTGGCTGACAGACTTTCTCTCCCAGCACTACCAACCCGAGCCGAAGAAGCGTGCACGGCCGGCCTCGTTTAAGAGTCCAAAAGATCGGCTGGAGGCTTAGTGGCAGACGACTTCCTCTCGCGCTGGTCTCGCGCCAAGACCGTTGACAAATCAATCCGTGAGCAGCAGGAGGGCCCACACACGCCCGAGGCCGCGCCATCCGAGACACCCGATGATCGCCCCGTGCTGCCCGCCGTGGGAGAGGCCGCCGAGGCTGCTGACCCAGGTCCTTCCATGGAGGATGCACAGGCCCTGTCCGTTGGAGATGACATCAGTCGCTTCATGGGCGTCAACGTGGCCGAGGAGGTTCGAAGTTTCGCGCTGCGAAAGCTGTTCGCGATGCCCCACTACAACATTCGAAGCGACATGGATGTTTACTCAGAAGACTTCTTCAACATGCCGAAGCTCACGGCCGCCGAGGTCGCGAACCTTCAGCAGTCTGAGTCGCTCTGCCTCTTTAAAGATCCTCCATGGCGCAAGGAGATGCTTCAGGAGGAGGCCGACCAGCGTGCTGCCGATGCTGCTGCGGGCGCCGATCTAGAGGCCTCCGGGCAGACCGAACCCACTGAAGAATCAACCCAGGAGACACTTGTGTCAGATGAGCAGCGACCCGATGACCAGAGCGAGAATCTGTCCGCCGATGGGGCCCTCTCCCAGTCAACCGATGGGGCCCTCTCCCAGTCAACCGATGGGGCCCTCTCCCAGTTAACCGATGGGGCCGTCTCCCAGTTAACCGATGGGGCCGTGCCTGGGCATGCGCCAAGGGCGGGAAAAGAAGGGGAGCCTGTCTCATGACCACGTGTCTAGTCTGCTCATGCAACCACACCATGAAGCTCGATGCCGCGGTGATTGGGCATCCCATTCACACTGCATTGTGTCGTCACGAGGTCAACCGCTACCTGGAAGCCCTCGGTGGCAGCGAGGATCTCGTGGTCGGCTGCACCCAAGAGGCGCCCCTCTTTAAGAGTCTCGCAGACGAGCGGGTGCCCGCCCCCGCGGTCGAGGTTCGCTTTGTGAACATTCGGGAAATGGCGGGCTGGACCACCCGATCTGCCGAATCAGCGCCCAAGGTTCGGGCCCTGCTCGCCATCGCAGGCCTCCCACCACCTGACCCGGTGCCCGCAGTCACCTATCAGAGCTCAGGACGCCTCTGTCTAATTGGTCCTGCTGCGATCGTGCTTCCCCTGGCCGCCCGCCTCTGTGCCGCCCATGCAGAGTCCATCACACCGACGGCCATCCTCACCGATGTCGATCAGCCGCTGCCGGTTGATCGAACACTGCCAATCTTCTCGGGTGCTGGCGTCTCGCTCTCCGGCCACCTCGGCTCCTTTAAGGCCCGATGGCAGCAGACCAATCCCATCGACCTGGACCTCTGCGTTCGCTGCGGCGCCTGCGTGGCGGCATGTCCAGAGGGTGCCATTGATGATCGTTTTCAGGTCGACCTCAACCGGTGTCAATCGAGTCGTGATTGCGTCAAGGCCTGCGATGCGGTGGGGGCCATCTCCTTTGATCGAATTCAGACTGCACGAGAGGACGATTTCGATCTCGTCTTTGATTGCTCTCCTGCCCCGCTCTTTGCGCAGGCTGACACCCCAATGGGCTATGAGTTCGCCGGCACCTCGTCGACCGAGGCGCGTTGGTCTGCCCTCATGGGCCTGGTGCAGACGGTCGGTGAATTTGAGAAGCCCAAATTCTTCAAGTACGACGAGCGGCTCTGCGCCCACGGTCGAAACGGCAAGGTTGGCTGCAGTGCCTGCCTCGACGTCTGCTCGGCTGCCGCAATCTCGTCGTCATTTACCGATGGAAAGGGGCGGGTCGAGGTCAACCCAAATCTCTGCCTCGGCTGCGGTGCCTGCACGACCGTCTGCCCCTCGGGAGCAATGCGTTATGCAACGCCCGATGCAGATGTCATCGCCAAGAGGCTTCGTCTGGGATTGACCGCGATGCGAGAGGCAGGCAGCCTCTCGCAGTCTGTCCTGTTTTACGGCGGC
>JAGYKN010000012.1 GCA_018401615.1 Burkholderiaceae bacterium
GGTTGCAAAGGTTCGCCTGACCAATGGGTTTGAGGTCATCAGCTACATCGGCGGCGAAGGCCACAACCTACAGGAGCACTCTGTGGTCCTGATCCGTGGAGGCCGTGTGAAAGACCTCCCGGGTGTTCGTTATCACATCGTGCGCGGATCCCTAGACCTCCAAGGTGTGAAGGATCGCAAGCAGTCGCGGTCCAAGTACGGCGCGAAACGGCCGAAGAAGTCTTAAGCAAAGCTGTGGCAATCAACCGCCGTGCAATGGTGCTCGGTGGAGTAAGGGCCTGAGGCTGCAAGTCAGTCAGTCAGGCTGGGTCAAACCCAACTGAATCGAAAAAGGAAATGACATGCCCCGTCGTCGCGAGGTGCCAAAGCGCATCATTCTGGTTGACCCAAAGTTCGGCAGCGAAGAAGTCTCCAAGTTCATGAACGTCGTCATGCTCCACGGCAAAAAAGCTGTGGCTGAGCGCATCGTCTACGGCGCCTTCGATCACATCGAGCGGGTGGCCAAGAAAAATCCCATCGATATCTTTCAGCAGGCCCTCACGAATGCCAAGCCAATGGTCGAGGTGAAGAGTCGCCGTGTTGGGGGAGCAAATTATCAAGTTCCCGTCGAGGTCCGCCCTGCCCGACGCTCCGCCTTGGCCATGCGCTGGCTGCGAGAGGCCGCCAAGAAGCGCGGCGAGAAGTCCATGAACCTGCGCCTTGCGGGTGAACTCCTCGAGGCCGCAGAGGGCCGCGGAGGCGCTGTCAAAAAGCGCGACGAGGTCCATCGCATGGCAGAGGCCAACAAGGCCTTCTCTCATTTCCGGTTTTAAGCCGGCTCACCACTCGAATCACCAAGGACATCACATGGCCCGTAAGACCCCGATTGAGCGCTACCGCAACATTGGTATCAGCGCCCACATCGACGCCGGCAAGACCACCACCACGGAACGGATCCTCTTCTACACCGGTGTGAATCACAAGATTGGTGAGGTCCATGATGGCGCGGCCACCATGGATTGGATGGAGCAGGAGCAGGAGCGGGGCATCACCATCACGTCTGCGGCCACCACCACATTCTGGAAGGGCATGGACGGCTCAATGCCTGAGCATCGCATCAACATCATCGACACGCCGGGACACGTCGACTTCACCATTGAGGTCGAGCGATCGATGCGCGTGCTCGATGGCGCCTGCATGGTCTACTGTGCGGTCGGCGGGGTTCAGCCACAGTCTGAGACCGTCTGGCGCCAGGCGACAAAATACAAGGTCCCTCGGCTTGCCTTTGTCAATAAGATGGACCGCACTGGGGCCAACTTTCTGAAGGTCTACGAGCAGATGCGCACCCGGCTCAAGGCCAACCCGGTGCCTGTTGTCTTGCCGATTGGCGCAGAAGAGAATTTCAAGGGAGTGGTCGACCTCATCAAGATGAAGGCCATCTTCTGGGACGAGGCAAGCCAGGGCATCAAGTTTGAATACACAGAAATTCCTCCCGAGCTCTTGGCTGAGGCCAACGAGTGGCGGGAGAAGATGATCGAGGCAGCAGCTGAGGCCGACGAGGTCCTCATGAACACCTACCTTGAGACAGGCGGATTGTCTGAGGAGCAGCTGATGAAGGGCCTTCGCGATCGCACCATTGCCGGCGAAATCCAGCCGATGCTCTGCGGCACTGCGTTTAAGAACAAGGGTGTGCAGCGGATGCTCGATGCCGTGATCCATTTCATGCCAAGCCCCGTGGACATTCCCCCCGTGACCGGCACCGACGATGATGGCAATCCGTCTGAGCGTCGGGCCGATGACAAAGAGAAGTTCTCAGCCTTGGCCTTCAAACTCATGAGCGACCCCTTCGTTGGGCAGCTCACATTCATTCGGGTCTATTCTGGTGTGCTCAAGTCTGGCGACACCGTGCTCAACCCAATTCGGGGTAAGAAGGAGCGGATTGGTCGCCTCCTGCAGATGCACGCCAACAACCGCGAGGAAATATCAGAGGTCCTTGCGGGCGACATTGCTGCGGCCGTTGGTCTCAAAGAGGTCACCACTGGAGAGACCCTCTGCGACCCGGATGCTGAAATCATCCTCGAGCGCATGGTGTTTCCAGAGCCCGTCATCTCTCAGGCCGTCGAACCCAAGACCAAGCCCGACCAAGAGAAGATGGGCATCGCGCTCAATCGACTGGCAAAAGAGGACCCCTCATTTCGAGTCCGCACCGACGAAGAGTCGGGGCAGACCATCATCTCCGGCATGGGTGAGCTCCACCTTGAGATCATCGTGGATCGCATGAGGCGCGAGTTCGGTGTGGAGGCAACCGTTGGCAAGCCACAGGTTGCCTACCGCGAGACCATCCGCAAGTCCGTTGAGATCGAGGGCAAGTATGTGAAACAGTCAGGCGGCAAGGGCCAGTATGGCCACGTCTGGCTAAAGATTGAGCCCCAGGAAGAGGGAAAAGGCTACGAATTTGTCGACGCCATCAAGGGTGGCGTGGTTCCTCGCGAGTTCATCCCATCTGTCAACAAGGGCTGTGCCGACACCATGAACGCTGGGGTGCTGGCCGGATTCCCGGTGGTCGACATCAAGGTCACGCTCTTTGATGGCTCCTATCACGATGTCGACTCCTCCCAGATTGCCTTTGAGCTTGCAGCCTCCATGGGGTTTAAAGATGGCATGAGAAAGGCCAGTGCCGTCTTGCTCGAACCCATGATGGCAGTCGAGGTTGAGACACCCGAGGACTATGCCGGCACTGTCATGGGTGACCTCTCGTCACGCCGTGGCATGGTCCAGGGCATGGATGACATGCCCGGTGGCGGCAAGACCATCAAGGCAGAGGTTCCACTGGCCGAGATGTTTGGTTATTCCACGACCCTGCGGTCACTCACGCAAGGTCGTGCGACATACACCATGGAGTTCAAGCACTATTCCGAGGCGCCGAAGAACGTGGCTGAAGCAGTCATGTCGAGCCGAACAAAATAAAACTCAGAAAGGAAAAGCATCATGGCCAAGGGCAAGTTTGAGCGGACCAAGCCGCATGTCAATGTTGGGACGATTGGTCATGTGGACCATGGGAAGACGACGTTGACGGCTGCTATTACGACGGTGTTGTCGTTAAAGTTTGGTGGTGAGGCCAGGGGCTACGACCAGATTGATGCGGCGCCCGAGGAGAAGGCCCGTGGGATCACGATCAACACGGCGCACGTGGAGTATGAGACGGCCAACCGTCACTATGCGCACGTGGACTGCCCGGGGCATGCGGACTATGTGAAGAACATGATCACGGGGGCGGCGCAGATGGACGGGGCCATCTTGGTGTGTTCTGCTGCTGATGGCCCGATGCCTCAGACGCGCGAGCATATTTTGTTGGCCCGCCAGGTGGGGGTTCCCTACATTGTTGTGTTTCTGAACAAGTGCGACATGGTCGATGATGCTGAGCTGCTCGAGCTCGTTGAGATGGAGGTCCCGTGAGCTGCTCTCAGTACACGACTTTCCGGGCGATGACACGCCCATTGTCAAGGGTTCGGCCAAGCTTGCGCTCAGAGGTGACAAGGGTGAGATGGGTGAGGGCGATTCTCAAGCTAGCCGAGGCGCTTGATTCTTATATTCCGATGCCTGAGCGGGCCGTTGATGGTGCTTTTCTGATGCCGATTGAGGGATGTGTTTTCCATCTCGGGCCGTGGCACGGTATGGTCACAGGTCGTGTGGAGCGCAGCATTGTGAAGGTGGTGAAAAGGGTGAATTGCTGGGCATCAAGGACACGGTCAAGACGACCTGTACAGGTGTAGAGATGTTTCGCAAGCTTCTCGATCAGGGTCAGGCGGGTGATAACGTGGGGGTGTTGTTGCTGCGTGGCACCAAGCGGGAGGATGTTGAGCGTGGGCAGGTCTTGGCCAAGCCTGGTTCGATCAAGCCGCACACCAAATTTGAGTGTGAGGTCTATGTGCTCTCGAAGGGAAGAGGGTGGGCGTCACACGCCGTTTTTCAACGTTATCGGCCGCAGTTTTATTTTCGCACCACTGATGTCACGGGGTCCCGGTGGTCTTGCCTGAGGGCACTGAGATGGTCATGCCTGGGGACAATGTGAAGATGATTGTGTCGTTGATTGCGCCCATTGCCATGGAGCAGGGCCTGCGGTTTTTGCCATCCGAGAGGTGGCCGCACCATCGGCGCAGCGTCGTCGCCAAATCATCGAGTAAACCAAGGATCCAAAGCCATGCAACAGAAAATTCGCATTCGTCTCAAGGCATTTTGATTACAAGCTCATCGATCAATCCTGCCTAAAAATCCGTCGACACCGCCAAACGGACGGGTACCGTGGTTCGCGGCCCTGTTCCCGCCCACCGTTCGTCGGTTCGACATCCTGCGCAGCCCTCATGTGAACAAGACCTCGCGGGACCAGTTTGAGCTGCGCACCCATCAGCGGCTGATGGACATCGTCGATCCACCGAGGAAGACCGTCGATGCCCTCATGAAGCTTGATCTGCCCGCCGGCGTGGATGTCGAGATCAAGCTGCAGTAAGGCAGACGTCGCAGACACCCAACATTTATTTGCTAGACCAACTATTTTCGTCATACAATCACCGGCTCGGCCGTTTTTACCTGGATCAGACAAGAAGTTGATGCACCCTGACCCGCCGGCAGAGCACTAAATTTAAACACCCCTAGCCAATCGAAGCTGGGATCGGAGAATAAAATGAGCCTTGGACTCTTAGGTCGCAAGGTTGGAATGACCCGTGTTTTCACGGATGAAGGGGACACCATCCCCGTCACCGTGATCGATGTGTCTGACAACCGCGTCACCCAACTGAAGTCGACTGAGACAGACGGATACGCTGCAGTCCAGGTCGCCTTTGGATCAAGACGCCCATCTCGGGTGACCAAACCGCTTGCCGGTCATTTTGCAAAGGCCGGTGTTGAGGCGGGCGAGATTCTCGGCGAATTCATCGTGTCATCTGAGGCACTCGCGACCATGACGCTCGGCCATCACGTGCTGGCCGAGATCTTCGCGCCCGGGCAGTTGGTCGATGTCACTGGCACCACCCAGGGCAAGGGCTTTTCTGGGGTGATTTCGCGACACAACTTTTCCTCCCAGCGGGCCTCCCACGGCAATTCGCGCTCGCACAATGTTCCGGGATCCATCGGAATGGCGCAGGACCCAGGCAGGGTCTTTCCGGGCAAGAAGATGCCGGGCCACGATGGCGCTGCCAGGCGCACGACTCAGAACCTCGAGGTGGTTCGCATCGACACCAACCGCCAGCTCGTGCTCATCAGGGGTGCGGTTCCCGGCTCAAGGGGTGGCCACGTGATCATTCGACCGGCCGTTCGGTCGGCCTCGAAGGCGTAAGGGGCGCACCGAATGGAACTCATGCTCTTAAACGATGCCGGCCAATCCGCCGGAACGGTGCAGGCAAATGATGTCGTGTTCAACCGCGATTTCAACGAGCCGCTTGTTCACCAGGTTGTGGTGGCCTATCAGGCCAATGCGCGAAGCGGCAATCGTGCGCAGAAAGACCGCAGCGAGATCAACAAGTCAACCCGCAAGCCATGGCGTCAAAAAGGAACGGGACGGGCCCGAGCGGGTCGCGCCTCAAGCCCGCTGTGGCGTGGCGGTGGCAAGGTCTTTCCGAATTCGCCCGATGAGAACTTCAGCCATAAGCTGAATAAAAAAATGTACCGCGCAGGCGTTCGGGCGATCCTATCGCAACTGGCCCGTGAGGGCCGTCTCGCGGTGGTTGAGAAGTTCGAGGTGGATGCCCCCAAGACAAAGGTCCTCGCGGAGAAGCTAAAACTCATGGGGATGGAGTCTGTCTTGCTCATCACCGACAACCTAAATGAGTCTCTCTACCTTGCTGCTAGAAATCTCCAGAGCATCGCAGTGATCGAACCAGAGGCGGCCGATCCCGTCTCACTCGTTTATTTCGATAAGGTGCTGATGACCCGAGCTGCACTGGCGCGCTTTGAGGAGATGTTCGCATGAACCAAGAGCGCCTCATGAAGATCCTTCTCTCTCCCATCGTCTCTGAGAAGAGCACCCAGATGGGCGAACAGAACAACCAGGTCGCCTTCCGAGTGCTGCAAGACGCCACCAAGCCCGAGATCAAGGCCGCGGTGGAATTGATGTTTAAGGTCAAGGTCGACACCGTGCATGTATTGAACCTCAAGGGCAAGGCCAAGCGCTACGGCAAGACCAGTGGTCGCCGCAGAGACACTCGTAAGGCCTATGTGAGCCTCTCCCAGGGTCAAGAAATCAACTTCGCCGGGGAGTCCGCCTAATGCCCATCGTAAAACTCAAGCCAACCTCGGCCGGCCAGCGTGCCATGGTCAAGGTCACGCATCCCCACCTCTTTAAGGGTCGTCCGATAGACGCGCTCACAGAGGCGCAATCCAAGACAGCCGGCCGCAACAATCTTGGCCGGATCACGACTCGGCATCGCGGTGGTGGCCACAAGCAGCACTATCGCATCATCGATTTTCGTCGCATCAAAGATGGCATTCCCGCAAAGGTTGAGCGGATCGAGTACGACCCCAACCGAAGCGCCCACATCGCGCTCCTCTGTTATGCCGACGGTGAGCGCCGCTACATCATTGCCCCCAAGGGGGTCGAGGTTGGTGCCGAACTCATGAGCGGGTCTGAGGCGCCGATTCGCCCTGGCAACGCCCTCCCAATCCGCAACATCCCCGTCGGATCAACCATCCATTGCATTGAGATGGTCCCCGGCAAGGGCGCCCAACTCGCCCGCTCGGCCGGCGGCAGTGCGCAACTCCTGGCCCGCGAGGGAAGCTACTCTCAGGTTCGGCTGCGCTCGGGCGAGATTCGTCGCGTTCACGTGGAGTGTCGCGCCACGATGGGCGAGGTCAGTAACGGTGAGCACAACCTGCGGCAATACGGAAAAGCCGGCGCCATCCGCTGGCGTGGCATCAGGCCAACGGTGCGCGGTGTCGCCATGAACCCGGTCGACCATCCGCACGGCGGAGGCGAAGGCCGCACCGGCGAGGCCCGTGAGCCCGTGAGCCCTTGGGGTACCCCCTCAAAGGGCTTCAAAACCCGGCGCAACAAGCGCACCAACTCCATGATTGTGACGAGTCGTCACAAGCGCAAATAAGCCCTAAAGGAACCAGCACAGATGTCACGTTCTGCTAAAAAAGGTCCGTTTGTAGACGACCACCTTTTCAAGAAGGTCGAGATCGCGGTGGAGTCGAAAGACAAGCGCCCGATCAAGACCTGGTCGCGTCGATCCACCATCCTCCCCGAATTCGTGGGACTGACGATCGGCGTTCACAACGGACGCCAACACATGCCTGTCTACGTAACAGACAACATGGTTGGCCACAAGCTAGGCGAATTCGCCATGACCCGGACGTTCAAGGGTCACGCCGCCGACAAGAAGTCCAAGAAGTAGTTGGCCAGCGCAGAGACCAGAGGATAAACATGGAAACTTCCGCAAAACTCAGGGGCGTTAGGCTCTCTGCCCAAAAAGGGCGGCTGGTGGCCGACCTCATCAGAGGCAAACCGGTTGAGCAGGCACTCAACACCCTGACGTTTACCCCAAAGAAGGCTGCCGGCATTGTCAAGAAAGTCCTGGAGTCTGCCATTGCAAACGCCGAGCACAATGACGGCGCAGACATCGATGAGCTCAAAGTCACCTCCATCACCGTGGAGCGCGGAACCAAGTTGCGTCGGTTTTCCGCTCGAGCCAAAGGCCGTGGCGTTCGGATTGAAAAACCGACCTGTCACATCAGTATCACCGTCGGTAACTAAGGGCCAGACATGGGTCAGAAAATACATCCCACCGGATTTCGTCTTGTAGTCTCGCGCAATTGGTCATCACGTTGGTACGCGAACCCTCGCGACTTCAGCAAGATGCTCAACGAGGACATTCAGGTTCGTGACTTCCTCAAACGCCGCCTCAAGAGTGCGGCAGTGGGCCGCGTGCTGATCGAGCGCCCAGCAAAGAACGCCAAGATCACCATCTTTAGTGCGCGTCCAGGGGTTGTCATTGGCAAAAAAGGCGAAGACATTGAGGCACTCAAGTCCCAGCTCTCGGCCATGATGGGCGTGCCAGTCCACGTCAACATTGAAGAGATTCGCAAGCCAGAGGTTGATGCACAGCTCATTGCTGAGAACATCACCCAGCAGCTCGAAAAGCGCATTATGTTTCGCCGTGCAATGAAGCGGGCCATGCAGAATGCGATGCGCCTTGGCGCCCAGGGCGTCAAGATCATGAGCTCAGGCCGATTAAACGGTGCTGAGATCGCCAGAACGGAGTGGTATCGAGAAGGCCGAGTCCCACTCCACACCCTGCGCGCTGACATCGACTACGGCTTTGCCGAGGCCCGCACAACCTACGGGATCATCGGTGTGAAGGTCTGGGTCTACAAGGGCGACACACCCCGGACGAGCCGATGCACCCGTTACGGCCGAGGCGCCGCCACCAGAACCAAGGGACGATAAGAAGCCTCGACGCGCGCCTGCCGGTCCGCGCCGCGTGGGAGCAGACGGCCAGGAGGCAGCGCCCGACGCAAAACCCGCCGTCAAACGTGTTCGCAAGGTCTCTGCGGCACCCGCCACAGACAAGCCTGCAACCTAACATCGTCAACACCAGAGGTTCTATATGCTGCAACCAGCACGCCGGAAATACCGAAAAGAACAGAAGGGCCGCAACACTGGCCTTGCCACTCGCGGCGCCAATGTCTCTTTTGGTGAATTCGGACTCAAGGCCACCGGCCGAGGCCGACTGACCTCCCGCCAGATCGAGGCAGCGCGACGCGCCATGACCAGGCACATCAAACGCGGCGGCCGCATCTGGATTCGAATCTTTCCAGACAAGCCCATTTCACAAAAGCCCGCCGAGGTGAGGATGGGCAATGGAAAAGGAAACCCTGAGTACTACGTTGCCGAGATACAGCCCGGCAAGGTCCTCTATGAGATGGATGGTGTCGACGAGACATTGGCCAGGGAGGCATTTCGATTGGCTGCCGCGAAGCTTCCCCTTGCCACGACCTTCGTGGTCCGGCAGGTTGGCCGTTAATTCAAGGAGCCCAAGACATGAAGACCTCCGAACTCAGCCCTAAAAACAACACCGAGTTGCAGCAAGAACTCGAGTCGCTTCTGCGTGCTCATTTTAATATGCGCATGCAACACGGCACACAGCAACTGACCAATACGGCACAGCTCGGCCATGTCCGCCGCGACATTGCGCGTGTCCGAACCCTCCTTCGTCAAAGGACCTCTGCATGACCCAGACAGCATCCCTTACCCGAACCCTAGTTGGTCGGGTTGTTAGCGACAAAATGCAAAAGACAGTCACTGTCCTGGTTGAGCGTCGGATTCAGCATCCGCTCTACGGAAAATTCATCGGTCGCAGCAAGAAATACCATGCCCATGTTGAGCAGGACGGCATCCAGATGGGAGACACGGTCGAGATATCCGAGACACGACCCATCTCCAAGACAAAGGCATGGGCCGTCACCAAGCTCGTCAGCAAGGCAGTGGTGGTCTGAGTTTTAGAAGTCGGTTATAGTAGAGGGCTGTTCTAGACACATCTTCCCGTTTACGGGCCCAAAACTGTCTGATTGCGTTCTTCGGAACGGCTGTATTCAGTCAAGTTGGGAGCAGGTCCTTCCATTTCTGTTGTTGTAGTTGAACTGAGGAATCAGGAATCATGATTCAGATGCAATCGCGTCTGGACGTCGCCGACAACACCGGTGCACGTTCGGTCATGTGTATCAAAGTGTTGGGTGGGTCCAAACGTCGTTACGCCGGCATTGGTGATGTCATCAAGGTCTCCATTAAGGAGTGTGCTCCCCGAGGCCGGGTAAAGAAGGGCGAGATTTACAACGCCGTGGTGGTCCGAACTGCAAAAGGGGTCCGTCGACCAGATGGCTCCCTGATCAAGTTCGATGGCAACGCAGCCGTCCTTCTAAACGCAAAACTCGAGCCCATTGGCACCCGCATCTTTGGCCCCGTGACCCGTGAACTTCGAAGCGAGAAGTTCATGAAGATCGTGTCCCTGGCGCCTGAAGTGATCTAACCATCCTAGAGACCAAACCATGAACAAGATTCGCAAGGGTGACGAAGTCATCGTGATCACAGGTCGAGACAAGGGCAAACGGGGCGTTGTGCTTCGCCGTGTCGATGATCAACACCTCCTGGTCGAAGGCGTCAACATTGTTAAGAAGCACGCCAAGCCAAATCCAATGAAGGGTCAGCAGGGCGGCATCGTGGACAAGACCATGCCGATTGATCAGTCGAATGTGGCGATCTACAACGCAGTGACCCAGAAGGCAGACCGGGTGAAGATTCAGGTCTCAGACAGCGGCCTCAAGGAGCGGATCTACGCCTCAAGCAAGGCGCCCGTGCCCACCGCAATATCAAACGCTTAATCGCAGACAGGCGAAGGAACCCAAATGTCACGCATGCAAGAGTTCTACCGCGATAAGGTGGCCCCAGGGCTCATGACCAAGTTCGGTTACAAGAGCGCCATGGAGGTCCCGAGGCTCGACAAGATCACCCTCAACATGGGCGTCGGAGAGGCCATCGCTGATAAAAAAGTCATCGAGAATGCAGTCTCAGACCTCACGAAAATCGCCGGCCAAAAGCCAGTGGTCACCAAGGCCCGAAAGGCAATTGCCGCATTTAAAATTCGGGAGGGCTATCCCATCGGCTGCATGGTGACCCTGCGCGGCAGGCGAATGTATGAGTTTCTCGACCGCTTTGTGACCATCGCATTGCCGCGAGTCCGCGACTTTCGCGGCATCTCCGGAAAATCCTTCGACGGTCGGGGCAACTACAACATCGGTGTCAAAGAGCAGATCATCTTCCCTGAAATTGAGTACGACAAGGTAGACGCCGTTCGGGGACTCAACATCAGCATCACCACAACGGCAAAGACCGACGATGAGGCCAAGGCGCTTCTGACTGCCTTTCGCTTCCCGTTTAAATCCTGACCTAGGACAGATATGGCAAAGCTCTCACTCATTAACCGCGAAAAAAAGCGCGAGGCAACGGTCAAGAAATTTGCCGTCAAACGCGCAGCCCTTCAGGCCGTCATTGCGGATCAGTCGAAGTCGGAGGAAGACCGTTACGAGGCGCGTCTGGCCCTCCAAAAACTACCCCGAAACGCAAGTCCCGTGCGCCTTCGTAACCGTTGTCAACTCACGGGCCGCCCCCGCGGGACATACAAGATGTTTGGCCTGGGCCGAGCAAAGATTCGAGAGGCAGCCTTTCGGGGTGAGATCCCCGGCCTCACCAAGGCCAGCTGGTAACCCCCGTCATAGATCCCAGTACACGATTCAAAAAAGGTCTCACCTTATGAGCATGAATGATCCAATCGCCGATATGTTCACCCGTATACGCAATGCGCAGCGGGTGGAAAAGCGCTCGGTGCAGATGCCATCCTCCAAAATGAAGGTTGCCATTGCAACCCTCCTCAAAGACGAGGG
The DNA here is from genome assembly GCA_018401615.1 of Burkholderiaceae bacterium. Lineage (GTDB taxonomy): Bacteria > Pseudomonadota > Gammaproteobacteria > Burkholderiales > Burkholderiaceae_A > Hahnella. Next base: position 11,410 of record JAGYKN010000012.1, read on the forward strand.
CTACATTGACGGCTACCAGATACGACAAGACGGCCCGAAGGCCGACCTTGAGATCAGCCTCAAGTACCACGCAGGCTCTCCCGTCATCGAGCGCATCGAACGAGTCTCGAGGCCCGGGCTACGAGTCTATAAGGGCTGCGAATCGATTCCCAACGTGATGAACGGCCTCGGTGTTGCCATCGTCTCGACCTCCAAGGGGCTCATGACGGATAGAAAAGCCCGCGCCACTGGCATCGGTGGTGAAGTCATCGGTATCGTGGCCTAAGGAGAACCCAAGACATGTCGCGTATCGCAAAATATCCTGTTGTCCTCCCGTCTGGCGTTCAGGCGCTGCTCTCCCCTGAGACCATCACGGTCAAGGGTCCCCTCGGGGAACTCTCCCAGGCTCTCAACCACAATGTCTCGATTGCCAACGAGTCGGGCCGGCTGGTCTTTAAGGTGGCCAATGAGTCTCGAGAGGCCAAGGCCATGAGTGGAACCATGCGAGCCTTGGTTGCAAATATGGTCCAGGGCGTCTCAAAAGGTTTTGAGAAAAAGCTCAGCCTCATCGGGGTGGGCTATAAGGCTGCTGCCCAGGGAACATCACTCAACCTGGCATTGGGCTTTTCTCATCCGGTTGACTACGCGCTCCCAGCGGGCGTCAAGGCCGAGACGCCCACGCCCACTGAGATCGTCATCAGGGGCATCGACAAGCAACGCGTCGGCCAGGTCGCAGCCGAGGTCCGCGCCTTCCGACCGCCCGAGCCCTACAAGGGCAAGGGCGTGCGCTATGTCGACGAAGTCGTGCAGATCAAAGAAACCAAGAAAAAATAACGTCGCGTCAACGACTCAGGAAACGTATCCATGGACAAGAATCAATCAAGACTTCGAAGGGCCCGACAGGTGCGGGCCAAGATTCGCGAACTGCGTGTCCACCGACTCTCGGTGCACCGAACGAACCTTCACATCTATGCGGCCATCTTCGATCCCTCAGGCCAGACGGTCCTGGTCTCGGCCTCGACCCTCGAGGCTGAGGTGAGGGCGCAGCTCGCAGACAAATCTGGCAAGGGCGGCAATGTCTCGGCTGCCGTGCTGGTTGGCAAGCGTGTGGCGGAAAAGGCCAAGGCCGCTGGCATTGCATCGGTTGCCTTTGATCGGGCCGGTCTGCACTACCACGGCCGTGTGAAGGCATTGGCAGACGCAGCCCGCGAGGGCGGGTTGCAGTTCTAAGCTGAACTAGGAGAGATCAGACATGGCAAAAATGCAGGCACGGGTGAACACGGAGGACCGCGACGATGGCCTTCGCGAGAAAATGATCGCGGTCAATCGCGTGAGTAAAACGGTAAAGGGCGGACGCATCCTGGGCTTTGCAGCGCTCACCGTTGTCGGTGACGGCGACGGGAGCATCGGCATGGGCAAGGGCAAGTCCCGCGAGGTGCCTGTTGCGGTTCAAAAAGCCATGGACGAGGCCCGCCGCAGACTCCTGCGCGTTCCCCTCAAAGGCGGAACCTTCCACCATGCGGTCATGGGCAGGCACGGCGCCTCCACCGTCCTCATTTCACCGGCCCCAAAGGGAACGGGCATCATTGCGGGCGGCCCGATGCGTGCGATCTTTGAGGTCATGGGCGTGAGTGATGTGGTGGCAAAGAGCCTTGGTTCGACCAACCCCTACAACATGGTTCGAGCCACCATCCAAGGCCTCAAGCAGATGCACACACCGTCCGACATCGCCAATAAGCGTGGCCTCTCGCTTGAACAGATTCTGAACTGAGGGACACCGGATGAACAAACCCACCTTAACGGTCAAACTAATTCGCAGCCCTGTGGGCAGGCGCTCTGACCACCGTGCCACGGTGCTCGGCCTGGGCCTCAAGAAGATCCGTCAGACCCGGGTCCTTGAGGACACTCCTGCTGTTCGAGGAATGGTCAACAAGGTCTCCTACCTGGTCCAAATCATCCAAGGTCCGCTATGAAAGACACCATGCGCTTGAACACCCTGGCACCCGCTGAGGGGTCGAAACACCCGAAGAAGCGAGTCGGCCGGGGGATTGGTTCCGGCATGGGCAAGACTGCTGGTCGCGGGCACAAGGGCCAGAAGTCACGCTCGGGCGGCTTTCACAAGGTGGGGTTTGAGGGCGGTCAGATGCCCCTCCACCGTCGCCTGCCCAAACGGGGCTTTACCTCACCCTTTGGCCGCTTCACGCAAGAGGTTCGCCTCTCAGAGATCCAGAAGTTGCCCATCGATGAGATCGATCTCCTTGCGTTAAAGCAGGCCGGTGTCGTCTCCGAACTCACGCGTCACGTCAAGGTGATTCTCTCGGGTTCGATCAGTCGACGGGTGACCCTCCAAGGACTGGGTGTCACCGCGGGTGCCAAGGCTGCCGTCGAGGCTGCCGGTGGCGTGGTGATCCTCCCGATCCCTGTGGAAAAGGTTCGAAAACTGCCCCCAAAGAACAAGACGGTCTAAGGTCTCTGAAGAGTCAAGATGCTGCCCAAAGCCGATAAATTTGCCGACCTTCGCAAGCGACTTATTTTTCTGTTGCTCGCGCTGGTTGTCTATCGGCTGGGTGCCCACATCCCAGTGCCTGGTATTGATCCAGACGAACTCGGCAAGCTCTTCCAATCGCAGGCTGGCGGCATCCTGGGCCTATTCAATATGTTTTCCGGTGGCGCGCTCTCTCGATTCACGGTCTTTGCCCTGGGAATCATGCCCTACATCTCGGCCTCGATCATCATGCAGTTGATGACAGTCGTGTCGCCCACCCTCGAGGCCCTAAAGAAAGAGGGCGAGTCAGGCCGGCGCAAGATCACCCAATACACCCGTTACGGCACGGCCGTTCTCGCCATCGTGCAGGCCATCGGTATTTCCGTGGCACTTGAGTCACAGCCTGGCCTGGTCATCGACCCAAGCCTCATGTTTCGGTTCACAACGGTCGTCTCACTCGTCACAGGCACCATGTTCCTGATGTGGCTCGGCGAGCAGATCACCGAGCGTGGCCTTGGCAATGGCATCTCGATCATCATCTTCGCGGGCATTGTCGCCGGTCTGCCCGGCGCCCTCGCGGGCCTGTTCGAGCTGGTCCGCACCGGCTCCATGAGTGCATTGGCAATGCTCTTTATCATTGCCCTGGTTGTCTTGGTCACCGCATTCGTGGTCTTCGTAGAGCGTGGACAACGGCGAATTCTGGTGAACTATGCCAAGCGACAGGTGGGAAACAAGATCTATCAGGGTCAGACATCTCATCTCCCCCTCAAGCTCAATATGGCCGGCGTCATCCCGCCAATCTTTGCCTCGAGCATTATTTTGTTTCCCGCCACCCTCACCTCATGGTTTAGTGGCGGCCCCGATGGCGGAATGGGCTGGCTCTCTAATTTTGCGGCCTCGCTCTCGCCTGGCCAGCCCCTCTACATCAGCCTCTACGCAGCCGCGATCATCTTCTTCTGCTTCTTCTACACTGCACTTGTCTTTAATAGCAAAGACACTGCTGACAACCTCAAAAAGAGTGGTGCCCTGATCCCGGGTATTCGCCCTGGCGAACAGACCGCCCGATACATCGACAAGATCCTCATGCGTCTGACGCTCGTTGGTGCCATCTACATCACCTCGGTCTGCCTGCTGCCGGAGTTTCTGGTCTTGCAGTACAACGTTCCTTTTTACTTTGGCGGAACCTCGTTGTTGATCATCGTGGTGGTGACGATGGACTTCATGGCCCAGCTGCAATCACATGTGATGTCCCAGCAGTACGAAGGCCTCATGAAGAAGGCGAACTTCAGAGGAATGGGGCAGTAATGTCAAAAGATGATGCCATTCAGATGCAGGGTGAGATTGTGGAGAATCTGCCCAACGCCACCTTTCGTGTCAAGTTGGAAAACGGCCACGTCGTCCTGGGTCACATCTCAGGAAAGATGCGCATGCACTATATCCGCATCCTCCCGGGCGACAAGGTCACCGTTGAACTCACACCCTACGATTTGAGCAGGGCCCGAATCGTTTTTAGAGCGAAGTAAAAGAGGAAACACCATGAAAGTACTTGCATCCGTCCGGCGCATCTGCCGTAACTGCAAAATCATCAAGAGGCATGGAGTTGTGCGAGTCATTTGCACCGATCCGCGTCATAAACAGCGCCAAGGTTAAGGAGGAAGCTCAACATGGCCCGTATTGCCGGAATAAACATTCCCAGTCACCAGCACACCGACATTGGACTGACCGCCATCTACGGTGTCGGCCGCCCACGCGCGCGGCTGATCTGTCAGGTCGCAGGTGTCGCGCCGACCAAAAAAGTCAAGGACCTGACCGACGACGAACTCGATCGGCTAAGGACAGAGATTGACAAGTTCACAACCGAGGGCGATCTGCGGCGCGAGGTCTCGATGTCGATCAAACGCCTCATGGACCTTAGCTGCTACCGAGGCCTGCGCCATCGCAGAGGCCTGCCCGTTCGCGGCCAGCGAACCCGCACCAATGCTCGAACCAGAAAAGGTCCGCGCAAAGGCAGCATCACACTCAAGAAATAGGTAGGAGAAAGACATGGCAAAAGCAGGGCAGTCCTCGAGTCAACGGACCCGAAAAAAAGTTCGCAAGAATGTCACCGATGCGGTGGCACACATTCATGCGTCTTTCAACAACACGATCATCACCATCACCGATCGCCAGGGCAACACGCTCTCATGGGCGACGTCTGGCGGAGCCGGATTCAAGGGAAGCCGAAAGAGCACGCCCTTTGCAGCCCAGGTGGCAGCCGAGGCTGCCGGCCGGGTTGCCTTGGAGTGTGGTGTCAAGAATGTAGAAGTCCGTATCAAGGGCCCTGGCCCTGGTCGGGAATCCACTGTCCGGGCCTTGAATTCGCTCGGCATTCGCGTGACTCAGATCGCAGACGTGACACCGGTGCCACACAATGGCTGCCGTCCCCCAAAGCGTCGTCGCATCTAAGTCACATTTACTTGTAAGCCCACCGTCTGGCACGGCCAGACATTCCGTCCTTGGAAATTCCTAGGGCGGCTTTCGAAAAAGGAAATCGAAGTGGCACGATATGTTGGTCCTCGTTGTAAATTGTCGCGCCGTGAAGGCACCGATCTCGGTCTTAAGAGCGCCCGGCGCTCCCTAGATTCAAAATGCAAACAAGACAGCAAGCCAGGTCAGCATGGCCGCACCTCGGGTGCTCGGACATCTGACTACGGCAAGCAACTCCGTGAAAAACAGAAGGTCAAGCGCATCTACGGCATGCTCGAGCGTCAGTTTCGCCGTTACTTTGCGATGGCCTCGCTCAAGAAAGGCAATACAGGAGAGAGCCTGCTCAAACTCCTGGAGTCACGACTCGACAACGTGGTCTACAGGATGGGCTTTGGCTCCACGCGGGCCGAAGCACGGCAGCTCGTGAGTCACCGTTCGATATTGCTCAATGGAAAGCCCTGCAATATCCCATCTGCATTGGTTCGCCCCAACGACACCATTGCAATCGTCGAGAAGTCTCGTGGTCAGGCTCGGATCATCTCTTCCCTGGAACTTGCCGAGCAGAGTGGGTTGCCTGGATGGGTCAGCGTTGACAGCAAGAAGATGGAAGGGGTCTTCAAGCAGGCCCCCGACCGCGCCGACATCTCAGCCGAAATCAACGAGAGTCTGATCGTTGAGCTCTACTCCCGCTAATCGTTACGATTGACAAGGAATCACATGCTGAACGCTTTTCTCAAGCCCCGTATCATTGAAGTCGAGCCATTGGGTGGCCACACCGCCAAGATCGTGATGGAGCCCTTTGAGCGCGGATTTGGCCACACGCTTGGCAATGCCTTGCGTCGCGTGCTCCTATCGTCCATGGAGGGTTACGCCGCAACCGAGGTCCAGATTGCAGGGGTTGTCCACGAGTACTCCACGATTGAAGGTGTTCAAGAGGACGTCGTCGATCTCCTCCTAAATCTCAAAGGTGTTGTCTTTCGCCTCGAAGGCCGGGCGGATGTTCTCCTGTCGCTGCGCAAGCAGGGCCCAGGCGTTGTCACAGCGGCTGACTTTGACCTCCCACACGATGTCACCGTCCTCAATCCCGACCATGTGATTGCCAACCTCTCGGATGATGTCCGTCTGGAGCTGCAGGCCCGTGTTGAGAAGGGTCGGGGCTATGTCCCAGGAACCCTGCGAGACATCGGCGATGAGTCGACCCGCTCCATTGGCCGCATCGTGCTCGATGCCTCTTTCTCGCCGGTCTGTAGGGTGAGCTATGCCGTTGAGAGCGCCCGCGTGGAGCAGCGGACGGACCTCGATAGGCTCGTCATTGAGGTCGAGACAAATGGTGTGATTGATCCGGAAGATGCGGTCCGGCAGTCGGCCCGTATTCTGGTTGAGCAACTCACGGTATTTGCTGCGCTCGAGGGTGGCGAGCCAATTGCGGAGGCGAGTCGGTCTTCCCAGGTGGACCCCATGCTCATGCGACCAGTCGACGACCTGGAACTCACGGTCCGATCTGCAAACTGTCTGAAGGCAGAGAGCATTTATTACATCGGAGACCTCATTCAGCGCACTGAGAATGAACTCCTCAAGACGCCGAACCTGGGCCGAAAGTCGCTCAACGAGATCAAAGAGGTTCTGGCCTCCCGTGGCCTGACCCTTGGCATGAAATTAGAGAACTGGCCCCCGGCCGGTATCGAACGTTAAACACCAAGGAGATATTTCATGCGTCACCGTCATGGCCTGCGCAAGCTCAACCGCACCTCTAGCCACAGAACAGCCATGTTTCGAAACATGGCAAATGCACTCCTGCGACACGAGGCAATCAAGACCACGTTGCCCAAGGCCAAGGAACTGCGAAAGGTGGTCGAGCCCCTGATCACCATCGGTAAAACGCCAAGCCTTGCCAACAAGCGACTGGCCTTTAATCGGCTTCGGGATCGTGAGATTGTCATCAAGCTCTTTGAGGAGATCGGCCCGCGCTATGCCAGTCGGCCGGGCGGTTACTGCCGAATCCTCAAATGGGGTTTTCGCCAGGGAGACAATGCCCCAATGGCCCTCATGGAGTTGGTCGATCGCCCGGAGACCTCAGAGGCTGCGCAGGCCGGCAGTAAGCTCGCCAGCGGCGGCGGAGCCACCTGCCGCATCGAGTGCCGAGTACGTCAGCACACCGTCGGCACCGGCTCGCTTAAAGCAGAGCAGGGACTCCATGACAACCTGCTCCTCGTCGAGCCATCCATTTGCTGCTGCCGCCTTCATCATCGCGTATTCCCCGCTGACCTGATAGGCAAAGGTGGGCATCCCAAAGGCCTGCTTGATTCGATAGACCACATCGAGATAGGGCAGGCCAGGCTTGACCATCACCATGTCGGCACCCTCAGCGATGTCGAGACCGACCTCTCGAAAGGCCTCCTCGCCATTGGCGGGATCCATCTGATAGGTCTTTTTGTCGGACTTTCCGAGGCTGCCGGCCGAGCCCACGGCCTCGCGAAATGGGCCATAAAAACAAGAGGCATATTTCGCGGCATACGACATGATTCGGGTGTGGATGAGCAGCTCCGCCTCAAAGGCCTGTCGTATCGCCCCGATTCGTCCATCCATCATGTCCGACGGCGCGACCACGTCCACCCCAGCCTGCGCCTGCATGACGGCCTGCTTGCAGAGGATGGAGACCGTTTCGTCATTGAGGATCCTACCCTGCTGATCGATCACACCGTCCTGGCCGTGACTGGTATAGGGATCCAAGGCCACATCGGTCATCACCCCAATCGTTGGGCAGGCCGCCTTGATGGCCCTGACCGCCCGGGGGATCAGACCCTCTGGGTTGAAGGACTCCATGCCGCTGGGGTCTTTGGCCGATGGATCAATCACGGGGAAGAGTGCGAGCAGGGGAATGCCAAGTTCTGCCGCCCGGGTTGCAGATGGGATGAGTCGGTCGATGCTCTGGCGAGAAACGCCCGGCATCGAGGCCACCGCCTCAGAGCGGTCGCGCCCCTCGACGACAAACATGGGGTAGATCAGATCTCTCACACTCAGTCGATGTTCCTGGACCAGTGAGCGCGACCAGTCATCCCGGCGATTGCGACGATGACGGGCGGCTGGGAAATGAGACATGGCGGCTGCGTGCAGGGGCATATCGGACTCCTAGGAAATGGACGGTTGGACTGGGCTGCCTGAGCTGTCTGAGCTGTCTGAGATGTCTGAGCCGAGGCGCAGCCACTCGCTGATGCGCTCAAGAACCGGGTCACGGCCGGTGCGCTTGAGCCCTGAGAATACGGACACTGTAACGGGCCCGCCCCAGCTGCTGCCCGCTGCTTCGATGAGTGTCTTGGCAGCCTGAAGGGCCTTTGTCTGGTCCTGGCGATTGAACTTATCAGCCTTGGTCAGCAGGATGTGAAGCGGCAGCCCACGGGGTCCGAACCAATTGAGCATCTGCTGGTCCAATGGGCCAAGGGCATGACGGATGTCGCTCACAAGAATCAGGCCCACCAGATTTGGGCGACTCTCAAGATAGCGGCTGAGTTCGGCCTTCCAGCGACGCTGGGTCTGGGCATCCACCTTGGCATAGCCATAGCCAGGAAGGTCAACCAGGCGTCCAACATCTTGTTCCAAGCATGAAAGCGCAAATAAGTTGATGAGTCGTGTCCTGCCAGGAGTCTTGCTAGCGAATGCCAACTTACGGCGTTGGCACAGCACATTGAGTGCTGTCGATTTTCCAGCGTTGCTTCTTCCGGCAATTGCAATCTCGGGCACGTCGGCGCCTGGCAACTCAGTGACTTTGGCGGCACTCTGCAGAAACGCCACCTCGGCCAAAAGCCTCGCAAGGCTGGGCGATTCTTGGGCGGTCTGGTCACCCTGGAGTGACCGTAAGAGAGGGCCGGGGGGCGGAGTGGTCAAGGCTTGCAATCGGGTCGGATGTTCTAAACTAGGGGATTATCGCAACCCCACCATCAATGGAGTTTGACATGTCCAGCCCACGCCTTCGTCGTCTCTTAGCGGCAGCCCCCGTCGTCATGGCCTTGGCCCTCTCACCGTTTGCCATGGCGGCCGGCCCGTCGACCGCACCCAAGGCCGATATTTCAAAAGGTCAGGCCATCGCTGGCGCCGCCTGCGCCGCCTGCCACGCCGTAGATGGCAATAGCGTCATCCCTTCTAACCCTATTCTTGCTGCCCAGCATGCGGCCTACATCGCCAAGCAGCTAAACAACTATCAAGTCAAGCCAGGCGCCACCAAGGCTGAACGCGAAAACGCCATCATGACGGGCCTTGCTTCCACCCTCTCGGAGGAAGACATCCGCAATGTCTCGGCCTTCTATGCAGCCCAAGCCATCAAACCCAGTTATGCGCAGGACAAGGAGCTCGTGGCCCTTGGGCAGAGCATCTACCGAGGAGGGGTGCCTCAGAAAAACATTGCGGCCTGCGTGGGCTGTCACGCCCCCAACGGCTCAGGCATTCCCGCGGCGTATCCGCGGCTCTCCGGCCAGCATGCCGAGTACACCAAGGCCCAGCTTGTTGCATTTCGGTCTGGACAGCGCGCCAACAGTGCACAGATGATGTCCATCTCAGCCTTGCTGTCTGATCGCGAAATCGAGGCCGTCTCTGTCTACGTCGCTGGGCTCCGTTAAGTCCGTTTCCTCCGAGGAGGTCCTCGACCGAGAGGCCCTCCAGGCCCGCACGACGGGGCTTGAACTCAAATCTGGAGCGGCCTGGCTCAGGGATCTCGTGGAACTGATGAGTTCCATGCGCTTTGCCATCTCCGCCCTCACCATTGTCTGCATTGCCAGCGCGATTGGCACGATCGTCGCGCAGAATGCCCCCCCAATTAACTACGTCAATCAGTTTGGGGCCTTCTGGGCAGAGGTCTTTTCAAGTCTCGATCTCTTTAGGGTCTACAACGCGCCTTGGTTTCTACTGGTCATGTTCCTGATGTTGGCCTCGACCAGCCTGTGCGTGACGCGAAACACCCCCAAGATGATCAAAGAGGCCCGGGCCTGGCGCATGCAGGTGAGGGACTCTGCCTTTCCGGCCTTTCGTCAACGATTCGCCCTTCAGGCTGTGACGGTTGACAAGGCAGCCGCCCAGGTCGAGGCCATCGGCCAGTGGCTGCGTCAAAAAGGCTACAGCGTTCGAGAGCCAGACGGGGCTGCCGCAGGCATGCCCGTCATGGTTGCTAAAAAGGGCGGAGCAGGCCGCCTGGGCTACATCGCCGCCCACCTGGCAATTGTGGTGATCTCCCTTGGCGGGCTGCTCGACAGCGAGGTTCCCACCAAGGTCATGGCATGGTGGTGGGATAAAACGCCCGTCGAGCTGGCCACCCTGACCAACGAGACTGTTCCAGCCTCTTCCAAGCTGCCGCAGTCCACCCCAACCTATCGGGCCAATCTCCTCATCCCAGAGGGTGAGCGCTCTGACCTCGCTGTGATCAATCAGCCCAACGGGGCCTTTCTTCTAGACCTGCCCTTCGAACTCGAGCTCAAGGCTTTCCGAGTGGAGTACTACACCACTGGCATGCCAAAGCTCTTTGCCAGCGATGTCATCCTTCGAGACAAACAGACCGGAGAGGTCAAGACCACCACCATTGAAGTCAATAAACCCCTGATTCACAAAGGGGTGGCCATCTATCAGTCGAGCTTTGATGACGGTGGATCGGCACTTCAACTGCTGGCCCACCCAATTGCTGGCTTATCTCGTGAGCCACTCAACATCGATCTAAAAGTGGGGCAATCCGCCCCCTTGCGGGGGGGTCGAGACACAATGGATCTGGAGGTCAACGGCTTTAAGCCCATCAATGTCGAGAGCCTCTCCGATGGGCCCGGCAGGACAGACGCCTTTCGCGAGCATGTGGCCTCTGTGCTGTCTCCAGCCGTCAACAATGAGAAAAATGCAAGCCTGCAAAACGTGGGCCCAAGCTTTAATTACAAGCTGCGCGATGGTGCCGGTCAGGCAAGGGAGTACCACAGCTACATGCTGCCCTTTGAGCTCGAGGGCAACCGTGTTTTCCTCACCGGCATGCGGGAGTCTCCAGACGAGTCCTTTCGGTATCTGAGGATTCCAGCAGACCCAGACGATTCGCTCACCGAGTTCCTGAGAATTCGCGCTGCCATGGATGACGCGTCTGCCCGAGTAGCCGCTGCTGCTGCCTTTGCTCGGGCGGCTGCCCCAGGTAACCTACAGGAGCCTCTGGCTCAGAGCGCCCTCAAGGCGCTCGACGCAATCGCGCAAGGCGGACTGACCAACCTGGCCACCATCATGGAGCAGACGGTCCCAGAGGCTGAGCGTGAGAAGGCAGCAGATGTCGTGGTGAGGATGCTCAGTGGGGCCTTCTGGGAGCTCTGGCAGGCCGCCAGACAGCGCGACGGTCTGCCGCGACTCCAGGCCACAGATGAGAGCCAGACCTTCGCCCAGAGAGCCCTGACGGCTTACAGCGATGCCAAGCTCCTGGAGACACCGCTGCTGGTGACCCTCAAGGATTTCCAAGAGGTCAAGGCCTCCGTCTTTCAGGTCACTCGGTCTCCCGGGCAGTCAACGGTCTACCTGGGGTGTCTCTTGCTGGTGCTTGGAATTTTCGCCATGCTCTATGTGCAGGAGCGTCGTGTCTGGATCTGGCTGAAAACCGAGTCCGACGGGCAGGCCGTTCGGGTGGCGGCATCCTCCCCACGGCAATCCCTTGAGTTTGAAAGAGAATTTAAATCCCTTGAGCTTGACTTAACCTCCCATCCCACAGGAAAAGCACCATGAACACAACCGCCATGGAGCCACTCTCATCGGCCGAACTCACCCCTGTCGGCGGTGGGCGCCTTCAAATCTGGGACGTCGGCTTTACCGTCCTGCTTGCCCTGGGGGCGGCCTTTTCTGTGCAGCGCTACGGCGACTTCATGGACATCTACGAGAAGGTCATTCTCTGGTCTTGCGTGCCCAGCATCGCCTACCTCGGTTGGCTCTGGCCAGCCCTGAGGCCTTATCTGTTGGGTTCTGCTGTTCTGGCCCTGCTGGGCATCTCCGCGTATGCCGGCGACATCGCGCGCACGGAGACCAACTTCGTGCTCAAGTATTTCCTCAGTTCTCAGACCGCCATCCTCTGGATGTCTGCCTTGTTCCTCATGGGTTGCGTGTCTTATTGGGGAGGCATCCTGACTCGGGGCGCCACAGCCCTGTGGGCGGGTTCCGTCATGACATGGGCCGCCTGCGTCATGGGGTTCGTTGGGCTGCTGGTCCGCTGGTATGAGTCTTACCTGATTTCCCCCGATGTGGGTCACATCCCAGTGAGCAACCTCTACGAGGTCTTTGTCTTGTTTGCGGTCATGACCGCAATGTTTTATCTCTACTACGAGCAGCGCTATCGAACTCGCAGCATGGGCGCCTTTGTCTCGCTGATCATCGTTGCTGCGGTTGCATTCCTGCTCTGGTATACGGCAACTCGGTCTGCCCATGAGATACAGCCGCTCGTCCCAGCCCTGCAATCTTGGTGGATGAAGATCCATGTGCCTGCAAATTTCGTCGGCTACGGGACCTTCTCAATTGCGGCCATGGTGGCATTTGCCTACCTCATCAAGGTCAATGCTGCGGCCACAAACTGGAAGGCCTTGGCCCCCCTCTTCGTGCTCGGTGTGCTCCTCTGTCTTGAGCCGCTCGCATTTAGCCGGTCGGGTTTCTCCGACTTCTGGGCCGTCTACTTTGGCGCCTCAATGGTCTTTGTCGGCGGTGTGATTGCCCTGAGACATCGGATCGCTGAGTCGCTGCCATCACTCGAGATTCTCGATGACGTGATGTATCGGGCCATTGCGATTGGCTTTGCCTTCTTCACGATTGCAACCATTCTCGGCGCCCTCTGGGCGGCGGAGGCCTGGGGCACCTATTGGCAGTGGGATCCAAAGGAGACCTGGGCCCTGATTGTCTGGTTGAACTACGCTGCCTGGCTGCACCTTCGACTGATGAAGGGCCTAAGAGGCCAGTTTGCTGCCTATTGGTCTCTGGTGGGCCTGCTGATCACTGGCTTTGCTTTCCTTGGCGTCAACATGTTCCTCTCGGGATTGCATTCATATGGCGCGCTCTGATGCTCGCCACCTCCTCAGTGGGGCGGGTCTTGAGCATGCCATCACCCCTGACTGGGCCCTGCAGCGCCGTCGCCTGACGGCCGCAGGCTTGTTGCTCGGTTCGGGGACGATGTCGTCCCACCCCCTCTGGGCCAGTGCGGCAAAACCGCCGCTGCTGCCAGCCAAGCCAGCTGGTCCGGTGATCATGGAAAAGCCAACCCCGTGGGGTGATGTCACAACCTATAACAATTTTTATGAGTTTGGGACGGGCAAGTCCGATCCCGCCCGCCATGCGCCCTCTCGTCTTAAGACGCGCCCATGGGCCATCGAGGTTGATGGCCTTGTGGGAAAACCACAGACCATCAACCTTGAAGACCTGTTAAAGATTGCCCCGATGGAGGAGCGCATCTACCGGATGCGTTGCGTCGAGGGCTGGTCGATGGTGATTCCCTGGGTGGGCTATAGCCTGTCGGCCCTGATCAGGCGGGTGCAGCCCCTGGGTTCGGCCAAATACATCTCATTTACGACGCTGGCCGACCCCTCGATGATGCCGGGGCTGCGCTCGCCCGTGCTGGACTGGCCCTACCAGGAGGGCCTTCGCTTAGACGAGGCACTGCACCCTCTGACCCTCTTGTCTTTCGGACTCTACGGCCGCGAGCTCACCCCACAGAATGGTGCTCCAGTGCGCCTGGTGGTGCCCTGGAAGTACGGCTTTAAAAGCAGCAAATCAATCGTGCGAATTCGCTTTCAAGAACAGGAACCTCGGACGAGCTGGGTGACGTCCGCGCCGCAGGAGTATGGCTTTTATTCCAACGTGAACCCGGCAATGCCTCATCGACGTTGGTCTCAGGCAACAGAGCGTCGGATCGGCGAGGATGGGCTTCTCAGCGCTCGCCGACCGACCCTACCGTTTAACGGCTACGCCGAGTCAGTGGCCTCGCTCTACACCGGGATGGACCTGCGCCGTTTTTACTAGGGCATTGTTCGTATGCCTCTGGTGTTGGGCGGCGGGCCCACTCCTGGAGCTCCTGGCGCGGATTTGGCTCGATGCGCTGGGGGCCAACCCGCAGGAGGAGATCCTGCGAGGCCTTGGCCGTCAAATCTTGCTGATTCTCTGGCTGGTCCTCCTGCTGCCGGTCTTGAACCGTGCCTGGTGGCCTGGGATCCTGCAGAGCCGTCGCATGTTGGGACTCTGGGCGTTTGCATATGCCTTGATTCACCTGCTGGCCTATGCCCAGTTTGAACACGACGCAACCTGGCAACCGCTCCTGGAAGACGCATTTCGACGTCCTTTTGTCACCGTTGGATTGTTGGCCCTGCTGCTGATGGTGCCCTTGGCGTGGACATCCAATCGGCGCAGCATGCTCAGGCTCGGGGCAGGCTGGAAGCGACTGCATCAGCTCATCTGGCCAATTGTGGGCCTTGCACTGCTGCACTATGCACTGCATAAATCAGGAAAAAACGACTACCTCGAGCCCGCCATCGCGGCCGGCACTCTTCTCTTGATTGTATGGCTCAGACGGTCTCGCCGCGGATCAAGTCGTCGAGGGACTCTCGAAGGCGAATGACGCGATGCGTGCCGTCTTGCTCGACGAGGACCTCCGCCGGACGGGGGCGACTGTTGTAGTTCGAGGCCATGGAGCAGCCGTAAGCGCCTGCTGAGGCCAACACAAGGAGGTCTCCCTGAGAGAGAGACAGGCCACGGTCACGGGCAAGCCAGTCCCCGCTCTCGCAGACCGGACCGACGAGGTCCCACTGACGCTGCGGCTCTCGGGAATCTAACTTGACCGCAAAGACCTCGTGCCATGCCTCGTAGAGGCTGGGCCTCAAGAGGTCGTTCATGCCGGCGTCAATGATGGCGAAATTCTTCGTGTCACCAGGCTTGAGAAAGACGACCTCGGTGAGCAGCACCCCGGCACGCCCAACAATGGCTCGGCCAAACTCAAAGACAAGCTTGGGCGGCGGACGATTTCTTGCGCTCGCCCAGGCTGCGACGCGAGAGGCGACCGACTTGAGGAGGGCGCCTGCCGAGGGGGGTGTCTCATCGTGATAGCAGATGCCAAGCCCACCGCCAAGATCGATGTGATCAATTGAAATGCCCGCAGCAGAGAGTTCATCGACAAAGGCGAGGACCCGATCCGTGGTGTCTAAGAAGGGCGACAGCGAGGTGATCTGCGAGCCGATGTGGCAATCGACCCCGAGGACCTTGAGCCCGGGAAGAGACTGTGCGAGCTGATAGACCCCCAGGGCCTGCTCGACTGGCACGCCAAACTTATTTTCCTTCAGGCCCGTCGAGATGTAGGGATGGGTCAGGGAATCAATATCAGGATTGATGCGAATGGACACTGGTGCGACCCGCTGCAGCCCGCTGGCAAGGGCCGAGAGGCGATGCAACTCGTCTGCGCTCTCTACGTTGATGCATCCGACCCCGAGCTTGAGTGCCTCGACGATCTCGTGATCTCTCTTGCCCACCCCAGAAAACACACATCGAGCGGCTTGCCCACCAGCCTTTAGAACTCGAAAGAGCTCGCCCTCAGAGACAATATCGAAACCGGCTCCCTCGCGAGCGAGCAGGTCTAGGATGCCAAGTGTGGGGTTGGCCTTTACGGCATAACAAATCTGGGTGCTCTGAGCAGGTAGGGCAGAGGAGAAGGCTTGATACGCCTCGCGAATTGCCCGAGCCGAGTAGAGGTAGAGGGGCGTGCCGTGGGCCTTGGCGATTGCCGACAGGGGGGTCCCCTCGCATGCCAACTCGCCTGTCGAGCGTCGCCCAAACGAGGCGGGCAAGATATCAGACTCAAGACTCACGGATTGGGCAGGGCAGAGGCGGGTGGGGCAGAGGCTGGGGGTGCAGGATACTGTGGGGTGGGCATCATGAGGGGCCCCTTTTGCCCGCAGCCGGCAAGGACGATGCAGGCAGAGAATCCGATGGCGCGAAGGGTCGCAAGTCCCTGCAAGAGGGTCCTGCGGTTAGGCTTACGGATGGACCTGTGACTGGGCCTATGACTGGATTGTCGGTTTAACGAAGACATGCGAAGAGTATGAACGAAACTGACTACTTTCAAAAAATTGAGGCAGCCTTTCGCTGGCTCGAAGACGCTGTGGACCGCTGGAACACAGAGCACGACCTCAGCATCGAATGTCAGCGCAATGGCCCGGTGCTCGAGGTGGAGTTGGAGTCAGGTCAGAAAATCATCGTCAATGCGCAGGCGCCAACCCAACAGCTATGGCTTGCCTCGTCTCGAGGCGCCCACCACTTTGTGTGGCGGGATTCGCGTTGGGAGGACACGCGCGGTCAGGGCCTCTTTGAGCCCATTCTCCTGGCCCATGCCAGCGCGCTCAGCGGCCTAGACCTTGGCTAGTTGTTCGAGGGCGGGTCTGGGGTGAAGTCGCTGGGAGCATCGCCCAACACAAAGCCGAGGGTCTCGACCCCAACCCCAGGAAGGTTTGCGGTCGTATAAAACTCATTGTTGAGTCGGATCACCCCAGCCGGCACGGGGCGTGCCACCTGCGCGATGCGCTTGCTGGTCTCGGCCACGAAGGAGATCCAGACTGGCAATGCAAGGCCACCCCCCGTCTCACGCTCGCCCAGAGAGCGGGGCTGGTCATAGCCGATCCAGGCCACGGCCGAGAACTGGCTGTGATAGCCAGCAAACCATGCGTCTTGGGCATCGTTGGTGGTCCCAGTCTTGCCCCCGAGGTCTGATCGGCCAAGGGAGAGGGCCTTACGGGCGGTGCCCGATCTCACCACATCCTGCAGCAGGGTGTGCGTGATGAAGGCGTAGCGTTCGTCGATGATGCGGGGGGCATCACCACCGGCTCGCGCGGGCTCACTGCGCGAGAGAAGGTTTCCGTGCTCGTCGATGACGCGATCGATGAAGTAGGGCGTGATGCGATACCCCCCGTTTGCAAATGCCGTGTATCCCGTGGCCATCTGCATCGGTGTCACGCCACCGGCCCCTAGGGCAAGCGTCAGATAGGGAGGGTTCTTAGAGGACTCAAAGCCAAAGCGACTGAGGTAATTCTGGCCAACACGCGGCCCAATGGCGTGCAGCAGCCGAATGGACACCATGTTCTTTGACCTGGCCAGGGCCTGCCGAAGGCTGATCGGACCCTCGTAGATGCCATCGTAATTCTTTGGATTCCACTCCTGTCCGCCTGTGATGCCGGGATCGAAGGTCACAGGTGCATCGTTGATGAGCGTGGTGCCGGAATAACCCCGTTCAAGCGCTGCCGCATAGATAAAGGGCTTGAGGGTGGAGCCCGGCTGGCGATAGGCCTGGGTAACGTGGTTGAATTTGCTGCGTCGAAAGTCAAACCCTCCCACCAATGCACGCACCGCACCGGTGTCATTCTGGAGGGCCACAAAGGCCCCCTCGACCTGGGGAACCTGGGTCAGTTCCCACTCGCCGCTGGGCATCAGGGCGATGCGCACAATGGCGCCTCGGCTGACCTTCAGATTGGCCGGCGCATTGGCCTCGAGCCCCTTGGCGGCGAAGTTGAGTCCGGCCGCATTGATCACGAACTCGCGGCCGCGAGGCCGCATCACTCGAACCTCCTGGCCAAGGGTGCTCATTACAACAGCTGTGAAGAGCCCATCGCTGTCTGGTCGATCCGAGAGGGCATCCTCGACCGCATCCTCTATCTCCTCGGCCCTGCCAGAGGGCAGGACCAGCCGGCCCTCTGGCCCACGCCAGCCCTGGCGACGATCGAATTCAATGAGCGCATTTCGCAGCGCGGAGTGGGCGGCTCGCTGCTCATCGGCTCGGATGGTGGTAAAGACCGTGAGCCCGCGGCTGTAGGCGGCCTCCTGGAATTCACTAAAGAGCTGTTGGCGAACCATCTCCGAGAGGTAGGCTGCATTGATGCTGTAGTCGTCGCTTCGGCCAATGACCCTGAGTTGCTCCTTCATGGCCCTCACAAACTGGCCGTCGCTAATCATCTCAAGCTTTCGCATGCGGCCTAGGATGTATTCCTGCCGAGCCTTGGCGCGCCTTGGGTTGACGACCGGGTTAAAGGCTGAGGGCGCCTTGGGCAGCCCGGCAAGCATGGCGGCCTCTGCAATGGTGAGGCGTTGGAGCGGCTTGCCAAAATAGATCTGCGCTGCTGAGGCAAACCCATAGGCTCGGCGTCCGAGGAAGATCTGATTGATGTACAACTCAAGAATCTGAGACTTTGTCAGTTGTTGCTCGATCCGAAATGCAAGCATCACCTCGTAGAGTTTTCGCAGAAAGGTCTTGTCTGACGAGAGGTAGAAGTTGCGGGCGACCTGCATGGTGATGGTGCTTGCACCCTGGGCCCGACTCGCTGTCAGGAGGTTTGCGCCAGCCGAGCGAAAGATCCCCTGGACATCAATGCCACTGTGTTCGAAAAAACGGTCGTCCTCTGCGGCGAGGATGGCATCGATGAGGGATCGGGGCACCTCATTGAAGCGAACAACGCTTCTGCGCTCCTCGCCGAACTCGCCAATTAAGACGCCATCAGCGGTCATGATCCGAAGCGGCAGCTTGGGCCGGTAATCGGTCAGGGCGAGGACCTCTGGTAGCCGAGGCACGGCCAATGCCCAGACCAGCCCCACCAAGCCCACAAGGGCGATGAGACCAGAGAGCGCCACGGCGATGGCGTTGAGGAGCAGACGCATACAGCACCAAGTGTATCGCCTGATAGACTCATCCCTCGAAGATGAAGCCCCTTCAGAACATCGTTCTCATCGGCCTGATGGGGGCAGGCAAGACCACCGTCGGTCGGCGTCTGTCCCAGCGGATTGGTCGGCCCATGGTGGACACAGACCAAGAAATCGAGCAGCGCTGCGGCACCTCGGTGGCAGTGATCTTTGAGGTCGAAGGAGAAGAGGGATTTCGGCGTCGGGAGGCCAAGGTTGTCGAGGAGTTGATGGCCCAGGAGGGCCTGGTCGTGACGACGGGTGGTGGCGCACCCATGGACCCTCAGAATCAGACGCTCTTATCAAGGGGCTTTGTTGTCTATCTTGAGGCCGAACCTCGACTCCTCTGGACGCGTCTGAAGACTGACCAATCTCGACCCCTTCTCACCCAATCCGACGATCCGAGGGCCAAGATCGATGAGCTTCACGCGTTGCGAGACCCGATCTACCGGCGACTCGCTGATCTTGTGGTGTCGAGCACAAAAGGCTCCTTGACGCAGGTTATCAACCAGATTGAGGCACGCCTCATTGATGAGGGGCTTTTCAGGCCCCTGTCGGAGAACGCATGATGACTGACGCCATGCAGGCCGTTGCCGGGCTGAGGGCCGATCTGACTGTGGCCTTGGGTGAGCGCAGTTATCCAATCTTGATTGGTGAGGGGCTGCTTGGGCAGCCAGCCCTCTGGCGGCAGGTCATCGGGGGTCAGCAGGTTGCGGTGATCACCAACGAAACGGTTGGCCCGCTCTATGCGCCAATCGTCTTAAAAGCCCTCGAGGGCCTCGGCCATGACGCCCTTTTGGTGACGCTCCCCGATGGCGAGTCGCACAAGACGATGACCACATTGACCACCGTCTTTGATGCCCTGATGTCAAGGCACCTGGGGCGGGGCGCCACCCTCTTGGCGCTTGGCGGAGGCGTTGTGGGTGACATGGCGGGATTTGCTGCTGCCTGCTATCAGCGTGGTGTGTCCTTCATTCAAGTGCCCACAACACTGCTGTCTCAGGTGGACTCGTCTGTTGGCGGCAAGACTGGGGTCAACCACCCCCTGGGCAAGAACATGATTGGGGCCTTCCATCAGCCCAAGGCAGTGGTCATTGACATGGAAGTCCTCAAGACCTTGCCGGAGCGAGAGCTCGCTGCTGGCCTTGCCGAGGTCATTAAATACGGCGCGAGCCTCGACCTTGATTTTTTCGAATGGCTGGAGGCCTCGATGCCTGCGCTGCGGGCCAGAGACCCCAGTGCCCTGGCCCACGCCGTCAAACGCTCCTGCGAGATCAAGGCCATGGTCGTTTCGCAGGATGAACGTGAGTCGTCAGGACGGCGGGCCATCCTCAATTTTGGCCACACGTTTGGTCATGCCATTGAGGCCGGGATGGGCTTTGGCACCTGGCTGCACGGGGAGGCAGTGGGCTGCGGAATGGTCATGGCGGCCTGTCTCTCGCAACGGCTGGGTCAACTCTCTGCCAGAGAGTCTGCACGCATCAACCGATTGGTGGCGGCAGCTGGCCTGCCCGTGATGCCCCCACCCTGGACGCCGCAGGCCTATCTCCAATGGATGGCCCACGATAAAAAAGCCTCGGCCGGGCAACCCCGCTACATTGTGCTCAAGGGCATTGGTGATGCAGAACTCCGGCCGGTGGCCGAGCACCTCGTGATCGAGGCGATCTCGCTAAGCCAGCAGGGCTAACGCGAAGGCCACGATGGCGAGGCGCCCTCGACAGGTGGTGGCAGGCCGCAGTTATCACTTGGCCCAGTCGGGGCACGGCGATGAGTCGTTCTGCCTTGATGCAGATGATCGCCAGGCCTACCAGCAGATCTTCCTCGAGGCGGCGCTCGGTCTGGGTCTGTTTGTCCATGGCTGGACAGTCATTGGCCGAGAGGCCCACTGGCTGGTGACCCCGCAACGGCCTCGGGCCATGGCTGACGTTGTTCAACAGGTGGGGCGTCGATACGTTCGCCGCTTCAACGCGCGATGGCGTCGAACCGGAACGCCCTGGGCCGGCCGTTATCGGAGTTATTGGGTCGATCCAGCCTCTCATGGCCTTGATGTCTTGGTCTGGATGGCTTGGCAGTCTGTTCGAGCAGGCCTCTGCGCAGACCCGCTGGATTGGCCCTGGTCAAGCACCCCCCGCCTGGCGGGGCAGCAACAGGCGTCTCGGTTGGCCAACCTCAAGCTCATCGAGGGATATTGGTCTCTGGGAAACACCCCATTTGAGCGTGAGGCCGCCTTCAAGGGGCTCTTGCGCGAACCCCTTGCCCCGGCCGCCTTGGAGGGGATCAGCAGGGGCCTCTCCTTGGGATGGCCGCTGCTGGGCCAGGACATCTGGGCGCGCCTTGACCCGGCTGAGCAGTCTGAGTGGGTCATCCGGCCTCGTGGGCGGCCGACCAAGGAGGCGATCGGGCCCTCATCAATTGGGCCCCAATCAATTGGGCCTTGATCACTTGGGCACCGACCGATCTGTCCCCAATAAAACAACGCTGGCGGATCAGAGCGTTATTAATTTGCTCTGACCCCAATTAATAACGGCCACCAAAGCGCGTCAAGGGGATTTCAGCTTTGATCTTATGGCCCGCGCCTTGGATAATCTGCGGCTCGACATGCATTTAAAGAGGAGCCCCACCATGGACGCGACTGGTCTTTACGATCCCTCCTATGAGCACGATGCCTGCGGGGTCGGCTTTGTGGCGCACATCAAGGGGGGCAAGTCTCACGCCATCGTTGAACAAGGCCTCCTGATCCTCAAAAACCTCGACCATCGTGGTGCGGTTGGCGCAGACGCACTGATGGGTGATGGGGCCGGCATCTTGATCCAGGTCCCAGATGCCCACTTGCGAGAGGAGATGTCTCGTCAGGGGGTGGCACTTCCCCCCCAGGGTGAATACGGGGTGGGGATGGTCTTCCTACCCAAGGAGCGGGCCTCTCGCCTGGCCTGCGAGCGAGCCCTTGAGCGGGCTGTTGTGGCAGAGGGCCAGGTTGTGCTGGGCTGGCGAGATGTCCCCACCAACGCTGAGATGCCGATGTCCCCGACGGTAAGGGCAAAAGAGCCTCTCATTCGACAGATCTTCATTGGTCGTGGACCCGATGTCGTGGTGCAGGATGCGCTCGAGCGCAAGCTCTACGTCATCCGCAAGACCGCCTCGAGTGCGATCCAGTCCCTTCGGCTCCAGCATGGTCAGGAGTACTACGTTGCCTCCATGTCGAGCCGAACGATTGTCTACAAGGGGCTCCTGCTGGCCGATCAGGTGGGGATTTACTTTAAAGACCTCTCTAACCCGCAGTGCCAGTCGGCCCTTGCACTGGTCCATCAACGCTTCTCGACCAATACCTTTCCTGAATGGCCCCTCGCTCACCCCTACCGCATGGTGGCCCACAACGGCGAGATCAACACCGTCAAAGGCAACCACAACTGGATGCGGGCGCGTGAGGGCGTCATGGCCTCGCCCGTCCTGGGGGCTGATCTCCAGAAGCTCTATCCGATTAGCTTTCCCGGCCAATCCGACACCGCAACCTTTGACAACTGCCTCGAGTTGCTCGTGGCAGCGGGGTACCCGCTCGCCCATGCCGTCATGATGATGATTCCCGAGCCCTGGGAGCAGCACACCACCATGGACGAGCGGGGCCGCCGGAGCGCACACGAATATCACGCGTCGATGGTGGAACCCTGGGATGGCCCAGCCTCGATCGTCTTTACGGATAGCCGTCAGATCAGGGCGACCCTCGGTCGAAATGGTCTTCGCCCGTCTCGATGCCATCGGTGACCTGGCGATCATGCTCTCCAGTCGGCGATACTATATCCGGGGTAGATCGTTTGCAAAAATGTGGCCTTAAGCGAAGAATATTGCCAGCGTTAGGCACGAATCACGCGGTAAAGCCAGCCTCTCGCCAGAGTCCACGTAAGCAGTGGATCGACAATGTTCAGTTGAAACCCGCTGCCACTGGCGCCAGGCACCAAATGCCCCAGCTACATGCGGTGGCTCATGATCGCCAGCGGGCCTTTAGTTTTACAGCCAAGAGGACCTCAAGTTCCTCCTGGCTCCCATGGCGCAGGCCAGTGAAGGCTATCTCGGCTCGATGATGGGCAACGACTCTCCCCTGGCAGTCTTGTCAGACCGCAACAAGCCGCTCTACCACTACTTCAAACAACTCTTTGCCCGGGTCGCAAATCCGCCAATCAGTCCCATTCGAGAGGCCATCGATGTCGTTTCATTTGTGGGCCCAAGCCCAATCTGCTCGACATCAGCAGGTCAATCCGCCACTGCGACTTGGGGTCAGCCAACCGATCCTTGATTTTGCATCGATGCGCCGGCTGCGCGAGATCGAGCAACACACCCGTGGCAAGTTTCGCAGCCAGGTTATCGACATCACCTACCCAGTGCAGTGGGGCAAGGAAGGGGTTGAGGCAAGGCTCTCGACACTCTGCGTCGAGGCGATGGACGCCATTGCAGCGGGCGCCAATATTTTGATCATCAGTGACCGAGACATCAGCGCGGACCGGGTGGCCATTCCTGCCCTGCTCGCACTCTCGGCGATCCACCAGCACCTGGTCCGAGAGGGGCGCCGCACCTCTGCCGGCCTGGTGGTCGAGACTGGATCGGCAAGAGAGGTCCACCACTTTGCGGTCTTGGCCGGCTATGGTGCGGAGGCTGTCCACCCCTACCTTGCCATGGAGACGATCGTCGACATCCATGCAGGGCTAAGTGGCGACCTCAGCGCAGAAAAGGCGATTTCTAACTTCATCAAGGCAATCGGCAAGGGCCTCTCCAAGGTGATGTCCAAGATGGGCATATCAACCTACATGTCGTACTGCGGGGCCCAAATCTTTGAGGCCATTGGCATTGACACGCCAACCATCAACCGTTATTTCACAGGAACGCCCAGCACCGTCGAAGGCATCGGCATCTTTGAGATGGCTGAGGAGGCGATCCGGACCCACCGGGCGGCCTTCGGGAAGGACCCACTCCTGGCGACCATGTTGGACGCGGGCGGCGAGTATGCCTGGCGTGTGAGGGGCGAGGCCCACATGTGGACACCAGACGCCATTGCAAAGCTTCAGCATGCGACGCGATCGGGCAACTTTAATTCCTACAAGGAGTACGCCCAGATCATCAATGATCAGAGCAGGCGGCACATGACGCTTCGAGGGCTCTTTGAGTTTAGGCTCGACAGCAGCAAGGCCATCGAGCTCGAGGAGGTCGAGCCTGCCGCAGAGATCGTCAAACGATTCGCCACGGGCGCCATGTCACTCGGGTCGATCTCAACAGAGGCCCACTCCACCCTGGCAGTCGCGATGAATCGGATTGGGGGAAAGTCCAACACGGGTGAGGGTGGCGAGGACAAGCGCCGCTACCGAGATGAGATGAAGGGCATCAAGATCAAGGCGGGCACCATGCTCTCCGAAGTGCTCGGTGCTGCCCAGATTGAATCTGACTATGCTCTAAGAGATGGCGACAGCCTGCGCTCGAAGATCAAGCAGGTGGCGTCTGGTCGCTTTGGGGTGACAGCTGAGTACCTGGTCTCGGCTGACCAGGTCCAGATCAAGATGGCCCAGGGCGCAAAGCCTGGAGAGGGCGGCCAGCTGCCGGGCCCGAAGGTTTCTGAATACATCGGCAGCCTGCGCCACTCGGTCCCCGGTGTGGGACTCATCTCACCGCCGCCGCATCACGACATCTACTCCATTGAAGACCTGGCCCAGCTCATTCACGATCTCAAGAATGTGGCCTCCCAGGCAGCCATCTCCGTCAAGCTGGTCTCCGAGGTGGGGGTTGGAACCGTTGCCGCAGGGGTGGCCAAGGCCAAGGCAGACCACCTTGTCATCGCCGGCCACGACGGCGGCACAGGCGCCTCGCCCCTGTCATCGATTAAGCATGCCGGTTCTCCCTGGGAGATCGGACTCTCCGAGACCCAGCAGACCCTGGTGCTCAACGGACTGAGGAGTCGAATTCGAGTCCAGGCGGATGGTCAGATGAAGACTGGCCGAGATGTCGTCATCGCGGCCCTCCTGGGCGCTGATGAAATGGGATTTGCAACCGCTCCGCTTGTGGCCGAGGGCTGCATCATGATGCGAAAGTGCCATCTCAACACCTGTCCCGTTGGCGTGGCCACCCAAGACCCTGAACTGAGAAAACGCTTCCAAGGCAAGCCCGAGCATGTGGTGAATTATTTCTTCTTCGTGGCCGAGGAGGTCAGGCAGATCATGGCGCAGCTGGGCATCGCTCGATTTGAAGACCTGGTTGGACGCGTTGACCTCCTTGATAGTCGAAGAGGCATCGAGCACTGGAAGGCCAGGGGCCTGGATTTCAGTCGGCTCTTTGCCGCGCCTGGGAGCCTGGATGCTGCCAGCCGGCGTCACACCCAGCGTCAGGATCATGGCCTTGAGAAGGCGTTGGACCTGCGCCTCATCGAGAAGGCCCGGGCGGCCATCGAACGGGGTGAGAAGGTCCACTTTATTGAGCAGGCTCGAAATGTGAACCGAACGGTCGGGGCCATGTTGTCGGGTGAGTTGGTGCGTCGACATCCAGATGGCCTTGCGGACGACACCATTCACATCCAACTCGAGGGCGTGGGTGGCCAGTCTTTTGGCGCATTTCTTGCCAAGGGAATCACCCTCTATCTCATTGGCGATGCAAACGACTACACCGGCAAGGGCCTATCTGGGGGCCGCATCGTTGTTCGACCGTCGATCGAGTTTCGAGGGGAGGCCCACGACAATATTGTGGTGGGCAATACCGTGCTCTATGGCGCCACATCTGGTGAGGCCTTCTTCCGCGGCGTTGCCGGTGAGCGTTTTGCGGTCCGACTATCGGGTGCCACCGCTGTGGTCGAGGGCACCGGAGACCATGGCTGCGAGTACATGACAGGCGGGACCGTTGTGGTGCTTGGGAAGACTGGCCGCAACTTCGCGGCGGGCATGTCTGGGGGCATCGCCTATGTCTACGACGTCGATGGCGAATTCGCGAGTCGATGCAACATGGCCATGGTGCAGTTGGAGCCCGTGCTCTCAGAGGCTGATCAGACCAAGCAGGTCGATCCCGCCGTCTGGCACCTCGGCGCCACCGATGAGCAACAACTGCGCCGACTCCTAGAGGATCACCTCCGGTGGACGGGAAGCGCCCGTGCCCGAGACATCCTAGACGATTGGTCTCGGGCGAGGAGTCGCTTCGTCAAGGTCTTTCCATCTGAGTACAGGCGGGCGCTGGCCGAGATACACGGGCGGCAGATGTCAGCCGCACCGGCCCATCCACAGGCTGTGGGCGTTTAATCACCTCTTTAAGGACAGACCATGGGAAAAGCAACAGGATTTCTGGAACTCGAGCGAATCGAGGAGGGGCACGAGGCACCCCGGAGTCGCCTAAAGCACCACAAGGAGTTTGTGATTGGCCTGGCACCGGAGCAGGCCAGCGCGCAGGCGGCCCGATGCATGGACTGCGGCATCCCCTTTTGCAATAGTGGCTGCCCAGTCAATAACGTCATTCCGGATTTCAATGACCTTGTCTATCGACATCAATGGCGTGAGGCCCTTGATGTGCTGCATTCAACAAATAACTTTCCCGAATTCACTGGTCGAATCTGTCCAGCACCCTGCGAGGCGGCCTGCACGCTCAATTACAACGACGACGCGGTGGGCATCAAATCCATCGAGCACGCGATCATTGATCGGGGCTGGTCTGAAGGCTGGGTGGTGCCCAAGCCACCTGACCACAAGACTGGCCGTCGGGTGGCTGTGGTGGGATCAGGCCCCTCTGGCATGGCCGCTGCCCAGCAGCTCGCCCGGGCCGGACACGACGTCACTGTCTTTGAGAAGAACGACCGCGTCGGCGGCCTTCTCAGATACGGCATTCCTGACTTCAAAATGGAGAAGCATCACATCGATCGGCGTGTGTCTCAGATGCAGGCCGAGGGTGTGGTCTTTCGCACGAGCGTCCTCGTGGCGGACCTGCCGAAAAACACGACGGTCACCAACTGGGCCACCGAGACGGTCAGTCCGAAGGCGTTGATGCAGGAGTTTGACGCAGTGGTCTTGTCCGGTGGTGCAGAGCAACCCCGTGACCTGCCCGTTCCCGGCCGAGACCTCAAGGGTGTTCACTTCGCCATGGAATTCCTGCCACTGCAAAACAAGGCCAATGCGGGAGACCAACCCACGGATCAGCTTCGTGCGGATGGCAAGCATGTGATTGTCATCGGCGGGGGCGATACGGGCTCGGACTGTGTGGGCACGAGCAATCGGCATGGCGCCAAGAGCGTGACCCAGTTCGAGCTCATGCCCATGCCCCCTGAACAGGAGAACAAGTCTCTCGTCTGGCCATACTGGCCAACCAAACTGAGGACCTCATCGAGCCACGAGGAGGGATGCGATCGAGCCTTTGCCACGGCCACCAAGGAATTCATCGGCGAGGCTGGTCGACTGGTGGGCTTGAAGTCATGCGAGGTCCAGTGGAAAGACGGCAAGATGCAAGAGGTCCCCGGGACCGAGCGCGTGATGCCCGCTGATCTCGTCTTGCTCGCCATGGGATTTGTCTCGCCGATTGGCTCCATATTGGAGGCCTTCGGTGTCGATCAGGACGGCCGCGGGAATGCGAAGGCGGCCACAGAGGGTGAGAAGGCCTACACCACCTCTGTGCCGAAGGTCTTTGCCGCCGGGGACATGCGTCGTGGACAGTCGCTCGTGGTCTGGGCAATTCGAGAGGGCCGCCAGGTTGCCCGTGCGGTGGATGCCTTTCTCATGGGGCAGTCCGATCTGCCTCGATGAGCACAGTGCGGGGGAGGAGAAGATGACAGGCGAGCGGGCAGGGCAATGAGATCGGCAACGCCCTTGGGCATCATCTGTGGCCTTGTGTTTTCCCTGATTCAGGCCCAGGCGCTGTCCCAGCCCATCGGAGCAGATGACCCTGCAGTGCTGTCTGCACTGCGTGAGCCAGGCGCAATTGTCTTGATCCGACATGCCCAGACGGTCTCTGGGATCGGAGACCCAGCACATTTTCGGCTTGATGATTGCAGCACCCAGCGCAACCTCTCTCAAGAGGGCCTGGCCCAATCGGCCCGATTCGGCAGGTGGCTTGTCAGCCACGGGCTGCGGCCCAAGCGAGTCCGGTCGAGCCAATGGTGCCGCTGCCTCGACACGGCGACCGCAGCATTTGCTGGCGCCATTGCGGTGGAGCCGTGGAGCGCCCTGAACTCATTCTTTCAAGGCCATGGCAACAGAGATGCGCAACTGGCAGCCGCCAAGGCAGAAGTCGCGCGCAATCGAGGGGGGTTAGAGGTCTGGGTGACGCATCAGGTCGTCATCTCAAGCCTCACGGGCTCATCTGTGGCGATGGGGGAGTTTCTCGTGGTCAAGGCCAACACCAGCGGACAACTCCAGGTCTTAGGCCGCGGATTGGTGAACTAACGGCAGCAGACGGCCAAGGTGATGGCCAGTCTTGCTCATGGGGTCTGCCGCAACCATCTCCGGTGTTCCCTGGGTGATGACCCTGCCGCCTTCCATGCCGCCATCTGGTCCCAGGTCGATGACCCAGTCACAGACCTTGATGACATCAAGGTTGTGCTCGATGATCACAACGGTGTTGCCAGCATCCCTTAGCTGCCCAAGCAAGGTCAGCAGGAGGGCGATGTCATGAAAGTGCAGTCCGGTGGTGGGCTCGTCCAGAAGGTAGAGCGTCTTTCCAGACTCGCGCTTGCTGAGTTCGCAGGCCAGCTTGACGCGCTGAGCCTCTCCGCCCGACAGCGATGTGGCGCTCTGGCCGAGCCTGAGGTAGCCAAGGCCCACCTCAGAGAGGGTATCGAGCCGGCGGGAGACCGCTGGGATGGCCGCAAAAAACTGTTGGGCCTCTGAGATTGTGAGGCCGAGCACCTCGGCGATGGTCTTGCCGCGATAACGAACATCGAGTGTCTCGCGGTTGTATCGAGCGCCGCCACAGACGTCACAGGGCACGAAGAGGTCTGGCAGGAAGTGCATCTCGACCTTCACCAGGCCGTCTCCCTGGCAGGCTTCGCAGCGGCCACCTTTGACATTAAAGGAAAATCGCCCGCTGTCGTAACCACGCTCTCGTGCAGTCGTTGAGCCGGCAAAGAGATCTCGAATGGGCGTAAAGAGGCCGGTGTAGGTGGCTGGATTGCTTCGAGGGGTTCGTCCGATTGGGCTCTGATCAACGCAGACAAGGCGCTCGAAGTGTTCCAGGCCATTGATGGCGTCGACCGCCGCGGGCTGGGCCCGCGCGCCGTTGAGTTGTCGTGCCGCTGCCACCGCAAGGGTCTCATTGATTAACGTGGATTTTCCGCTGCCCGACACGCCGGTGATGCTCACCATGAGTCCGATGGGAATGTCGATGTCTAGATTCTGAAGGTTGTGCCCGCGGGCCCCGCGAATCTGAATACTGCGCTCACCCCTTGGCCTGCGGTGTGTTGGCAATGCGATGCCTCGACGACCCGATAGATAGTCGCCGGTGAGGAGCCGGCGGCGGTGGCGATGTCGGCTGGCGAACCCTGTGCCACCACCTCTCCCCCGTGAGACCCCGCACCGGGACCCATGTCAATCACCATGTCAGCTGCACGGATGGCATCTTCATCGTGCTCCACCACGACCACCGAATTGCCCAGGGCCTGCAGTTTTTTTAGGGTGCTCAGGAGCCGTTCATTGTCACGCTGGTGAAGGCCGATGGAGGGTTCATCAAGGACATAGAGGACCCCGCTCAAGCCCGCACCGATCTGGCTGGCAAGTCGAATGCGCTGGGATTCCCCACCCGAGAGGGTCGCAGCCCCGCGATCAAGGCTCAGGTATGACAGGCCGACATCGATGAGAAAGGAGAGCCTCGCCTGAATCTCACCAAGCAAGCGCTCGCCCACGGGGCCATGGGCGCCTTTAAACTGCAGGCCAGACAGCGTCTGGTGGGCGACCTGAAGGGGCATGGCCAACAGGCTGGGCAGGTCTGTGTCGTGCCCTGGCTCACCGACCCTGACGGAGCGCGCCTGAGGGCACAGCCGACTGCCGCCGCAGCCCGAGCATGTCTGGGTCTTGCGCAACTTGCCGAGTTCCTCCCGGACCGTCGTGTTGTCTGTCTGCGCCCAACGGCGCTCGAGGTTTGGCAGGATTCCCTCAAAGGCCTCGTGGCGCACGACGCTGCGTCCTCGGTCGAGCTCATACCGCAACGAGATCGGGCGGCCTGCAGAGCCAAACAACAGGAGGTCCTGGGTCTGTCTGCTCAGGTGATCGAATGGCTCATCGAGCGCGAACCCTTCCTGCTCGGAGAGGCTCTCAAGGATGGACCACGCAAATGTGTTGCGCTGATCCCATCCGGTGATTGCGCCTGAGGCAAGGGAGAGGTGTGGGAATTGGACAATTCGATCGACATCGAATCGTGTCTCCTCGCCAAGGCCATCACATTGAGGGCATGCGCCTGCCGGAGAATTGAATGAGAAGAGGCTGGGCTCAAGGTTGCTCGGGGTGTGGCCGCAGTCTGGGCAGGCCAGGTGTGGCGAGAGCCGCAGCCGCTGGGGAGCAGCCTGCATTGGCGGCTCTAGAACAACGATTGCCTGGTCATGGCCGAGCCGCATGGCCATCTCCAGCGACTCGCCAAGGCGCTCGCGAATGGCGCCCTTGATCTTGAGTCTATCGATGACCACCCAGAGGCTCAATGGCTGGTCGCCAGGCTGTGGGGGAAGCGCGTCAATGGGGTGATCCTCAATGGGACCGCTGCCCGCCTGGACCTGCACCCTCGCAAACCCCTGGGCCCTAAGGCCATCGATGACGGGGTGAAGGTCCCCCAACTGCTCGCGCACGATGGGTGCCAGCAGGGTGGCTTTGGTCTCGGGAGGCGCTTGCAGCAGCTGGTCGACAAGCTGACTGAGTGTCTGGGAGGCGAGTCTGCGGGCAGGGTGTTCTGGGCAATGTGGGGTGCCCGCCCGCGCAAAAAGAAGGCGAAGGTAGTCGGCGATTTCCGTCACGGTTCCCACGGTGGACCGGGGATTGTGGTTGTTGGCCTTCTGCTCGATGGCGATGGCCGGAGAGAGCCCCTCGATGAGGTCGACATCTGGCCGCTCCATGAGATGGAGGAACTGCCGTGCGTAGGGTGAGAGGGATTCAACATAGCGGCGTTGACCCTCTGCATAGAGGGTGTCAAAGGCGAGTGATGATTTCCCCGACCCCGAGACCCCTGTGATGACCACGAAGGCGTCCCTCGGGATGTCGAGGTCGATGCCTTTGAGATTGTGGGTACGGGCACCCCGGATACGAATGAGGCGGCTGTTGGTCATGGGGTCAGGCTCAGAAGATCAATCAACTACTATAACGAACGATGTCAGATCGAACCGAAGCCCCCATCACCATGAGCACAGACGAGCGGCGGGCAAGCTTCTCCCTTGCCAGCGTCATCGGTCTGAGAATGCTCGGGCTTTTCTTGATGCTGCCGGTCATGGCCGTGGGTGCGCGGGATCTGCCCGGTGGAGACAACCCAGCCTGGATGGGGTTGGCCTTGGGCATCTATGGACTGACCCAGGCGGCATTTCAGATCCCCTTTGGCATGGCCTCCGATCGTCTCGGCCGAAAAAAAGTGATTGTCTTTGGCCTGCTTGTCTTTGCAGCGGGCAGCCTGCTGTCGGCAGCAGCCCCAAACATTGAGGTCTTGGTGCTTGGCCGTGCCCTCCAAGGCGCAGGCGCTGTCTCTGCGGCAGTGAGCGCGTTTTTGGCAGACCTCACAAGAGACGAGGTGCGTGCCCGCGCGATGGCCATGGTCGGGGCCTCAATTGGACTCTCCTTTGCACTCTCGCTGGTCATCGCCCCCCTGGTTTTTGGCCGATTCGGGCTCTCGGGCTTGTTTCTGCTGACGGCGGCACTGGCTTTTTCAGCGTGTGCCGTGGTGTGGCGGGTTCCCTCGCCGGCCAAGGTGCAGGCCTTGCCTGGGGAGCCCTCGATGAGGGTGGCTCAACTCTTACAACTGGATCAACTCAATCGCCTTCACCTGGGCATTTTTGCCATGATGGTGGTCCAGACGGCCATGTTTGTTGCCATCCCCTTGAGCCTGGATGCAAAGGGCATCCCACTGGCAGACCATTGGATGGTGTATCTGCCACTGCTGCTGTTGTCTTTTGCGGCCATGATTCCCATCCTCTTTTGGGCAGAGCGCCGAGGGAAATTTCGTGTCACCTTCTTAATTGGGATCGGCATCCTGATGGCAGCCATGGCCCTTTTTTTAGGGGTCGACGATTTTCGATTGTGGCTGCTGGCAATCTGGGTATTCATGGTGGGCTTTAACCTCCTGGAGGCCCTCCTGCCGTCTTGGGTCTCGAGGGTGGCCCCCCGGCAATCCAGAGGGATGGCCCTGGGCATCTACACGACTGCGCAGTCTCTTGGACTCTTTGTTGGGGGGACCCTGGGTGGTCTTCTCGCGGGCTGGTATGGCCTATCGGGTATCTTTGTTGCCTGCCTGGGGATCTTGTTATTCTGGCTGCTCGTGGCCATTGGTCTTCGTGAGATTGGGTCTCGGCGGACCATGGTGGCTGAGCGTCCCTCGAGCGTCGGATAGTGCCGCCGGCAGCGTCTCGCTAGGGTGATGGCCCGTCTTTAATTCAAGGAGCATTTGTATGGCATCAGTTAATAAGGTCATTCTCATGGGCAACCTCGGCCGAGATCCCGAGGTTCGTTATTCGCCCGATGGCGGCGCCATCGCCAATGTCTCGATTGCCACAACCTCTCGCTACAAGGATAAAACCAGTGGCGACATGAAAGAGGACACCGAGTGGCACCGCGTGGTGTTTTTTGGCCGCCTGGCTGAGATTGCCGGCGAGTACCTCAAAAAGGGCCGACCCGTCTATGTGGAGGGTCGCCTGCGCACACGAAAATGGCAGGATCAGCAGGGCCAGGAGCGCCAGACCACTGAAATCGTGGCCGACCAGATGCAACTCCTTGGTGGTCGAGATGGCCCAGGCCAGGGTGCTGCCGCCCCCCAAGACGATATGCCCGCCTCATCGGGGACAACCCAGGCTCGCCCAGCCGCCAAGGCGGGTGGATTTGACGACCTCGACGACGACATCCCCTTCTAAGCCTAGTACACTTGGCTGACCGGATCCAAACGCCGCTTCCGCGGCGTTTTTTATTCTCCAAGACCCTATGTTCAAGCGCTACTTCATCACGGGATTGCTCATCTGGCTCCCAATTGGGATCACCGTCTGGGTGTTGAGCTTTGTCGTCAACACCCTCGACAACGTGGTGCCCATTGCACTGAGTCCTCAGGCCCTCTTTGGCCGTGACATCCCAGGCTTTGGTGTCTTGGTGGTCGCCCTGGTTGTCTTCCTCACAGGATTGCTTGCCACCAATTTACTGGGTCGTCGGGTGGTTGGGCTCTGGGAGTCGCTCCTTGCCCGAATCCCCTTGGTGCGCTCCATCTACTCATCTGTCAAGCAGGTGAGTGACACCATTCTGGCCCCGAACGGACAGGCTTTTCGCCAGGCTGTCTTGGTTCAGTATCCCCGAGCGGGGAGTTGGACAATTGCTTTTGTGACGGGCGCCCCGAGCCACGAGGTCGCCTCACTGCTGCCGCCCGACACGGTGAGCGTCTACGTGCCCACCACCCCCAATCCGACATCAGGCTTTTTTTTAATGATGCCCAAGTCAGATGTCATTGCTCTGAGCATCCCGGTTGATGCCGCCCTGAAGTATGTGGTCTCGATGGGCACTGTGCCGCCGGCTGCGGCCCAGACCAGTGCGCTGCTGCGCCCCACCCCTGGCAACCCCTGATCACCATGCGCTCCCACTACAGCGGATCGCTCAACCTCGAGCAACTCAACCAGACCGTGAGCCTCTGCGGCTGGGTCCACCGCCGACGTGACCATGGCGGCGTGATCTTCATCGATCTGCGAGATCGAGACGGCATTGCCCAGGTTGTGTGTGACCCAGATCGGCCAGAGGTCTTTGCCATGGCGGAGTCCCTTCGCAACGAGTTTTGTGTGCGCATCGAGGGGCTCGTGCGTCGACGCCCTGAGGGCACGGTCAATCAGAATATGGGCAGTGGCGACATTGAGGTTCTCTGTTGTGGCCTTGAGGTCCTCAATCCCTCGGTGACGCCGCCCTTTCAGCTCGACGACGACCATCTCTCCGAGACGACTCGACTGACCCACAGGGTATTGGACCTGCGTCGACCCCTGATGCAGCACAACCTGCGGCTGCGTTATAAGGTGGCCATGGGCGTGAGGCGTTTCTTAGATGCCCATGGCTTCATCGACATCGAGACCCCCATGCTCACGAAATCGACCCCAGAGGGGGCTCGGGATTACCTGGTCCCGTCGCGGGTTCATCCGGGCGCCTTCTTCGCGCTCCCGCAATCCCCGCAGCTCTTTAAGCAGCTCTTGATGGTTGCTGGTTTTGACCGCTACTACCAGATCACAAAATGCTTTAGGGACGAGGACCTCCGGGCAGATCGTCAGCCGGAGTTCACACAGATTGACTGTGAAACCTCCTTCATGGACGAATTCCAGATTCGCGCTCTATTTGAGTCCATGATTCGAGAGGCCTTCTTCGAGAACCTCGACGTCAAATTGGCAGATCCTTTCCCCGTCATGTCGTATGAGGAGGCAATGCGTCGATTCGGGTCGGACAAGCCAGACCTCAGGGTCGCCCTTGAGTTCACGGAGCTCACCGACGCAGTGCGCGATGTCGATTTCAAAGTCTTCTCGGAACCCGCCAATCAGCCCAATGGTCGTGTCGTTGCGATCAGGGTGCCGGGTGGTGCGGCGATGAGCCGCGGTGAAATTGATGGCCTGACGGAGTTTGTCAAGATCTACGGTGCCAAGGGCCTGGCCTGGGTAAAGGTCAATGACTTGGCCCTGGGGCGAGATGGGCTTCAATCCCCCATTACAAAAAACATCCACGACCGAGCGCTCGAGGCCATTCTGGCCCGAACCGCGGCAGCCTCTGGCGATCTCATTTTCTTTGGGGCCGACAAGGCCAAAATCGTCAACGATGCGATGGGCGCGCTCAGGTTAAAGATCGGTCAGGGTGAGTTCGGGCGCGCGAATGGACTCTTCATCCCCGGCTGGAAGCCGCTCTGGGTTGTGGACTTTCCCATGTTCGAGCTCGATGAAGAGGCGCAGCGCTGGTCGGCAGTCCACCACCCATTTACAGCGCCCAAGGACGGCCACGAGGACCTCATGACCTCGGACCCCGGCGCCTGTGTGGCAAAGGCCTACGACATGGTGCTCAATGGGTGGGAACTTGGGGGCGGCTCAATTCGAATTCACCGTGAGGAGGTTCAGTCGAAGGTTTTTCAGGCATTGGGGATCTCTGCGGACGAGGCCAACCTAAAATTCGGCTTTTTGCTCGATGCGCTTCGTTATGGGGCGCCGCCTCATGGGGGGCTGGCCTTCGGTCTTGACCGCCTCGTCACCCTCATGACGGGTGCTGACTCGATTCGAGATGTCATCGCGTTTCCCAAGACCCAGCGGGCCCAGTGCCTCTTGACCCAGGCGCCCTCCCAGGCAGATGAGAAGCAGATGCGGGAGCTCCACATTCGGCTGCGCGAGGCTCCAAAAGTCGTCGCATGACTGATCCTGCCGCGGTCGGTCATCGCCGGGCGCTGGCCTATGGCCCATTGGCAGTTGTTCTCGGGCTCTCGACAGCCTGGCTCTCGGCGAGA
The DNA here is from genome assembly GCA_018401615.1 of Burkholderiaceae bacterium. Lineage (GTDB taxonomy): Bacteria > Pseudomonadota > Gammaproteobacteria > Burkholderiales > Burkholderiaceae_A > Hahnella. The sequence continues at coordinate 46,640 of JAGYKN010000012.1, forward strand.
GACCCATCTGCATTTTCTGGCCCCCTGCCGCTGGGGGCACTCATTGTTGCCTGCCTGCTGGCAGGTCAACTTCTGGTGCGTCGGTATGCCCGTGTCTGGCTCGATGATGTGCGGGGCTGGCCGCGACCAATTCAAATGCTTGGTCGGTTTGGGTGGTCCCTTCTAATTGTCTTGGGGGTCCATGGCATCTTTTCTGAATCTTGGAGCCGATCGAGCCTGGTCATTGCGGTTGTTCTGGGCGTGGTCATGATGGGCCATCAGTTGTTTCTCTCGCAGGCGGGCTCGAGCGCGACCCCGGGCTCGAGCGCGACCCGACAGGCAGCGGTAACGGTCTATGTGGCCAGTTTTTTACTCGCCCTGGCTGGACTCTATGGCTGGGTGCCAGTGGCCTGCGTCTGGGCTTCTGTTGCGGCCGTCCCAGCCTTCCATGCGAGACGACTCATATCGACTGGGGAGTCCTCTGATGCTGAAGCCGCTCGACTCTTGACTGCCTCCATTTTTGGGTTTGTCTTGATCATGACCTTTGCAGTGGCTTTGAGTGCGCTGTTGGCTGCCCGCGGCATGGTGCAGGCGTGACCAGGCCATTGAAGATTCCCGTCTCAGTCTTGGTCGTCATCCACGACGGCACTGGTCGGGTGTTGCTCATGGAGCGGGCCGATCATCCTGGCTTCTGGCAGTCCGTCACGGGCAGCCTTGACCGCGAAGGCGAGGCACCAGTTGAGGCAGCCAGGCGAGAGGTCATGGAAGAGACTGGCATCGATTGCCCTCTTCTGAGCTATGACGACTGGAAGTTCTCCCAGGTCTTTGAGATCTTTCCCCACTGGCGGCATCGCTACCCAGTGGGCGTGACGCACAACACAGAGCATGTCTTTTCCTTGGTTGTTTCCCCAGAGGTGCAGATCCGTCTCTCGGCTCGGGAGCACCTCCGATACCAGTGGCTGGATTGGCAGCAGGCGGCTGAGACCTGTTTTTCTTGGACCAATTCAAAGGTCATACGAGAACTGGCCAGTCGGCTTGGTCTTGCCACTGCGGCGGATCAATGAGGCTGGTCTTCGGAATCGACTTTAGTTCAGCCCCGAGCCTTCGAAAACCCATCACCGTTGCAGCGCTGGGCTGGCATGCAAGAAGGGGTGCCCAGGCCGAGCGACTTGAGTTGCTCGACATGGCCACGCTGCCGACGCTACTGGATTTTGAGCATTTTCTGCATCGGCCAGGCCCCTGGCTGGCTGGCCTTGACCTCCCGTTTGGCCAACCCAGAAGCCTCATTGAGGCCCAGGGCTGGCCCCTGGATTGGCCCGCTTTTATTGGGTTTTTCGGCTCGCATGACCGCAATCTTCTGCGAGATGTTTTTAGAGCCTGGTGCGATGCGCGGCCAGTGGGCCAGAAATTTGCGTGGCGAGTCGTCGATCGCATCGCAGGGTCGAGCCCGGCCATGCGCTGGACGAATCCCCCGGTGGCCTGGATGACGCAGGCGGGCATGCCGCGCATGCTTGCGGCCGGTCTGTGTTTTCCGGCGCATTCGCACCCATGCCCTGCTTCAAACGGCTATCGCCTCGATGCACGGGTGGCATTGGAGGCCTACCCCGGCCACATGGCACGCCGCATCACCCGGTCCTCCTATAAGAGCGATGACCCGGCCAAGCAGACGCTGGGCCGACGGCAGGCGCGGCAGGAGATCATCGAGGCCCTCTGCACTGACCGACTGGGTCTGGGGATGTGCCTGCAAATGCGGATTGAATGGGCTAGGCTGCTTGAGTCAGAGGGCTCGGCCGATCTCTTGGATGCAGTCATCTGTGGGCTTCAGGCGGTCCTTGCAGCACGATCTCCCGACTGGGGCTTGCCGATTGACCTTGACCCCCTCGAGGGCTGGATTGCCTCAGTGCCGCCCTCCTTAAAATGAAAGTCTCATGAGACACCACGCCAGCGCCCCCCCACCCTTTGATCCCTCTCTTGCTGCGCGCTTTCCCCCGCCTGCGGCTGCACCCCAGGGCACCTGGCCGGTGATTCGCACGCTCTTGCCGTATCTCCTTGCCTATCGGCTCCGCATTGCGGTGGCACTCTCGGCCATGCTGCTTGCAAAGGTCGCCAATGTCGGCGTGCCTGTTGTCCTCAAAGAGATCGTCGATGGCCTTGCAAATCCGGCTGGTGCCGTGATGGCGCTGCCCGTGGCGCTCATCGCCGGATATGGATTGATGCGCTTGTCATCCACGCTCTTGACGGAGCTGCGTGAGGTCGTCTTTGCCCGCGTCACCCAGGGTGCCGTGCGAGATATTTCTCTGAAGGTCTTTCAGCATCTCCACAACCTCTCGATGCGCTTTCACCTCGAGCGGCAGACCGGTGGCCTTACCCGAGACATCGAGAGGGGCTCTCGGGGCGTTGGAACGCTCGTGAACTTCACGCTCTACAGCATGGTGCCAACGGTTGTGGAGGTCCTTCTGGTGACGGGCTGGCTGGCCTATTTCTACCCGCCGGTCTTTGCCCTCATCACCCTGGTGGCGCTCGTGTCGTATGTGGTCTTCACCATCATGATCACTGAGTGGCGCACGCACTTTCGTCGTGAAATGAATGAGCTTGATTCCCGCGCGAATGCCCGCGCAATCGATTCATTGATCAACTACGAGACGGTCAAGTACTTTAACAATGAGTCGTTTGAGGCAGCCCGCTACGACAGGAGCCTGCTGCGCTGGCAGGAGGCAGCGATCAGGAGCCAGAATTCGCTCTCGATCTTAAACGTTGGGCAGTCGCTGATCATTGCAGTGGCCGTCACACTCATGATCTGGCAGGCCGTTGCGGGTGTTCAGGCAGGCACCATGACGATCGGAGACCTCGTGCTGGTCAATGCATTTCTGATCCAGCTCTACATTCCGCTTAACTTTCTTGGGGTGCTCTACCGGGAGATCAAGCAGAGTGTCGTGGACATGGAGCGACTCTTCGCACTGCTGGCCCAGAACCGTGAGGTGGCAGATCGACCGGGCGCAACAGACCTTCAGGTTAATGCTGGCGCGGTCACGTTTGAGTCGGTTGAGTTTGCCTACGATTCACGCAGGCCAATCTTCAGGGGCCTGTCCATCTCGATGCCGGCCGGGCAGACCACCGCAGTGGTTGGGTCTTCTGGGGCGGGCAAGTCGACGCTCTCACGGCTCCTCTACCGTTTCTACGACCCGGGTGCCGGCGTGATCCGCATTGATGGTCAGCCAATTGAGAGCGTGACCCAGGCGTCTCTGCGCCGGGCCATTGGCATCGTGCCGCAGGACACCGTGCTCTTTAACGATACCCTGGCCTACAACATTCAATACGGTCGGCCAGATGCTGGCCCAGAAGAAATCTTAGAGGCGGCCCGGGCTGCCCACCTCGGGGGCCTGCTCGACAAGCTGCCAGATGGCCTTGAGACACTGGTGGGCGAGCGGGGTCTGAAGCTCTCTGGTGGCGAGAAGCAGCGGGTCGCCATCGCGCGGGCCCTCCTAAAGCGCCCGGCCATCATGGTGTTCGATGAGGCAACGTCCTCTCTGGACTCCGAGTCCGAGAGGGTGATTCAGCAAGAGATTCGAGAGGTCTCTCAGGGGCGGACCACCCTGGTGATTGCCCATCGGCTCTCGACCATTGTCGATGCAGATCAGATCCTGGTTCTGGAGCAGGGGCGGCTGGTGGAGCAGGGTCGACACCATGAGTTGATCGCAAGGGGTGGGCGTTATGCCGAGCTCTGGGACCTCCAGGCCCGCCAGGCTCAGCAGACCGGCCAGCCCGCAGGCGAGGGCCAGCCCGAGGGTGACGGCCAGCCCGCAGGCGACGGCCAGCCCAGATAGGACGCTCTGGCAGCACGGGGAGGTGCACCAACTGGGGGCTCAGTAGTTTCCCCAGGCCCCTGATTTTCCCGGCCTGCCTGGG
>JAGYKN010000013.1 GCA_018401615.1 Burkholderiaceae bacterium
ATCAAGATGCCAAGCGGGTCTACTACCTCTCCATGGAGTTTCTCACCGGACGTGCGCTTGTCAATGCCCTACTGGCCACCGACGTCTACGACAAGGTAAAAGAGGCCTGTGCAAGGCTGGGAACCGACTTTGACACACTCATCAATGTTGAGCCCGATGCCGGCCTTGGTAATGGGGGGCTCGGTCGACTTGCAGCCTGCTTTCTAGACTCCATTGCCACCCTGGCCTTACCAGGAATCGGATACGGCATTCGCTACGAATATGGCATGTTTCGCCAGCGCATTGCCAATGGTGCGCAGGTAGAGGAGCCTGACGACTGGCTGGCCAATGGAAACCCTTGGGAATTCATGCGGCCTGAACTGAGTTACGTGGTGCACTTTGGCGGGCGCCTGGAGTCTGAACAGGGTCTGGTGCGCTGGGTCGACACCGAGGAGGTGATTGCAACGGCTTACGACAATGCGGTTCCCGGTTTTGAACTTGCCAGTGTCACCACCCTGCGCCTATGGTCAGCCCACACCAGTGCCGCCATTGACCTTGAGGCCTTCAATCGAGGTGACTATGCGGGCGCCGCAGAGGCCAAGAACAAATCGGAAAATGTGTCGCGTGTGCTCTACCCAGACGACAGCACCGCGGCGGGAAAGGCACTGCGCCTTCGTCAGGAGTACTTCTTTGTCAGCGCCTCCATGCAAGACATCCTGCGCCGATACCTGCGCAACCATGGAGACTTTGAATTGCTCTCCGACAAGGTTGCCATTCACCTCAACGACACTCACCCTGCGTTGGCCGTGCCAGAGCTCATGCGCCTGCTAATCGACAACCACAGGCTATCTTGGGACACCGCCTGGGATTTGTGTGGTCGTATCTTTTCGTACACCAACCACACCCTCATGAGCGAGGCGTTGGAGACCTGGCCGGTCGATCTGCTCACACGTCTATTGCCCCGGCACATGGGGATTATTTTTGAGATCAACGAGCGGTTTCTCTCCGAGGTGCGATCCCGTCATGCCTCAGATGCGTCGCTGCTGAATCGAGTCTCGCTGATCGATGAACGCGGTGAACGACGGGTGCGCATGGCCTATCTATCGGTGCTGGCCAGTCATAAGATCAACGGGGTGTCTGCCTTGCACAGCATGCTGATGGTCCAGACCATATTTTCAGACTTTGCAGCGCTCTACCCCGATCGGTTCTGCAATATGACCAACGGAATCACCGAGGCGTTGGCTGGCTCGGGCCAACCGTCCCCTGACCGCCTTGATCGATAGCCAGATTGCACCAACCTGGCGTCGGCACCTCCATGAGCTCTCAGCATTGCGCGAGGCTGGCGGATGACGATTCATTTAGGTAGTTCAGACTTGCCAAATGGCAGAACAAGCAGCGCCTGAGTCATTACATCGAATCCCTGCTGCCTGACCTGACGATCAATACGGATAGTCTTTTGATGTGCGGATAAAGCGCATGCACAGTACCAGCGCAACTCAAGCGTGCTGCACATCATCACGCGTTATCCGCAGGATCATAGAGAACCCTCAGGCTGACTGCTGCCGCGGACCCGTCATGTTTGGCGGAAAGGCCGCCCCGGCTACTACATGGCAAAACTCGTCATTCGGCTCATCAACGATGTTGCGAATGTGGTCAACCATGACACCCGGGTGGGTCAGAACCTGAAGGTGGTCTTTCACCGAACTACAGCGTCTCCATGGCCGAGGTGGTCATACCCGCAGCAGACTTATCAGAGCAGATATCCACCGCTGGCACCGAAGTCTTCCGGAACGGGCACATGAAATTCCCTCAATGTGGGCGCTGACCATTGGTACCTGGGACGGGGCCAATATTATAGAGATCGCGCAAGAGGTTGGGATGGATAATATATTTATCTTTGGCAAGCGCCACCGAAGAGGTTCAGGCGCTGCGCAACAATGGGTACAGCCCGAAAGACCTCTACGAGAACAACACCGAACTGCACGCTGCCATCAGCGCCATCGCGCAGGGGGTCTTCTCCTGGTGAGACAGATCGATACGCGGCTCTGGTGCAGAACCTCCTCGAGACTGACCACTACCTTCTGCTGGCGGATTACCAGACTATGTTGCCGCCCAAGAGAAGGTCCGATGAGGTCTATCGGTCACCCGAGGAATGGAATACGGCGCAACCCTCAATGTGGCGGGCATGGGCTGTTTTACCGTCAGACCGCACCAATGGTGAGTATGCAGGGAGATCTGGGGCGTTGAACCCTTGTCGAGCTGAGAACCTTGGCAACGCGGTTGTAACGCAGACGATAGGCCTCAGGCACATCGGAGCCAAGAAGGGGCTGCATATAGAGACGGAAGGCCTCGGTCACGTCTGTGCCGGTCTTGCTGATGAATTCGTCTTCCATGACTCGGGTCTTTCCTGCCATCCTGCAGCGGCAAGAGCGTGTAGTCCACTGCATAGGAGCCGGTTCGCCTGATGGCCACGGGAACCACTCTGCCTGCCCCAGAGGCAGGGTTATGAACCGCCCTCTCAGCAACCTCACGGGCCTCACGTTGATCAACATCTTGACACACAGCCCATAAATGAGCGCTGCAGGTAGCCAAGGGTGTCGCCTCGCACCCGGCTGAGTTTGAGCGTGTCTGATCTCTTGGCATAGGAGACGGCCAGGGCCCCGGTCCCAGAGAGTTGCACGTTGCCATGGGCATCATGCTCGACCTCCTTGTTTAAGAGGCTGGCAATGGCAGTGCCGCTGCTATCGTGAATGCCCTCTGAGACCGCCACCACACAGCGTCCAAGGCGCTTCATGACCGCACTGACCTCCGCAAGAAACTCATCCAGATAAAGGTGCGCTCCGGCAGATAGATAAGATGAGGGCCATCGTCTGGAAACTTTCGCCCCATTGCTGCGGCAGCCGTTAGGAACCCCGCATGCCGACCCATGACCACCGCGAGGTAGACGTCCGGCAGGGCGATGTTGTCCTAGGTTGGCTCCCCGCAAACTCTGGGCAACAAAGCGTGCAGCAGAGGGAAACTTATGTGGTCACTTCGACAAGGTCGTTATCGATCAGTCTTTGGGACATGGATGCAACACAGGGGGTAGTCTGCGGCCTGGGCCTCGCTCACGATGCGAACCGTGTCGAGGAGTCGTTTCCTCCGATGTAGAAAAAGTGTTCAATCTCGTGGGCCCGAGGACCTTGAATATGTCTTGGCACTACGCCAAGTCGGGCTTGTCCTGGTTGAGCCCAGGGCACGAGGCGGTCTTTGCGACATTCTCAAGATTGCCCTGCGTCTCCTGCGTCAGGTCGACAAATTCTTTTCGTTGACGATGCCTCGAACGCCGTGGAGGCCCGTAGACGCGAAAATCTGCGGGAAACGGCGAGCCCATGACAATGCCGACCATTGACTGGTTGATCACGGCGGTTGGGCCACCACCCTGGGCGACTAAAATCTTTCCGGTCTGCATTGATGATCCCTTTATTTAACAAGACTGGATGCGCATGTGTCGCGTTGTCTAGCGCTCGACCTGCCCCTAAGAGCGCTGGAGAGACATCAGCTGTGATGATATTGTATTGTATCTGGCGCAGGTACTCACTGTAGCGGCCTTCTGAAGGTAGCGATAAGAATTGGACAACCCGCAGGCAGCAGCCAGGGATGATGCCACCTCCAAGAAAATACCACCTCTGGCGCCCAGGGTGAGGGCTAGTTGCCGCAGGTGCTTCCAAGGAATGCGAAAACAGGTTCAGTGCAGTGATGCAACTCGTCGATTGCAGCAGCGCGCGCGGTGATGTCGTGGGATTGAAGCTGCTCGCAGGTCCGATTTTCAATTGTGCAGACCGCCTGGTAGAGTGATCAATCCCTGCCCGCAGAGTGCCCAGCTCGGCAGAGGCGTGGCCAAACGCCCTTTAGACTCTCCACCACCGCCACCTCTAGTTGTCTGCACTGAGCGTGACATGACCACTCCTCCCGCTGATGGCCACAGCTGCCCTGCTGATCGGTAAACAGGCCCGAGACACCAAGCCCTGTGCTCCGACCGATCAGGCAAGCGGTGAGCCAGACACAGCATGCCCTGCGCAATGCAATGGAGATCGGTGCCCACCAATAGCAGTGACAGAGCCAGTGCTGTGAAATCGTTGACGAATCAATTGCTCGAATGCCAGAGCAGCCTTGAGCGCTGCGGGTGAGAAGGCCCAGGGGCTGTTTGGCATGCTACCCAATCGCCCATGATTGAGTGGCAATGCCCATGGCGCAGACGACCGGCCGAGGACGTTGGTCTGAGGTACTGCTTGACGCACCTCTAGCGTTTCAAACTGAGCGCATTTATAGACCGCCAGATGGCTCAACTCTTCTGCCTGATGGTTCTGAATTGCAAAGCGAGCGGCCGCCGATGTCTGCAAGCAAGCGGGGATAGGTGGCAACTTTGCGCTGCGCATGGCGTTCGGCCGGACTAGTCTCTATGGATTCGAAAGATTCGCTTATCGGATCCCATCAGGCGCAGCGTCGCATCCATAAAGGCAGACACGCCAATGCCAATGCCGCAGCCTGCAAGGTAGCCAACATCGAAGGAGAGCGGACTGCCCGCAAAGACGCCAAGCGCCGGGAAGAACACCCACACGACGACCCGCAGCCGCCTCTGTGAGGCTTTCATCCGTTCTGTCGGCGTGCTACTCACGCTCTGGGCACCTGAGAATCAAGGCCTCGGTGCCAAAGACGCCTGGGGCCGCCAGCTTTCAGATGGAGAAAAAGTGCCCATGTGCCGATGGTAGAGGCCTCCAGATCCTTGTACTGAGGCGCAAGCCGCGATTGGCTGGCGCCATTGACCACGAGAAGCACCCTTCCCGTGGAATCCAGAAGGTTCTCGGCGGTGCCGTTTAGGCGGCTTAACTGAACGCTGGGCAGACTCATAGCCTGTTTTATACCTGTGTTGGGCAGCTCCGTCGAGCTTAGCCGCATGATTCAAAGGCTCCGGCACTAGCGAAGGGGGATCGACTTCAGATTGCGCATTAAGGAGAGGATCGCGTCTGAAGTAATTGGGCCTTAAAACGCCTTTCTCGGTGATCAACCCTGTCACCAACTCTGCAGGTGTGATGTCAAACGCCGGGTTGCGAACTTTTACGCCCGATGCAGCCCATTGAACCCCCGCATGGCCGAGCACCTGTCTGCCGCGCGCCTTTCAATGGGAATTGCTGCCCATTAGGGAATGCTCATGTCGATGGTTGACAGAGGGCAGGCCACGTAAAAGGGGATGCTGTGACGATGCGCAAGGACAGCAACCATGTAGGTGCCAATCTTATTGGCGACATCGCCGTTGCGTGCAACACGGTCCAGTTCCAACCACCACGGCGTCAACACAACCTGTTGCCGTAGGTGACCGGCCATGCCATCCGAAATTAAGGTGGTGGGTATGCCCTCTTGCACCATCTCCCAGGCGGTTAGTCGTGCCCTGGAGAAAGGGACGTGTCTCGTCGGCAATCACTTCAATTTTTTACCCATGGCGACTGCCGATCAGGAAAACCCCCAGTGCAGTGCCATGGCCAGCCGTTGCCAGCGCTCCCGCATTGCAGTGGGTGAGCACGCGGTCGCCGTCCTTCAATAGTGCTGCCCCGTGCACCCATGGCCTTGTTGACTGCAATGTCTTCGTCAAAGATCGTGTTGGCTTCAACAAGAAGCGGGCCTGGGCCAGCGCAGTCGGCGCTTGGTTCCCAAGCGAGGTCAAATGGTCCTTCATGCGATTCAAGGCCCAAAACAAGTTCACGGCGGTCGGCCGGCTTGCTGCCAAAACCTCAAAAGCCTTCGCCATCTCGAGATGAAAGGCGTCTGAAGACCGACTCTTTAATGCCAAGGCCTCGAGCGCCACCCCATAGGCGGCTGCGCATCCTATGGCCGGGGCCCCACGCACCACCATGGACCGAATGCCTTGCGCCACCTCCTCAGCCGTTCGGTAGGCAAGGTAACGAAATTCGGACGGCAAGACACGCTGATCAATCATTTCAAGGTGATCGTCAACCCAACGTAGGGTCTGCACACTTGTGTTCACGCTAATGCCCCTCGAACTGCAGAGGGTAAAACCTTTGCCCCATGGCCTGAGCTGAGTCCGCCCCTAACTCGGGAAGATCAATAGCAAAACAACACTCCACCACCTGAGCCTGTAGAGCAAGCAACAACTTGATGGCGGCCTCGGCTGTTCCACCCGTGGCAATGAGGTGTCCACCAGAAGCACCTGTTCGCCTTTTGCGATGGCATCGGTGTGCACCTCCAATGACATCGGTTCCGTACCCAAGTCATACGCTTGAGAAATGGTCTGGAGGGCAGTTCCCCTTTTGCGAATGGGAACGAACCCCACGCCAAGCATGTAGGCAATCGGTGCGCCAAGAATAAAGCCTCGTGACTCGATGCCTGCAACCTTCTGAATGTTCATCCCGCGGTAGCGGTTAACAAACTCGTCAACAGCAGTGCGAAGCCCCACCGCATCCGTTGAGAAGCGTGGTGATGTCGCGAAACAGGATGCCCTGCTTGGGGTGATTGGGGATGGTACGAATGAATGAGGCAATTGGCATCACTGAACCCTTCATAAAGACAGTCAAGCTAGGACGTCTTTTTGTAACCGTAGTCACGAAAATTGATCAAAGACCTGCTGCATCTGCCTGCGGTGACAAAGAACAGGCTCCCGAACTGCTTGAAGCCAAGTATTGCTGGGCAAGCGTTTCAACTTGAGCCAGGTTAAGGGCCTGGCCTAGTCGTTACCTCCAGGGCAATCAAGCCATGATTGGCCATCAGACAGGCCTTGCGATTCTCAAGAGCTTCAAGGGCGGCGTTGGAGAGCTCCTGGGTTCCAAAAAGTGCATAGGGCGCGCATCGAATGTCAGCACCTCCTGCCACGGCAACCATGTAATGAAAGGCTGGAATACCCTGGCGCAGGCAGGCAAGTGCCGTTGCAGCAACCGAGTGGGTATGGACCACCGCACCAACATCGGGCCGAGCGGCCAAGATATCTCGGTGAAACCGCCATTCTGACGAGGGCTTGCCCTCTCCAATGACCTCACCCTGTGTGTCCATGAGGACCATGGCATCAGGGGTCATCACGTCTAAGGGCATGCCAGAGGGGGTCACCAAGAACCTGTCGATCTGCGGGCAACGCACCGAGACGTTACCAGCAGTGCCCTGGTTCAAACCCCTGCGAATCATCTCCGCATAGGTGAAGAGCAGGGCCTCTCGAAGTTCGCTGTAATGACTTAGCATGACAAATAAATCTCCTCGAACCCTGAAACTGACTCGCCCTAGAGCACCCGACCGGCCACCGCCGAAAGCTGCTTTAAAAGCTCAGGGTCCCTCTGATCTGGTGCTGTGATGAGCGCATACGACAGACTGGTTCGACAGGAACAACCTTTAGCGTGGCTGTCATTCTGAACCCTTGGGCTCACCGCCTTCACAAGCGCGCGTCCCTTATCCGCATTGGATGAAAGCACACCAATAATCTGATCCACGGTGACATGATCATGGTCGGGATGCCAGCAGTCGTAGTCGGTCACCATCGCAACACTGGCATAACAAAGCTCCGCCTCGCGGGCAAGCTTTGCCTCAGGCATGTTTGTCATGCCGATGACGTCGCAGCCCCATGATCGGTAGAGTTCGGATTCGGCAAGGCTTGAGAATTGTGGGCCCTCCATCACCAGGTAGGTGCCCCCGCGTGCCACAGACAGATTGAGCCCCTTGGCTGCTTCTTGAAGATGATCGCCCAGGCGACCACACACAGGATGCGCCATCGAGACGTGGGCCACGCAGCCTGAGCCAAAAAAAGACTTCTGCCGATTGAAGGTGCGGTCAATGAATTGATCAACGATGACGAAGGTTCCGGGCGCAAGGTCTTCTCTCAGGGATCCGACCGCACTGATTGCGAGAACATCCGTGACGCCTGATCGCTTTAAGGCATCGATGTTGGCGCGGTAGTTGATGTCGGAGGGCGAGAGAACATGGCCGCGACCATGACGGGGTAAAAAGACCAGTTGTAGGCCATTGAACTCACCAAACAAAAGCTCGTCGGAAGGCTGGCCAAAGGACGACTCAACCGCTCGCCACTCTTTGTTCTGAAGGCCGTCAATGTCATAGACACCGCTGCCTCCTATGATTCCCAACGCCACGTTATAAGACACTTATAACCCCCCAATCTGTTGGATCATCTTGAACCACGTGCTTCAGAGTCGATGGCCCTTCGAATATGAGGAGCGTTGCTGTCCTACTGGTAACGCTGTTTGAGGGGCACTGTGCACAGACGATTTACCGTCCTAAGATGACCCCTTCCTGAGGGGGCCTACCGTCTGCGTAGGTGAGGGTACCTTGGCCGTTGGGCCTGTCGTCCCTGAACTCCCCGACATACTTGTTGCCGTTGGCCCAGCTGAAGATTCCTCGTCCGTGAAGCTTGCCGTCGCTGAATTCTCCAACGTACTTGTCGCCGCTTGCCCAGGTGTAGGTACCTAGGCCGTGAAACTTGCTGTCTCTGTGTTCCCCGACATACTTGTTGCCGTTGGAGGCTGTATAGGTGCCTCTGGCCGTGACGCTTACCGTCCCTGTGCTCACCGGAATACCTCATGGCCGTCGGCATCGGAGGTGGCTTTGGCAATCTGTCCGAACCGGCGGCCGCCACTTTGGGATCGCACGGCGGCAGAGTGCTTTGCCCAAAGGCTGGCACGGTCAGACAAACGAGAAGGAGAGAGAACGTGATTGCATTTGGCATATCTTAACAAGGGGTCATACGCAGATGTGCTGGCAACCTCAAATAAAACACTGGTCCTTGTGTGCCGCATGTTCAGATTCTTTCTAAAACTTGCGGCCCGCCCTCTTTAAATGGACTGTGGCTGAGACTCAATTTTGGCAGTCAACATTCAGGGGCTGCGGACTTTTGGATCACGAGCAGTCACCATTCCAGAAATAAAAGATTGCAGCAAGGTAATGGTGTACTTATTTACCCTTCTGACCGAGAGACAAGCGGCCATATCGTTGTCGGGAGCAAAGCAAGAGGAGTGAGAACTGCCTAGTCTCTGTATTAATGCGTACGTCTGCTCATTGCTTGTGAAGTATTTTTGAAGAGATGGGGAAATATTCTGTATCCCCCTTTTTTCAAGCTCACTACCTATAAAGCCGAGACATTTCCCAATAATCTCCGGGTCCAGTTTTCGCTATTTGAGGGGCGCCAATTATGAGGAGAGAGAGAACCACACCGACAATTCCTGTTTCGTTTCATGGTGACCTCATATTTTTTCTCTTCCGTTTGTAGAGCTATTTAAGAAAACGAACCGACTCCTCTATCGGCTTTTATATGTTAATGCCATCTGCAAAAAGGCTGACCGACTTGGGCACATTGCTTGAAGGGCTATTGAAACGGTCTTATTACGTTCTCAATGTTCATAAAGATGGGCCTTCCATCAGGCGTGCGTTGAGTGGGATGATTTTTCCTGCTCGATTCCTTCGGCAGGAATCAACGCGCATAGGTGGCTGGTGCGCAGTTCCCATTTAATTCCATCAATCTCCGCAATTACCAATTGACGTCTGAGAGCATTTTGTTGACCTTCACGATTCCTTTAGCGCGTTTCTCGTCTGCCGCCCAATGAAACTGGGGAACTGTCTTTTTCATTGCTATTTCATGATTACAGCCAACTGGTTTTACTCTGGCGCGCCCTTTCGAGCAAGGTCGGTTGTGTGGGCTGCGCAAACGCCGGGGACTGAGGTCCTAGCCTCCTTTACAGACGTCTGTTGTATATGCTAATAACCCATGCGAATTCTTTTCTAGATCCGAGAAAACGTAAGAAGACCCTCGCCGAACGTGGACTGGACTTTGAAGATGCAGCAATAGTTTTCCAAGAAAAGTACCGTTGAGATTCTGACGAGCGTAAAGAATACGGCGAAGTAATAATCTGGCTTCGACTTCTCGCGGTCGCATTGTTGTCATTGGGTATACCTCGCGTGGTGCGGATCGCCACATCTTCAGCATGAGAAAGGCAAATGATCGTGGAGTAAACTCCGCCCAGGCCCTACCAAGGTTCTGATCTCGGCGTCGATGCGCATGCGGTCAAACCTCATGAATACAAGGAGCTTCCCGAACTGACCGAGGACATGTTACCTCGAGCCACGCTGAGGAAAGGGGGAGACCAAAATCAGTGAACCCGCGTCAAATGATTAGCCTTCGTTTACTGCCGGATGTCATCGAACGCTGGAAGGCAACCGCTCTGGCTGGCAAACTCAAAGTGGCTGAAAAATTAGCGAAGGGACCTCAACACGCTAAACACTGCGCCTAACAAAACCCTCACACTGGGCGGACCAATAGCTGGTTTGAACCGTGGCGGAGAGGGTGGATTGAACCTACCGGTAGGGTCGCCCCTTACGCCTGATTTCGGTCAGGTACATCTGACCACTCTGCCACTCTCCGCTGCGTCGGGATTATAACGTCTCCACCCCGCCCATGATCGAGTGGCAATGCCACGCCGCAGCCGCCTCTGTGAGGCTTCACTCCGTTCTGACGGCGTGCTACCCACGCGCCAGGCACCTGAGAAGCTGGGGCTCTATCTTGGCAACGCCATCGGCTGGATCCGAAACGACACGACCTGCTGCCTCGATCGATTAGAAACTTGGTGAAATTCCACTTCAAGGCCTCGGTACCAAAGACGCCTGGCGCCGCCGCTTTTAGATGGAGAAAAGTGGATGGTGGACGGGCCATTGACGTCACACTTTGCAAACATCGGAAACAGAGACGTCGAAACGAGAGGAGCAGAAAGCGGCGATGTTCTCGCCCAGGTCTGGCCCTGCGCGCCGAACTGATTGCACGAATCCCATTACCACCAGACCCCTGCCCATGTGCCGACGGTAGAGGGCCTCCAGATCCTTGTACAGAGGCGTAGCCGCATTGACTGGCGACATTGACCACCAGAAGCACCTTTCCCGTAATCCAGAAGATTCTCGGCGATGCCGTCTAAACGACTCAACTGAACGCTGGGCAGACTCATAGCTCATGAGTACCTGCGTTGGGCAGCCCCGGTCGAGCGAAAGCCTCTCCGTTTAGGCCCATTTGGAAAGGCCATGCCTGATGCCGCCATCAATATGTGAGCCGTCATTGGTGTCATCCTCGTGCAAGGCGCGGTCTACTCCTCTCGATCGACAAAAAAGGGAGCAAAGGACTCGCTGAGAAAAATCAGCACCTCTGGAGCCGCTACAAAACTGAGTAACTTACGTGGGGTTCAAGATTTCAGAAATATCACGCGCGCGCTGTGCAATATGCGGACGATCGTGACCTGCTCTGTCGTGAACTCAAAAGATCATGAAGTTGCTATGCGCGCATGAGCGGAAGTCATCAGACAGCTCGGGCCGCTGCCGATAGCCCGAAGGGTTGAGACAAACTTTCGCAATGCGCACGCAACTCAGCCACGAAAGTTACGGCGCGAATCGGATTGTCTTATGCAATTTAGTCGCCGATCTCCTCAAGATCGCACGCCAAAGGCGTGATCAGCAATTGCATTAGCGAGCTTGGCGAGTCGCCTGCCAGGCGTATTTGGCTTGTAATCGATCAAACACCGGTTCCGCAGCAAGTGCTGCGCCGCTGGCCTTGCCTGCGCAATATCATCGTTCTCAGTGCTTGGAGTTGATGACGGTTATGCTCGGTGTCCCCGAGTGCCGCAAAGTCCCGCACGGACGACCTCACTGGGACGTTGTTCGTAGCGGCCGCTTTGATTTGGTCGTGATGAAGGTCTCAGAAATGGGGCTCAGGGCAACGCTGGTGGGCATGATGCTCTCCTAAGAGCACAACCGCTATTATTCACAGGCAACAAGCCTCGTCAAGATTGACCGGATGCCAGCAGCAAAGACTCAGCAGTTGTAATGATTTAAAAACCAACAAGCCTGCGAAACCCGGGGCGGTTCAAGTCGCCTTACGCCTGATTTCGAGTCAGACTATCTGACCACTCCACCACCTCTCTTCGCCGCAACGCGGTTATAACGTCTCCACCCCGCCCATGAACGGCACCAGCGCGAGGCACGCGAACGGCTGCCATCGGCCCGTTGATAATTCTCCAGCACGGCAACGAGGGTCCGGCCCACAGCCGTCCCGAACCATTGAGGGTGGATGAATTCATTCCTCGATTTCCCACCGCCCGCCCGCCTGACCCGCGCCCGTATGCGTCGCCTGAAAGCTTCAAATTGCTCACACTGAGATCTCTCTATAGGCTCCCTTGCGCTGGAAGCCAGACTCTTGCGGTCATAGGTCTTTGCGGCGCCAAAGCCCATGTCGCCGGTGCACAAAAGCATCACCCGATACGGCAGTCTAACCCCTGCAGAATAACAGATTCGGCGTGCCCCACCATCTCCCTCCAAGGCGCCGTAGCTCGTCCCCGGCTGCCACCAACTGGACCATCTCGACCTTATCGAATTACGGCGAATCATGCCCCGGGTGTCCCGACCATAGGAGCCAGCCTCGCTTCTAAAGCATGGGGTGTGGGCCGTCAACCGCATGGGAAGTGCCGACTCCTCTAGCAACGCATCACGCACGAGGTTTGTGAGAGAGACCTCGGAGGTGGGAATGAGAAAGAGCCCTTCGTCATCACCCTCTTGGCCGCCCCTCTTTACTGCAAAGAGGTCATCGGCAAACTTGGGCAACTGGCCCGTTCCAAAGAGGGTCGCGCTATTGACAATGTAGGGCGTATAGCACTCGGTGTAGCCATTGCGTGTGGTCTGCACATCCAACATGTACTGGGACAGGGCCCGATGCAGCCTTGCCACGGGGCCTTGCATAAAGGTGAATCGCGAGCCCGAGAGCTTTGTACCCAAATCAAAATTCAGGCCCAGACGCGCGCCGAGTTCGACATGGTCCAGGGGTGAGTGATCAAACTCGGTGGGATTGCCCCAGCGCCGCACCTCCTGATTGTCATCGGCCGACGCGCCCGAGGGAACCGACTCATGCGGCAGGTTCGGGATGCTCGCCAGCCAGCCCTCGAGCTCGGACTGGATGAGGGCGAGCTGAGCCTCTGCGGCGGCGAGCTGCTCTGGCAGCAATGCCACCTGGGCCATAAGAGAGCTGGCGTCATTCCCGTTTGCCTTGGCCTGGCCAATCTGTTTGGAGAGGGTGTTGCGGTTGGCCTGCAATGACTCGGCTTGAAGCTGAACAGCCTTGCGCCTGGCCTCGAGTGCGTCAAAGGCCTGGGTGTCGAGGTCATAGCCGCGAGTGGCCAGTGCTGCCGCCACAGACCGACTATCTCTGCGAAGCAATTGAATGTCTATCATCTGGATCCTCTGTCTTATGGGCCAGGCGCCATCACATCGACGGCCGCAGCAGCTCTGTGCCAGCGGGTGCTTTGAAGTCAAAGAGACCGGCAGGCAGGGCCGCATTTCGGCGCTGCGCCGACAGCGTCACCTTGCTGCGCCGACCCATGGCATCCACCAACAAAAACTGCGCAATGTTCCCAACCCGATCAAGGCCCACCTCAAGGGCGGTGAGCGACTCAGAGGCCTCAAGGGGCTTGACCGACACCCAAGACAAGCCATCACGATCCGAGAGCCCAGCAAGTTCGAACCGCTCCCGAATCAGGCGCTCGGCATCCGGCCCCGCCAGAAGCAGCAGGCCAGCCGGCGTGGCCATCTGAGCGGGCTCAATCTTACGGACGCTCACCTGTGCGAGTTCAGGATCAAAGAGAAGGAACTCATCACCCCGGATGAGTTGGAGCTGCGGATAGGGCTGCCTTACCTCCCACCGAAATCGACCTGGCCGGGCCAGCGCAAGGGTGCCCGTGAATCGCATCACCCGACCAGAGGGTGATGCCTGCTCATGTGAAAAATTTGCCTGCAATGTCTGGGTATCGCGCAGGGATGCAATCAGTCTCTCCTCGGGCCCGGCGATGACTTCGACCACAGGCTGAGCATGGACCACACCCGACCAGAGCGCCCCGGTGAAACCCAGGCAGGACCATCCCGCTGCCGCTGCGCAGGCGGTGATCAACCGGCGACGCATGGGCCTACTCACGCGCGGCGGGCACGAGAATGTCGCGGTTGCCATTTGACTGCATAGAAGACACCAGACCAGCCTTCTCCATGGCCTCGAGCAGGCGTGCTGCCCGGTTGTAGCCGATGCGAAGATGCCGTTGCACCAAGGAGATCGATGCGCGCCGATGCTGTAAGACCACCGCAACTGCATCATCGTAGAGTGCGTCAGATTCAGCGTCTTGGCTGCTGCTGCCCACGTCGAGTCCGACTGTGAAGGCACCACCAGCCTCTGGATCGGCGCCCTCAAGAATCTGGTCGTCGTAGCGCGCGCCGCCTGTCTCGCGCAGCCGTTGAACCACTGCAAGGACCTCCTCATCGGCCACAAAGGCGCCGTGAATGCGAATGGGGACCCCTGCCCCTGGGGCCAGAAAGAGCATGTCCCCCTGGCCGAGCAGGGCCTCTGCACCCATCTGGTCAAGGATGGTGCGCGAGTCAATCTTGCTCGAGACCTGAAATGAGATGCGCGATGGAATATTGGCCTTGATGAGCCCGGTGATGACATCGACCGAGGGCCGCTGCGTTGCGAGGATCAGATGGATGCCTGCTGCCCTGGCCTTCTGGGCAAGGCGGGCAATGAGCTCCTCGATCTTCTTGCCGACCACCATCATGAGATCGGCGAGCTCATCGATCACCACCACAATCTGCGGCAGCGGCTGGAGTGCCTTGGCCTCGCCCGCGGCCACCATCTCCTCTGTGGCCAGCGGGTCAAGAATCGGCCTGCCCTTTCGCAGGGCCTCCTCCACACGCTGGTTAAAGCTGCTCAGCCCACGGGTATTCATCTTGCTCATGAGCCGGTAGCGCCTCTCCATCTCGCCCACACACCAGTGCAGCGCATTGGCGGCCAGCTTCATGTCGGTGACCACTGGGGTGAGCAGATGAGGGATCCCCTCGTAGATGGAGAGCTCAAGCATCTTGGGGTCGATGAGGATGAGCCGAATGCGGTCGGCTGGCGCGTGATACAGAAGCGACAGCAGCATGGCATTGACGCCCACCGACTTGCCCGAGCCCGTGGTGCCCGCCACCAACAGGTGAGGCATCTTTGCAAGGTCCACCACAGCAGGCCCGCCCGAGATGTCTTTGCCCAGGGCGAGCGGCAGGCTTGCGCCACTCTCCTGAAAGGCCCTGGATCCGATGATCTCCGAGAGACGCACGGTCTGGCGTCGGGGGTTGGGCAGCTCCAGCCCCATGAGGTTCTTGCCCGGGATGGTCTCGACCACCCGAACGCTGGTAAGCGACAGGGCACGGGCGAGATCCCGCGCAAGATTGACAATCTGTGAGCCTTTGACCCCGGAGGCCGGCTCAATCTCGTAGCGGGTGATGACAGGGCCAGGCTGGGCGCTGACCACACGCACACTGATGCCAAAGTCAACAAGCCGATTTTCAATGAGACGCGAGGTGAACTGCAGGGTGTCGGCCGAGACTGGCTCGGCCCGACCGGTGACCGCCTCGAGCAGCGAGAGATCTGGCATGGGATGAGAACCGGCAATGGGGTCGGCCGCAAAGAGGTCATCTTGCTTGCCCCGAAGAGCCTCCTGCGGACTGAGGCTGGCTGGCTCGATCTGCGAGACCGGCATGAGATCGACCTCGGACTCGGGCCGAACCCGCCGCTTGATCTCAACTCGCTCGGCCCGCTCCTCGGCCGTGGACAAGCCGAGCCGCCGGTCTTGACGGGCCTGCCAACGCCGCTCAATGGCCTGTGTCGAGTGCTCCACAGCCCGACCAATCGATTCAAACAAGCCGATCCACGACAGCCGCATGAAAAGCCCAAACCCCACGAAAAAGCCAATCAGTGCAAGCAGGGTGAGCCCGGTGCCGCCGACCAACCACTCAAGGCTGCTGCCCAGAAAGCTGCCAAGCGCGCCACCGGGAAGATGTGAAAAGAAGCCCTCTGGAATGCTCAGTCGCTGCGCCTCGAGGGCTGCGCTCGACGACCACAAGAGGATGAAGCCCCCGAGCCTTGGGCCGCTGATCAGCGGTGACCCCGTGGCGGGGCCCAGAGACCCTGGGGGATCTCCCAATGATTGGGCCCTACGGGCCCGCGCAGCAAAGCGCCATGCCTCGATCGACAACATCAGCGAGAGGATCACGAGCCAGCCTGCAGACAGGCCAAAAAAGAAGAGAAGCCCATCGGCAAGGGCGGCCCCAAATCGGCCGAGCCAGTTCTGAGGCGTCAACTCCGACGAGATCTGAAACCATCCGTGGTCGTTGGGGGAAAAACTTATAAGCGACAGGCCCACCAGCAGGGCCACGACAGCCCAGACAACCCAGAGGAGCTCGGCAAACCACGGCAACAACCAGGCTGGGGCCTCATCCTCAAGGCCTCGCCGAGGGACTGCAGAGCGTTTCGCGCCGCTGCGGCCTGAGGGTGTTCTGGTTCGTGTTTTGTCGATTGATGGGGGCATGGGCGGGGGAGAAATCGTTCCGTTCTTATAATTGTCCTCTATTCCCACCAAGGCCTAAACCCACTTTCATGTCCCAACACCACCGACTCCTGATCCTGGGTTCTGGTCCAGCTGGCTACACAGCTGCCATCTATGCTGCCCGGGCCAACCTGCATCCAGTGCTCATCACCGGCATGGCTCAGGGCGGCCAGCTCATGACCACCACCGATGTCGAGAACTGGCCCGCCGATCCAGACGGCGTCCAGGGGCCCGACCTCATGAGCCGATTCCTTGCGCATGCAGAGCGCTTTGAGACCACCATTCTTTTTGATCAGATCCACACCGCAGCCCTCGGCGAGAAGCCGATTCGTCTGGTCGGTGATGCCGGTGAGTACACCTGCGATGCCCTCATCATCGCCACGGGTGCGTCTGCCATGTACCTTGGCCTGCCCTCCGAGGAGGCCTTCATGGGCCGCGGCGTCTCGGCCTGCGCAACCTGCGACGGATTCTTCTACAAGGGCCAGGATGTCGCCGTGGTGGGAGGCGGAAACTCAGCAGTCGAGGAGGCCCTCTACCTCTCCAACATCGCCAAGTCCGTCACGGTCATCCACCGACGCGATAAATTTCGAGCAGAACCAATCCTCATCGACCGCCTCATGGCAAAGGTCAGAGAGGGCCAGGTTCGACTCGTCCTCAACAGCACCGTCAACGAGGTGTTGGGCAACGAGAGCGGCGTCAATGGGGTGCGCATTGAGCGGCAAGACGGCGGCATGGAAGACATCCCTGTCCACGGGATCTTCATGGCCATCGGCCATCGGCCGAACACCGAGATCTTCGAAGGTCAACTCAGCATGCAAAACGGCTATATCAAGACCCACTCCGGTCTAGAGGGCAACGCCACCGCCACCGCCATCGCGGGCGTGTTTGCCGCCGGCGATGTCCAAGACCACATCTACCGACAAGCCATCACCAGTGCAGGCACAGGCTGCATGGCGGCTCTCGATGCGCAGCGCTACCTCGAGGCCCTCGGTGACCAAGGCCACTGAGGAAGACATTGCGCTCTTCCGTGCCGCGGTGGCCAACGCCACCCCAGTGGAAGACCCTCGCCACCCGGCGGCCCACCAGCGGCCCAAGCCACCTCCGATCCCCCGCCAGCGGATTGCGGACGAGGCCCGAGCGCTCGATGAGAGCCGTCTCTCAGACGTCACCCCAGAGACCCTGCTCGACAGCGATGAGAGGCTCTCGTTCGCCCGAAATGGCATCTCCTCAGACACCCTCAGGCGCCTGCGAAAGGGGCACTGGACCATTCAGGCCGAGCTTGATCTGCACGGCCTGCGAAGCGATGAGGCTCGAATGGCCTTCTCGAGCTTCATCAAAGACTGCCACCGCAAGGACCGCCGTTGCCTGCGGATCATCCACGGCAAAGGCCTGGGATCGATTGGTCGTGAACCGGTATTGAAAAATAAGGTCAGGGCCTGGCTCATGCAGAAAGACGAGGTCCTCGCCTTCTGTCAGGCACCCGGTCACGAGGGTGGCTCTGGTGCGGTTCTGGTGCTGCTGCGCTCGGCCGCTTAGTGTTGTGGCTTGGGCGGCTCAGACCGCCTCGTCTCCGGTCTCGCCGGTGCGGATTCTAACGACCTGATTGATGTCCTGCACGAAGATCTTTCCATCACCAATGCGCCCGGTTCGGGCGGCCTGAACGATCGCCTCAACCACCCGCTCGGCCATGTCCTCTTTCACCACCGCCTCGATGCGAATCTTGGGCAGAAAATCGACCACATACTCCGCCCCCCGATAGACCTCGGTATGACCCTTCTGGCGCCCAAAGCCCTTTACGTCGGTCACGGTCAGGCCCGCCACACCGAGTTCACCCAGGGCCTCGCGGACCTCATCGAGCTTGAAAGGCTTGACAATTGCAGTGATGAGTTTCATTGGAAGAACTCCTTCTCGGTGAACCGATTCGTGATGGGAAAGCGCCAATCACGGCCAAAGGCACGCTTGCTGATGCGCGGCCCAGGGGCTGCCTGACGACGCTTGTACTCGTTGGAGCGTACCAGTCGAATGACCTGGGAGAGCAATTCCCGCCGGAATCCCGCCTCGAGGAGTTCGGCCACCGAATGGCCGTGCTCGACGAATCGGTGGAGGACATCGTCGAGCTGATCGTAGGGCGGCAGGGAATCCTGGTCGGTCTGATCAGGCCGCAGCTCGGCCGAAGGGGGGCGAGATAAGATGCGATCGGCGATCACAGGCTGGCCGTTGGACCCAGGGCAGCGTTGATTGCGCATCCGAGACAGGCTGTAGACCTGGCGCTTGAGGAGATCTTTAAGGACCGCATAGCCGCCCGCCATGTCGCCATAGAGGGTGCAATACCCAACCGCCAACTCTGACTTGTTTCCGGTGGTGAGGACAAGCCGACCTGTCTTGTTGGAGATGGCCATGAGCAGGACCCCTCGAATACGAGACTGGAGGTTCTCCTCGGTGGTGTCGGCAGCAAGGCCCTCAAAGAGGGGGGCAAGCGAGGCCTCGAACGCAGCATAGGCTGGGGAGATGGGGATCTCTTGCAGCGAGACGCCCAGGGCGCCTGCGCAGGCCTTGGCATCCTCTAGGCTCATCGGGGCTGTGTAGGCCGACGGCATCATGACCGCGGTGATTTGATCGGCACCCAAGGCATCGACGGCGATGGCCAATGTCAGGGCCGAATCAATGCCTCCCGAGAGGCCGATGATGCCGCCCTTAAAGCCATTTTTATGAACGTAGTCACGGGTGCCCAGCACCAAGGCCTCGTAGGCCTGGGCATCTGGGGAGAGATCGGCCGCAATCAGACCGGGCTCAATGAGCCCCTCTGCACTGATCGAGAGCAGCAGGTCATCTTCAACAAAGCGTCTGGCCCTTGCAGCAAGACCGCCATCGGGATTAGAGGCAAAGCTGTCGCCATCGAAGATGAGTTCATCCTGACCACCAACCAGATTGCACATCACGGCTGCGAGACCCTTGTCGTTGATGTGTCGGCGAACAACGTCTTGCCGCTCGATGTCCTTCTGGAGGTGAAATGGCGAGGCGTTTAATACGAGAAGGACCTGGGCACCCTCGGCCTTGGCCATGGCCGGTCCCCTGGGAAACCAGATGTCTTCGCAGATGTTGACACCGAAGCGAACGCCCTGCGCCTCAAAGACAAGCGGGGCGCCATCGGCTTGGAAATAACGTTGCTCATCAAAGACCGCATAGTTGGGCAGCTCTAACTTCCCATAGACGCCCAGGACCACACCATCTCGAAAGACCGTGGCGGCATTAAAGACATGCCCGTTGTGCACCCTTGGATGCCCCACAATGACCGCAAGGCCCGGCCAAGACTTGCTGGTCTCGACGAGCTCATCGAGCACCTCCTGGCTGCGGCGCAGGAATGCGGGGCGCAGGATCAAATCTTCGGGGGGGTAGCCCACCAATGAGAGCTCTGGGGTGAGTAAAACGCTGGCTGAGGACGCGACCGCGCGCCTGGCTGCGGCCTTGATTTTGTCAGAATTACCAGTCACATCACCAACAGTGGCGTTGACCTGGGCGACCAGCACTTGGAGAGACATCGTTGAATTATCGCATGCAGGTTTTGGAGACGTTTGCTGATCTCCCCATGGTCAAATGGCAGCAGCTCCTGGCTGCCTCGCCCGCACCGACGCCATTTGTTGATGCGCTTTTTCTTCAGGCCATGGCCGAGAGCCAGTCGGTCTGTCCCGACACCGGCTGGCAGGTCAGACCCGCACTGCTCTTTAATGATGCCGACGAGGTCGTCGGTGCGATGCCCCTCTATGCAAAAGGACACAGCTACGGCGAGTATGTCTTTGACTGGGCCTGGGCTCGCGCCTACGAGGAGGCAGGCCTGCCCTACTTCCCAAAGTGGCTGGTGGCCAGCCCCTTTAGCCCCGTTCCCGGCAGCCGTCTTCTGGCTGCGACCCCGGAGGCAAGACGAGGCCTCGCACTGGGCCTCACGGAATGGGCCAAGGCCTCAGGCTGGTCATCTGCACATGTTTTATTTGGCCATGAGAGCGATCACCAGGCTCTCACCGAGGCGGGCTGGCTGCTGCGCAAGGGGATTCAATTCCACTGGCACCACCGGGGGTACCGAGACTTCACCGATTTTCTCGATGCCCTTGCCCAGCCAAAGCGCAAGAAAATTCGAGCCGAGCGCCGCCGTGTCGCAGATGCTGGGGTGGTCTGCTCGATTCGATGTGGCAGTGAGATCAGCGATGCGGATTGGGCGTTTTTTTATCGTTGTTATTGCCAGACCTATTTCGACCGCGGCAACCCGCCCTACCTGACTGAAGCCTTCTTTTCCCAGCTGCGCCAGAGCATGCCCCAGGCCCTGGTCTTGGCCATGGCCCACCGGGCAGAGACCCCAATTGCCTGCGCGCTCTTGCTCTTGGGGTCCGATCAGGGCAGACCAGTGGCCTATGGTCGATACTGGGGCGCAGTCGAGCAGGTTCCGATGCTGCACTTTGAGTTGGCCTACTACACCCCACTTGAATGGGCCATTGGACAAGGCATTGAGCGCATTGAGGGCGGCGCCCAGGGGGAACACAAAATGGCAAGGGGCTTTGACCCGGTGGAGACTTATTCATCACACTGGATCTCGAGGCCGGAATTCCGAGATGCAGTGGCCCGCTTTCTGGCCCGCGAGCAAGGCGGTGTGGACCACTATCTCTCTGAGCTCGACGACCGCCGGCCCTTTCGAACCAGCCCAAAGGATGCATGAGGGCCTGGGTGAGGCCTTCTTAGCCTTCCTTCTTGTAGCGATTGGCCCCATTTAGGATCTCAGTCCTCGCGGCCTCGGCCCCCTCCCAGCCCCTGACCTTGACCCACTTTCCCTTTTCGAGGTCTTTGTAGTGTTCAAAAAAGTGGGTGATCTGAAGGAGTCGCTCGGGCGCGATGTCGCCTGGCTCTCGCCAGTGCTTGTAGATGGGCAGGATCTTGTCGATGGGCACAGCCAGCACCTTGGCGTCGCCCCCTGCCTCATCGTCCATCTGGAGCACACCGATGGCCCTGCAGGCAACCACGGCGCCACCAGCAACCGGAAAGGGCGTGATCACAAGGACGTCCACCGGGTCACCGTCATCTGAGATGGTCTCGGGCACATAACCGTAGTTACAGGGATAGTGCATGGAGGTCATCATGAAGCGGTCGACAAAGAGTGCCCCTGTGTCCTTGTCGACCTCGTACTTGATGGGGTCGCTTTGGGCGGGGATCTCGATGATGACGTTGAATTCCTCAGGAAGTCGGTCTCCGGGGGGAACACTCTTTAGGGACATGGCTGCTTCTCTCAACTCTTTATTGGCTCGGATGAGCAAATCATAAGGGATTCCCCCAATCCGCTTCAATGCAAAAAAGGCAAGACTCTCGACACCTAACAAATTAAGGAGTAACTCATGTCGGCTGGTCTCGTTCTCGCGCTTGTCTGCGGCGCACTGGCCATTTTGTATGGCCTCCTCTCGAGTCGATGGATTCTGGCGCAGCCAGCGGGTAACGCCCGGATGCAGGAAATTGCCGCAGCCATCCAGGCCGGCGCATCCGCCTACCTGGCACGACAGTACCGAACGATCGCAGTCGTGGGCGGGATCATCTTTCTCTTGCTCCTGGCAATACCTGGCCTCGGACTGGCCACAGCAATTGGCTTTGCCATTGGCGCCATTCTCTCTGGGGCGGCAGGCTTTATTGGCATGAACATCAATGTGCGCGCCAATGTCCGGACTGCTGAGGCTGCAAAGGGTGGCATCAACCCGGCACTCGACATCGCATTTCGTGGCGGTGCCATCACGGGCATGTTCGTGGTGGGTCTGGGCCTCATTGGTGTGACCCTCTTTTATGCCGCCATGCGCAGCCAGGGGGCTGATATCCACCATGCCCTCCAACCCCTGATCGGATTTGCCTTTGGCGCATCGCTGATTTCAATCTTTGCAAGACTCGGCGGTGGCATCTTCACCAAGGGTGCCGACGTCGGAGCCGACCTCGTGGGAAAAGTCGAGGCCGGTATTCCCGAGGACGACCCACGCAACCCCGCCGTCATCGCCGATAACGTGGGCGACAACGTGGGCGATTGCGCTGGCATGGCTGCAGACCTATTTGAGACCTATGCGGTGACCATCATCGCCACCATGCTCCTGGGCGCACTGACCCTCAAGGCCATTGGCGATAATGCCGCCGTCTACCCGCTGGCCCTGGGTGGTGTCTCGATCATCGCCTCGATCATCGGGTGCTTTTTCGTGCGTTACTCCGGCACGGGAAAGATCATGACTGCCCTCTACAAGGGGCTCATCGTTGCAGCGGGACTCTCGATTGTGCTGTTCTGGTTTGTCACCGAATGGCTCCTGGGCGATGTGGCCTCGGCAGTGCCCGGCCTATCTGTTGCTCGGCTCTGGGGTGCAGCCGTGGTGGGCATTGTCCTCACCGGCGCCATGGTGGTGATCACCGAGTACTACACGGCCACCGAATATGCACCGGTGCGCCATGTGGCGGCGGCCTCTGAGACCGGACACGCCACCAACATCATCGCGGGCATTGCCGTGTCGATGCGCTCTACGGCATGGCCCGTCATGGCAGTGGTCCTGGCGATCCTCGCCTCGTTTGCCCTGGCCGGTCTCTATGGCATCGCGGTGGCTGCCACCGCCATGCTCTCGATGGCAGGCATCATCGTGGCCCTGGATGCCTATGGTCCCATTACTGATAATGCTGGCGGCATCGCCGAGATGGCAGACCTGCCGCCCGAGATCAGGGCCGTCACCGACCCCTTGGATGCAGTTGGCAACACCACAAAGGCTGTCACAAAGGGTTATGCCATTGGCTCTGCTGGGCTGGCGGCACTGGTGCTGTTTGCCGACTACACCCATGCGCTCGAGTTGGCAGGCCACACCGTTCGCTTCGACCTCTCAGACCACATGGTGATCGTTGGGCTTTTCATTGGGGGCCTGATTCCATTTCTCTTTGGCGCCATGGCCATGGAGGCGGTTGGCCGTTGTGCTGCCTCCGTGGTCACCGAGGTGCGTCGTCAATTTCGAGAGATCCCCGGCATCATGGAAGGCACCGCCAAGCCCGAGTATCACAAGGCTGTGGACATGCTGACGGCCGCTGCGATCAAGGAGATGATCGTGCCCTCGCTGCTGCCCGTTGTCGTGCCAATTGCAGTCGGACTGATCTTGGGCCCAGTTGCCCTTGGCGGCATGCTCATGGGCACCATTGTCACGGGACTATTCGTGGCAATTTCGATGTGCACAGGCGGTGGTGCCTGGGACAACGCCAAGAAATATATTGAGGATGGCCACCACGGCGGCAAGGGCTCTGAGGCCCACAAGGCTGCCGTGACAGGTGACACGGTTGGCGATCCCTACAAAGACACTGCCGGCCCGGCCGTCAACCCGCTGATCAAGATCATCAATATTGTGGCGCTACTGATCGTGCCTGTGCTGCCTGTGGTGTAGATCGAATCGATGCGGCCTCGCGCCAGTGGCGCCTTGCCGCATCGACATCCCCCTGATCATCGGCCCAGGCTGCCAGAGACATCAGCCCCTCGGCGGTCTTCTTGATGGAGACGGCCTGTTCTAAATAGACACCAGCCTTGCCCATCTGCTTTGTCCGGTGATAGAGCCGACCAAGGGCCAGGTGCATCTCATGGCCTCCACCAGGATGCTGAGCCGACCAGGCCTCCATCTGGGCCAATTGGGCGGCGGGGTTATCGTCGCATTGCGCATAGAGCGTGAGCAACCTGTCATCCCACTTCTCACGAAGCGCAGCCTCGATGAGTCGGCGAGCCTCGCCAGGTCGAGCGGCGGCGAGATAGGCCTGGGCCACCGCCATGGCGACCCCTGGCTGATGGAGGTCTTCGCGCGAGAGCAGACCAACGGCGCCCTTTATGGCCTGAGGATCAGCACCGGCTGACCTTAGGAGTTGGCGGATTGCGATTTCTCGGTTGTGGTCGCCAACGAGGTGCGAGATTGCATGGCGGTTCTCAAGCAATTTGGTGATGCGAATGAGATCAGTCCACTGCTCTCCCAACTGATAGGCCCGCATGAGCAGGCGCATGGTGTGGATCTGTCGCCTCTCACCCTTGATGAGACCCTCAAGGCTCTCGAGTGCCTGTTGCGGATGGTGTTCATCAAGCGCGAATTGGGCCTCGGTCAGGGCGAGCAGATGGGGATGATCGGATGAGCCAAGGTCGTCTGAGGCCAGGCGCTTGAGCCAACGCTGGCGCAATAGAGAATCTCGCAGCTCATGGGCTGCACGTGCTGCCATGACCGAGACCAGGCGTGAGACAGGCCGCTGAGCCTCTTGGAGGTCTGCGAAGTCCTTCTGAAAGTCATCGGCAGCCTTCATCACCCGTGCATATCGGCCCTCATGAAAGTCAAGGGCGAGGTCGGCAAGTGCCTTGAGTCGGGCGAGCTCCGCTCGGCGGGCCTGGGCGCGTCGAATGCGGGTTGGGATGTCCATCACCCAGCCCAGCATTCGCGTGAAAATCAGATGCGCAATGAAGATTCCAGCCAGCGCAAAGAGCGCCGTGGCAAGGCTTAGGTCGAGCCGCCAGTCGGCCCACCAGATTGAGACAGCACCCCCGTGAGACTGCAGACCAAGCACCAGCGCCACCAAGACCGCCATGACGATGGCATAGCCGAGCAGCTTGGTCATGGGGCGTTGCGCAGTTCTGCCTCAACGGCCTCCAACTGCTTGAGGAGTTCGGCAAGCGGTGCGGATTGCGGATCGAAGAATCGGACCATGAGGTCACGGGAGGCCGCGAGATCGGCCGCCGCCATGTCGTGGTCAAGCAGTTGGACGGAGAGCCGGGCCGACAGCAGCCGCAGACGCACCTGCTCTCGCGTGACCGCGTAGAACTCTGCCCGATAAAAGGCATCCGGCGCCTGCGTGGTCTTGCGGATCTGAAAGAGTCCCTGCCAAAAACCTTCAGCCACAACGGGCTCGGCCACTGCCGCAATGGCTGGCGGAGCAGACAGCGCCACCAGGGCATCGGTGGCATCGAGTGCGGCCCCTATCGATCCAAGCCAGGCAGCCTGTTGGGCGGGGCGGCTGGGCATAAAGGGGGTGGCCAGGCTGGGTGCCTGCGCCTCATCGGCTGTGGGCTGAGTTATCAAGGCATCTCTGGGGGCCGGGGCCAATGCGGCTGGCTCTGTCTGGTGATCGAGCCCGAGCACTGCGCGCACATCGGCCTGCTGGCCCGCGAAGATGCCAGCCACCAGGCCTATTAGGGCACCAACCAACATGCCAATAAAGAGGGGCGAGCCGCTGGCGGTCTCTGGGGGGGGATCTGCTGGCGTGTTCATGACTGCAGTTTAATCGCAGCAAGGGCAGCCTCTTCGCACGGCCTTGCCAGCATGGTGATCGATGCCCCCGGCAGCTGATCGAGCAGCAGCGCTGCAATGGCTGGATGGTGGGTGAGCCACTGCACATCCAAGGCCCGAAGGCCCTGTGCCGAGAGCGAATCAATCGCGCTGCGGACCTGGCCAGAGCTCGACAACAAGACCCAGAGGGGAGCCTGCACAGCACGCAGGTCAACAAGGGGCCGGGGAATGCGGCGGTAGAGCGCCCAACGGGTGACCGTCCACCCGAGGCCCGTCAGGCCATCTGCGAGGGCTGCGCGGTTGCCAACTGACTCGAGCAGGGCCACTGCTGCCGGGGGTTGCGTCCCGAGTTCAACCAAAAGGGCCTGAGCATCGCCCACACCCGGCGGGTAGAGGATGTCTCGCACCTCGCCCACCATCGAGACCAGCACCGACCGCAGTGCCTGCGCAGTTGCCTCGCCAACCGCCGCCCAGGAGATCGACTGCGCCCGCCTGCCAAGCGCCTCAAGC
Organism: Burkholderiaceae bacterium; assembly: GCA_018401615.1. Taxonomy (GTDB): domain Bacteria; phylum Pseudomonadota; class Gammaproteobacteria; order Burkholderiales; family Burkholderiaceae_A; genus Hahnella. The sequence goes on from JAGYKN010000013.1 coordinate 26,201, forward strand.
AGGCGCGGCTGACCCCTTAATGCCTGCGCACTCGCGGGGCTTGTGGCAACCACCCAGCCAGGCTTTGTGAGTCGCTCGAATGACGAGGCGAGGGCCTCCTCAAGGGGCTGCACGCGCAATTCGTGGGCAGGCGATCGCACCAGCGTTGGCCCTGCCACGCCCTCCAGGACCGGCCCGTTGGATGACAGTTCGTGCCCCTCCCAAGACGGCCGCAGCAAGACGAGGGTGCCGGCCATGCGGGGCCGCCTGGGGCTAGGCCTCGAGGGCCGCGAGGATCTCGCTGGCGCCCTGATCGCGCAGGTCCTGCGCCACACGGCGCCCCAATGCCTCGGGGTCGACGCCGCGGGCATTGGACTCACAGAGGCGCGAGCCATCCGGCATGCCCACGCGGGCACGAAGAAAGAGTGTCTTGCCGTCTGGGTCCATCACACAGTAGGCGGCAAGGGGCACCTGGCAGCTGCCCCCCAGGGCCCTTGAGACGGCCCGCTCGGCTCGAACCTCTAGAAACGTCTTCTGGTCGGCCAGCGTGGAGACCAGCTCGGCGGTGGCGCTGTCACCTGCGCGAATTTCAATTCCAAGCGCGCCCTGGCCTGCTGCCGGAAGCATGACCTCGGGCGGGATGACCTGGCGAATGCGATTGGCCAGCCCGAGGCGTTTGAGCCCGGCGGCTGCCAAGATGATGGCCTGCATGTCACCTCGATCGAGTTTGGCCAGACGGGTATCGAGGTTGCCGCGAAGCGGAACAATCTGGAGTGATGGGTACCGGGCCCGGAGTTGAGCCTCACGGCGCAGGCTTGAGGTTCCCACGATGGCGCCGGCGGGAAGGTCATCGAGGCTTGCAACCTCTGAGGAGACCAGTGCATCGCGGGGATCCTCCCTGGCCATGACCGTGGCAAGCTCGAAGCCTTCGGGCAATTCCATGGGCACGTCTTTGAGCGAATGGACAGCAAGATGGGCCCGGCCCTCCTCGAGCGCCGTCTCGAGCTCTTTCACAAAGAGCCCCTTGCCCCCCACCTTCGATAAGGTGCGATCCAGAATCTGGTCGCCACGGGTTGTCATGCCGAGAATCGACACGGGCTGACCGCTGGCACTTGTCAGCAGTGCTGCAACATGCTCGGCCTGCCAGAGGGCTAGCCGGCTTTCACGCGATGCAATAATCCACATGTACGGCAGTGTAATGGACAACGGACAGGCCCCCTCATGAACGGATCACTTCACAACAAGCAAGCCGGCTGGTCAGGCCGATTCAACGAGCCCGTCTCGGAGCTGGTTCAGCGATACACAGCCTCAGTGACATTCGACAAGCGACTGGCGGCCTTTGACATCTCGGCCTCGCTGGCCCATGCCGACATGCTCCACGGCGTGGGCCTGATCAGCAAGACCGACCTTCAAGACATCGAGTCCGGCCTGGCCACCATCTCCGAGGAGATTGCCCAGGACAAGTTCGAATGGTCCATTGCTCTTGAAGATGTTCACCTCAACATCGAAAAACGCCTGATCGATCTGGTTGGCGATGCCGGCAAACGCCTGCACACCGCCCGCTCTCGGAATGACCAGGTGGCCACAGACATCCGACTCTGGCTGCGCTCGAGCATCGACGAGATTCGGCTGGCCATCGACGACCTTCGCCGGGCCCTCATCGATCAGGCCCAGGCCCACGCGGGCACCGTCATGCCGGGCTTTACCCACCTGCAGGTGGCCCAGCCCATTAGCTTTGGACATCACATGCTCGCCTACGAGGCGATGTTTGCCCGCGACGATGAGCGACTTCGAGATGCCCGTGTGAGGGTCAATCGCCTGCCCCTTGGTGCGGCAGCGCTTGCAGGAACCTCTTATCCAATTGATCGGCAACGGGTGGCCAATAGCCTGGGCTTTGATGGCCTCTGTGAGAACAGCCTCGATGCGGTGAGCGATCGCGACTTTGCAATTGAATTTACGGCGGCCGCTGCCCTCATCATGACGCACATCTCGCGGCTCTCCGAGGAGCTGATCCTCTGGATGACAAGCCGCTATGGCTTTATCAAACTGCCCGATCGATTCTGCACCGGCTCTTCGATCATGCCGCAGAAGAAGAATCCAGATGTTCCCGAACTGGCAAGGGGAAAGACGGGTCGAGTCTTCGGACACCTCATGGCGCTGCTCACGCTCATGAAGGGTCAGCCCCTGGCTTACAACAAAGACAATCAGGAAGACAAGGAGCCCCTCTTTGACACGGTGGACACGGTGCTCGATACGCTTCGCGCCTTCTCAGAGATGATCGCCGGCATGGAGCCACAGCCCCAGGCCATGCGGCGGGCGGCCATGGAGGGTTTTGCCACGGCAACCGATCTGGCCGACTACCTGGTCAAGAGGGGCCTGCCCTTTCGAGATGCCCATGAGGCAGTGGCGCTTGCGGTTCGAGCCGCTGTTGATCAGGGCTGCGGGCTCGAGGAGCTCTCAATTGAGCAACTCCAGGCTTTTAGCACTCTAATTGACCAAGACGTCTATGAGGTGCTGCGGCTTGAGGGATCGCTTGAATCACGCGACCACCTCGGGGGCACCGCCCCAAGGCAGGTCTTGGCCCAGGTGGCACGGCGCCGGCTGGCCCTCTCCGGTGTGAGCCCGAGCAAAAAAAGCCAGCCCGGTTTAAGGGGCTGGCCGCAAGCCGAAGCGAAGCTGCCTTAGTTGCCTTGGCTGCCTTGGCTGCCTTAGCTGCCTTAGCTGCCTTAGCGGCGCTTCGTCGGCGGGAGGTCGGTGCAGACTCCCTCGAAGACCTCGGCCACCATGCCGATCGTCTCGCCGAGGGTGGGGTGCGGGTGAATGGTCTTGGCGATGTCGGTTGGATCGCAGCCCATCTCGACAGCCAAGGCCAGTTCACCAATCATGTCGCCAGCGTGGGTGCCCACCATGCCACCGCCCACAACCTTATGAGTCTTCGTGTCCACTAAGAGTTTCGTTAAACCCTCATCTCGGCCATTGGCAATTGCTCGACCCGATGCGGCCCAGGGAAAGACAGCCTTTTCCACCGAGAGGCCAGCCGCCTTGGCCTCATCTTCGGTGACCCCTACCCAGGCCACCTCAGGGTCGGTGTAGGCCACCGAGGGAATCACACGCGCATCAAAGAACGACTTTAGGCCGGCAGCCACCTCGGCAGCCACATGGCCCTCATGGACTGCCTTGTGGGCGAGCATGGGCTGGCCCACGATGTCGCCGATTGCAAAAATATGCGGCTGCTGGGTTCGCATCTGGCTGTCGACCGCAATGAAGCCACGGTCATCGGTCTGAATGCCGGCGGCCTCAGCGCCGATGGCCTTGCCATTTGGCCGGCGACCAACAGCCTGCAGGACCAGGTCGTAGCGCTCGGGCGCGGTCGGTGCATCGGGGCCCTCGAAGGCCACATATATGCCATCGGCCTTGGCTGTTGCCCCAACGGTCTTGGTCTTCAACATAATGCGATCGAACCGGTGCGCATTGAACTTCTGCCAGACCTTCACCAGATCGCGATCGGCGCCAAGCATGAGGCCATCGAGCATCTCAACAACATCGACTCGGGCACCCAGGGTGGAATAGACCGTGGCCATCTCCAGTCCAATGATGCCGCCCCCGATGACCAGCATTCGCCCGGGCTGGCTTCGCAGCGCCAGGGCCCCTGTGGAGGTCACCACGCGCGGGTCATCAGGCAGAAAGGGCAGGCGAACCGCCTCAGAACCAGCCGCGATGATGGCCTGCGCAAATCGAATGCGGGTGACCTTACCGTGCGCATCGGTCACATCCATCTCATGGGCGCCCACAAACCGACCGGCACCCTGCACCACCTGAACCTTACGGGCCTTGGCCATACCCGCCAGGCCGCCGGTGAGCTTGCCCACCACCTGTTCTTTCCAACCGCGCAGCTTGTCGAGATCGACCTTCGGTTCACCGAAGGTCACCCCGTGATCTGCAAAAGACTTCGCCTCGTCCATCACGCCGGCCACGTGAAGCAGGGCCTTCGATGGGATGCAGCCAACATTCAGACAGACGCCGCCCAGGGTGCTGAAGCGCTCCACCAGCACGGTGGAGAGCCCAAGATCCGCTGCACGGAACGCCGCCGAGTAGCCGCCGGGGCCCGCGCCCAAGACCAACATCTGGGTCTCGAGGTCGGCCTTGCTCGCAGAGGAGACCGTTGTGGTGGCGGACGACGAGACCGTGCTTTGTTCGGTCGAGGCGCCACCACCACCGGTCGCCCCAGCAGCAAGGCCGGCGGCCTCCACCGACCCCAAGAGGCTGCCCTCTCCTATCTTGTCACCCACCTTTACCAACCACTCCACCACCACACCACCAGCCGAGGCCGGTATCTCCATCGACGCCTTGTCAGACTCCACCGTGACCAGACTCTGATCAGCCACCACAACATCCCCAGGCTTGACCAACACCTCAATGACCTCCACCTCCTTGAAGTCCCCAATGTCCGGTACCCGCAACTCCATCTTGGCCATGATCTGTGTCCTTTCTTAGGCGAACGCTGGGTTGATTCGGTCCGCCTGGATGCCCATGCTCGCAATCGCATCCTGGACCTGCTTGGGCTTGACCTTCCCATCTTGCATGAGGCCATGAAGCGCAGCCACCGCCACGTAACGGCGGTCGACCTCAAAGAATTCCCTGAGCTTGGCCCGGCTATCGGAGCGGCCAAAGCCGTCGGTCCCCAAGACCGAATAACGTCGACCTTCAGGAATGAATGGGCGAATCTGGTCGGCAAAGGCCTTCATGTAGTCCGTTGCCGCCACAACAGGGCCCTCATGGCCTGCAAGTTGTTGCCCCACAAATGACAGCCTTGGCGCTGCGGTTGGGTGCAGCAGGTTGTGGCGCGCAACATCGAGACCCTCGCGACGCAATTCATTAAAGCTCGGGCAACTCCAGACATCGGAGGCGATGCCGAACTGCTCCTCAAGGAGTCGGGCGCCCGCCTGGACTTCGCGCAGAATCGTGCCACTGCCGAGCAGCTGAACGCGCAGCTTTGCCTTGGCATCACCAACCTGCTCGAGCAGGTACATGCCCTTGAGAATCTGCTCCTCGGTGCCTTTCTTAAGGCCGGGATGGGCGTAGTTCTCGTTCATGAGGGTGATGTAGAAGAAGACATCCTCCTGATTCCTCACCATCCTCTCGAGGCCGTTGTGGAGGATCACTGCCACCTCATGGGAGAAGGTCGGGTCGTAAGAGATGCAGTTTGGAATGGTCGATGCGAGGATCTGACTGTGACCGTCTTCATGCTGCAGCCCCTCTCCATTGAGGGTGGTCCGGCCGGCCGTGCCCCCGAGCAAGAAGCCTCGGGCCCGCATGTCGCCTGCTGCCCAGGCCAGATCACCAACGCGCTGCAGGCCAAACATCGAGTAGTAGATATAGAACGGAATCATGATCCGATTGTTCGTGGAGTACGAGGTGGCCGCAGCAATCCATGAACTCATGCCACCGGCCTCGTTGATTCCCTCTTGGAGGATCTGGCCTTTGATGTCCTCACGGTAGTACATGACCTGGTCGCGATCGACGGGCTCGTACTTCTGACCCTCTATCGAATAGATGCCAATCTGACGAAAGAGTCCCTCCATGCCGAAGGTGCGTGCCTCATCGACAAGGATGGGGACAATTCGTGTCCCGAGGCTCTTGTCACGCAGCAGCTGTGTGAGGCACCGAACATAGGCCTGGGTGGTTGAGATCTCACGGCCCTCGGCTGTGGCCTCGAGCACGGGCGCAAAGACATCGAGCTGCGGGACCTCCAAGGCCTCATCGGCCTTCATGCGCCGATGCGGCAGGGGTCCGCCAAGCGCGTCTCGACGCTCCTTCAGATAGCGCATCTCGGGCGAGTCGGCCGATGGCATGAGCAACGGAACATCCGGCAATTGCTCATCGGACACCGGGATTCCGAAGCGGTCTCGGAACTCACGAATGGATTGGTCATCGAGCTTCTTGGTCTGGTGAGCCGTATTTCGACCCTCCATGACCTTGCCCATGCCAAAGCCCTTGATGGTCTTGACCAGGATCACGGTTGGCTGGCCCTTGTGGCGGACCGCGGCTGAGAAGGCAGAGTAAATCTTGTGGGGATCATGGCCTCCTCGGTTGAGGCGCCAGATGTCGTCATCGGACATCTTCGAGACCATCTCGAGCAGCTTGGGGTGCTTGCCGAAGAAGTGCTTGCGCACATAGGCGCCGTCGTTGGCCTTGTAGTTCTGGTACTCGCCATCAACGGTGTCCATCATGACCTTCTTTAAGATGCCCTCGTGGTCCACTGCCAAGAGGGGATCCCAGTAGCCACCCCAGATGACCTTGATCACATTCCAGCCCGCACCTCGGAAATCACTCTCGAGTTCTTGAATGATCTTGCCATTTCCACGCACGGGTCCATCGAGTCGCTGGAGATTGCAGTTGACCACAAAGACAAGGTTGTCGAGCTTCTCGCGGGCAGCCAGGCCAATGGCACCCATCGACTCGGGCTCATCCATCTCTCCGTCACCACAAAAGGCCCAGACCTTGCGCTCGGCCGTGTCAGTGATGTCACGGGCATGGAGGTACTTTAAAAAGCGCGCCTGGTAGATGGCCATGATCGGCCCAAGCCCCATCGAGACAGTGGGGAACTGCCAGAAATCGGGCATCAGCTTGGGATGTGGGTAGCTCGAGAGGCCTCCGCCATCCACCTCGCGGCGAAAGCGATTGAGTTGGTCTTCGGTGAGCCTTCCCTCTAGAAAGGCTCTGGCATAGATGCCCGGGGAGGAATGGCCTTGGATAAAGAGGAGGTCCTGGCCCTTTGGATGCAGAGGACCCTTCCAGAAGTGATTAAAGCCAATGCCCAACATATTGGCCAGTGAGGCAAAGCTGGAGATGTGCCCGCCAAGATCGCCATCGGCTCGATTGGCCCTCACCACCATTGCCATGGCATTCCAGCGCATCCATGACCGAAGACGCTCCTCATGCTCAAGGTTGCCCGGGCAGTGCTCCTCTAGGGCCACGGGGATGCTGTTGACATAGGCCGTGGCGCCCGAGAAGGGGACAAGACCCCCGGATCGACGGGTCTTATCAATCAGGGCCTCCAACAGGAACTGAGCGCGCTCGGGCCCCTCAGCCTGAATCACGGCCTCGAGCGCAGCGATCCACTCCTGGGTCTCTTGCGGATCGATATCGGCCGATGAGTTGATCAATTGACTGATGTGGGGGGGCAACGTGGACATGGCAAACAACTCCTTGGCAGTGATTCGCCATTCTTGACCGCACCGCTGACCTTTGCAATGGGTTTTCCGCTATGCGGCATTGAATTTCACATTAAGAAAAGTAATCGCCTCAGACCCTCGTACACTTTCGGCATGTCTTTTAACCTTCCAGACCTCCTGAAGTTCAAGCGGCTCAGCACAACGCAGGAAGAACTCTCTCGGGAAATAGCCTTTCGTCGCGCCATGGAAAACTCCATGCCCACGGGCATGAGGGTCATCGACATGTCCGGGCGCATCAGTTACGTCAATCCCTCCTTCTGTCGGATTGTCGGGCTCACCCAGGATGAATTGCTCGGGCAGATGCCGCCCTACAGCTACTGGCCGCCCGAGGAGACCGAGCTCCACCGGCTCAACCTCAAACGGCTTCTTGCTGGCGAGATTGCGGGGCTCAATAGCCAGATCAACATCATGCATCGAGATGGCACGCGAATGATCTGCCGGATGTACACCTCGCCATTGCAGGCCTCCGATGGCACCCAGGTTGGCTGGATGAGCTCCATCACCGACATCACCGAGCCCAGTCGCATTCGGGCTGAACTCGCAGTTGCCCAGGAGCGCTTCATCACCGTGCTGCAGTCCTTGGATGCGGCCGTCTCTGTTGCCCCGAGTGAGCCCTCAGAGGAGCTGCTCTTTGCAAATGAGGCCTATCGCAAATGGTTTGGTGATGCCCTTGGTAGCGGCCACCGACCCTTTACCCGTGCCGCCCGAGCCCCCTGGTCCGACAGCCGAGAGATCTTCAATCCGGTTGTTCAGCGCTGGTTTGATGTTCGGGTCAGGAGCATCCAATGGGTCGACGGTGGCGTGGTTCAGATGGTCGTTGCCACCGACATCACCCAACGCCGTCTGGCCGAGGAGAACCAGCGGCTTCAATATCAGAGGCTGCAGCAGACCTCTCGACTCATCAACATGGGAGAGATGGCGTCCTCATTGGCCCACGAGTTGAATCAGCCCCTGACCGCCATCGCCAACTACACCATGGGAGCAACCGCGCGGCTTCGGGCGGCCGAGTCCAAGGGCGAGCAAATTGCAACCGAGGATCTCATCGAGATGCTCTCCAAGACAGCCCAGCAGGCAGAGCGGGCCGGCAAGGTGATCCGGCGGATCCGCGGGTTTGTAAAGCGCAGCAATCCAATTCGAAAACTCGTGGATCCCTCGGCCATCCTCACGGAGGCCCTGGGATTGGCTGAGATCGACGCCCGTGGCCTTGGGGTAGACATTCAGCAGTCGGTCCCCCAGTCCCTGCCCCAGGTCTATGTCGATGCCATCCTCATTGAACAGGTCTTGATCAATCTCCTCAAGAATGGCGTCGAGTCGATGCGAGACTCCACTGATCGCACCCTGGGAGTCCGTGTCGAACACATCAAAGACAACGTCATCTTTGAAGTCTCAGACAGTGGCGCTGGCGTGGCGCCAGAGATTCGAGAGCGGCTCTTTGATTCCTTCTACACAACCAAGGTAGAGGGAATGGGAATGGGGTTAAACATCTGCCGGTCTATCATTGAGGGCCATCGAGGACGGCTATGGTTTGAGGACCGGCCCGGTGGGGGAAGCAGGTTTTGTTTTTCAATCCCACTCACGGTTTCAGACGAGGCCGATGAGTCGGACCAGGAGAAGATCTGATGAACGAGATGGTCTATGTGGTGGACGACGATGAGGCCGTGAGGGACTCTCTGCGCTGGCTCCTGGAGGGACATGGCTTTCGGGTCATGACATTTGAGTCTGCCGAACGGGTCCTGGGGCATCTCGAGCGGGGCAGCTCCAATCACCGCGCCTGCATGATCATCGACGTTCGCATGCCCACAATGACCGGCACCGAGCTCCATGAGGAACTCACGAGAAAGGGCATGAGCCTGCCCGTCATCTTCATCACAGGCCACGGCAGCGTGCCGATGGCTGTCGAGAGCATGAAAAAGGGCGCCATTGATTTTCTCGAGAAGCCCTTTAACGATGAGCAACTCTGCAGCCTGGTGGCCAAGGCGTTCGAGCGACTCAAAGACAACGGTGAACGCGAGGACGGCACCCGCCGCGCACGCGAGCTGCTCGGCCGGCTCACCCCCAGAGAGGCTCAGGTCTTGGAGAGGATTGTGGCCGGTCGCCTCAACAAGCAGATCGCCGACGACCTCGAGATCAGCATCAAGACAGTTGAGGCGCATCGGGCCAACATCATGGATAAAATCGAGGCCCGCACCATGGCAGACCTCATGAAAATCGCATTGCAGGCAAAGGCGCCGTGAGCCAAATGCTATACTCGCGCGTTGTTTTTATGCGTGCGGCTGTAGCTCAGTTGGATAGAGTACCTGGCTACGAACCAGGGGGTCGTGGGTTCGAATCCTGCCAGCCGCGCCAACCGTCTTCTTAGGCCAGTGGCCATTCCCATTCAAATCGTTGGTGCCGGAATCGCTGGGCTGGCCTGCGCCATTGCATGTCGCCAGCTCGGCCTACCCGTTGGCATTTCGGAGCGTGCAGACGGGCCGCGGCCAGAAGGCGCCGGCATTCAGCTGAGCCCCAACGCAGTCCGCGCCCTTCACACCCTGGGCCTGACCCCCGCCCTGCGCCTGCATGCAACTGAGCCCACCGCCATTCGGCTCAGGAGCCTCGCATCCGGCGCAAGCATTGCACGCCTGGCGGCGGGGGCGTATTTTAAAAAAAAATACGGCCAACCCACCCTCACCATTCATCGGGCAGCCCTTCAGGCAGCGCTCTTGGCTCGAGCACAGGCGCTGGGGATTTCAGTCCGATGGGGCGAGGGCTGGTCCGTCGATGGCCTTGAGGGGCGCGCGCCAGGCTCGGCCATCATTGGGGCAGATGGGCTATGGAGCGCGGTGCGACCACTCGTTCCAGAGGCACAGGTGCCCAGGCCAACAGGCCAGGCCGCCATTCGAGGGCTCTTGCACATCTGCCCGAACCCACGCTCGGAGATGGGCAAGGAGATCACGGTCTGGTGCGGTCATGGTGCCCACCTCGTGGGCTACCCGCTCAACAGACAAGAGTCTTATGGGTTTGTGTTGATTCATCCGCAACTGCCCACCATGGAGTCGGGCTGGTCAAGTCCTGTCTCGAGGGCCTGCCTTGGGCCCGTCTTGGCGGATTGTTACCCGATGATGAGGGACTTCCTTGGTTCAGTTGATGACTGGCGCGGCTGGCCACTCTATGCGGCTGATCCGCTCAAGGGGCCTGCTGCCCTATGCGCAGGGCGAGTCGCACTGATCGGCGACGCGGGGCACGCCATGCGCCCTCATCTGGCCCAGGGTGCGGCCATGGGATTAGAGGATGCGTTGACGATCGCGCGCTGCCTGGCAGACGGCGACCCCGGCAGACCAGAGGCGGCCCTGTCGCGCTACGCTGCCTTGCGCTGGCAGCGAATCCGGCGCGTCCAACAACGCGCCGAGCGCAATGGCAGGATTTTTCAGCTCCGCGGGGCCATGGGACATGCTCGCAACGCAGTCTTGCGACTGCTCGGCCCAAGCCTCATGGATCAGCCCTGGCTATGGGGAGAGGGGCAGGAGGAACCCGCCTTTGAGGCGACTTAAGTTGGACGGCAGGCGTGGGTCTTGAGGTGCCCCATCAAGCCGCTTGGTGACGCTTCAGTCCAGGCGGTGAAGGTGTCATCAAAAGACAGGATCTTCCCCTCCCCCATTGGGTCCTTCGTTGCCCTCTCGCTTAGGTACCGATAGCGGCTCTTTGCGCAGTCGAACTGAACCAGATACCGATACGACGATGCACCCTTGTCGTCGGGGGCAGCAAGGCTCTTTACAATCCAAAAGCTGCGCAACTGCCCCTCACGCCTTAAAAAAGGCTCCTCGTAAAACCATGTGAAACCCTCTCCGGTGGCGTACTGAACCCAGCCAGAGATGGCTGGCCCCGACACAGCCAGGCAGACCAGTAGGGCCATCAAGCGAATGTGTATTTTCATTAAGTTCCCCGACAAAAGGCAGCCTCAAGGGCGTGGAGCAATCCCAGGACGCGAGTATCAACGATTCGATAGAACACGAATTTTCCGTCTCGTCGAGGCTGAATCAGACCCTCCGCCCGAAGGACGCCAAGCTGCTGCGACAGGCTTGGCTGCTGAATGCCCGTGAGCTGCTCGAGCTCCCCCACCGAGCGCTCCCCCTGTGTGAGTTGGCACAGCAAGATCAGCCGATCCTCATTGGCCATCGACTTCAGAAAGGTGACCGCAGAGCCAGCAGACTGCCGAATTGCTTGAATGTCGAGGGTCTCAGAGCGCATTGATTGGGATTTTCACATAGGTGGTGCGGGTGCGACCCGCCTTGGGGTCGTGGTCGAGCATTAAGAATTTAATAGTATATTTAAAAATATATTGTAGATCAATAGAGTCACGGTTCCCCAACGCTGGCCTTAAAGAAACAACAAGACAAAGTGACAATTGATTGGATCCACTTCTACCCCTGGACGTCGCTGACCGGCAGGGCGGCATGGGAGCGCAATGCACGTTCGGCTGAGGATGGGTCGAAATATAGTGATGTCTCGGTTGCCCATTGCCCAGGAAGAATTGCGCCGCGTCGCACCTTCGCCATCATTTCCCACCCTGACGCCAGCAGAACCACCCTCACCGAAAAACTCCTGCTCTACGCAGATTGCCATTCACATTGCGGGCGGCGTAAAGGCTCGAAAGGCGTCTCGGCATGCACGGCCTCCGACTGGATGGAGATTGAAAAGCAGCGTGGCATCTCGGTGAAAACCGTTCGTGATGCTGCAGATGGAATACCGCGATCATGTGATCAACCTCCTTGACCGCCCGGCCACCGCATTCTCCGAGGACGCCTGTCCCAGTTTTCACGACCGTGGACGCAGCCTCATGGTGTTGGTGCTGCCAACGGCGTCGAAGAACAGACCCTTCGGCTTGCTTCAGGTCTGTCGAGCCGAAAAACACCAGTCATGACCTTAATCAACAAGATGGATGGGAAGTTCCGAGTAATTCCCCTCATGGACGAGCTCGAGCAGGCCCTTACATAGCCGTGGTGCCCTTTACCTGGCCCGTCGGCATGGGCAAGAGATTCCACGGCGTAATGGACCTGCGTGCCGATCAGATGCGCATCTTTCAGGCGGGCGAGGACCGCGCCCGGGAGGCAAGCGACGTGATCGAGGGCCTGAGAAACCCCGAACTGAGCAGACGATTTGGTGCCGAATTCAAACAGGCCCGCGACGAGGTGGACCTTGTGCAGGGGGCCTCTGCGGCCTTTGACAAGGCTGCCTTTTTGGCAGGTGAGCAGACCCCGGTTTTTTTTGGCTCAGCAGTCAATAATTTTGGTGTGCGCGAGATCCTTGATGCCCTGGTTGAACTCGCGCCAGCCCCTCAACCACGCGCGACCTTGCAGCGCTCAGTGCAGGCCGACGAGCCAAAATTCAGCGGTGTGGTCTTTAAAATCCAGGCCAACATGGATCCAGCGCATCGGGACCGCATCGCCTTTTTGCGCATCTGCTCCGGGCGCTTTGAGCGCGGCATGCAACTAAAGGTCTGCCGCAGTAACAAGGAGATTCGCCCTCGCACGGTGGTCTCATTTTTGTCTCAACGCCGAGACCTCCTCGAGGAGGCCTTCTCGGGCGACATCATCGGGATTCCCAACCATGGGGTCTTGCAGCTTGGCGACACCCTCACCGAGGGGGAGGCCCTTCAGTTCACCGGCCTTCCATTCTTTGCTCCCGAGCTCTTTCGGGTTGTGGAGGTTGCCGACCCCATGCGCAGCAAACAATTGCGGGCGGGCCTCACACAGCTTGGCGAAGAGGGGGCCATACAGGTCTTTCAGCCCCACGATGGGGGCCAGTTGCTGCTCGGTGCTGTGGGCATGCTGCAGTTCGAGGTGGTGGCTCACCGGCTCAAAACTGAATACAACGTGGAGGCTCGCATGATGGGCTCAAAGTACGCCCTGGCCCGATGGGTCACTGCGGCCGACGAACGATCTCTAAAAGGATTCATTGAGGCCAATGCCCACCGCATTGCATACGACGCCGTTGGTGCGCCGACCTTCTTGGCAGCCTACCCCTCCGAGATCAGCGTGGCCCAGGACCATTGGAAAGAGATTCTGTTCCACTCGATGCGCGAGCATGCCGGACTGGTCTTTCAGAACCAGTAGACAGACGGGAGCCGCCTGGCTTAGGAATTGATCTCGAGCAGTTCGTATGCGTGGGTGATCTCGGCGGTTGCGCCGAGCATCTTTGTTGCCGAGCAGTATTTGCTCTGCGAGAGGGAGATGGCCCGCTCCACCAGGCTGGCCTTGAGGTCGATGCCGGTGATGCGAAAGTGCAGGTGAATCTTGGTAAAGACCTTTGGGTCAGTCTGGGCACGCTCAGATGTCGTGATGACCTCACAGCCCAGAATCCTCAGGCCGCTCTTGCGCAGGATGAGCACCACGTCGTAGGCGGTGCAAGCCGCGGCCCCCGATAAGACAGTCTCCATGGGCCGAGGGCCAAGGTTTCGCCCACCCCCCTCGGGTGCGCCGTCCATCACAAAGCTGTGGCCCGAGCCCGTCTCGGCAATAAAGCTCATGGTGTCGCTGCCCGCCCATCGAATGGTGCAATCCATCGCGTTCTCCTTTTTTGGACTTAAAGTCTAGCGGTTAGGCGCATCGCCACATTGAAAGATCCGACCGCATCATGACAGCCAGTCAGCCACGTTTCGCTCAGCCCAGGCTTTTGGCTGCCTTGCTCATCGGATGGAGCCTTGAGTTGCCGCTGCGGTCTGCCCATGGGCAGACGGTCCAAACACCCTCTGCGGCGGCTGGCGCGGAGTCCTTGCTTCGGGAGGTCACGGTCACCGGCGAGGCCGTCTCAGCGGACGAAGAGCGCCAGGAGTCAGCCACCACCAAGATCATCTTCGAGCGCAACGACATTGAGAAGATTGATGCCGTGACCGTCTCTGATTTGCTGCGAGCACTGCCGGGGGTCAACCTTAGCCTGCCCCCCACGGATGGTCGTCGAGGCCGGTCAGGGCCGAGTGATCGGCTGATGCCAAGGATCGTGGTCGACGGCGAACCCCTCGGGGGCCCAGGGGGTGCCTCTGCAACCCTTCGGCTGCCCACTGAACTCATCGAGCGCATTGAGATCATTCGCAACAGCACCGCTGAGTTTCCAGCCGGACCCGGTGGCACGGTGAACCTCATTTTGCGGGAGGTCCCGCCTGAGAAAACCACCACCACCAAGCTGAGCGCCTCCTCTGATGGCCAAGGACTTGGCGGTCGGGCCAATGCGGTCTACGGCAACCGCGAGGGGGTTGCAGGCACCATCCTCACGCTTTCGGTGGATCGCTCTCCCCAGACACGCAAGCGCCGCAGTCTTGAGCAGCAATTCTCGCGAACACCGGTCGATGCCGTTGCAGTGGAGGAACAGACGGGCAGCAGCCTGGGGCTTTACTTCATCTCCCGATTCACTCGTGACCTCGGGGCAGGTGAGCGGCTGATCATCAGCCCCATGTTCTATGGCAGTGAGCGTGAGCAAGAGACGTCGACCACCCTCACCGGCGCAACCACGGGCCGGGAGTCTGACCGCGACGATGTCACGCGCGCTGGTGTGAGGCTCTCAGGTGAGTGGAAGAAGCGTTACGCCGGTGCTGGCGAGGGAAGCCTTCGCGCCACCCTTCATGCCCATGAGTCCCGAGCTTCTGGGCAGTTTATGAGGTTTGACGCCAACGGGGTCAAGACAGTCGACTCAACCACCCGAGCAGAGATCCAAAGCAAGGGCCTTGGGCTCGCAGCCAAGCGAAGCCTGCCCCTGGGGGCCGACCATCTTGGAACCTTCGGGCTCAATGTGCGGCATCGATCGCAAGATGAGCAGCGCAACACTGCTCTAAAAGATGAGTCAAGCGAGCGCAATGTTGCCATCTGGGGACAAGATGAATGGCAGTTGAGCAAGGCCCACACCCTCACACCGGGGCTTCGAATCGAGTCGATCGACAATCGGACTCTCACCACCCTTGGGCAGACGAACTCAATTTCCGCCACCAACCTACTGCCCTCTTTGCACTGGGTCTGGCGCGTCGATGGCACCATGAACCTGCGCGCCAGCGTGGCCCAGACTCAAAGCCAGCCGGGCGTGTCTCAGATCACGTCGGTGATCACCGAGTCGACCGGCACCAACAGCCTGGTCAACCCCGACCGCGCTGGCAATCCAAGCCTCAGACCCGAGCGAACCACCACCTTGCAGCTCGGGCTCGAGCGATTCCTCAAGGACAAGCGAGGCTCGGGCGGCCTCAACCTCTTTGTTCGGGACACCAGGGACAAAATCTTGAATCAAACACTCGAAGAAACGGTGCTCAGGGCGACTCGCTTTGTGGTGCGCCCCGTTAATGCCGCCTCAGCCAGAGACATCAGCCTTGTCCTTGACTTCAAACTCAAGCCCAAGGCCATCCAACGGCTCGACCTGCAGGGAAATGTCTCGGCCAATCAACTCGAGGTCCGTGACCTCTCGGGTGGCTCTGCCCGACGAGAGACCCCTCGCAAGGCTGCCAGCCTGAGGGCGGATTACAAGCTTGCACAACAGAAGACGAGTCTTGGGGGGAGCCTTAGCTGGAATTCATCATTCGATCGTGAGTCATTTGGAAACACGCTGGTCACCGTTGCCAGCACCCACCAGATTGATGTCTATGCGGTGTATCGACTCAACCCATCTTCTAACATTCGGCTCTCCTTGAGCAACCTCACGGCGCCAGACACCAAAACAACCAGTCAGCGATCCACCGCCGGGGTGGTCCAATCTCGCGTGACCAGCACAAGCGAGGGCGTTCGAATGGTCATGCTCACGCTTGAGCGTAAATGGTAGGCCCGGGCGTCAGGCGGGTTGATTACCTGCGCAACTCGAATGTGACCGGCACCTGAACCCAGGCCGTCGTGGCGTCATTGCCCACCTTGGCCGGAATGAAGCGCCACCTGGACACCGCTGCCTGGGCGGCTTCGTCGAGGCGGGCAAAACCACTGCTTCGCAACACCTGTATCTGCTCTGCCCCCCCCTCTTGGCCCACCAACACGCGCAAAAGCACCTGCCCTTCTTCGCCCAGGCGCTTTGACATGGAGGGGTAGGCAGGTTTGGGGTTGTTTAGATAGTCCGCATCAAATCTTGGCTGGGTCACTGCTGCCGGTGCAGCCTGCTCGACTGCGGCCGGTGCAGCCTGCTCGACTGCGGTCGGCGCGGCCTGCTCACGAGGCCTCACCTCCTCTGAGGAGACCTCCACCGGACTGGGGCGATCAGGCGCTGTGGTGATGAGCCCCTGGGCTCGTCTGGGCTCAGGGCGCCTGACCACAGGCGGCAACGCCTTTTCTGCGGGGGCCTCTCGGGGCGAGGCGACGATGAATGCCATCATGGGTCTTGAGTCAACGTCGCGCTCGGCCGTCTCATCGAGCACCACCCATGCCCATGCGATTGCTGCTGCATGAAGGGCCGCTGCAA
>JAGYKN010000014.1 GCA_018401615.1 Burkholderiaceae bacterium
TGCTCAGTCGCGGCAGGGCATGTCGCGCAAGCCTCACAGCCCATCGGCCGCGGCGATCGCGTTGCACGAGGACATCCGGGATGAGGTAGGTGGCCTGCTGAGACTGGAAGATGGCTGCCGGCTTGGGTTCAAGGCTCCTGATGAGCCCGAGTGCGCGCGAGACCGCCTCTTTTGACTCGCCACACGTCTTTGCGAGGCTCGCCACGGGTTGGCCACCGATCTCCGACAGATGTTGCCCAACCAGCCGCTGGGCCAGTCTGCCGCAGGCCTGCTGCCCGGCATCGCCCTCGTGGTGGGATAAAAAATCCTCGACCTGCAGCAAGAGACACTCCTCAAGGGAGCGCGCGCCCACCCCAAGGGGATCGAGAGATTGGAGGAGTCGCAGCCCAACAAGCTGCTCGTCCTCCTCTAGGGTGCCGCCCAGGTGCTCCTCAAAGACAGTGGCAAAGCCGGCAGCCAGGTCAGCGGGGTCGTCTCTCAGGTAGCCATCCTCATCGAGTCCCTCGATTAAGATTTCCAGCCAGGCCCGATCACGGTCCGACAGGTGCAGCCCGGCGACCTGCTCTCTGAGGTGGTCGGTCAGGCTGGTGGGTTTTGCATCGCCGGGTTCATAGTCCGAGTCGTCGCTGCCACCACTGCCGCGCCAGTCGGTGAGTCCATCGCCCTCGGTGGCTGGCCAGTCGTCGGGACCATCTGCCTCGCCATCGGCAGACTCGGCGGATTCTGAGCTCGCAACCTCTTGCTGCTCGGTCGGTGTCTCGCTGCTGGTCTCGCCATCTGTGCGCAGGTCATCAATCTCCAGCAGCGGGTTGTCCTGAGTGAATCGATCGAGTTCCTGGCGGAGTTCCAAGTTTGAGAGGGCCAAGAGACGAATGGCCTGTTGAAGCTGAGGCGTGAGGCTCAGCTGTTGCCCAAGTCTGGTGGTGAGCGAGATCTTCATGGATCACATGCGAAAATGCTCGCCAAGGTAGACCTCCCGCACGCGGGGGTCATCCACGATGGTGGCCGGGTCACCGTGGGCGAGAACCTCGCCCTCATTGATGATGGTGGCGTGGTCACAGATGCCAAGGGTCTCGCGAACGTTGTGATCCGTGATGAGAACCCCGATGCCGCGGTCTCTGAGGTAGCGAATGATGCGTTGGATCTCGATGACGGCAATGGGATCGACCCCAGCAAATGGCTCATCGAGCAAAATAAAGCGTGGCGAGGTGGCCAATGCCCGGGCGATCTCGACGCGCCGTCTCTCCCCGCCCGAGAGTGCCTGACCCATGCTGTGCCGAATGCCGGTGATTTGTAATTCCTCGAGCAACGCCTGAAGACGACGCTCGATCTCAGCCCCCGCAAGGCCTCGGCCATGTTCGTCTGACTGTAATTCCAGCACCGCACGAATGTTGTCGGCCACGCTGAGCCTGCGAAAGACCGAGGCCTCCTGTGGCAGGTAGGAGAGCCCCGCCCGGGCTCGACGATGGATGGGTTCGCGGGTGAGATCCTGGCCGTTGAGGATGATGCTGCCTGCATCCGCGGGCACGAGGCCCACGATCATGTAAAAGCAGGTGGTCTTGCCGGCCCCGTTTGGGCCAAGCAGTCCAGTGACCTCGCCGCTGGCCACTGACATCGAGACCTCCTTGACAACAAGGCGCCCCTGATAGCCCTTTCGGAGCTTGCTCACGCTGAGTCTGCTGGGCGGGGCAGAGGTCATTCAGTCGACGGGGCAGGCCTGGGCATCAGGGTCATGCGGGCGCGTGTCTGACCTGGTCTGACCTCCACGCCGTAGACCTCCGTGACATTGTTGTAAATCACACGGTCCCCGGAGACCTGATCCATGGCAGTCTCGCCTGCCAGCCTGCGCAGAATGGCCTGATCACTCAGGATGGCCACCTCCGTCTTGCTGTCGTAGTCGATGCGAAGACTCTCGCCCACCATCCACTCCTCGACGCCTTCGCGTTTCTGTCGGAACCGAGAAGGCTTGCCTGTGACCACCCCGCGGGAGCTGCCGTCTGGCAGCTGGAGCAGCTCCAACCGATCACCCCGCAGGACGAGACTGCCCCTGGTGAGCACCACATTGCCAGTAAACACCGTCACCAATTTCTGCTCATCATGATCGAGTCGGTCAGCATCAATCTTGGTGGGCGCCTCTTGATCAGACTTGGCGGCCAATGCAGCCCCCCCCAGGGCCACAGCGAATGCCAGGCAGGCGCTCAGGAATCCGTAAAGGGGCATGGATGGCTTGAGCGACATCATTTCTGCCTGGGCAAGACCATGCGGCTGTCGGCCAAGATCGTCATCTGATCCGTCTTCTGATTCAGGGTCATCCCAACACCATACAGGGTCGAGCTCCCCCGATAGATCATGACGGGGTCTGCCGTCCGAGCGATGTCCTCGTTGACAAAAAAGGCAAGGCTCTCGGTCTCCACTCGAATGGATGGGTCTGTTCCAAAGGCCTGACGTGTGACCACCACCTTCTGGCGCAGGGTGACCAGTGACTGGTCGGCGCTGACGCTGCCCTTGTCTGCGGTGACCGTGACGGGGGGGCGGTCTGGCCGAAGGATGACCACAACGGGCGACTTGAAAAGAGATTGTCCGTCGGCGAATTGTTCAATCTCAGGTGTCTGAATTCGCTGATCCGGCAGGCCATCGCGGTTGGTCCTGACGATGGTTGCCCCGTAGACGAGGGCTGTTGGGCCAGCACGATCCGCCGAGGCGCGCTGCCAATCTGGCTGGAGGGCCCACTCTGAGAGCAAATAGGAGGCCGCGGCCAGGCCCCCTAGTAGGGCCATCGAGACGATGCTGCCAAGGCGGTCGGACCAGCGGTTCATGCGACTCGAGACCTTAAAATAAAATCGCAGAGCTCTCGCACCGCACCATGGCCACCGGGCAACGTCGAGACCCATCTGGCGGCCGCCCGAACCTCGGGATGGCCCCCGCAGACGCTTGCAGACAGGCCAACCTTGGCCATCACAGCCAGATCCGGCAGGTCATCGCCCATGTGGCCGCAGTGGACAGCAGGGACATGGCTGCTCGCGCACCAGGTCTCGAACGCCTCGAGCTTGTTTTGCCGGCCGAGCAAGATGGGGCCAAGCCCAAGTTCACGCCCACGGGCCTCCACGGCAGGATGGCTGCGGCCGCTTAGGATCCCCACCCCAATGCCTGCTGCCTGGAGGGCCTTGAGCCCATGGCCGTCGAGGGCATTGAATCGTTTGAGGGCCTCTCCGTGTGCGTCGTAGTAGAGGCCGCCATCGGTCATGACGCCATCCACATCAAAAAACATCCACTGGATGTGGCGAGCCACCATGATGAGGTCTGCATTGTCTTGGGTGGTTTTCACAGAATCTTGGCCTCGAGCAGATCGTGCAGTCCGACAGCACCGAGGAGGCAGCCTTGCGAGTCGACCACCAGCAGGTGATTGATGCGACGCTCATCCATTAGGTGCGCCGCTTGGGCTGCGAGCGCCTCAGTAGAGATTGTTCGTGCCCCAGTGGTCATGAGTTCTGAGATGGCGCAATCCGGCCTGAGCGACTCGCGCCCGAGCAGTCGGCGCAGGTCCCCATCGGTAAAGAGCCCCTCGAGCACGTTGTCGGCATCGACCACACAGGTCATGCCCATTCGCTTGGCGCTCATCTCGGCGAGTGCCTCGTGAAGGGAGGCTGAGTTGCGGACAACCGGGAGACGATCGCCGGTGCGCATGACGTCGGCCACTCGAACCAGCAAGCGCCTGCCCAGGCTGCCCCCAGGGTGTGACCTTGCGAAGTCATCCGGTCCAAACCCGCGCACTTCTAAAACCGCAACGGCCAATGCGTCTCCAAGCGCCAATGCCGCTGTGGTGCTCGCGGTCGGGGCAAGGTTAAGGGGGCAGGCCTCTTCTTGCACCGCCGCATCGAGGTGGATGTCTGCAAGTCGGGCAAGGGTCGACTCGGGGTTCCCCGTCATGGCCACGAGCGTCGTGCCCATGCGCTTGAGGTGGGGTGCGATGAGCCGCAGTTCATCCGTCTCGCCCGAGTAAGAGAGCGCAAGGACAAGGTCTTGTGACTGAATCATGCCAAGGTCTCCGTGCTGGGCCTCGGCGGGGTGGACAAAAAATGCCGGTGTTCCGGTGGAGGCAAAGGTGGCGGCTAACTTTCTGGCCACATGCCCACTCTTGCCCATTCCGGTCACCACAAGCCGACCCTTGAGTGCCACGATGCGCCGAACGGCCTCTGCTGCAGCTGGCGTGAGTTGAGCTGATAGCCCTGAAATGGCCTTGGCCTCAATGTCGAGCACACGCCGCAGCCGGGCGAGCAGTGACGCATCTGCGGGATTTGGAGACATCTTGGAAGTGTAAGGCAAGCCAATCGATACAATGGCGCAAGATGAAGTCACTCGAGACCCGCACGGCGGTTGAGCCCACGCTCGTTTTTGAGCATGTTCGGTTTGGCTATGGCGCTCGCACGATCATCGATGACCTTAATTTTGAAGTCGCACGCGGGGAGGTCTTGGCACTCATGGGTGGCTCGGGCGTGGGAAAGACCACCCTCTTGCGCCTCATGGCCGGCCTGGTAAAGCCAAGCCGCGGGCAGGTGCGGGTCTTTGGCAAGGCCATCAAGACCAACGACCGCACCAGCCTCTATGACATGCGGCGGCGCATCGGGCTGCTCTTCCAATTTGGCGCACTCTTTACAGACCTCTCTTGCTTTGAGAACGTTGCCTTTCCCCTGAGGGAGCACGCCAACCTGCCCGACTCGATGCTGCGAGACCTGGTCTTGCTCAAACTGGAGTCGGTTGGGCTGCGGGGGGCAGCAGACCTCATGCCCAGTGAAATTTCCGGCGGAATGGCCCGTCGGGTTGCCCTCGCAAGGGCCATTGCGCTTGATCCGGAACTCATCTTGTATGACGAGCCTTTTGCCGGCCTTGACCCCATCTCTCTTGGCGTGACCGCACAACTCATCAGGCGACTCAACCGGGCCCTGGGGGCAACCTCAATTGTGGTGACCCATGATGTGGTCGAGACCTTTGAGATTGCAGATCGAGTGGCCGTGATTGCGCCATCGCCAAAGGGCGCGCACTTGGTGGCACTCGGGACACCAGATGAGCTTCGGCAATCCACCAATCCCTATGTGAGACAGTTTTTGGCCGGCGATGAGGACGGGCCTGTGGCCTTTCACATGCCAGCCTCGACAATTGAAGAGGCCTTCCTCGATGCCAACACGCGCGCCTAGCTTGCTCGATCGGCTCGACCGTCTTGGCGCTGGCGTCCTGCGTGTCCTTGCGGGGCTCGGTGGGTTCATGCGCCTGGTGTTTGCGCTCTTTGCCCACCTGCCCACGATCCTGCGGCGCCCCAGCCTGGTGGCCTCCCAGGTCCATTTTCTGGGCAACCACTCTCTTGCGATCATTCTGGTCTCGGGCCTGTTCGTCGGCCTCGTGCTGGGGCTCCAGGGCTTCTACACCCTGCGCCGGTATGGCTCCGAGGAGGCCCTGGGACTGCTGGTGGCCCTGTCCTTGGTCAGGGAGTTGGGCCCAGTGGTGACGGCCTTGTTGTTCGCCGGGCGTGCGGGCACCGCCCTGACGGCAGAGATTGGTCTGATGAAGGCAGGAGAGCAACTCTCAGCACTCGAGGCGATGGCAGTCGACCCGGTCTCTCGCATCCTTGGGCCCCGATTTGTGGGCGGGGTGATTGCAATGCCCCTGCTGGCAGCGCTCTTCTCGGCGGTGGGGGTGCTCGGTGGCTGGCTTGTGGGGGTCGTGCTGATCGGCGTGGACCCGGGCGCATTCTGGTCGCAGATGACCGGTGGCGTGAGCTTTTCTGGTGACATCGTCAATGGCGTGCTCAAAAGCGTGGTCTTTGGTTTTACCGTCACGCTCGTGGCCTTGTACATGGGCTATGCCTGTAGGCCCACGCCCGAGGGGGTCTCTCGGGCCACCACCCGAACCGTGGTGGTCGGTTCGCTTGCCATTCTGGGCCTCGACTTCATCCTGACCGCCCTCATGTTCGGCGCCCTCTGATAGGCTTCTCACATGCAACGCACCATTAATGTTTTGGTTGGGCTTTTTGTGCTCTTGGGCCTGCTGGCACTCTTGTTTCTGGCCCTCAAGGTGAGCAACCTCACGAGCATGGCTGGCGGCCCGACCTACAACGTGGTGGCCTATTTCGATGACATCGGTGGGCTCAAGCCCAGGGCGGCCGTCCGGGGCGCAGGCGTGGTGGTCGGTCGGGTGAGCAGCATCGATTTTGATGATCAGCGCTACCAGGCCAGGGTGTTGCTCGAGATCGACTCAGGTGTCGAATTCCCCAAAGACACCTCCGCACAGATCCTCACCTCCGGCCTGCTTGGCGAAAAGTACATTGGGCTCTCCCCGGGTGCGGACCCTCAGCCACTCAAAAACAACGATCGCATCACCATGACACAGTCTGCCGTGGTGCTTGAAAACATCATCTCCCAGTTTCTCTTCAACCGTGACGACGGCGAGAGCAAGTCGGGCGGCTTAAAGTGATGTCGCAATCTGGCTGGGATCTCAGGCGGGTCCTCTCGCTGCTGTTGCTCGGGGTCAGCCTGTGTCTGGTCGGCGGCTGCGCAAGCCTGCCAGATGGGCATCAGGCCGATCCGCGAGACCCCTTTGAGCGCTACAACCGCGCCATGTTTGTCTTTAATTCTGAAGTAGACGAAGCAGTCTTAAAACCCGTGGCCGAGGGATACCGCAATCACCTGCCCGACATGGTGCAAAGGGGCATTGGAAATTTCTTTGGCAACCTCTCCGACATGGTCACCACAGTCCATCACCTCCTTCAGGGGGAGGGCAGTCAGGCTGGCGAGACAGCGGGCCGTGTGTTGATCAACACCACCATTGGCATTCTGGGGTTGGCAGACCCCGCAAGCGACTTGGGCCTGCGAAAGACCAAGGAAGACTTTGGCCAGACCTTTGGACGTTGGGGGGTGGAGCCGGGCGCCTACATCATGTTGCCGCTCTTGGGGCCAAGCACAACCCGCGACACCGTTGGCAGGGTGGCTGATTTTGCAACCGACCCGTTCGATCAAATCTTCTCGGTTGATGCCGCAACCAAGTGGGGTGTCAGAGGCACCAGGGTGATCGACACCCGAGCGGGCCTGCTGTCGGTCGAATCCACCCTCGATGCGCTGTCGTTTGACCGTTATCTCTCTGTTCGAGACGCCTACCTGGCCAGACGGGCCCAGCAGGTCTCTAACGGGGCGTCAGCCTCTCAGAAGGATGCACCATGATGATCTCTAACCTGGCTTGTCCGCGACTTTTCCGCACACTCATGCTGTTGATGGTGGTCTCGTTTGGCCCCGCCCATGCCCAGGCCACCGCCTCGCCGGATGGTCTCATCAAGGCCGTGACCCAAGACATCCTGGACACTGTCCGAGCGGATCGCAGCCTGCAAGAGGGTGATATCAATCGCCTCAACACCTTGGTTGATCAGCGGGTCATGCCGGTTGTGGATTTTCAGAAGATGACGGCATTGACCGTGGGCATTCACTGGCGCCGGGCCTCTGCTGCGCAGCAGGAGCAACTCCTTGCGGCCTTTCGAGTCTTGCTGATGCTGACCTATGCAGACGCACTGCGGCAGGTTCAAGACACCACCGTCCAGGTGCGTCCCGCCCGCTACGCCCCTGAGGATCAAGATGTCATTGTTCGGACCCTGGTGCTGCGCACGGGCAAGGAGCCGATACAACTCGATTACCGCCTCCACAAAACGGCAGATGGATGGAAGATTTACGATTTCAATGTCTTGGGCCTCTGGCTGGTCGAACACTACCGAAGCCAGTTCTCCCAGTTGGTTGGCTCCAAAGGGATTGATGGATTGATCTCCGCCCTGCAGGTAAAAAATAAGGCATTGCGTCAGTCCTCTTCGGCCCGTGGCTCCTGAGGACATCTCGATGGGGGCTCGGGCCTTCTCGGGGCCCCTCACCCTGCACCTTGCGCCCGCAGTGCTGAGCATGGCCGAGGCCGAACTGGCCGAGGCACTGCGCACCTCGCCCGGTGCGCGCGCCGTGATCATCGACCTCTCTGGCCTCACGCAGGTCGACACGGCCGCGCTCACGGTCTTGTTGTCGCTCACCCGTCAAGGCCGCAAGAGGGGTGTGGTGCTGCGGTGGAAAGGCATGCCAGCTGCGCTGCTTGAGTTGGCCAAACTCTCGTCGGTTGACGACCTCCTGACATCAACATGACCCCGGCCGTCTGCCTGACGGGTGTGGGCAAGGTCTATGGTCATCCGACCCGGGGGTTTCGGGCGTTGGATGACATCAACATCACCATTGAGCAGGGCGACTTCTACGGCCTTCTCGGCCCAAACGGTGCCGGCAAGACGACGCTGATTCAGATCATGGCTGGGCTCACACGACCCACGACCGGCAGCGTATCGGTCATGGGCCATGACGTGGCCAGGGACCCCTCCGCGGTGCGTCGTCGCCTCGGGGTGGTGCCACAAGAGCTTGTGTTTGACCCCTTTTTCACCGTTCGAGAGACCCTGCGCATTCAGTCGGGTCTCTTCGGGCTTCCCAAAAACGATGACTGGATCGACGAGTTGCTGCATGCCTTGGACCTCTCCGACAGGGCCCAGACGAATCTGCGAGCCCTCTCAGGCGGCATGAAGCGCCGCGTCCTTGTGGCCCAGGCGCTGGTCCACCGTCCGGCCGTCATCGTCTTGGACGAGCCCACAGCAGGTGTCGACATCCAGCTTCGCGAGAGCCTCTGGCAGTTCATTCGAGGCCTCAATGACAAGGGGCATACGATTTTGCTCACCACCCACTACCTTGAAGAGGCCGAAAAACTCTGTCGTCGGCTTGCTTTTTTGCGTCGAGGGTCCATTGCCTGTGAAGGCCTCACCACCGAGTTTCTGGCCACGACCACTGGGCCTGCCCGGCTTGAACAGGTCTTTCGAAAGATCTTTCAAGAGGCCGCCGTAGAATAGCGCCATGGTCACTCCAAAGAACATCGAGCAGTACATCAGCCAGGGCCTGGCCTGTGAGCACATTGCCGTGGACGGTGATGGGCACCATTTTGAGGCGGTCATTGTCAGCGCCGCCTTCGAGGGCAAGCGCCTGATTGCAAGACATCAACTGGTTTATTTGGCGCTTGGTGATCGAATGCGGCAAGAGATCCATGCCTTGTCCATGAAGACCCTCACGCCTGCCGAGTGGGCCGGGCAGCCTGCAGCCTAAGGCCTCGGGATGGATCGTTTTCAGATTCAAGGGGGCCAGGCTCTGCGCGGCACCGTTCGAATATCAGGCGCAAAGAATGCAGCCCTGCCCATCCTCTGCGCAGGGCTGCTGACCGATGAGCCCTTGGTCCTGCACAACGTCCCCCCGCTGCGCGATGTCTCGACCATGCGCAGGCTCCTAGAGGGCATGGGCATGACCTGTCACCGGCATGCGCAGTCCAGCGATGGGCAGGAGACGCTCACGCTGCAGGCCAACAATGTGTCGCGTCTCGAGGCACCCTATGAGATGGTCAAGACCATGCGCGCCTCTGTCTTGGTGCTCGGCCCGTTATTGGCGCGTTTTGGTGAGGCGTTGGTGAGCCTTCCTGGCGGCTGCGCAATTGGTCAGAGGCCCGTTGATCAGCATATCAAGGGCCTGACTGCCATGGGCGCGCAGATTGAGATCGACCACGGTTACATCAAGGCTCGGGCCGGGCGCCTCAAGGGGGCTCGGATCTCAACCGACATGGTCACCGTCACGGGCACCGAGAACCTCATGATGGCGGCCTGTCTCGCAGACGGCGTCACGGTCATCGAGAACGCAGCCTGCGAGCCCGAGATCATTGACTTGGCCACCATGTTGCAGTCGATGGGCGCTCAGATCCAGGGACTGGGGACAGACCGTCTCACCATCCATGGGGTCGACCGCCTGCATGGGGCCCACCACACCATCATGCCCGATCGCATTGAGGCGGGCACCTTCCTCTGTGCCCTAATGGCCACCGGTGGGGAGCTGCTCGCGCAGGGGGCAAGGGCCGACCAGATGGGCGCCACGCTCGACAAGCTGCGTGAGGCAGGTCTTGATTGGCAGGAATCCGAAGAGGGCATCTTTGCCCGGGCCGATGGCCGACCACGTTCGGTCAATGCACGCACGGCACCCTACCCCGGTTTTGCCACCGACATGCAGGCCCAGATCATGGCGGTCAACACCATTGCCCAGGGAACGGGGCTGGTTGCGGAGACCATCTTCGAGAACCGCTTTATGCATGTCCAAGAGATGCGTCGGCTGGGCGCCCAGATTGAGATTGATGGCCACACCGCTGTGGTCAAGGGTGTTGGCCGACTCACCGGTGCCCGAGTCATGGCAACGGACCTGCGCGCATCTGCCGGACTGGTGATTGCAGGCCTGGTGGCTGAGGGCACAACCGACATCGACCGCATCTACCACCTTGACCGTGGCTACGATCGGATGGAGGAAAAACTGGTCGGTCTCGGTGCCCACGTCACCAGGATGTCCTCATGATCACCCTGGCCCTCTCAAAGGGGCGCCTCTTCGAGGAGGCCTTGCCCATGTTGAACAAGATGGGCATCGAGCCTCTGGAGAGTCCCGAGACCTCACGCCGACTGATTCTTCAGACCAATCGCCCGGACCTGCGCCTGCTCATTGTGAGGGCGAGCGATGTGCCCACCTATGTGCAGTTTGGTGCAGCAGACCTCGGCATTGCGGGGTCCGATGTCTTGGTTGAGCATGGCGGCAATGGCCTTTATCAGCCCGTCGATCTGGGCATCGGGCGCTGCCGAATGTGCCTTGCCGCCCCTGTTGGTGTGAATGTCGAGGAGAAGATGCGTCGTGGTTCGCGCGTTCGGGTGGCCACCAAATACATCGAGACGGCTCGGCTCTTTTTTGAGGCCCGAGGCGTCCAAGCCGATCTCATCAAACTCTACGGTTCGATGGAGCTCGCGCCCCTGGTGGGGTGGCCGAGGTCATCGTTGACCTGGTCTCCTCGGGCGCCACCCTCAAAGCAAACGGGCTGGTTGAGGTCGAAGCCATCGCAGAGGTCACCTCTCGACTGATCGTCAACCAGTCAGCCCTAAAGACCCGGCATGCGTCACTCCAACCGATCATTGAAAACTTCGCCCGAGAGTCCAGGGCATGAGCACGGTGCTTGCCATCACCCGGCTGTCGACGGCCCAGCCCGACTTTCAGGCCCAATTAAAACGAATGCTCGCCCACGAGGTCGGACAAGACGACTCCATCGCCGCAACTGTCAAGGCCATCCTCGCTGATGTCCGCCTGCGAGGTGATCAGGCCGTCCTGGAGTACACGGCTCGTTTTGACCATCTCCAGGTTGCAACTGCCGCGGCCTTGGAGCTGCCTGCCTCTGAGCTCAAGGCCGCCCACCGAGGCCTATCGGCGCAGCACCGGGATGCCCTGGCCGGCGCAGCCGAGCGCATACGCGTCTTTCACGAGGCCCAGCGCCAGTCCTCATGGTCAATCACCGATGCACACGGGTCCACGCTTGGCCAGCGCATTGCGCCGCTCGACCGGGTGGGCCTCTACGTGCCCGGCGGCAAGGCCGCCTATCCATCATCGGTGCTCATGAATGCACTGCCTGCGAAGGTCGCAGGGGTGCCCGAGATCATCATGGTGGTTCCCACGCCCGGCGGCGAGCGCAACCCCCTGGTGCTTGCGGCCGCGCACCTCGCAGGGGTGGACCGCGTCTTTACCGTTGGTGGCGCCCAGGCAGTGGGTGCACTGGCCCATGGCACGCAGACCATTCCCGCGGTGGACAAGATCGTGGGCCCAGGCAACGCCTATGTGGCCGAGGCCAAGCGCCAGGTCTTTGGCAAGGTGGGCATCGACATGATTGCCGGTCCCTCTGAGATTCTCGTGATCTGTGACGGCAAGACAGATCCAGACTGGGTTGCCATGGATCTCTTCTCTCAGGCCGAGCACGACGAGCTCGCACAGTCTATTCTGCTCACACCCGATGCGAGTTACATCGAGCAGGTGCAGGCATCAATCGATCGGCTTTTGCCCGACATGCCCCGGCGTGCGGTCATTGAGGCCTCGTTGCGCAATCGGGGTCTTTTTATTCTTACCCGAAGCCTCGATGAGGCCTGCGACATCGCCACACAGATTGCGCCGGAACATCTAGAGGTCTCGACAGACCAGCCCGAGGTCTGGGCAGAAAAGATTCGCCATGCGGGGGCCATCTTTATGGGCCGTTATGCATCAGAGTCAATCGGTGACTATTGCGCCGGTCCCAATCACGTCTTGCCCACCATGCAGACGGCGCGCTTTTCCTCGCCGCTGGGTGTCTACGATTTTCAGAAACGGACCTCACTCATTCACGTGACCGAGGCCGGTGCCCAGGTGCTCGGGAGGATTGCATCCACCCTGGCCTGGGGGGAGAACCTGCCCGCGCATGCCCGTGCTGCGGAGCTTCGCCTAAAGAATTGATGTGAGCGCCGCCACGGCATCGGCCAAAGCCTCACATTGCTCACGGGTCCCCACGGTGATCCGCAGCCATTCTTGGATGCGGGGCTTGTCGAAATGCCGCACCAGAATCTTTCGAGCCCGAAGGCCCGCGGCCAACCCCGCGGCCTGCACCCGAGGATGTCTCACAAAAACAAAATTGGCCATCGAGGGCAGCACCTGAAACCCGTGATCTTGAAGGGCGCCGGTCAGCCAATCCCGGTTGGCCACGATCTTGCGGCAGTTTTCTGAGAACCAGGCCATGTCCTCGAGGGCTGCGGCGCCCGCTGCACTGGCAAGCCGGTCGATTGGGTATGAGTTAAAGCTGTCCTTGATGCGGACCAGGGCCTCAATCAGACCGGGCTGGCCAAAGGCCAATCCCACCCGCATGCCTGCCAGGGCGCGTGATTTCGAGAGCGACTGGGTCACCAAGAGATTGGGATGCTCGCAGACCAGTGGCACGCAGGACTGGGCGCCAAAATCCACATAGGCCTCGTCCACAACCACCAGGGTGGTCGGCCGATCCCTTAAAAATTGCTCAATCCTGTCGCGAGACAGGGCCCTGCCGGTGGGGGCATTTGGATTTGGAAAGATGACCGCGCCCACATCGGCCGCAACGAGGCTGAGGTCGATCTCAAATGCGTCGGTGATGTTGAAGGTGGCGTGCGGGATGCCATAGAGCCGGCAGTAGCTCGGATAAAAACTGTAGGTGATGTCTGGAAAAACAAGCGGCCTGTCGTGATGCAGCAGCCCTTGAAAGACGAAGGCAAGCACCTCGTCAGAGCCATTGCCGGCAAAGACGTGGTCGATTGGTGTGCCATGCAGTCGACCCGCAGCCTGCCGAAGGCTCAATGATTGGGGGTCTGGATAGAGGCGAAGCCGATCCCCATCGGCTTCGAGCACGGCACGAATGGCCTCAATCGCCCTGGGCGAGGGTGGATAGGGATTCTCGTTGGTGTTGAGCTTGATGAGCCCATCGATTTGAGGCTGCTCACCTGGCACATAGGGGGAGAGCCGACCCACCAGGGGGCTCCAAAACGGGTTCATCGCGCGACTGTATCATCAGGCCTATGAGAACCGCAGACATCCAACGCAACACTGCGGAGACGCAGATTCGCGTGAAAATCGAGCTCGATGGCACCGGCGAGCGCGAGCTGGATTCCGGTATCGCATTTCTCGATCACATGCTCGATCAGATTGCGCGCCATGGCATGGTCGATCTCATCGTCTGCGCCAAGGGTGACCTTGAAATCGACGCCCATCACACCGTGGAGGACGTTGGCATCTGCCTGGGCCAGGCCTTTGCAAAGGCAATTGGCAACAAGCAGGGGGTGACCCGCTACGGCCATGCCTATGTCCCACTCGATGAGGCCCTCTCCCGAGTGGTGATCGACCTCTCTGGCCGCCCAGGACTTGAATTTAACTGTGATTGGAAGCGTCAGTTCGTGGGCCAGTTCGACCTCGACCTCATACACGAGTTCTTCCAGGGGTTTGTCAACCACGCCCAGGTGACGCTTCACCTCGACAACCTCAAGGGAGAGAATGCGCATCACCAGTGCGAGACCCTCTTTAAGGCCTTCGGTCGGGCATTGCGAATGGCCATCGCCCTGGATCCTCGGCTCGACGCCAACGTCATTCCGTCGACCAAGGGCAGCCTCTAGCGCCCAGAGCAGGCAGTCTCATGATCGCGATTGTTGATTACGGTGGCGGAAATCTGCGCAGTGTCTTTCGGGCAGTCTGTGCAGCCAACGCGCGCCAGACCCAGCCGGATGAGGTCTTGTTGGTGTCGGACCCAGAGCAGCTTCGCCGGGCCGATCGTGTGATCTTCCCCGGCCAGGGCGCCATGCCAGATTGCATGGCCAGCCTCGAGCGCTCGGGCCTTGCCGCGGCGCTTCGAGAGGCCATGAGGGAGCGCCCATTTTTTGGCATTTGCGTGGGCCAGCAGATGCTCTTTGATCGAAGCGAGGAGGGCGACACACCGGGTCTGGGTATTTTTCCGGGCCAGGTGATCCGATTCTCAGCTGCCCGCGGGGCGGTGAGTCCAGATGGTCGAGCACTCAAAGTCCCCCACATGGGGTGGAATCAGGTGGCCTTCTGCCGACCGCACCCGGTGCTCAGTGGCCTGCCAGACCAGGCGCAGGCGCAATGGTTTTACTTTGTCCACAGCTTTCATGCGGCACCGGCCCGAGAAGACGACGTCCTCGGGGTCTCTGAGTACGGGGGACGCTTTGCCTGCGCGGTGGCCCGAGACAACCTGATTGCCACGCAGTTTCATCCGGAGAAAAGCGCTGCCGCTGGGCAACAGCTGCTAGTAAACTTCTGTCAGTGGAAGCCGTCTTAAAACGATATGTCCCTCATCCTCATTCCCGCAATTGACCTAAAAGATGGCCAGTGTGTTCGGCTGCGCCAGGGAGACCTCCAAGACGCCACCATCTTTTCGGATCATCCAGGCAAGATGGCGCGACACTGGTGTGACCGCGGCGCGCGCCGAATTCATGTGGTCGACCTCAACGGCGCGATTGCTGGGCGCCCCAAAAACGACGCTGCCGTTCGCGCCATCATTGAGGCTGTGGGCCCAGACATTCCCGTGCAAATCGGCGGCGGCATTCGAGACCTCGAGACCATCGAGCGTTACCTCGATGACGGCGCGAGTTTTGTCGTCATTGGAACGGCGGCAGTGAAAAATCCCGGGCTCCTCAAAGATGCCTGCGCCGCCTTTCCAGGTCAGATCATCGTGTCCATTGACGCCAGAGATGGAAAGGTTGCAACCGATGGCTGGAGCAAACTCTCGGGGCACGAGGTCATAGACCTGGCTCGGAAATTTGAGAATGACGGCGTGTCTTCCATTCTCTACACCGACATTGGGCGAGACGGCATGCTCTCGGGCGTCAATGTCGAGGCCACCGTTCGCCTGGCCCAGGCCATCGATATCCCCATATTGGCCTCTGGTGGCATTGCCGGCATGGCCGACATCGAGGCCCTCAGCCGGGTGGAGTCCGAGGGCGTGATGGGAGCAATCCTGGGTCGGGCCCTCTACGAGGGGCAGCTCGACCTGGGCGAGGCCCAGGCCTTCGCCGATCAGCGGGGCTGAGGATGTTGGCCAAGCGCATCATCCCCTGCCTAGACGTTGACGCGGGCAGGGTGGTCAAGGGCACAAACTTTGTCTCGCTGCGTGATGCAGGCGATCCCGTTGAGGTGGCAAGGCGCTACGACGCCCAGGGGGCAGACGAGATCACCTTCCTTGACATCACAGCCTCCTCCGATGCCCGTGGCCTGATTCTCCCAATGATCGAGGCTGTGGCCAATGAGGTCTTCATTCCACTTACCGTCGGGGGCGGTGTTCGTGCAGTGGATGATGTGAGTCGACTGCTGCAGGCCGGTGCCGACAAGGTGAGCATCAACACCGCTGCCGTTGAAAACCCGCGGCTCATCGCCGACTGCTATCAGAAGTTCGGGGCGCAGTGCATCGTGGTGGCCATCGACGCCAAGCGAAACCCCGACGGCGCTGGCTGGTCGGTCTTCACCCATGGCGGCCGCACGCCCACCGGACGCGATGCGGTGGCCTGGGCTCAGGAGGCTGCAGGCCTGGGTGCGGGCGAGATCCTGCTCACCAGCATGGACCGCGACGGCACGAGGCAGGGCTTCGATCTCGGACTGACGCGGGCTGTGTCGCGGGCTGTGAACATCCCTCTGATTGCATCGGGCGGGGTGGGCAGTCTCAAGGATCTCCTCGATGGCGTGACCGAGGGCGAGGCTGATGCTGTCTTGGCAGCGAGTATTTTCCATTTCGGGCAGCACACCATTGGCCAGGCCAAGGCGTATCTCTCGCAGAGGGGTGTCTGTGTCCGAATGGCTTGATGAGGTTCGATTCGATGGAAGTGGACTGGTCACGGCTGTGGCCCAGGATGCCGAGACGGGCCGAGTCCTGATGGTGGCCTTCATGAACCGTGAGGCACTGGCTGAGACCGTCCAGACGGGCCGTGCCGTGTATTTCTCTCGGTCTCGCCAGAGGCTCTGGCGAAAGGGAGAGGAATCTGGCCATTTTCAGGTCGTTCAGGAGGTCAGACTCGACTGCGATGGCGATGTTGTCTTGTTGCAGGTTGCTCAGGCGGGCGGCATTGCCTGCCACACGGGGCGGGCGTCTTGCTTTTACTCGGTGTTGTCTCAAGGGCGTTGGATGCCCGTGGACCCAATCCTCAAAGATCCGGAGGCGATATATGGCAAGTGATGCGCTGTTGGCCCGTCTGGCCGACGTGATTGAGTCTCGGCGGGGCCGCGATCCAGAGACAAGCTACGTGGCCCGCCTGCTGGCAAATGCCCCCGACGCCGCCTTGAAAAAAATTGGTGAGGAGGCCACTGAGACCGTCATGGCCGCCAAAGACAACAGGCCGGATCGAATCGTCGCAGAGATGGCCGACCTCTGGTTTCACAGCCTTGTTGTGCTTGTCCAGCATGGCCTGCGGCCGGAGCAGGTGCTTGCCGAACTTGAGCGGCGAGAGGGTCTGTCTGGTCTTGATGAAAAGGCCGCACGAAAGGCGAGGAGCCGAGAATGAATTGCATCTTTTGCAAGATCGCAGCCGGCGAGATCCCGGCGCAGACCGTCTACCAGGACGATGACCTCTTGGCTTTTCGGGATATCCACCCGAGGGCCCCCCTGCACCTTCTCATCATCCCCAAACGGCACATTGAGTCCATGGCAAGTCTCTTGCCGGAGGACGGCCCCCTGATGGGGCGAATGATGGTCTTGGCCCAGCACCTCGCAGCTCAGAACGGCTCGCCAGATGGCTTTCGCACTGTGGTGAATACAGGCCGGGTTGGTAGACAGGAGGTGTATCATCTTCACATGCATGTGTTGGGAGGCCCGGAGCCACTCGACAGTTCTGCGGCCTTTTAATCCAACGGAGCATCCAACGGAGCGCGTTTATGGGTACCTTTAGTGTCTGGCACTGGTTAATCGTTCTGCTGATCATCTTGCTCGTGTTCGGCACAAAGAAGTTGCGCAACATTGGTGGCGACCTTGGCGGGGCAGTCAAAGGCTTTAAAGACGGCATGAAAGAGGGCGCCAGCGCAGACGACAAGCCACCTGAGCCAGCGGCCACGGCCAAGGTCGAGGCACGGACGATCGACGTCGAGGCCAAAGACAAAACCAACTCGGGCGCTTAAGCCCGCCTCGGGCCTGCGGGCGGCGAGTCAAACGTGCTTGACCTTGGCTTTACCGAACTCGCCCTGATCGCCGGTGTGGGCCTTGTGGTTCTTGGCCCACAGAGGCTCCCCGTTGTCACGCGAACCGTCGGTGCCCTCCTCGGCCGAGCGCAGCGTTACGTTTCCGATGTGAAAGGTGATATCCAGCGCCAGATGGACCTCGAAGAGTTGCGAAAGGCTCAGAAGGCGGTCTCGGACATCGGTCAAAGCATTCAGTCTGGTGTGTCCTCGGTGGAACAAGAGGTCCAGGGCGTGACCCAGGGCCTGTCGGGCGAGACCAGCACAGGCGGAGACTTCGCCTCACCATTCGACAGCCGAGCCGGCCTCTACCTTGGCGCGCCACCTCGAAGCTGGACCCAAGAACAGGCCGATCAGCGCGTTCGTGATCGGCTTCGCAATCGCCTTCGAAAGCGATACCTCACAAAGAAGCGCCAGCATGAGTGATCCAAAGACCGACCCGTCGCCAGCCCAAGAGGGCTTCATGAGTCATCTCGTGGAACTGCGGGATCGCCTCATTCGGGCTGCCCTCGCGGTTTTGGTGGTGTTCCTAGGACTCGTCTATTGGGCACCGCAGATCTATTCCGTCTTTGCCGAACCCCTCATTGCCTCGCTGCCTGCCGGCTCGAGCATGATTGCCACCGACGTGACGGCGCCTTTTCGTTCCAATGAAGGTCACCATGCTGGTGGCCTTTGTGGTGCGTTGCCGTATGTGCTGTACCAGGCGTGGGCCTTTGTGGCCCCAGGCCTCTACCAATGAGAAGCGCCTGGCCATGCCCATCATTTTGTCGAGGCTTTTTGCTGTTTTTTGGTCGGCATGGCATTTGCCTACTTCTTTGTGTTCCCCGCAGTCTTTGGCTTTGTCGCCTCCTACACCCCAGAGGGTGTGCAGATGGCGACCGATATCGACAAATACCTGAAGTTTGCCATGAGCCCTTTCTGGTCTTTGGCCTGTCCTTCGAGACGCCCGTGGTGCAGATGGTGCTGATTCGAATGGGGCTGGTGACGCGCCAGAAGATGATCGATTTTCGCCCCTATTTCATTGTGGGGCGCCTTCGTTGTGGCTGCCATCGTCACCCCCCGATGTGATTTCGCAACTCATGCTGGCCATCCCGCTTTGCCTGCTGTTTCAACTGGGGATCTGGCTGTCTGTGGGTCACCCCGGTCCCGCTTCAGCCACAGCCGCCGCCAAGGATGAGGCAGGCTAGGCGTCTCTTGCGTTTACTGGGCTCGCGGCATCCTCGGCGCTGGACGCTCGGTCACGGTGATTAAAAGTTGGGCAGGTTTTCCGTTGCGGATCACCGTGAAGGTGGCCTGGTTGCCTGGCACAATCGCCGCCACCGTTGAGAGCAGTTCAGCCTGGTTGCGAACTTTTTCTGCGTTCACAGCCACCACGACATCACCGACCTTCATCCCACCCTTGTCCGCCGGCCCGCCACGTTGAACCCCTGCGATGATG
Source organism: Burkholderiaceae bacterium (assembly GCA_018401615.1). GTDB lineage: Bacteria > Pseudomonadota > Gammaproteobacteria > Burkholderiales > Burkholderiaceae_A > Hahnella. The sequence goes on from JAGYKN010000014.1 coordinate 19,048, forward strand.
CTGCCCTCTTGGGCGGGGAGTTGGGAGTTCTTGGCAATCTGGGCGTTGACATCTTGGGGTTCCACCCCAATGAAACCGCGGCTGACCCGGCCCGTTCTGATGAGGCTCTCCATGACGTCTTTTGCCATGTCTGCTGAGATGGCAAAGCCAATGCCCATGCTGCCGCCCGAACGAGAATAGATGGCGGTGTTGATGCCAATCAGGTTGCCATTGCCATCGACGAGCGCCCCCCCCGAATTTCCTGGATTGATCGCAGCGTCTGTCTGAATGAAATTCTCAAAGGTGCTGATGCGAAGCTGTTTTCGTCCCAAGGCACTCACGATGCCGTTGGTCACGGTAAGGCCCACCCCAAATGGATTTCCGATGGCCAGAACCGTGTCTCCAACCCTTAATTCGCTCGGTCTCCCGAACCGAATCACCGGCAAATCTTCAAGCCGGATCCGCAACACGGCCAGGTCGGTCTCGGGGTCGGTGCCAACCACCTTGGCCGATGCCCGTCGCCCATCGGCAAGTGCGACCTCGATCTGGTCCGCACCCTCAATCACATGATGGTTTGTGAGCACATACCCCTGCGGGCTCACAATGACGCCGGACCCTAGGCCAACCTGCTCAGGGCCGTTTTCTCGGGGCTGGGGGCCTTGCTCTCCAAAAAATCGGCGAAAGAGTGGATCGTTGAGCAGGGGATGGGCGGTCTGGGCCCGAGTGCGCTGGGAGCTAAAGACGTAGACCACCGCGGGCATGGCGCGGGCAGCGGCCTCTCGTAAGCTGCCGGCCGGCGGCAGGGCCTCGCTCTGGAGCACACTTGCTTCGCTTGATTCGCCGCCGCGAAGGCTGATCTGCTGGTCTCCCAAGCCCATAGCGGCCATGCTGGGCAGCCAATGCGGCTTGAGGGTGCTCAGGACAAAGAGCACCGCCAGGACCAGGGTGGTGGCCTGCGCGAAGAGCAGCCATAGACGATTAATCATGCGATAAGGGATTATGGCTGGAATCAGGGCCATTGGCTACGCTAAACTCCCCATGTTTCCTTGTAACCAAGCAGCCCAACAGCAGGGCGAGGAGTCCGTTGAATGTCTGATCAGAAAACTGCCAAGCCCCTTCTCGGTCTGGCCTCAGAGATCACCTCTGGTGCATCTTTTTCGATGTCCAAGGGGCCTGACGCCAGTCGTCGCTCTTGGATGATCACCTGCGGCGCAGCCGGCGGTGTGGTGGGCGCGGCCGTGGGGCTCCCACTCTTGGCCTCCATGGCGCCGTCTGAGAAGGCCAGGTCAGCCGGTGCGCCGGTGGAAGTTGACATCGGAGAGATTGCGCCCGGTGGGGTGAAAATCGTAGAGTGGCGCGGCAAGCCGGTCTGGATTGTTCGCCGCACCTCAGAGATGCTCGGCAGCCTTCAGGGCTCGGCCGCACAGCTCGCGGACCCCAATTCCGACCGGCAGGATTACCCCGTGCCTGACTATGCAAAGAACGAGCATCGCTCGATCAAGCCCGAGTTCCTCATCACTGTTGGGATCTGCACCCACCTTGGCTGCTCGCCTGTGCCCAAGTTTGAGGGCGGAGCAGCCTCGGGCATTGCCCCCGACTGGAAGACTGGCTTTTTCTGCCCCTGCCACGGCTCGACCTTCGACATTGCCGGACGGGTCTTTGCAAACAAACCCGCTCCAGATAACCTCGAGGTCCCCCGTCACATGTATCTCTCAGATTCCCGAGTGGTCATTGGGAGAGACGAGCAGGGCGAGGCGTAACTTTAGACTTTTTACCAAAGGACATTTGTCATGGCAGCGGAAAAAATTGTGCAGGCCTCGGGTCTACTCGGTTGGGTTGATCGCCGATTTCCCCTGATCTCACTCTACAAAACGCATCTCTCTGAGTACTACGCCCCCAAGAATTTCAATTTCTGGTACTTCTTTGGCAGCCTGGCCATGGTGGTGCTGGTCTTGCAGATCGTGACCGGCATTTTCTTGGTGATGCACTACAAACCAGATGCCTCACTCAATGCGGCGGGCATACCGGTTGCGTTTGCAAGCGTGGAATACATCATGCGGGAGGTGCCATTTGGTTGGCTCATCCGCTATATGCATTCAACCGGCGCCTCGGCCTTCTTTGTGGTGGTCTTTCTGCACATGTTCCGAGGCCTCATGTACGGCTCATATCGCGAGCCGCGTGAACTGATCTGGATCTTCGGCTGCCTCATCTTCCTGGTGCTAATGGCAGAGGCCTTTTTTGGCTACCTCCTCCCCTGGGGACAGATGTCGTTCTGGGGCGCCCAGGTGATCGTGAACCTCTTTGCCGCCATTCCCCTCATTGGGCCGGATCTCGCTGTCTGGGTGCGGGGTGACTTCGTGGTGGGTGATGCCACCCTGAATCGATTTTTTGCCTTTCATGTGATTGCCTTGCCATTGGTCTTGGTTGGCCTGGTCGCGGCACACATCATTGCGCTTCACGAGGTCGGGTCGAATAACCCCGATGGTGTTGAGATCAAGGCCAAAAAAGATGCCAATGGCATTCCGCTCGACGGCATCCCGTTTCACCCCTACTACACGGTCCACGACATTGTTGGCTTTGCGGGCTTTGCCTTTATTTTTGCCGCGGTCGTCTTCTTTGCCCCGGAATTGGGTGGCTATTTCCTTGAGTACAACAACTTCATACCCGCTGACCCACTGGTCACCCCCCCTCACATCGCGCCAGTCTGGTACTTCACGCCGTATTACTCGATGCTGCGGGCGGTGACGGATGTCTTTACCTGGGTCTTTGTGGCGGCGGCCCTGCTTGGGGCCTACGGCTTCTGGCGATTCAAGCCCGGCAGCCTGGTGGCATTCGCAGGCGTTGGAGGCATGTTGGTGCTGGCCATTCTCTTTCGACTCCTTGAGGCCAAATTCTGGGGTGTGGCTGTGATGGGCGGCGCGGTCATCATCATGTTTTTCCTGCCCTGGCTGGATAAATCGCCAGTCAAGTCCATCCGGTATCGCCCGAGCTGGCAGAAATGGCTCTACGGCATCTTCGTTGTGAACTTCTTCGTCCTGGGCTACCTCGGTGTCTTGCCACCCTCGCCAATCGGCCAGATCGTCTCTCAGATCGGCACGGTTTACTACTTCGCCTTCTTCATGCTGATGCCGGTCTGGACCCCGTTGGGAGAATTCAGGGCAGTGCCTGAGCGCGTTGTCTTTCAGCCCCATTGACCTCTGAGCGACCCCTGACCATGACCCCTTTTTACTCACTTCGTCAATCGGCCTTCCTCGCCGTAGCAGCCGCCATAACAGCCCTTGGCCTGGCCGCCTCGTCGGCCGTCTTTTCCGCGGGCCCCGCCGTGCCCCTAGACACCTTCCCAGTCAAGAAGGTCAACGATGTCGCAGCCCTGCAAAACGGCGCCAAGGTCTTTGTGAATCACTGTCTGGGCTGCCACAGCATCTCCCAGGTGCGCTACAACAAGCTGCGAGACCTGGGCCTCACCGAAGAGCAGATCAAAGGCAACCTGATCCCCACCCAGGCCAAGTTCGGCGACCCCATCCTCACCACCATGCCGATAAAAGACTCCAAGGACTGGTTCGGCAAGGTGCCGCCAGACCTCTCGTTGACCGCGAGGTCTCGTTCCTCTGGGAGTGGCTCAGGGGGTGATTGGATCTACACCTACATGCGAGGCTACTACCTGGATCCAGCCCGCCCCTCGGGCTGGAACAACACGGTCTACCCTGCGGTCGGCATGCCTCACGTGCTCTGGGAACTCCAGGGCAACAATCGGGCGGAATTCAAAAAAGTTGGAGCCCAGGGGCAAGAGACCGATGAATTCATCCGATTCGTCAATGAAAAGCCCGGTACGCTCTCCGTAGCCGACTACGACAACCTCGTGGCCGACCTGACCGCGTTCCTGGTCTGGGTCGCCGAGCCTGTTGCGCAGACCCGCAAGCAGATTGGGGTCTGGGTCTTGCTCTTCTTGGCGCTCTTCTTTGTCTTTGCCTGGCGTCTTAACGCCGCCTTCTGGCGAGACATCAAGTAGCCGCTGACACCTGCGGCCAAGTGGTATCAAAAGGGCGGGCCTCCTCGGGGGTCTGCCCAAATTTTTTGAGGAGACTCTTTGATGATGGTTCTTTATTCCGGCACCACCTGCCCATTTAGCCAGCGTTGTCGGTTTGTGCTGTTTGAAAAGGGCATGGATTTTGAAATCAGAGATGTGGATCTCTTTAACAAGCCGGAAGACATCAATGTGATGAATCCCTATGGCCAGGTTCCAGTTCTGGTCGAACGAGATCTCATCCTCTATGAGTCCAACATCATCAACGAATACATTGATGAACGATTCCCCCATCCTCAACTCATGCCAGCTGACCCAGTTCAACGGGCCCGTGCACGTCTCTTGCTTCTAAACTTTGAGCGAGAAGTCTTTGTCCATGTCGACACCCTTGAGCGTCAAGAGGCCAAGAAAATCGAGAAGGCCCGCGCCACTGTCCGCGATCGGCTCTCTCAACTGGCCCCGGTCGTTGCAAAGTCGAAATACATGATGGGTGAGGAGTTTTCCATGATCGATGTGACCCTGGCCCCCCTGCTCTGGCGTCTTGACCATTACGGCATTGACCTGCCCAAGACAGCTGCGCCCGTTCTCAAATATGCCGAGAGGATCTTCGCGCGCCCAGCCTTCTTTGAGGCGCTCACACCCTCTGAGAAGGTCATGCGCCGCTGAGCATGACCGATCAGACCTCCACCAAGCCGTATCTCATTCGCGCGCTCTACGAGTGGTGCACAGACAACGGCCTGACGCCATACCTCGCTGTGTCGGTCAATGAGCACACACGTGTGCCCCGTGCCCATGTGCGAAATGGCGAGATCGTCTTAAACATCAGTGCCCTGGCATCGCATCGGCTGCAACTCACCAACACAGAGGTGAGTTTTACAGCCCGTTTTTCAGGGATGGCCGAGGAGATCTGGGTGCCCATTGCCCAGGTCACAGCCATCTATGCCAAAGAGACTGGGCACGGGATGGCATTTGAGGTCTCTAAGCCACCTGCCGAACTCGTTGTGGTCGAGGGCTCGGCTGAGGACGAAGCCGACTCGCAGCAGGTGGATCCACCGCCCCCACCAAAACCGCCCACCAAGACGGGCCCCGGTGGGCGCCCCACTCTTCGGCGGGTGAAATAGGCGACAATATCGAGGCGTGATCGCGCCGGCTTAGCTCAGTTGGTAGAGCAACCGCCTTGTAAGCGGTAGGTCATCTGTTCGAGTCAGATAGTCGGCACCATTTAAGGTCTGTCCGTCACCACGCCTGCATCGAGCAGGAGCTGTTGAAGCTCTCCCGACTCAAATAACTCGCCCATGATGTCGCTGCCGCCAACAAATTCGCCCTTCACGTAGAGCTGAGGCACCGTTGGCCAGTTCGCATGGTCCTTGACGGCCTGGCGGACCGACTCATCTTCCAAGACATTGACGGTTGCCACCTGCGTGACGCCACAGGTCTTGAGGAGTTGAATGGCCTTTCCTGAGAAACCGCACTGGGGAAACTGGGCGGAGCCTTTCATGAAGAGCACCACGGGGTTCTCATCAACGGTCGTTTGAACAAAAGCCTTGGCATCCATTTCGAATGACTCCCTTGAACGAAAGCATCATGATAGTTGAGCCTTGACAAAGCGGGGTCGCCCACTGAGATCAGCCTCACCACTGACATGGACAAATCCAGCCTGTTGGGCCATGGCCATGACGGCAGCCTGCTGGTCATGACCATGCTCGACCACAAGCCAGCCATTGGGGGTGAGCCAGGCCGGGGCAGCCTTGAGAATCTCAGTGAGGTCACCCAGGCCCTTGGCGTCTGGATGAAGCCCCTCGAGGGCTGCTCGAGGCTCGTACCGGAGATCTCCTCGGGTGAGGTGTGGATCGCCAGCCGCCACATAGGGTGGATTGGCCACGATGAGGTCATAACGACCTCTCGGGGAGGGCTGGTCTGCGGCCACGGCCTCAAACCATCTTCCAAGGCAACACCTTGAGGGCACGCCAAGCCAGGTGGCATTGAGCCTCGCAAGGGACAATGCCTCTGGTGACTGGTCGGTGAGCGTGAGATCGATCCCAGGCTGCTCAAGAGCCAGGGTCAGACCGACGCAGCCGGTGCCCGTCCCGAGGTCGAGCACGGTTTTTTGTGGCGGGTCTTGGGCCGGGTCTCCTGCCTTGAGGCAGCCCAGGCCAAGATCAACAAGGCCTTCGGTCTCCGACCTCGGGATCAGGGCATCAGGGGTGACCCAGAAGCGCCGACCATAGAACTCTCGGTGGCCCAGCAATTGGGCCAGGGGCCGCCCGCCCAGCCGATTGACCGCAAGCCGCTCAATGAGTGCGGCCTCACCCAGCAGGAGAGAGGCCCACCAGCGCGCAGGTTCACGCGCGGCAAACCAACTCCGAGGACGACCTGTTGCCCACTGCAGGATCGCCCACTGCTCATGATTCGGGAGTTGCAGCAGCGGATGCGACATGACCCAGGGCGCTGATCGACCGACAGGTCTTAGTCGTCGGCCAGGCTCGAGAGCAACTCGGCCTGGTGCTCGGCCATCAGGGCATCGGTGAGCTCAGCCAGATCGCCGTCCATGAGCTGATCGATCTTGTAGAGGGTCAGGTTGATTCGATGATCGGTGACGCGGCCCTGCGGAAAGTTGTAGGTTCGAATCCGCTCCGACCGGTCTCCCGAGCCAATCATGAGCTTACGGGCAGAGGCCTCTTTCGCCTGCTGTGCAGCCACCTGTCGGTCTCTCACGCGGGCGGCCAAGACCTTCATGGCACGCTCTTTGTTCTTGTGCTGGCTGCGGTCGTCTTGGCACTCCGCCACGATGCCTGTGGCCAGGTGGGTGATGCGCACGGCTGATTCGGTCTTATTGACGTGTTGACCTCCGGCGCCACTCGCACGAAAGACATCGATGCGCAGTTCATCGGGGGTGAAATACACCTCACCAACCTCATCGACCTCGGGCAAGACCGCCACCGTGCAGGCCGATGTGTGAATGCGGCCCTGGGTCTCGGTGGCCGGCACCCGCTGGACCCGGTGGCCGCCAGACTCGAACTTCATGCGCGAGTAGACCCGCTGACCAGCAAGCCGAACAATGACCTCGCGGTAGCCACCAAGATCGGATGCGTTTGCCGAGAGCATCTCGGCCTGCCACCGATTGCGTTCGGCGTGGCGCAGGTACATTCGAAGCAGGTCGCCCGCAAAGAGTGCGGACTCATCGCCACCGGTGCCCGCTCGAATCTCAAGAATGATGTCACGCTCGTCGTTCGGATCTTGCGGGAGCAGCAGCTTTTGCAGCCCTGCTCCGGCAGCAGACATGGCCTCTCGCAGTCGAATCACCTCATCGTTGGCAAAGGCCTTGAGCTCTGGATCCGAGAGCCAGCTCTGGGCAGCCTGAAGGTCCTCTTCGAGTTGGAGATAGGCGTTAAAGTGGGTCACGACATCGACAAGATCCGAGCGCTCCTTTGAGAGACGTCGAAAATCATCCATGCGTTTGGCAAGCTCGGGACTCGAGAGCTCCCCTTCGACCAAGGCAAAGCGCAATTTAATCTGCTGCAACTTCGCCAGCAGGCTGGGCTTCATCATCGGCTGCTAATCGTCGGGATGGTTTTGATCGAGCTGGAAGAGTCGCCTGACCACTGTGGCGGCCTCGTCACGGGCGGTGGCGTCAGGACTCGACAGGCCCGCATATGCGCCGTGGAGGAGCTTCTGAGACAGGGCATGGGCAAGGCCTTGTAGGACGGCCTCGGGCGACTCGCCTCGAGCCAGCCGCCTCTGTGCGGCCTGGACTTCCTGCGATTGAATCGTCTCCAACTGACCCGTGAGGGCCTTGATAAGGGGCACCTGCTCCCGAGTCTCCTTCCACTGGAGAAAGGTACGAACCCCGTTCTCAATGATGGCCTCGGCATGGACCACTGCCCCCTGGCGTGCCTCAACACCCTCGCGCACCAATCCACCGAGGTCGTCAACGGAGTAGAGAAAAGCATCATCGAGGTCGGCCACCTGCGACTCTATGTCGCGAGGCACGGCGAGATCGATCAGAAACATGGGCCGACGCCGCCGCCTCTTGAGGGCGCTCTCAATGGATCCAAGGCCCAGAATTGGCAGGGTGCTGGCGGTGCAACTCACCACGACATCGAACTGGTAGAGGTGGTCTGGCAGCCCTGAGAGCGCCATGGCCTGCCCGCCGTACCTGCGGGCCAGGGTGTCGCCCCGGGAGACGGTTCGGTTGGCCACCACCACCCTTGAGGGCCGTTGGGCGCAGAAGTGTGAGAGGCAGAGCTCGATCATCTCGCCTGCTCCAATAAAGAGCATGGTCGTCTTGGAGAGGTCACCAAAGATCTTTTGGGCAAGCTTTACACCGGCTGCGGCCATGGACACCGAGTGGGCGCCAATCTCTGTGGTGGTGCGAACCTCCTTGGCAACCGAGAAGGCCCTCTGAAAGAGGTGGTGGAGGTGAACCCCGAGGCTGCCCGCCTCCTGGGCCTCTCGGGCGGCCTGTTTGAGTTGACCCAGAATCTGGGGCTCGCCGAGCACCATCGAATCGAGTCCACTTGCCACCCGAAAGACATGGCGAACGGCCTGTGGTTCGTCGTGCTGATAGAGGTGTTGCATGAGCTCAGACGCCTTGACTTGAGAGCGTTGGGCCAGCCAGTCGAGGGCCTGCTCCCGAGCCTGATTCGGGTTGGGCGTGGCCAGGTAGAGCTCGGTGCGGTTGCAGGTTGAAACCAGTGCCTGTTCCGGGGCAGCATTGGACAACACGCCGCGCAATGCGTGGAGGTTCTCCCTTAGCGCGTCGCCAGGAAAGGCAAGCCGCTCTCGAATGGACAGAGGGGCGGACTGATGGTTGAGGCCAAAGGCAAACAGCTGCATGTGGCCTTGATTCTACGAGAAGTGGTCGAGTCGGTATCCAATACCGTAAACAGGGGAGAGTCGAAAGCCATTCTCAGGGGTCAGGCCAAGCTTTTGGCGGACCCTTGAGATGTGGGTGTCAATGGTGCGGGTCTGCACCTGCTCATTGTGGCGCCAGACCTGGAGTCGGATCTGATTGCGCGAGACCGTCTTGCCCATCTGCCCGAGAAGGAGTTGGGCACACTGGAATTCTTTTTCCGTCAGTCGAACGGGTCTTCCGTCTCGCTGCGCCAGGGGGCCACCCTCGCAATTGGGGGAGAGCCGGATTTTTCCAACCGCGTGGTCTCGCTCAAATTGCGCCCCACGCCTGCGCCGCACGGTCGCGGCAAGCCGGGCCTGAAGCTCGGCCGCCCGAAATGGTTTGTGGAGGTAGTCGTGGGCCCCAAGCTCGAAGGCCCTCACGAGGCTCGCCTCATCGGTGACGCCCGTGAGCATGATCATCACCGGGCCGTCCTCCCGGGCCCCATTGGCCCTGGCCTGATGGGCCGACAGGACCTCAAGCCCCGACATATCTGGAAGCCTCAGGTCACAGAGGACTGCATCGAAATGATGTCGATCCAATGCGTCGAGCAGGTGTTGACCCTTGGCATATCGGCGCACCCTCCAGCCCTGAACGTGGAGCAAGGCACATAGTTGATCTGCGAGTTGCTCGTCGTCCTCGAGCACAGCAAGTTGTCCGAGCATCACCCTGTCCTGACCAAATATTGAAAGAGGTCAGAAGGGTAGCCAGCCCAATGGCCTTAGCCCTGTTGGCTTTCCTGACACCCTAAAAAAAGCTGATAGGCCGGGTGAAGGGACTCATCCTTGTGGGGATATCCCAATTGTTGAAGAAAGGACTGGAAGTCGGTCTCATCTGAGGCAGGGACCTGCAGCCCCACCAGGATGCGGCCGTAATCGGCGCCATGGTTGCGATAGTGAAACAGCGAGATGTTCCAGCTTGGGTTCATGGCGGAGAGGAAACGCATGAGGGCCCCAGGGCGCTCGGGGAATTCAAATCGGTAGAGGCGCTCCGCACGGGCAAGCTCGGAGTGCCCGCCCACGAGGTGCCGCAGGTGCGCCTTGGCGACCTCGTCGTTCGAGAGGTCTAGGGTATTGAATCCGGCTGCCCGCAGCTGGTTGGAGATGGTCTGCGCCTGCGAGGGCTCTGTGAGTTGCAGGCCCAGAAAGATGTGGGCCTGACTCGCATCAGCAATGCGGTAGTTAAATTCGGTGACATTGTGTTGGCCAAGCAGGCCACAGAAACGCTTAAAGCTGCCGCGCGCCTCTGGAATGGTCACGGCAAAGATCGCCTCTCGGCCCTCACCGATCTCGCTGCGCTCACTCACAAAACGGAGCCGGTCGAAATTCATGTTGGCCCCGCAGGTGATGGCCACCAGGGTGCGGGGTTGTCCATCGGGCCGCCTGGCCCCCTGCCTGGCAACCCAGGCCTTTAGGCCCGCCACTGCCAGCGCCCCTGCGGGCTCTTGGATGGAGCGGGTGTCTTCGTAGACATCCTTGATCGCAGCACAGACCGCATCGGTGTCGACCCGGATCATGCCATCGACCAGGGCCTTGGCGAGCCGAAAAGTCTCTTCGCCCACCCGCTTGACGGCCGTGCCATCTGAGAAGAGCCCGACCTCCGAGAGGGTGACCCTCTGGCCTTGTTCAAGCGACTGGGCCATTGCATCGGAGTCCTCGGTCTGCACGCCAATCACCAGGGTCTGCGGCCGCAACGCCTTGATGAATGCGGCGACCCCCGCGATGAGGCCACCACCACCAACGGCCACAAAGACCACGTCAATCGGATCGGCGTGTTGTCGAAGGATCTCCATGCCAACGGTGCCCTGGCCGGCAATCACATCGGGGTCGTCAAAGGGATGCACGAAGGTAAGCCCCTGCGCCTGCTGCAGGGTGAGGGCATGGTCATGGGCATCAGAGTAGGAGTCACCATGGAGCACGATCTCTGCACCGCGGTCTCGCACAGCCTGCACCTTGACCGTGGGGGTGGTCACCGGCATGACAATCACGGCCCGGCAGCCCAGTTGCTGGGCGGCCAGGGCGACCCCCTGTGCATGGTTGCCAGCCGAGGCTGCGATCACCCCCCGAGCGAGCTCATCTGCCGAGAGCCGAACCATCTTGTTGTAAGCCCCTCTGATCTTGAAGGAAAAGACGGGCTGGGTGTCTTCGCGTTTGAGGAGCACATTGCAGCCAAGACGCCTGCTCAGGCTGGGCGCGGGCTCGAGGGGGGTCTCATTGGCCACGTCATAGACGCGGGCATTGAGGATGCGAAGCAGGTATTGCGTGGTCATTTGCCCAGTGTAAAGGGTCGTAGAATCAGGTCACCCATGAACGCGCCCCTGCCCCCAGTCTTCCTGGCCGACACCGTCTTGGCTGGCGATCCGGCTGGCCCAAGGCTGCGAGAGATTCCCTACAACTACACCTCATTTTCCGACCAGGAAATCGTGCGCCGGGTCCTGGGAGAGGAGGGCTGGAATCTTATTTCGGAGCTGCGGCAAGAGCGGCGCACCGGTCGCTCGGCCAAGATGCTCTACGAGGTGATTGGTGACATCTGGGTGGTCGAGCGCAATCCCTACCTGCAAGACGATCTTCTCCAGAATCCCAAACGTCGCAGCCAGCTCATCGGGGCCCTCCACCACCGGCTCTCGGAGGTGGATCAACGTCGCCCCCGAGACGACACGGACCCACAGGCAGAGCAGCGAGACCGCAGGGTCCATGGTCTGCTGGCCCTGGCCCGGGCAGCCGTGACGCGGTTTTCGACGTCCTTTGATGACACCGCCAGCCTGCGTCGTCGAGCTGCCAAGCGTTTTTCCAAGCACACGGCAGCTGACAACATTCGCTTTGATGGCCTCTCGAGGGTCTCGCATGTGACCGATGCCACAGACTGGCGGGTGGAGTACCCATTTGTGGTGCTCGCGCCAGACACCGAGGCTGAGATGGCTCCCCTGGTGCAGGCCTGCATTGAATTGGGCCTCACGATCATTCCCCGCGGTGGTGGCACCGGATACACCGGCGGGGCCATTCCGCTCACCCCCCGATCTGTGGTCATCAACACCGAGAAGCTCGAAGACCTCGGCCCGGTCGAGTGGCGAACCCTCGATGGCCTGGATGCCCCGGTCGCCACCATCTTTGCTGGCGCTGGCGTGGTGACCCGCAGGGTCTCTGATGCAGCGGATGCCGCAGGCTTTGTCTTTGCTGTGGATCCAACCTCAGCAGATGCCTCGTGTGTGGGCGGCAACATTGCCATGAATGCGGGCGGCAAGAAGGCTGTGCTCTGGGGCACGGCCATCGACAACCTGGCCTCTTGGCGCATGGTCGATCCCAACGGCAATTGGCTTGAGGTCACCCGCATCCATCACAACATGGGCAAGATCCACGATGCCCAATGGGCCGAGTTCGAGATTGCCCGCTACAACTCAGATCAGCTCACCCAGGCCATTGGCGTCAAGGGGGACGCTGCTCGCTTTGTGGGCAAGCCGCTCTCCCTTGAGCGCCTGCGCATTGAGGGGCATCGGTTTCGCCGCCTGGGCCTGGGCAAGGATGTCACCGACAAGGTCCTCGGTGGACTGCCTGGCATTCAGAAAGAAGGCTGCGATGGCCTCATCACCAGTTGCCGTTGGGTCTTGCATCGCATGCCCAGTCACATTCGAACGGTCTGTCTCGAGTTCTTTGGCAATGCCCAAGATGCGGTGCCTGCCATCGTCGAGATCAAGAGCCACCTCGATGCCCGCCCGGGTGGCACGCAACTCGCAGGCCTTGAGCACCTCGATGAACGCTACCTGCGGGCTGTGGGCTACAGCACCAAGAGCAAGCGTGAAAGACTCCCAAAAATGGTGCTCATCGGCGACATCGTGGGCGATGACGAGCAGGCCGTCGCCCATGCTGCCTCCGAGGTGGTGCGCCTGGCGAATGCTCGCTCGGGGGAGGGCTTTGTGGCCGTCTCGCCCGAGTCTAGAAAGACATTCTGGTCTGATCGAAATCGCACGGCTGCCATTGCTCGGCACACCAACGCCTTTAAGATCAATGAAGATGTGGTCATCCCGCTGGCGCGCATGGGCGAGTACACCAATGCGATTGAGCGCATCAACATCGAGTTGTCCATCTCCAATAAGCTCAAGCTCACGCGCGCCCTGCGACAGGCGCTCAACGACACCGTGGTGGCCGATGATCAGCCCGACGGCCAACCGACCGACCTGCGCCAGCGCATTGAAGAGGCGGCTGGCCTGCTCAAGCTCGTCGAGGCGCGGTGGGCCTTCTTGCTGGCCCATTTAGATCAATCGCCTGCCGAGGATGCTGAGGCCGCCCGGCGGCACGGTCTCGGTGAGTTGCTCGCCACGCACCCTGGCCGCACGTATGGCGCCCTGCTGCAAGACCACAGCATTCGTGTCTCGTGGAAGCGGGAGCTTCGGGCCCCCTTGCAACAACTCTTTTCGGGCGTCACGCTCTTGCCCATCTTTGAGCGCCTCGAGGCGACTCACCGTCGCATCCTTCGCTCAAGGGTCTTCATTGCCCTGCACATGCATGCGGGCGATGGCAATGTCCACACCAACCTGCCTGTGAACTCAGACGACTACGAGATGCTGCAGGAGGCCCATGCCACTGTGGCCCGCATCATGAAGATTGCCATCGAACTCGATGGTGTCATCTCCGGCGAACATGGCATTGGCATCACAAAACTCGCCTTTCTCACCCCAGCCGAACGCAAGGCTTTTGCCGACTACAAGCAGCAGGTGGACCCCGACCAGCATTTCAATGCGGGCAAGCTGCTCGAGGGCGCAGACCTGCGCAATGCCTACACACCATCCTTTGGGCTGATGGGCTCTGAGAGTCTCATCATGCAGCAGAGCGATATTGGCTCGATCGCAGATTCGTTTGCCAATTGCCTTCGGTGCGGCAAGTGCAAGCCCGTCTGCGCAACCCACTCTCCTCGGGCGAATCTCCTCTACTCGCCTCGTGACAAGATCCTGGCCACCTCATTGCTGATCGAGGCCTTCCTCTACGAGGAGCAGACCCGCCGTGGCGTCTCAATAGCACATTGGGAGGAGTTTGGTGATGTGGCTGACCACTGCACCGTCTGCCACAAATGCCTGTCGCCCTGCCCAGTCGACATTGATTTCGGCGAGGTCTCCATGCAGATGCGCGACCTGCTGCGTCGCATGGGCAAGAGGCGATTCAATCCGGGCACGGCCGCATCCATGTTTTTTCTCAACGCATCGCGGCCGCAGACCATTGCCCTGGTTCGCACCGTGATGATCGAGTGGGGCTATAAGGCGCAACGGCTGGCCCACCAGCTGCTCAAGCGATTCGCCAAGGCCCAGACCGCCAAGCCCCCCGCCACCACCGGGCGAGCGCCCCTTCGCGAACAGGTGATTCACTTTGTCAACAAGAAGATGCCGGGCAATCTTCCCAAGAAAACAGCCCGTGCCTTGCTTGACATTGAGGATGCCCAGTATGTGCCGATCATTCGGGATCCCGTCCGAACCTCAGGCGACACAGAGGCGGTCTTTTATTTCCCGGGCTGTGGCTCCGAGCGGCTCTTCTCCCAGGTGGGGCTGGCCACCCAGGCCATGCTCTGGCAGGTTGGGGTGCAGACCGTGCTGCCGCCTGGCTACCTCTGCTGCGGATACCCGCAGCGGGGCAGTGGCCAGTTCGACAAGGCAGACAAGATCATCACCGACAACCGAGTGCTCTTTCACCGTGTGGCCAACACCCTAAATTACCTCGACATCAAGACCGTCTTGGTCTCCTGCGGCACCTGCTACGACCAACTCGCGGGCTATGAATTCGAGAAGATCTTTCCGGGCTGCCGCATTTTAGACATCCACGAATACCTCTTGGAAAAGGGCGTGCGCCTCGAGCAGGCCACGGGCGTGCGCTACATGTACCACGACCCCTGCCACTCGCCCATGAAGCAGCACAACCCGCTCAAGCTGGTGAACCTGCTTATGAATGCTCAAGAGAATGGGGAGATACAGAAAAACGACCGCTGTTGTGGGGAGTCGGGCACGCTGGCTGTGAGTCGGCCCGACATCTCCACCCAGGTTCGCTTTCGCAAAGAAGATGAGATGCGCAAGGGCGCCGAGCAACTCCGAGACGATGCTGCCTCGGCAGGCCGGCTGGCCAAGCCGATCAAGGTCCTCACCGCCTGCCCGTCTTGCCTGCAGGGCCTTAATCGATTCTCAGACGACACCGGTGTGGAGGCCGACTACATCGTGGTGGAGATGGCTCGGCACCTGCTTGGCGCCGACTGGATGACCGACTACGTGCGTCAGGCCAACAATGGGGGCATCGAGCGGGTCTTGGTCTGACCCTCTTGGCACCGCGCGGCCGGAAAGATCAAGGAGAAGGTGCTTCCCTTGCGAAGCTCGCTTTGAATCTCAAGTTGGGCGCCATGGCGTGCCCCAATGTGTTTGACGATGGCCAGGCCCAGCCCGGTCCCACCCGTGTCGCGCGAGCGGCCCTTGTCTGCCCGATAGAAACGCTCCGCCAGACGGCTCAGGTGGTGGGCCTCAATTCCTGGCCCGGTGTCGGCGACACAGAAGATGCCTTCGCCATTTGGGCCAGCGGCCCATCTAAGGGTCACGCAGCCGCCGGCTGGGGTGTACCGAATGGCGTTGGTCACCAGATTCCCAAAGGCGCTCGTCAACTCAATCACATCACCCCGCAGGTCAGCGCTCGAGGCCAGCGAGGTCTCGATGGTGTGACTGCCGCGGCTGATCAATTGCGCCTCTGAGGCCAACTGATGGAGCAGGGTCGACATCTCGATGTGGGCCTCATGCAGGGGCTCCTGGGCTGATTCGAGTCTTGAGAGGGTGAGGAGGTCATCGATTAACCGCTGCATGCGCCGCGTCTGGCCACTCATGGTCGAGAGAATGTCGGCGATCTGCGCTGCCGACAGCGGAAGCTCCTGGAGGGTCTCGAGAAAGCCCGCCAGAACCGTCAGCGGTGTTTTGAGTTCGTGGGAGACGTTGGCCACGAAGTCGCGCCGAGTGGTCTCGAGTCGTTCGATGGAGGTGACATCGCGGGTCAGCAGCAGCCTGTCTTGCTCTCCGTAGGGAACAAGCTGGGCCTGCAAGACTCGGTCTGCAGTGGGCACCCCATGCAGCGTCACGGGCACGTCCCATGCTCGCCTTTCCACATAATCTGCAAAGGCTGGGTGCCGGAGCAGGTTGAGAATGTTGCGGCCTTGGTCGGTGGGCAGGCGAAGGCTCAGGTGCTCTGCGGCCCGTTGACTGGCGTAATTGATCTGGTTGTGAATATCGAGGGCCACCACCCCATCGGGCATGGCCTCGGTGGCACCTCGAAAGCTCGTCAGGGCGGCGCTAAGCTGCTGCTGCTGGCGCTCATATGATCGGGCCAGTCGATGGACTGAGGAATAGAGGAGGTCCCAGGTGCCCAGGCCAGTGGGCGTCTTGTCGAGTTTGAAGTCCTCTAGCCATCGCGTCATCTTGTGGAGGTGCCAGAGCTGAAACCCGACCCAGGTCGCCAGGCACGCCACAAGACTGAGGAGCGCCGCCCGAGAACCTGCAGCCAGCCAAGTGCTGGCGGACAACGCCACAACGATGCCAAGGGTGATGCCCACCCGAATCCAGAGACTGGTCATGCCACTATTTTGCCTGCCCCATGGGGCCTCTGGGTGGGCTTAGCCCGATGAGGGCCTGGCAGTGAACCGGTAGCCGCTGCCCCGGACGGTCTCGACGTGGCGGTCGTGGCCTGAGGCGGAGAGGGATTGCCGAAGGCGTCGAATGTGCACATCGACGGTTCGCTCCTCCACGTAGACATGATCGCCCCAGACCTGGTCGAGCAGCTGGCTTCGACTGTGGACGCGCTCGGGATGGGTCATGAAAAAGTGAAGAAGTCGAAACTCTGTTGGGCCAAGGTCAAGGCCCTGCTCGCCACCAGAGACGCGATGTGTTGAGGGGTCCAGGCTCAGGCCGCAGATGTCGACGGTCTCCTCGGTGAGTTGGGGCGCGCGTCGCCGCATCACGGCCTTGATGCGGGCCATGAGCTCCTTGGGTGAGAAGGGCTTGGTCATGTAGTCGTCTGCCCCGCTCTCGAGCCCCTCGACCTTGTCGCCCTCTTCTGATCTTGCCGTGAGCATGATGATCGGGATGTCTCGGGTGCGGTCATCGGCTCGCAACTTCTTTGCAAACTGAACCCCGCTGGAGCCCGGAAGCATCCAGTCGAGCAGGATGAGATCGGGTTGCTCGGCCCGAATGAGGGTCTCGGCTTGAATGGTGTCGGCGGCCCTTAAAACCTTATAACCTGCAAAACTGAGGTTCACTGCCACCAGTTCTGCAATGGCAGGCTCGTCTTCCACGACTAGAATAGTGGTCGCCATTAGGATTTCAATGTATCTCCAAAAGATGACAATTCAATGACAACTCAAATCCCTCCCTACGACAGCCGCAGCCCGGCTCCAGCACCACGCGCCATCATTGTCCACTCCCAGTCCCGGCAGGTGGAGCTCGATTTCGCGGGTGAGTCGCAACGCATCAGCTTTGAGCTCATGCGGGTCTACAGCCCCTCGGCCGAGGTGCAGGGCCACGGCCCTGGCCAAGAGGTGCTTCAGGTGGGCAAGCGTGAGGTTGGACTATCGGCCCTCGAGCCAGTCGGCCTCTACGCCGTCAAGCCAGTCTTCACCGATGGGCACGACACCGGTATTTTTTCCTGGGGCTACCTGAGTTGGCTCTGCACCCACCAGGCGGGCCTCTGGGAGGACTACCTCCAACGCCTGGAGGCTGCCGGTGGGTCAAGGGACATCGACCCCGGCGCGCCGCCCACACCTTCTGCATCGGCCTGCGCCTCAAGCGCCCCTGCCAGACCAAGTCCAGCAGCAGCGGGTCGCTCGGTCAAGATCGAGAGCCTCTAGTGACAGACACCCATTTTGGGTTTCGCACGGTCTCCGAGGCAGAAAAGGCCGGGCATGTTCGCCAGGTCTTTGACTCGGTCGCCGAGCGGTACGACCTCATGAACGACCTCATGTCTGTTGGGTTGCATCGGATCTGGAAGGCCTGGACCATCGCCCAGGCCCACCTGCGCGAGGGTCATGAGGTCCTCGATGTCGCCAGCGGAACGGGCGATCTCGCCATGGCCATGGCCCCTCGGGTGGGGCTCACCGGGCGCGTCATCATGACCGACATCAATGCAGAGATGCTCGTCAGGGGCCGAGACCGCCTTCTCAACGCTGGCCATCGGGTTGCGGCCATGGTCTGTGACGCAGAGGCCCTTCCCTTTGCAGACGGTCAGTTCGATCGAGTGACCTTGGCATTTGGCCTTCGAAACATGACCCATAAAGAGCAAGCACTTGCTCAGATTTTGCGCGTCCTCAAGCCGGGTGGAAAATTGTTGGTTCTCGAGTTTTCCCGAGTGATCAAACCCCTTGAGAGGGCTTATGATTTCTATTCGTTTAAGATTCTCCCTTGGCTGGGCGAGCGAATCACACAAGATCGACACAGTTATGAGTATCTTGCGGAATCAATTCGCATGCATCCTGGTCCAATTGAACTCGCCGAGATGATGCGCGGCATTGGATTTGGAGTGGTTCGACACAGCAGCCACACCGGTGGCGTGGTGGCCCTGCATCAGGCCGTAAAGGTCTAACAATTTCACAGGTCTAACAATTTCTCTAGGAGGTTGTCGAAAATGGTTACATCAATCAAGCAGCGACTGATCACCGGTTCCCAGCGAGCATCTGCTGTGGCCCTGTCGGTTGTCATGGCATTTGCATTGCTCGGCGTGGCGCCCTCTGCGGACGCCAAGCGGTTCGGCGGCGGCGGCTCCATGGGTCGTCAGGCCACCCCACCCGCAAAAGCGGCTCCCCCTCAGGCGGCCCCCGCCGGGGCGGCTGCTCCTGGTGCCGCAGCCGCAGCGCCGGCTCGCAGCAGCTGGATGGGCCCCATGGTCGGCCTGGCAGCGGGCTTGGGCTTGGCCGCCTTGGCCTCTCACCTTGGGTTTGGTGAGGAACTCATGAGCCTCATGCTCATGGTGCTGATCGCCGTGGTGGCTTTCGTGGTGATTCGCATGGTCTTTTTTCGCAACCGCGGGCCGCAGCCCATGCCTGCTGGCGCAGCAGGCGCCATGGGTGGCGCGTCCATGCGCTCGGGCGGCAACAACCAGTTTCGCGCTGGGCTAGACCAGCCTGCCTCAGCGGCCTCGGGCGCAATGGGTGCTTGGGGTCAACCAGCAGTTCAACCCCAAGACATGGGTGTTGAGCAGCCCAGTGCTCAAGAAATTGAGCAGTTTTTATCCGTGGCCAAGGGCCAGTTCACCAGCCTTCAGAAGCTCTGGGACACCGGTGACATGGGCCAGATCCGTGGCTTTTGCACCGCTGCCATGGCCATCGACCTTGAGCGTCAACTCGAGGAGCGCGCTGGTGCGCCCAACGAGACCAGTGTAGAGAGCATCGAGGCAGAGTGGCTTGGCCTGACCCACGCAATCGACGACGATGGCCGTGATGTGGAAGAGGTGCTCATTCAGTTTAGTGGCCTCATCCGTGAATCAGACGGTGCCGACGCAGAGTCGTTTAGTGAGGTCTGGATGCTTCACAAGCGCCGCGACAACAGCTCAGGCTGGCTGCTCGCGGGCATCACGCAGCAGTAATCGCGCTGGGTCCTTCGACTCGAATGGACCTTCTCACGGGCCTCAACTTTGCGATCGAGCGAGATGAGGCCCTTCATCAACACCTTAAAAGTCTGGCGGGCCGCCGCGTGGCGGTTCGCTTCTTGGTGCCTGGTCCTTGGGAGGGCCAGACCCTAGAGTGGGCCTTTGCAGCCGATGGCCTTTTGGAATCCATGGCGCGGGCCCGTTCAGCCGAGGGGCTTGCCAAGGTTCCCGATGTCACCCTCGGCCTGACCTCAGCGTTTTTTGGGTCGGCCATCACCCAGGTGGTCTCTGGTAAGCCCACGGCTGCGAGCAGTTTTCAGGGGGTTCGCATCGAGGGAGACGCCGCCGTGGCCGAGCAACTCGGCCCACTCTTGGCCATTTTCAAAGAGCGCTTGGACCCGGTGCGACTCCTGATCGCCAGTTCACCGGCTGCGAGCATGGCCAAGCAGGCCGTCGACTACGCCATTCACGATGCTGGCTGGGTGGTCACGCGAGAGGAATTTGCCCTCCACACCAAGGAGGTGCGCGGCCTTCGAGATGCCATCGACCGTCTGGAAAAAAGGATCCTGGGCGCTCGCCAGCCCAATGTGTCGTCCTAGGGTCTCTTGAGCGCGTCTTGCTCCGCATGAAGATAGGCGCCGTGGGCATTGAGGCGATTGGCCGCTGAAAAGGCTGGCAGCTCCTTAAAGCCCGACCAGTCAATGCTGGCATAGGCCTCCTCAAAGCTCTGAAGGTTGGCCACGGCATGGGCCATTTGTTGTGAGAGAAATCCCAGGTAGCGACGGGTGAAATCAAGGTCTTTCTGCGGCTGGTGTGAGATCGCCCCATGACCAGGAATTGCAACCCTGGGCGGCTGCTCTGCCATGCGCTCCAGAGCAGCGAGCCACACGCGTGGGTTGGCACTGCCCACAAAGGGCACCCGGCCAGTAAAGAAGAGGTCGCCCGCAAAGACCACACCCAGGGTGTCCACCCGCATCATGAGGTCGTCGGGTGCATGGGCCCCCAGGCCATCAATGAGTGTGAAGCGATGGCGGCCGAGTTGGAAGGTCTCGTTTCGCCCCGGCGCCACCTTGGCCTTGCGTGCGGCAAGCACCAGTTGGGTGTTTTCATTTACCCAGGGGAAGAGGTCTTGTCGGCGTTGCGCCAGCCGGTTCTGGGTGTTGGTGTCTTTAAATACCTGGTCTGCCTCGGGGTGGGCAATGACCTCCACGCCCGGGCCTTGAAAGGCTTGAATGCCGTAGAAGTGGTCGGCGTGGTAATGAGAGATCACCACCATGCTGACCTTCTCGCCGCTGGCCTCCTCGAGGAGCTTGCGCATTTTGGCGCCAAGGGCCGGCGTGCCCAGGGTGTCGAAGACCACAAGGCCTGCTCCCGTGGCCACTGCGCCGGCGTTGGAGATGAAGCCCGCGTTGGCGGCGCTGGCCTGGCCGGCCTGGCCTCGAACCACGTAGACATCTTGGCCCACCTTCTCGATGGCCATTGGGGGGAGGCCGTCGCTGGCGATGGCCTCGCCCAACATGGTGGCGGTGGCGAGGAACCCGGCAATGAGCGTTGTGAGCAAGCGTGTCATGGTGCTGACCATTCTGTGCTTTTATCTGGATCGATGCATGTTGCAGTGCAAATACTTGCAGTGAGGGGGTGATGTTCGAAACGCTGCGTGGTCGCTGCGCTCCAACACGCCTCGTTTCCGAACATCACCCCCCCTTCAGGAACCGCACCCCTTCACGAGTATCTCCTCTCTGAACGTCACGCTGCCTCCACCGATATCACCCCCGAGTTCAATTAGGAGCAGCCATCGACCGGGCGGGCAGCGTGTCACCGCGCGGGCTGTGTTGCGTGGACTT
>JAGYKN010000015.1 GCA_018401615.1 Burkholderiaceae bacterium
CCAAAAACACCTGAGGGGCCTGCGGGATCTCCAGAGAGCAGTCACGCAGGTAAACCCGCTGCAGATTAAAGACAACAGCCTGATCGGGCTGGGGAGTGGCTTGTGTGTCAGTCATGGGCACTTTCGTTGGAAGAGGCCAGCAGCCTCATGAGTTCCCCAGCCCGGTCTAGGGCGGCAAGGTCATCGAAGCCACCCACGTGGGTCTCACCGATAAAAATTTGAGGCACCGTGCGACGGCCGGTCTTGGTCACCATGGCATCGCGTTCATGTGGGGCAAGATCAACTCGAATCTTTTCGATCTGAAAGACCCCCCGGGCCAACAGGAGCCGCTCAGCCCGCTGACAAAACGGGCAGGCTGCCGTGGTGTACATCAAGACCGCTTTCATGCCGTGAGCCCTTTTGAGGACACCGGGAGTCCGGCCTGCTGCCACGCATCAAAGCCGCCCTCAAGGCTGTAGACCTCGCCAACGCCGGCCTTGCGAAGGCTTCGGCCAGCAGAGGAACTGCGGCGACCACTGGCACAGACCAAGATCACCGGCCGTGGATCACCCTTGCCAGACTGGACATCTTTTTTAATGGATTCAATCTGGTCGGTCAGGGTGGAGTTTGGAATTGATCGGGCCTGTGGGATCAACCCACGGCCTCTCTCGGTGGTCTCACGCAGGTCAATCAGAAGGGCGTCTCGCCCGTTGAGCAGTTGGGTGGCCGCCAGGGTGTTGATCTCCTTGGCCACGGAATTCTTCATCACCAGGGGCCAAACCAATAGGCCCCCACTGACGAAGGCCGCCAAGACCAGAAAAATATTGTCGATGAAAAACTGCAAGAGTGCTTCTCCCTGCCGAAGTCGTCAGTCCGCGATTATAGAATGTTGCTGAACCCCTCAACCCCTTAAGAGAACCCACCACCATGCCCCTGCCCCCCCCCGTCGTGCTGCTGCGGCATGGCCAGAGCCAATGGAACCTAGAGAACCGCTTCACAGGATGGGTCGACATCGACCTCACAGAGGCCGGTCGGGAAGAGGCGCGCCAGGCGGGATTGCTCCTGAAAGAGCATGGGTTTGCCTTTGATCAGGCCTTTACCTCCGTGTTGAAGCGGGCAATTCGAACCTGTTGGATCGCCCTTGATAGCCTCGACACCCTCTGGGTGCCGATGCACCATGACTGGAGACTCAACGAACGCCATTACGGGGCACTTGCGGGTCTGAACAAGGCAGAGACTGCCCAGCGCCACGGCGAAGAGCAGGTCCACATCTGGCGTCGCTCCTTTGACATTCGGCCCGAGGCCGCAGACCGACACCACCCAAGCTGGGAGGGCTTTGACCCCAGGTATAAAAACCTATCCCCCCAAGACATTCCCACCACGGAGTGCCTCGCAGACACCGTCAAACGAGTGCGCCTCTTCTGGGAGGAGCGAGTGGTGCCTGCCCTGACGGCTGGCGACCGAATGCTCATTTCGGCGCATGGGAATTCGCTTCGGGCACTCCTAAAGATGCTCGAGGGACTGACGGATGATGAGGTCGTTGACTTGAATATTCCCACAGGCCAACCCATGGTGCTGACATTCAACGCTGGGCTGACGCTCGTTTCTCGTCGATACTTGTCAGAACCGTCGGTGATTGAGGCTGCCATGTCGGCGGTCGCCCACCCAGGTCCTTCATTGAAAGCTGCTCGCCCATGACCACTTCAACACGCTCCCGAATCAAGATCGCCGGCTGGGTCGGCACTGGCCTGATCAGCGGCGTCCTTCTAAGCGTTGGCCTCTCAGCCCTGGCGCAGCGCGAGACTCGGCTCAGCCTGCCGATCGATGAGCTGCGTCAATTTGCTGAGGTCTATGGGGCCGTGAAGTCGAATTACGTGGAGTCGGTGGAGGACAAGAAGCTCATCACAGAGGCCATCAGCGGCATGCTGACCGGGCTAGACCCTCACTCGGCCTATCTCGATGCCGAGGCTTTTAAGGAGCTTCAAGTCGGCACGCAGGGGGAGTTTGGTGGCCTGGGCATCGAGGTTGGGGTTGAAGACGGCTTTGTAAGGGTTGTCTCCCCTATCGAAGACACCCCGGCAGACCGGGCTGGGGTCATGGCCGGTGACCTCATCGTCAAGATCAATGACAAGGCGACCAAGGGCATGAGCCTACAAGACGCGGTGAAGTTGATGCGCGGCAAGCCCAAGACCAGCATCGAACTGACCATCTCAAGAAAAGGCATGAATCAGCCCCTGGTGCTCACCATCGTTCGGGAGGTCATCCGGGTCCAGAGCGTCAAGTCGAACTGGGTCGAGCCGGGCTATGCCTTCATCCGCATCACCCAGTTCCAAGAACACACTGTTGAGACGATGGTCACGCACCTCAACAAACTCCTAGCAACAAGCCAGTCCAACCCATCGCAGCCCGTCAAAGGCATTGTGCTCGACCTTCGCAACGACCCAGGTGGGCTCCTCCATGCGGCCGTTGGTGTGTCGGCCGCCTTTCTGCCCGGTGACATGGTGGTGGTCACCACAGACGGGCGGCTATCAGATGCCAAACGCAGCTTTCGATCCCGGGCCGAAGACTACCAGCGCGGCGGCAAGGATCCACTTGCGGGCCTCGACCCGCGCGCCAAGACGCTTCCCATGACCATCTTGGTCAACGCCGGTTCTGCGTCTGCCTCTGAAATCGTGGCCGGTGCCCTGCAGGATCATGGTCGTGCCAAGGTGATCGGCACCCAGACCTTTGGAAAGGGTTCGGTGCAGACCATCCTCCCACTGACCAGCAACACGGCCATCAAACTCACAACAGCGCGCTACCTCACGCCCAAGGGTCGCATCATTCAGGCCAAGGGTATTCGCCCAGACTTCTGGGTAGAGGAGACCGCTGAGGGCGACATCTCCGATCGCTTCAGGCTGCGTGAGGCCGACCTCAACCGGCACCTTGACAATGCGCAGGACACGGAACAAAGCGCTGGTCCTCAGACCCGCACCCAGGGCAAGGAGCCGCCTGCCGATCGCAAACCACTGGTCTTTGGCTCGCCAGAAGACCATCAACTCAAGCAGGCCGTGGCGTTGCTCCAAGGCCAGGCTGTGGTGACCAACCCAGCGCCACCCGAACCCAAATAAAGGCCCCGCCCATGGCCCAGTCGGGGCAGATCGACGAAGAGCGCCTCTTTAGCCGGCAGGTGCTCCTAGCAGATGTAGACGACACCTCGATGGCTCGGCTTCGGGCAGCGGAAGTCCTGGTGGTGGGGGCGGGGGGATTGGGCTGCCCGGTGGCCCTCTACCTCGCCTGTGGTGGGGTGGGTCGGCTGCGCTGGGCAGATGGCGACACCGTCGATCTCTCCAACCTGCCCAGGCAAATTCTATTTGGCCCGCAATCCGTGGGCGAGCCAAAGGTCCTGGCCGGGCGGGCCGCCCTCTCGGCGCTTGCACCCCTGTGCGAGGTCATTGCCGAGGCGCAACACGCCACACCACAGAACCTCCCCCTCTGGATTGAGCAGGCGCAGGTCGTCGTGGACTGCACGGATCAATTCGAGACTCGACACCTCATCAATCGACTCTGCGTTGCAGCGAGAAAACCATTGGTCATCGCATCCGTGATCCAGTGGTCTGGGCAGTTGCTGGTGGTTGACCCACGAGAGGCAAGCTCAGGCTGCTATGCATGCCTCTTTGACCCCGACCTAGGGGGGACCGACGCTGCATGCGGGGCCTTCGGCGTGTTCTCAACGGCTGCCGGCCTCATGGGGCTCATGCAGGCCCATGAGGCCCTCAGGCTCCTCATGGGCCTGCCCGTAGAGGCGGGCGAACTTCGACTCTTTGATGCCAAGCGTCTGCAGACAGATCGGGTGACGATCGCAAAAGATCCCGCCTGCAGAGTCTGTTCAGGCTGAGTTAAAAAAGTCGAGAGAGAACCTCGGCTGCGTGTTCGGTGGGGCGCTGCCGAAACCCGGTCTTTGCAAAGCGCAGCCATCGACCCATCACAAAGCAGAGTGCCAGACTCGCCTGGCTGGCGGGCTCGCCGGCGCCATCTTCGATTGCCCCGAGCTTGAGCGTCTGGCGCAGCGACGCCTCGATGCGGTCGATGATCTGATTGACCCGTTGTTGCAACCTCGCATGCTCAAAGACGATCGCCTCACCAATCAGCAGGCGGGTCATGCCCGGGTTCTTCTCAGCAAAGCCCAGCAGCATCGTCACGGTTGCGCGGGCCTTTTCTGTGGGTGTCTGCGCTGAGGAATCGATCTGATTGATCAATCCAAAGATCGTCTGCTCAATGAATTCAAGAAGCCCCTCATACATCTGGGCCTTGCTTGCGAAGTGTCGGTAGAGGGCGGCCTCAGAGACTTGAAGCCGCGCTGCCAGGGCCGCCGTCGTGACACGCTCGGCCTCGCCCTCCTCGAGCATGGAGGCAATCGCCTGCAGAATCTGTAGCCGCCGTTCACCCGGTTTGGGTCGCTTGCGGGGGGTCTCTGCTGAGTCTTGGGCTTCAGTCATGGGCTCTCCTGCCAACGCTGCCTGAGAGTCGAGCAAGCGCTGAGAGGCAGTGTACTTGATGACGGGTGCAGGCCAAGCGCTGAGCACTGGGCGGTCGGCCGATGTCCCACCCCCGACGACGTTGGGCGGCAGACGCCCAGACCCGCGCTGTTCGCAGGCCCGCGCGATGGGCACCCTGGAGGTTGTCTGAGTTGTCGTCGACCAAGATCACATCTGCTGGGGCTCGATCAGCCAGCCGCAGCAGGGCCCTCCAGAGCCAGGCCGAGGGCTTGGGGCGAAGGCGCCCCATGGCCTGCATGTCCTCAATGCAGATGACCCTCTCGAACTGTCGGTCCAGCCCAAGAAACTGTAAGACCCGCCAGGCGTATTGACGGGGTGCATTGGTCAACAGCCAATGCCGCCCCCTGAGGCGACGCATCCGCAGGGACTGGCCTCGAATGGGCAAGAGGTAGTCAAGGAGGTCGTGATGAGGATGCGTCTGGTCGAGGAAATCCGCAGCATCTTGGCCGTCATGGATGACCAGTCCCAGAAGGGTCGCACCATACCGCCGCCAGTATCGTTCGCGCAGGCTGCCGGCCTGTTCCCGAGACAGGCCCAGGCGATCCATGATGTAGACCGTCATGCGTCGATTGATTTCGGCCATGAGCCGGTGACTGGCATCGTGGAGGGTGTTGTCGAGGTCCATCAGCCAGACTGGGCCGCCACCACCATCGCGCCCCTTGCGCAGCCGCACTCGGCCCAGCCCATGGCGCAGCGCCACGCTAGTGCGAGCGGATCATGGTGCCCACGCCCTCGTTGGTGAGAATCTCCAAGAGTAGGCTGTTGGGCACGCGCCCATCGATGATGTGGACCGACTGGACGCCGCTTCTTGCGGCGTCGAGGGCTGAGCTGATTTTTGGGAGCATGCCGCCCGAGAGGGTTCCGTCTTCGAAGAGTTGGTCGATCTCGCGAGCCGTTAATCCCGTGATGAGGTTGCCCTGCTTATCGAGCACACCAGGCGTGTTGGTCATGAGCACGAGTTTCTCGGCCTTGAGAATCTCTGCAAGCTTGCCAGCAACGAGGTCTGCATTGATGTTGTAAGTCTCGCCATGGGCCCCAGAGCCAATGGGCGCGATGACCGGAATAAAGCCACTGGCCAGAAGAGATTCGATGACCTGGGGATCGACCGATTCGATCTCGCCAACCTGCCCAATGTCGAGGTCACCCGGCGCATCCGAGCCACCCGACAAGATGAGCTTGCGGGCCCGAATCAGGCCCCCATCTTGGCCGGTCAGCCCAACCGCCTTTCCCCCGGCGTGGTTGATTAATTCAACGATCTCCTTGTTCACCTTGCCTGCAAGGACCATCTCCACGATGTCCATGGTCTCCGCATCAGTGACCCGCATGCCTTGAATGAACTCGCCCTTCTTGCCAACTCGAGACAGGAGGTCTTCAATCTGAGGCCCGCCACCATGGACCACCACGAGGTTGATCCCCACGAGCTTGAGCAGCACCACATCGCGGGCAAACCCCCCCTTGAGGACCTCGTCGGTCATGGCGTTTCCACCGTACTTCACGACAATGGTCTTTCCATGGAACCGGCGTATGTAGGGCAGGGCCTCCACCAGGGTGGCCACCTTCTGTGTCGAACGCCGTGGGTCCGTCATGGGACGTGCCGTGAAGGCTCGTTAATCGCCAAACTGTTTTTGCCGCAGTTCCCGACGCTGCTGAGCCTCAATGGAGAGGTTGGCAGTGGGCCGTGCGAGCAGGCGTTGAAGCCCAATGGGCTCGCCCGTCTCGTCGCAGTAGCCGTATTCACCAGAATCTATGCTCGAGAGAGCCTGCTGGACCTTCTTGATGAGCTTTCGCTCCCGATCTCGAGTCCGCAACTCCAGGGCATGCTCCTCTTCTATGGTGGCCCGGTCCGCTGGGTCTGGGACCAACACATTTTCCCGCAGGTGCTCCGTGGTCTCCCCAGCATTTGCCCGCAACTCGGCCTCGAGGGCCACGAGTCGACGGCGAAAAAAATCCAGCTGTGCAGCACTCATGTACTGGCTCTCTGGCTGGGCGAGGAGCTGCTCTTCTGTCTCAATCATCTTTGATGCTGCCTGTTTCATGACCACCACCTTCTCTCTTCAGACCGGCGCCAGACATTGACGCAGGCCCTTCTCGATTGTATCCCTCGGCAGCCGGCGGCCAATGAAGACAATCCTGCTCTGGCGCACCTCATCGGCCCGCCATGGCCGACCCTTGTCGCCGCCCATGAGCATGTGGACTCCCTGAAAGACCATCTGATGCTCGTTGTCTTTCATCCAGAGGAGGCCCTTGTAGCGAAGGAGCTGGGGGCCGTAGGCCTGAGAGACCGCGGACATAAAGCCTTCAAAACGGTCATTGTGAAAGGGCTGATCGGCCTTAAAGACAAAGGAACTGACCTCGTCTGCATGGTGATGATGGGCCTCGGTGTCGAGAAAGTTTGGGTCGATCTCCAGGGCTGCATTCAGATGAAATCCACCAATGTCGAGCAGGCTCTCGATGGGGGCCTCTCCAAAATGCACCAGTGCCTGCGGGGCCCTTGGATTCATCCTGAGCAGCCTTGCCTGAAGGCTCTCGAGGACATCCTGCGAGACGAGGTCGGACTTCGAAATAAGAAGGCGATCGGCAAAGCCAACCTGAGACTGAGCCTCTGAGTTCTCATCGAGCTGCCCCAGCCCATGCTGGGCATCGACCACTGTGATGACCGCATCGAGCAGGTAGCGATCGGCGACGAGGTCATCGACAAAGAAGGTCTGCGCAACCGGCCCAGGCTCAGCCAGGCCGGTGGTCTCAATCACCACGCGATCAAATGCGATCTCGCCCGACTCTCGCCTCTCAAAGAGGCGCCCGAGCATGTCCACCAGGTCACCCCGAACGGTGCAACAGAGGCAGCCGTTGTTCATCTCCACGATCCGCTCCTGCCGGTCCTCAAAGAGCAGTTCGTTGTCGATGCTCTCGGCCCCAAACTCGTTCTCAATGACAGCGATGCGCTGGCCGTGTTGGTCCCGCAGGATGCGTTTGAGAAGGGTTGTCTTTCCCGCGCCTAGAAAACCCGTGAGGATGGTGACAGGAATCATGTGATTATTTTGCATCCTTGTGAACCCGTTTTGCGCGGGGGTGGGCAGCATCATAGACGACTGCAAGCCTCTGAAAATCGAGGTGTGTGTAGACCTGGGTGGTGGCAATCTGTGCGTGGCCGAGCAGTTCCTGTACGGCCCGAAGGTCGCCACTCGACTGCAGGAGATGGCTTGCAAAGGAATGACGCAGCATATGCGGGTGGACGGACTGGCCCAACCCCGACTGGCGAGACCTGGCTTGAAAGGCCCTCTCCACGCTCCTTCCCGAGAGCCTTTGCCCGAGTCTGTTGATGAAGACTGGCTCAGAAAGACCGTTGAGCTGCCGGGCCCGGGCCGGTTCAAACCGCGTTGTTCGAATCGAGAGCCAGGTCTTGAGGGCATCGACTGCAGGGATGCCAATTGGCAAGGCCCTGGTCTTGCGGCCCTTGCCAACCACGGTCACTGCCCGCTCTTGCAGGTCGATCCAGCCATGGTGAGGGTCTGCTGAGGGGCCAAGGTTCAGGCCCACCAGCTCCGAGAGCCGCAGGCCGGCGGAATAGGTCAGCTCGACGAGCGCTTGATTTCGAGCGGCCTGCCACTGTCCAAATGGGGTCCCATCGGCCTGCGTTGTCTCTCCAACCACAAAGGCACAGGCGGCGTCCACCGAGAGGGCTTTGGGCAGCAGACGTTCGGCCTTGGGCGGCCTCAGTGAGGCGGCAGGGTTTTGAGCGATGACTCGCTGAGAGACAAGCCAGGCGAAATAGCCCCGCCATGCAGCCAATCGACGCCTCAGGGAGCGGGCCGAGAGGCCCGCCTCAGACATTCGGGCCAAGACTGGGCGAAGGCTCTGAGGCGTCTGAGACGCCAGGGCCCGATCAGGACAGGCCTCCACCAGGGATTGGAGGTCTCGCCGGTAGGCATCGAGCGTCTCGGGCGAGTAATGCTGCAGGGCCAGCTGGGCAAGATACGCCTGCGGGCCACTCATTGGCTCAGGCCCCTAGCGGGCGAGGTGCAGCCAGCGACTGCAACGACGCGCTCGTGAGTTCTGCGAGGCGCTCAAGAAAATCAATCCCAACATCCGGCGAGAATCGGCTTGCATCTGGTGCGCCAAAGACCAGAAGCCCAAAGCTCAATGGTGAGGCACCGACCCGCAACGGGAGAATGGCCACTGAACCGCCTGAGGTGGCATCTCGATCGGCGGGCGACAGGATTCCAATGGCAACTTGAGCCTGGTGGGCCTCCGCAGGCAGGCAGATCGGGCGCAGCAGACCGTCTGCTAAGGCGACTGCGGCGTCTGTCTCTGAGACCCGCCATGGATGGGTGTCTCGTGGTTGGCCTGCCCCCCAGATTGCAAGTGCGGCAGATGGAACCGCAAAGATTTTGGAGAGGCCCTTGGCCATTCCATCGGCCCGATGAACCGCCTCGGACGATTGCAGCAGCCCGCGGACCCAGAGCATCAGTTGATCATCCAGGCGCCGGTTGTCCTGGGCGTTGTGGACAAGGGACGCCATGCGAGTCTCAAGGGCCTTCACGCGTTCCCGAAGGACCAGCGCCTGTCTCTCGATCAGCGACACCGACCCGCCCGACTGACCGTGAGGGATGTTTAAATCGGCCAACAGATTGGGATGACGAACAAAGAAATCAGGGTCTGATTGCAAGAAGGCCACAACCCCCTTTTCGGTCACATCTGTGCTCATAGAGACCACACTCCTTCGTAGACTGTCACAGCGGGTCCAGTTAAAAAAACACCCGCAGAGGGGTCTCCAGACCATTGAACATGCAAGAGGCCTCCGCGGGTCGAGACTGAGATGGGCGCGTCTGCTGTTAGACGCCCCTGCAAAATTCCAGAGACAACGGCAGCGCAGGCGCCGGTGCCACAAGAGAGTGTCTCGCCTGCACCACGCTCAAAGACACGCAGCCCGATGGATTGCTGGCCCGTCTGTTGAGCGTAGCCCGCATTGACCCGGTGGTGGGCTCGGGGATGCGACTCCAACCAGGGGCCGTCGCGGTCAACCGGGTGTTGTGAGAGGTCGCAGACCCACTCCACGAGGTGGGGGTTTCCCATCGAGACCGGGCAGAGCCAATGGCATTGGCCATCGTTGTCTAGGAGCCCGTAGACAGGGCAGGCCCCCGCCTGCCGAGTGGGCAGATCCTCAACATCAAAGGGCAGGTCCTCGGGTGCCCATCGCGCTGGCCCCATGTCAACGCTGATGTCACCAGAGGCTTCAATCCTGGGCAGGATGAGGCCCGCCTTGGTCTGAACACGAATCACCGGCCCCGGGGCGAGCCCCTTTTGAACAACATACCTTGCGAAACAACGCGCACCGTTGCCACACTGCTCCACCTCATGGCCGTCTGCGTTAAAAATTCGATAGACAAAGTCAGCTTCTGGCGAGGGGGAGGCGGCAACCAGCAGGATCTGATCGGCGCCAATCCCAAATCGACGATCAGCCATGGCACGAAGCTGCTCCGGCTCCAAGACTGCTCGGGCCAGACCCGCGCGGGCATCGAGCACGATGAAATCGTTTCCCGCGCCGTGCATCTTCGTAAAAGGAATGTCCATGCCGGAATTATCCATAGACCGACGGCGCGCCAGGCGGCTGGGTCTTAAAGCGTCGATGCGTCCAGAGATATTGGCTTGGGTTTTCCATGACCCGGGCCTCGATGAATCCATTCATCTTCTGGACAGCCACCTCGATGGGCTCACCTTTCTCATGCTGCCAAGGCGGATAAAAGCGCGCCTCATAGCCGGTCTCGGTCATGGTTGTGACCAGTGGCAACACGGCGGCACCGGTGAGCTGAGCCAGTCGAACCACACTGGTCACCGTGGCGGCAGGCTGGCCGAAAAAGGTTGCAAATATCGCGTCGCGGGCACCGAAATCCATGTCCGGTAAAAAGTAGGCGGGTCGGCCGCGTCGGACCAGCCTGGCCAGACGGGCAATGCCATCGTTGCGGGGCAACAGCACTGGGGCATTGAATCGACTCCGAACCGACAGGACCCAGGCGTTTAGGCTCGGGCTCGGTTGGGTCGAATACATCGACACAATCTGGGCGCACAGCTGCAGTCGCACGCCACCCGCATCGAGGCCAAGAAAGTGCGGGGCCAGCACAATCACGGGAGAGCCCTTGAGCGCTTCAAGCCGCCACTGCTCGGTGACCACCACCCACTCTTGTAGATGAGTCGCATCGCATTTGACCAGCCTGAATCGGTCGAAAAAGGCCCTCGCGTAATGCGCAAAGTGCTCCCGCACGATCAAGCGGCGTTGATCGGCCGTGAGGGCGGGCAGACAAAGGTCTAGGTTTCGAAGGGCAATCTTGCGTCGACGTGACACACCGTGAAACAACAGCCACCCAAGGGACCCCTCAATTCGCCGGCGCAGGCCATGCGGCAGCCCTGCGATGACGCCAGCAAGGCCAAGCCCAAGCCGAATCGCCATCTCACGCACGAACCGACCCTTTGTCTGCGGGTGCCTTGAATCGGTTGTAAGCCCAGAGATAGTCTGCCGGCGAGCGTGCGATGAGGGCTTCAATCTTCTGATTGAGCTGCAAGACCCATTGCTCAAGGTCGGCATCTGCCTTGATGCCCCCAGCTGGCACCCAAGGCTCAAGGGTGAGCCGCCACCCGTCAGGTGCTCTGAGTGCACTGGCCCAGACGATTCCCGCGCCTGTGGATTGGGCCAGCCGTATCGGAAGGGTCATGGTGTAGGCAGGCGTGCCAAAGAAAGATGACCAGATGCCGTCACCCTGCCCGGGCACCTGATCGGGCAGCATGCCCACGGTCTCTCCCGCGCGCAGGCAGCGCATCAGTTGCCGCAGGCCACTGCCGTTGGCCGGGGCGGTCTTGACCACCGCGGTCGGCCTCAATGCCTGGAGCAGTCGCTCAAGCGTGGGGTGTCGAGAGGGGCGGTAGAGCACGGTCATTGGATGGCGGCGTCCGATTGCCCTGGGGGCCAATTCAAATGCCCCAAGGTGAGGCGTGAGGACCAAGGCGCCCTGGCCCGCAGAGACCAGCTCATCGAGACAGGACTGCCCCTGCATGGACATGGCATCAGCAGCGCGAGGGTCACACCAGATCTTGGGCAACTCTGCTGCCAAAAGGCCCGCCCGCCCGATCGCATTCAGAATAGAGGTGGGCTGGGTTAGAAGGCCCCCCGCCTGCAAGAAATCGTGGCCCCTGTGCCAGTTGGCGCGAAACTGCGACCGATATCTTGGAGAGGCCAGCCAGGTGGCCCACCCGAGCAGCAGACCGACTGCCCTGAGGACCCGCAGTGGCATGAACGCCGCGATTTTGAACAAAGTCTGCATAAGGTCTATAGTGACGCAATCGCCGATTTAATCGACAACTTGCGGGGCGATCAGTGTCTCAAATACCGCTAAAGCGCATGCATGCAGGTCTCCTGTGTTCCACGCTATAAGCGGCTGCAAGGCCAACGCTATTCGAGGAGCCTCTCATGCAAGCAAGCCATCTCTTTACCTCCGAATCCGTCTCCGAGGGTCACCCGGACAAGGTCGCAGACCAGATCTCGGACGCCATCTTAGACGCCATATTCGAGCAGGACCCCAGTGCCCGCGTGGCCGCCGAGACACTCTGCAACACCGGCCTTGTGGTGCTCGCAGGCGAGATCACCACCACGGCCAGCGTGGATTACATTCAAGTTGCCCGAGAAACCTTAAAGGGCATTGGCTACGACAACACCGACTACGGAATCGACTACCGAGGCTGCGCTGTCTTGGTGGCCTACGACAAGCAGAGTCCCGACATTGCCCAGGGGGTCAACAAGGCTCACGATGACAACCTAGACCAGGGTGCAGGCGATCAGGGCCTCATGTTTGGCTACGCCTGTGATGAGACCCCAACCCTCATGCCCGTTGCGATTCATCTCTCGCACCGCCTCGTCGAGCGTCAATCCCTTCTGCGGCGAGACGGTCGATTGCCCTGGCTGCGGCCGGATGCCAAATCACAGGTCACGCTTCGCTACGAGAATGGCCGGCCCGTGGCCCTTGACACCGTGGTCTTGTCCACCCAACACGACTCAGAGATCGGGCTCGAGGCTCTCAGAGAGGCTGTGATCGAGGAGATCATCAAGCCCGTGCTTCCCAAGGAATTGCTCAAGGGTGATGTGAAGTTTCTGGTCAACCCGACCGGTCGCTTTGTGGTCGGGGGGCCCCAGGGCGATTGCGGCCTCACGGGTCGCAAGATCATCGTCGACACATACGGCGGTGCCGCCCCTCATGGTGGTGGCGCGTTCTCGGGGAAAGACCCATCAAAGGTCGATCGCTCTGCTGCCTATGCAGGACGGTATGTGGCCAAAAATATCGTCGCGGCCGGGTTGGCCAAGAAGGCCTTGATTCAGCTCAGCTACGCAATCGGGGTGGCCCAGCCCACCTCCATCATGGTGAGCACAGAGGGAACCGGCGTGGTCTCAGACGAACGAATCGCCCAGGCTGTCAGGGAGGTCTTTGACTTGAGGCCAAAGGGCATCGTGCAGATGCTCGACCTCTTGCGGCCGATCTACCGCAAAACAGCAGCCTACGGCCATTTTGGCCGCGAGGAACCAGAATTCACCTGGGAACTGACAGATCGGGTGGAGGCCCTGCGCAGCCGCTGCCTCTGAGGGGTCACTGAGGGGCCTCTGAGGAACCTCTGAGATAACCCTGCCGACAGGCATGTCGGCGGCCCTTGACTGGGCGCTGCGCAACGGCGAGAATCCCGATTGCCCAAGGAGCGCTGCGAGAGTCGATCTCCCAGGCTTGGGCAGCCGCTGTGGTCTTTGCGGCAGTTGAAACGGCGCTCGCGACATCCACTTGAACCAAGAAAGGAGCGCGAGATGAGCGCCGTTTTAAAAACACAAGGTAAAGAAGATTTTGTTGTGGCCGACCTCAGTCTGTCCGACTGGGGCCGCAAAGAGATCCGCATTGCAGAAACCGAGATGCCTGGCCTCATGGCCATTCGTCAGGAGTTTGCATCCAAGCAACCCCTCAAAGGGGCCCGCATCACTGGGTCTCTGCACATGACCATTCAGACGGCCGTGCTCATCGAGACGCTCACAGCGCTCGGTGCCGAGGTTCGGTGGGCATCGTGCAATATTTTTTCCACGCAAGACCACGCAGCGGCGGCCGTTGCCGTCTCCGGCGTTCCCGTCTTTGCCCACAAGGGTGAGACCCTTGCCCAG
Source organism: Burkholderiaceae bacterium (assembly GCA_018401615.1). Lineage (GTDB taxonomy): Bacteria > Pseudomonadota > Gammaproteobacteria > Burkholderiales > Burkholderiaceae_A > Hahnella. The sequence goes on from JAGYKN010000015.1 coordinate 13,699, forward strand.
TACTGGGATTACACCCATCGCATATTCGACTGGGTCGATGGCAAGCCAAGCAACATGATCCTCGACGATGGCGGCGACGCGACTCTGCTGCTCCACCTGGGCGCCAATGCTGCCCGAGACCCCAGCGTGCTCGGAGAACCCAGCAGTGAGGAAGAGACCTGCCTGTTTGAATCGATCCGTCGCCAGCTCGCGACAGACCCAGGCTTTTATCAGCGCAATCTAGATGCCGTGGTTGGGGTCACCGAGGAGACCACCACTGGCGTGCATCGCCTCAACGAGATGTCTGCCAAGGGCACGCTGGCGTTTCGAGCCATCAACGTCAATGACTCCGTGACCAAGAGCAAGTTTGACAATCTCTATGGCTGCCGCGAGTCCCTCGTCGATGCAATCAAGCGCGCCACCGACGTGATGATCGCGGGCAAGGTGGCGGTCGTGGCTGGCTATGGTGACGTTGGCAAGGGCTCCGCCCAGGCCCTTCGGGCACTCTCAGCCCAGGTCTGGGTCACTGAGATCGACCCATCTGCGCCCTTCAGGCCGCCATGGAGGGCTACAAGGTGGTCACCATGGATCACGCCTCGGACAAGGCCGATATCTTGTCACCGCCACTGGCAACAAGGACGTCATCACCCATGCCCACATGGCCAAAGATGAAGGACCAGGCCATCTGCAACATCGGGCACTTCGACAACGGTGACGACGGGCAGCCCTGTGCTGCAAGTGGGAGGAGACTGCCTCAGGTGGATCACGTGATTTTCCTCGACGGCAAACGCATCATCCTGTTGGCACAGGGTCGGCTGTGAACCTGGGCTGCGGCACTGGCCACCCCAGTTTTGTCATGAGTTCGTCGTTTGCAAACCAGGTGATTGCTCAGGGATCGAGCTCTTCGCCATCAGAAGGACTACGAGAAGGGCAATCTATGCTGCCCAAGCACCTCGAGAAGGTTGCACGGCTTCACCTCACCAAGATTGGCGCCATGCTCACTGAGCTCACCCCAGCAGGCCAGCTACATTGGCGTTCGGCAGGAAGGCCCCTACAAGCCCAGCGCCTACCGTTACTGATCGAGGGCCATCGAGCTTAGCTCTCGAGTTCTTTTTCCGCCCAAGAGCGCTGAGGCTCAGGATCACCTTCGGGGAGACGGTTCGCCGACTCTCCGAGGCCGTTGGTCCTCGATATGGCTCTGTTACCTATGGCGCAGGCGGCTCAACGCGAGGGCACGTTTGCAACCGTTGCCCAACTCCAGCCCTTGTTGCCCAGCGTCGTGCCGCATGTGTCTTGCATCGGTGCGAGCTAGTCCACCATGCAGTTGCTGGGCAGAGGGCTACCGCAGCAAAAGTAATTCCATAAGGTGGTGGCACTGAGGACCTGCCCTCAGGGTATGGCTGGTCTGAGGGTTTGCCCATGATCGACCTGTCTGGATTCATCCGCGATCGCTTCGGGGATGACTGATCGAGGTGGCCGCCTACCCGGAGATCCACTTGCGCGCTTCGGCGCAAGACGACCTTCGCTGCTTCGTTGAAAAAGTCAAGGCCGGCGCTTACAGGCGCAATCACCCAGCATTTCTACAACACGGATGCCTACTTTCGATTTGTAGACGATGTTCATGCCTGGGGGTGGACATCCGATTGTTCCAGGCATCATGCCCATCACAAATCATGGCCAGTTGGCACGCTTTCCAGATGCCAGCGGCGCCGAGATCCCCTGCTGGATCAGACAATCGGCTCATTGGCTACATGGCGACGACATGGCTCGATACGAGCCTTCGGCCAATCCGTATCACTGACCTCGTCGATCAACTCATGACCGCCGGGGTCCCTGGGCCTTCATTTCTAATTCGCGAATCGGGCCAGGAACCCACCCCGGCCATCACGCAGGCCCTTCACCTCGATGGTCGAACTCACCTGGGCTTCAGTGATCAGCCAATCGAGACGCAGATCGTGAGGCTCTGCAAAAGCTTAAGTCCAGGCGCCCAGCCCAGCACACCCCCACCAGATCTGGGCGGGGTGCCCAGCGGTGTCAGCCGCTGGGTTCGGATCGTAAAAGCCCTTCTGGCACCCAGGCGGTGGCCCGCCTGATCCACAGCCACACATGGCACCACCCAGCAATCCGAGCGAATTCTTGCAGACTTATGTAGGCAGCCCCATGTCCGGGCGCAAGGCCTGTCTCTGGCCAGGCCGCAAAAACAACCTCAGCCTGCGGCCCCTGAACAACCGGCAGCCCCACTGGCAATCTAGCCTCGCGCCAGCTGCCACAGCGGCCGCAGATCGGGCTCAGCCCGCCATGGCAAGAAGACCACAGAATGCGCCGCCAGCCCCGCTCGAGAGCCAATTGGGCAGCCTTTCTGACATCTCTGCCGAGGCCTGCTGATGTCGAGACGGGTCCATCGATTGACGCGTCTCAAGCGCCTGGCGACGAATAACGGCCTTGATTGCAACAGCTTTGGCTCTAGAACTCGACATATCTTTCGATTCTTAAACAACACAGGCTATCGTAGACCGATGCAACCCATTTCAGCCCGACCCACATCAATATTTCTGAGCCTCGCCGGTCTGGCCTTTGTCCTTGCTCCAACGCTGGTGGCGGCAAAGCCCAAGGCGCAAGACAAGGCATCCCCTCCGGTGCACGCCATGGTCGCTGCCAAGGCCGCCTTCGAGGCCCGAAGCATTCCACGGCTCCTGCAGGCCGAGCGAGACCTGCATCGCGATCCCCTGCGAATCTGGCCGGCCTACTGGCGCTCTCAGCTGGTTGTCACGAGCCAACCCTTCTCTGAGTCCGCCAGGCAGGCTGCGCAGGTGTTTGCGCAGGGCAATCCAGGGCACGTTCTGGTGCGCGCCCTCTATCGAGATTGGGGGATCTCCTCGCTGCAGTCGGCACCGTGGCCCAAGGCCTCAGAGGTGGTCAGACAGATCCCAGACGACCTTGACAACGCCTCACTTCGCTGCGCGCAGGCACGACTGCGAACAGACCTGACCCTGGGGATGCTGCTCGAACTCGCCCAAGGACAAGAGGCGGCTCTGGGCTGCTATGGCCTCTTGGAAGATCTTGCCGCCCGCGGGCAGATCGACGCTGCCACTTTTCGAGATCGCGCCCGAGCCATGGCCGCTTCGGGCGAGCTCAAGACAGCTGAGCGGTTTTGGGCAAACCAAAAGGCGCTCGGATCACTCTCGCGGTCAGAACAATCGCTTCTGCGATTGCTCGCCAGGGCCCAGGTCCGCAGCACTCAGGCGGCAGCCCTTTTCCAGAAGACCAAGAACACCTTTTCGCCCGAGCAGCGGGCCTTTGCCCAGTTCGCCATCGGCAGTCGTCTCTGGCTGCGAAGCGACCCACGGTCATGGCCGCTGATTCGCGAGGGTTTTGGGTCTGTCTCCTCCCAGCCACCAGTGCTCTTGGAATCAGCCGCCCGCGCCTCCCTGCGGGTGGGCGACTGGGCGGCACTTCGTCAGATTCTTGCTGCCATGCCAGCGAGTCTTCAGCGGCAGGACCATTGGGCCTATTGGCGAGGTTGGCTGGCCCAGCAGATCGGGCAGCCCGATCAGGCCAGGGCCATCTGGGGGAGCATTCCCGTGGGCTGGGGGTTCTATCAGATCCTGACAGCAGAGGCGCTCGGGCGCCCCATCTTGACCCCGCCACCGGACACCCGTGTGCGCCAACTGATCGCAGAGCAACGCGCGAGGCTTGCCGACCATCCCAGCCTCTATCGGGGCCTTGCCTTGTCATCTCTGGGACTGCGCACGGAGGCCTCACTCGAGTGGAATGGCCTGATCAGAGACCTGCCCGATGCCGCCTTGCTGGCAGCAAGTCAGTTGGCCTTTGAAGCGGGGCACCCAGACCGAGGCATTGCCGCGGCCATTCGCACCCAGCAATCGCATGACCTCTCACTTCGTTATCCCATTTTTCATCGCCGGGAAATTGATTCCGCCAACCGGGCTCAACCGCTTGAGGTCGCGTGGGTGCTGGGCTTGATGCGTCAAGAGTCCAGGTTCTTGCCTGCCGTGCGCTCGCCCGTTGGGGCGGTCGGCCTGATGCAGCTCATGCCCAAGACCGCCACCTCTGTTGCAAGAGAGATGGGCCTCAAGGGCTTTCGCCTGAGCCGCCTAACAGAACCTCAGACCAATATCTCCCTTGGCATTCATTACCTTCGCGATCTCTCCAATGACTTTCAAGGCTCCGCGATCCTCGCGACTGCGGCCTACAATGCGGGCCCGTCTCGCAGTCGACTCTGGTCTGGCCAACTCACTCAATCCGTTCCTGGAGCGGCCTTTGCTGAGTCCATTCCGTTTTCTGAGACCCGTGGCTATGTCAAGCAGGTGCTGGCCAACACCGTTGTTTATCAGGGTTTGCTGAGACAATCAGGGCAGCCGGGCCTGCTCAATGAATGGCTTGCTCAGATCGGGCCAGGATCGAGTCGACTCGCCATTCATCCATAAGAGGACTGACCATGCAGACGCACGTAGAGACAGTGATCCTGGGGGGTGCCGGTTTTGTTGGCCAGGCCATTGCTGCAGAACTCGTCTCCCGAGCAGGCGCAGCCTCAGGGGCTGTCCGGATCCTCACGCGGTCACGGGCCCGCGCCAGAAGCCTCTGGAGTCTTCCCGGCATTGAAATCGTGACCCTCGACCCCCGCGAAGAGGGCCTGCTCTGCGAGGCCATTGCGGGTGCAAGAAATGTGATCAATCTGGTTGGGCTGCTCCACAGCAAGCCGGGTCGGCCGTGGGGCCCGGACTTTGATGAGGCCCATGTCAAGCTCCCGTCGCGACTCGCCCGTTGCATGCTTCGACAAGGCGTCAATCGGCTCATCCATGTGAGTGCCCTGGGCGTGTCGGATCAGGCGCCCTCGATGTATCTGCGCTCAAAGGCCGCGGGTGAGGCCGCCCTGCGCGGCATGCAAAAACTCGATCTCACCATCCTGAGGCCCTCCGTGGTCTTCGGGCCGGGGGACCAATTCCTGCGGCTCTTTGCTCGACTGCAGGCCTTGCTGCCGATGGTGCCGCTGGCCACCCCACACGCCAAGTTTCAGCCAATCTTCATCGAGGACCTCGCGCAGGCAGCCTGCAACGTCATCCTCAATCCCAAGACCATCGGGCAGACCTATGAGATCGCAGGCCCAGACGTGCTGAGCCTCTATGAGATTGTCCACTGGGCCGGTCAATACAGTGGTCACCCAAGGCCCATCGTGCCCCTGCCAGACGGTCTGTCCTGGCTTCAGGCCCTCATCATGGAGCAGCTTCCTGGCCGCCCCCTGATCTCCAGGGACAACCTGGCCTCGGCCACGGTCCCCAACGTGGCCAGCGGCCCCATGTCATCCGATCTGGGCATCACCTCGGCGAAAAGCCTCCATGCCATGGCGCCGCTTTACCTCGGTGGTCAGACCGTTCGCGGCAGGCTCCTTGAGCGCCGCACCACCCGCCTTCTTCAGGATTGACCCCTCCCGACCTCCTCCAGGGCGGCCAGCTGCCAGACATTGCGCCAAGGCGCGACGACGCATGCTGCGCGCGGCTGGGGCCCGAGATCCAACTCTTTTGCGTTGGCGGCGCGGTTCGGGATGCGCTGCTGGGCGTGGCCAGTTCAGACCATGATTTTCTGGTGGTGGGGGCCACGCCAGAGGCCATGGTCTTGGCTGGTTTCCGGCCCATTGGGCGGGACTTTCCAGTCTTCCTCCACCCCCAGACGCAGGCAGAGTACGCACTTGCCCGAACAGAGCGAAAGACCGGCATTGGCTACCACGGCTTTCAGTTTCAAGCCGACCCCAGCGTGCGGCTTGAGGAGGACCTGCTCAGACGAGACCTCACCATCAATGCAATGGCCGTTGATGAGCGTGGACAGTTGCATGATCCCCATCACGGCTTTAAAGACCTCTCTGAGGGCATGCTTCGGCATGTGAGCCCAGCCTTTGAGGAGGACCCCGTTCGGCTGCTGCGGCTGGCGCGCTTTATGGCCAGGTGGCCATGGGCCGATGTCCATGAGGACACCATCATGCTCTGCCAGTCGATGGTCCAGGCAGGTGAAGTCGACTCCCTGGTGGCAGAGCGTGTCTGGCAAGAGTTCGCCAAGGGCCTCTGCGAGCCCTCACCAAGAAGGCTGGTGGCGCTGCTCGTGGCAGTTGGCGCCTGGGATCGGATCATCCATCAGAGCCCCCCCACGACCCAGGCCATGGCACGGCTCGACGCCCTGGCGGCCCAGGGGCTCGAGGCTGAGATTGTGGCGGCCGTCCTGTGGTCTTCTGGGGTGCCGCCAGGCCTGGGTCACGCGCTGCCCAAACAAGTCCATGACTGGATCAGCCTCATCGCACGAGGGGCCTCAAGGCTTCCCCTGAGACGACCAGATGAGTCGGACCACACATGGGCAAATCGCTGCCTGGCCTGGTGTCAGGAGGCAGACCTCTTTCGCAGGCCCGAACGATTGCCGCAGCTCAAGCTGGTGGCCGAGCAGTTGGAGCCGCAGCAACACCCCCCATCCGATACGGCTGGCCTGGTCACCATGCTTGAGGCCCTGCTTGAGACCCCTGTTGGGGCGCTTGCCAAGGCCGCCCAGGCCCGAGGCGACTCCATCCCAGAGGCGGTTGCACAGGGCAGGCGCCAGCGGCTCATTGCACTCATGCAGGGCTAGCGGGCTGCCGCTGGCTGGCGGTGAGGACCAGAAAGCGTTGCCCCATCTCGTTGTCAGACAACAAGGTCTGTAGGTTGCTGAGGGCACGAATGCGGCTCGGATCGGACGGTGGCGCACCCACCCCGTCCTCAAAGAGCATGTCCTGCGCGGCCTCCAGCATGCCTTGATCCAGGCACCAGGCAGCCTGGGTCTGAAGGGCCACATCTGTTGCGCCCCCGGCCCGGGCGGCCTGGGCCAGATCGGAGAAGTCCACATGGGCGGTGAGGTCCATCCGACCAGGCTCTCGCAGCCACAACAAGGGGTCATCGACTCGCCGATGTGCCAAGTGACCGGCGAGCGTGCCGCCTGATCGGTCTGGGTGATCGAGTTCGAGTCGCTCGTAACCGTAATCGATGACGATCACATCGCCCCAACGGATCGACTCCATCACTGTTCGCCCCCATGGCGCAAGGCCCGGACACCACTCTCCAAGGTGCCCAAGGCGCCAGGGGCCCAGGGGCACCTGGATCTGGGCGTGTCGCCTGAGAATGGCCTCTAGTAGGGCCCCACCGGCCTCTCTGGGCTCCCAGGCCAACCCGCTGCCATCCTCCACGACACCCCATTCCCAGGCCCGGTCATGGCCTCGCCACTCAAAACGCTTGACCGCCAAGGTATCGGCCACCTCATTTGCCACAACCAGCCCATGAAACTGAGCGTCAGCGGCAGTTGGCCAGTCAAGCGGCCAGTCGATTCGGGGCATGATGACCTCGAGGGCGGCTTGCCCGAGAGAGGCCACCGAGTCTCGAATCGTCTCCATCTGAATGGCCCGCAGGCCCGCGCTTCGTTCAATTAACTGATAAGAACTGGGCAAGGCATCACGGGCCCAGAGTGCCTTTAAGAGGTCTGCTGCCAGCTGCCCCGTTCCGGGGCCAAACTCTCGAATGCCAAGGCCGCCAGGCTGATTGGATCGACCAGCATCCTGGGCAGGGCCTTGAGCAAGGACCTGCGCATGCTCCTGGCGCAGGCCCTCAAAGCGCCGCGCAAGCGCCAGCGCAAGCCATGGCCCGAGCATGGGTGCAGTCACAAAATCACCCAATTTCCCAAATGGGCCATGAGGGCCCATCGGTGCCGCGTAGTAGCCGTCTGTGGGGTGATGAAGCGCCAACTCCATGAAGCCATCGAATGCCAGCCAACCACCGCTGGATGCGGCCTCGGACCTGATCTGCTCATAGAGGGAAGAAACCATGGCCGCAGGGTATCAAAGCTACACTTGAGGGATGCCCGCTTGGCCCCCAATGCACCCCCCCGCCATTCGCCCTGTGGCCCTGATCACAGGCGCTGCAAAACGACTCGGCCGCGTCATCGCCCTGCGCCTGGCTGCAGACGGTTGGCGCGTTGCGGTTCACCATCGTCAATCCGCAGTTGAGGCCCAGGGTGTCGTCGCGCAAATTCAAGGCCATGGAGGGCTGGCTCAGGCCTTCACACTTGACCTGGATCAACTGCCCGCCGACGACGGCTTGGACGCCTGGTGGCAGGACCTTGAGGCGGCCCTCGGGCCGGTTGGGCTGCTGGTCAACAATGCCGCACGATTTGAGTTTGACCTCGCCACCACAGCGACCCAAGAGACCCTCGAGGGCCACCTTCGCAGCAACCTCGTGGCGCCCATCCGACTGATTCAGGCCCTCCACAGGTCGTGCATGAGAAGCCCCTCAGAGACCCCGAATCCGATGGCAGTCGTCATCAATCTCTTGGATCAAAAACTCGTCAATCCGAATCCTGACTTCTTTGGCTACACCATCTCAAAGGCGGGGCTCGATCATGCGACACGCCTGATGGCACAGGCCCTTGCGCCGCAACTCCGCGTCTTGTCGGTGTCGCCGGGCATCAGCCTGCCCTCTGCGGGTCAGACCGATGAGGCCTTCGCGCGGGCCCACCAGGAGACACCACTGGGGGGATCGAGCACTGCCGATGAGGTGGCCGATGCCGTCGCATGGCTGGCCCGTGCCCGCGCCGTAACAGGTGCCAACCTTCTTGTCGACGGTGGTCAGCACCTTCGACCCTCTGAACGTGATGTGATCTTTACCACCCCATGACGATGCTCCTAGACCCACGGCTAAGCAACTGTCGCCGGATTTTTTTACATGGCCTCTCCGTTGAGGCATCCATTGGCTTTCATCCCCATGAGCTCAGGGCAGCCCAACGCCTGCGGATCAATGTCGAGCTCTTCGTGCCCATGGCCGCCTCAACCTCTCAGAGCGACGCAGTCAACGATGTGCTCGACTACGACTTCATCCGTCTTGGGGTCTGCCGGCTTGCGAGCCAGCAGCATCACAACCTCCAGGAGACGCTGATCGATAAGATTGTGGCCCTCTGCCTGTCTCGGTCAGAGGTTCGTGCGGCAAGGGTGAGCACCGAAAAGCCCGACGTCTACCCTGACTGCGACACCGTTGGCATCGAGGTTTTTGCATGGCAACAGTCTCAGTAGAGCGGCTGCTCGAGACCCTTCCGCAGGACAGTCGTCGGGCGGAGACCGAGCACAACAAGCGCTCCAAACGCCTGCACCGCCTGGTGGGCGAGGCGATCTCCGATTTTAAGATGATCGAGTCGGGTGACAAGGTCATGGTCTGCCTCTCGGGCGGCAAGGACAGCTATGGGCTACTCGACATCCTCATCTCTCTGAGGGCTCGGGCCCCGATTGAATTTGAGCTCATTGCTGTCAACCTGGACCAAGGCCATCCGGGATTTCCAACGGACACGCTGCCCACCTATCTCTCCTCGTTGGGCCTGCCATTTCACATCGAAAAACAAGACACGCACAGCATTGTCAAGCGCGTGATCCCAGAGGGCCAGACCATGTGCTCGCTCTGCTCGAGGCTGCGGCGCGGTGTCCTCTATCGCGTGGCCGACGAGCTCGGTGCAACAAAGATCGCCCTCGGTCATCATCGTGACGACATCCTGGAGACCTTCTTCCTCAACCTTTTTTTCGGCGGCACCCTCAAGACCATGCCCCCCAGGCTGCTCTCTGACGACGGCCTCCACACGGTGATTCGGCCGCTGGCCTATGTCGAAGAGCGTGACCTCGAGGCATGGGCTGCCGATCGTGGATTCCCAATCATCCCCTGCGACCTCTGTGGCTCGCAGGAGAATCTCCAACGTCAACAGATCAAACGCATGCTGGTGGATTGGAGGAGACAACACCCCGGCAGGATTGAGTCGATGTTCCAGGCCCTCGGCCGCGTGGTGCCCTCCCACCTGCTCGACCGTGGCCTCTTTGAATTCGACCAACCGCGGCGCCTCGACGAGAGATGACCTCCCTGCTGCGGCTGTTCACCATCTTGGTTGTGGTCTGGCGCCATGGGCTCGACCAACTCGCCGTCGATGGTGCCCAGCGCGGGCTGGACTCCAGGCTGCTCAGCATCCTATTGGTGGTCTTGCGCTTTGGCCGGCGTTTCGACAAGAGCCGAGGCATCCGAATTAGAGAGGCCCTCGAGAGCCTCGGCCCAATATTTGTAAAGTTCGGCCAGGTCCTCTCGACCCGACGCGACCTCCTGCCCACTGACATTGCAGACGAATTGGCGATGCTGCAGGACCAGGTTCCGCCATTTGACTCGAGGCTTGCCATCCAGACGATTGAGTCTTCCTTTGGCCGATCGATCTCCGAACTCTTCGAATCCTTTGAGGCCACACCGATTGCAAGCGCCTCCATTGCTCAGGTCCATTTCGCCCGACTCAGAGGGGGCCGAGAAATTGCAGTCAAGGTCCTGCGGCCTGGAATGGCAGAGATCATCAACAAGGATCTCGCCCTGTTGCGACTATTCGCCCAGCTCGTTGAGCGGCTCTCATCCGATGGGCGGCGGCTCAAGCCCAGAGAGGTCGTTGAGGAATTTGACCATTACCTGCATGACGAACTTGATCTCGTGCGTGAGGCTGCCAATGCTGCACAGCTTCGCCGTAACTTTTCAGGCTCTTCGCTTCTGCTCATCCCGGAGATGATCTGGGACCTCTGCCGATCCGATGTCATCGTGATGGAGAGGGTCTACGGCATCCCCATCAATCGGATGCAGCGCCTGCGTGAGGCTGGTGTGGACCTCAAGCAGCTCTCAAGAGAGGGGGTGGAGATTTTCTTCACCCAGGTCTTTCGGGACGGCTATTTCCATGCCGATATGCATCCTGGGAATATCCTTGTGGCCGACCGTGGGCCGCACTTTGGCCACTACATTGCCCTCGATTTTGGCATTGTGGGCACCCTGTCTGCCTTCGACAAGGACTATCTCGCCCAGAATTTTTTAGCTTTTTTTCGGCGCGATTATCGTCGTGTTGCAGAACTCCATGTCGAATCAGGATGGGCGCCTGCAACCACCCGGGTGGAATCCCTTGAGGCGTCGGTGCGGGCGGTCTGCGAACCCTTCTTTGATCGTCCGCTCAAGGAGATTTCCCTGGGCCTGGTCCTGCTGCGCCTCTTCCAAGCATCTCGACGCTTTAATGTGGAGATCCAGCCCCAGCTGGTGTTGCTGCAGAAGACCCTGCTCAATATTGAGGGGCTTGGCCGACAGCTCGACCCTGACCTTGACCTCTGGGTCACCGCCAAACCGTTTCTTGAACGCTGGATGCAAGAGCAGGTGGGCCTGGCCGCCCTTAAGAAAAATACCCTGCAGGAGGCTGAGCGTTGGGCGCAACTCCTACCGCAGCTGCCTCGGCTGGCTCACGCTGCGCTGACCGTTGCGAGCCAGCCCAAGACTGATGCCACCGCGGCCCAGCTTGAACTCTTGCTGCGAGAGACCCGTCAGACGCGGCAGTGGCTCAAGCTCCTGGTCTTCATTGTGGCTGCAGGGCTGCTGGCAATATTGATTCCACTCTAATCTTTTCCATCCACCACCCACACCCGAGGAGGACACAACATCATGCTCTTGACCCTGGTTGGCTTCTATCTTGTGGTCTCAGTGGCCATCGGCCTGGTGGCCGCTCGTCAGGTCCACAGCACCAGCGACTACATCACTGCAGGACGACATCTCCCCATGCCAGTCGTGCTGGCCATGGTCTTTGCCACCTGGTTTGGGGCGGAGACAGTATTGGGCATCTCAGCCACCTTTCTTGAGGAAGGCTTTCGAGGACTGATCTCAGACCCCCTTGGGGCATCCCTCTGCCTGGTGATCTTTGGCCTTGTTTTCGCCCTGCCCCTCTACCGCATGAAGCTCATGACCCTCGGAGACTTCTTTCGCATCCGCTATAACCGCCAGACAGAACTGATCATCTCGCTCTGCATTGTGGTGTCCTATCTGGGTTGGGTGTCCGCCCAGATCACCGCCCTTGGACTGGTCTTTAATGTCATCTCAAACGACCTCCTCTCCATGGAGCAGGGGATGCTGATCGGGGCCGGTGTGGTCCTGATCTACACGGTCTTCGGGGGCATGTGGTCGGTTGCAGCCACCACATTCGTGCAGATGATTGTCATTGTGATTGGGCTCTTGATTGTCACAAGCATTGCAGGCGACATGGCCGGCGGCATGTCTGCCGTGGTGAGCAAGGCCGCCGCCGAGGGAAAGTTTGAGTGGCTTCCCAGCCTAGACCTGCTCGATATGCTCGGCTGGATTGCTGCGCTGTTGACAATGGCGCTCGGGTCCATTCCCCAGCAGGATGTCTTTCAACGGGTCAATGCCTCAAAGTCCGAACGGGTGGCTGTCTGGGCCACCACCCTGGGCGGCATCTCATACTTTTTCTTTGCAGCGGTCCCACTTTTTCTGGCCTATTCCGCCACGCTCATCGATCCGCAGACCACAGCAACACTCATGGAGCAGGACTCTCAGCTTGTCTTGCCAAGCCTTGTGGCGCTTCACATGCCATTTTGGGTCCAGGTCATCTTCTTCGGTGCCCTGCTCTCTGTGATCATGAGCACGGCCGCGGGCACCCTGCTCGCCCCGTCGGTGACCTTTGCAGAAAACGTGATCAAGGGGGCCGTGCCGCACATGACTGATTCACAACTGCTGCTCACCACGCGGGCCACGGTTTTCGTCTTCACCCTCATCGTGACCATCTATGCCCTCACGACAGATGAGAGCATCCACGGCATGGTGGAGAATGCCTACCGAATCACCCTGGCCGGTGCCTTTGTCCCACTTGTTGCTGGGCTCTTTTGGAAGCGGGCAAGCAACCTTGGCGCCATGCTGGCCGTTGTCTTTGGCCTTGGAACTTGGTTGATGCTCGAGTTTTCTGGCGCAGAACTGCTGGTGGAGCCACAACTGGTCGGCCTACTCTTTAGTGCAGTGGGCATGGTGGTTGGCTCTCTGATCGCTCCGGGAGACAGGCGGTGAATGTCGTGATTCTGGCTGCTGGGCAGGGCAGGCGGATGCGCTCGGCCCTGCCCAAGGTGCTGCACCCCATCGGGGGCGTCCCAATGCTTCACCATGTCTGCCGCACCGCCATTGCCGCAGGCGGGCAGAGGCTGGTGATCGTGGTTGGCCATGGGGCCGATCAGGTGCGCACTGCCGTGGCCGAATTCTCCCTCGGTCCAATGGCGCAAGACCTTCACTTTGCGCTTCAAGATCCGCCGCAGGGAACCGGCCATGCTGTGGCTGTTGCCCTTCCTTTTGTTGACCAGCAAGACCCCCTCACCCTGGTGCTGTATGGGGATGTCCCCCTGATGCAGCCAGAGATCCTCAGGGCCCTCATTGCCCAGGCTGAGTCCGCCGATGGCATTGCCCTGCTCACAGCCAGGGTTGGCGATCCAACTGGCTATGGCCGCATCTGCCGAGGTCCGGCAGGCGAGGTGATGGCCTCTGTGGAAGAACGGGATGCCACAGCGGCCCAGCGCTCGATCATGGAAATCAACACCGGTGTGCTGGTTGCCCCCACAGCGGCACTGGGTGATTGGGTGAGCGCACTCTCCAACCAGAATGCCCAAGGTGAGTATTACCTCACCGATGTCATTGCAATGGCAGTGGCGCAGGGGCATCGGGTGCTTGGCATGCCTTGCACCGATCAAGACGCCTTCCTCGGTGTCAACGATCTGATCCAGCGAGCCGATCTAGAGCGCCGGTTCCAGCGGCGACTGGCACACCAATTCATGGGTGCTGGCGTGGAGATCATCGATCCAGACCGCTTCGATGTGCGTGGCACCCTGGCCTGCGGCGTTGGGGTGCGCATCGACATTGGCTGCATCTTTGAGGGGGCGGTTGTGCTGGGTGACGGCGCGCAGGTCGGTGCCTATGCGGTGCTGCGCAATGTCGAGGTTGGTCCCGGGGCACGAGTCGAGGCCTTTAGTCATCTCGATGGTGCCGTTCTGGGACCAGAGGCTGTTGTTGGCCCCTTTGCCCGACTGCGGCCAGGCACGAGCCTGGCAGAGGGCTGCCACATCGGCAACTTCACAGAGGTGAAGAACAGCCAGATTGGTCCCCACAGCAAGGCCAACCACCTCTCTTATATCGGGGACACCACCGTGGGCGCACGGGTCAACATTGGTGCCGGCACCATCACCTGCAACTACGACGGCGCCCAGAAACATCGCACCATCATTAAAGACGATGTCTTCATCGGCTCCGATACCCAGCTTGTGGCCCCGGTTGTGGTCCATGAGGGCGCCACCCTGGCTGCGGGAACAACCCTCACCAGCGATGCACCCGCCCATCAACTCACCCTGTCCAGATCCCACCAGGCCTCCATCGCGGGCTGGAAACGGCCCCAAAAGAAGTCACCTTAGCAGTCACCTTAGCAGTCAGTCTGGCCCATTTACAGTCGGAGAACACAACAAGATGTGTGGCATCGTCGGCGCGCTTGCAGCCCAAAACATCACGCCCTTTCTCATCGAGGGCCTTCGTCAGCTGGAATATCGCGGATACGATTCTGCTGGCCTGGCGCTCCTTGACGGCGCCACCCTCTCGAGGGTCCGAGCGGTTGGCCGAGTGGCAGAGCTCACAGCCGCCTGTGCAGGGCATGCCGCAGACCTGGGCATTGCCCACACCCGTTGGGCCACCCATGGGGCCGTGACACAAGACAACGCCCATCCGCACCTCTCATCTGGGGGCGGGCTCGAGGTGTGCGTGGTCCATAACGGCATCATTGAAAATCATCACGTCCTCAGGCAAGACCTTCAGGCTGCCGGATACACCTTTGCATCCCAGACCGACACGGAGGTCATCGCCCACCTCCTGCATCAGAGCCGTCTTGTCTCGAACGACCTGACCAGCGCACTGCGGGCCATTGCTGGCCGCCTGCAGGGGGCCTATGCCCTTGCTGCCATCAGCACCCTGGATCCCGGCACGCTTGTGGCCACCCGGCTTGGTGCGCCGCTGCTCATTGGCCAGGGGCAGACACCACAGGAGGCCTATCTGGCATCGGATGCCTCGGCCCTCTTGCAGGTCACCCAGTCCCTGATTTACCTCGAAGATGGCGACCTCGTGACCCTCCAACGCCAGGCCCTCGGTGGGCTCGTGGCGCGCAGCATCGAGGACCGAACCGGTGCAACAGCAGCGCGGCCGGTGGTCCAGAGCGATCTCAGCCTGGAAGATGTCAGCCTGGGGCCATACGCCCACTACATGCAAAAGGAGATGGCAGAGCAGCCCGGGGCGGTGGCCGCCACGCTCGAGATGGTGACCGGTGCCACAAGTCTGTCACCGGCCTTGTTTGGTGCCGATGCCGAGGACGCCTTCGCGCAGACCAAACAAGTCCTGATCCTGGCCTGTGGCACCAGCCTTCATGCGGGTCTTGTGGCCCGTCATTGGCTCGAGTCAGTCGCAAAGATCCCCTGCAGCGTCGAGATTGCCAGTGAGTATCGATATCGCGAGAGCGTGGCCCTGCCACAGACCCTCGTGATTGCCATCTCTCAGTCAGGCGAGACAGCAGACACGCTCGCCGCCCTGGCCCATGCGCAGTCACGGGGCCTGCATGACACGCTCGCCATCTGCAATGTCGCGGAATCTTCGCTGATTCGGGCCGCCAGGCTTCGATTCCTCACGCGCGCTGGACCAGAGATTGGTGTGGCATCCACCAAAGCCTTCACCACCCAACTGGCGGGTCTTTTCCTGCTGACCCTCTGCCTGGCCAAGGCGCAAGGCCGGCTCTCCCCCGAGGATGAGGCCCAGCACCTGACCGCGCTGCGGCACCTTCCTGCCGCGCTGTCGGCGGTCCTGGCTGCAGAGCCGCAGTTCAAGGCCTGGGCGCTTGAGTTCACAAATAAGTCCCATGCTCTCTTTCTGGGCAGGGGCATCCACGCCCCCATCGCCATGGAGGGCGCGCTCAAGCTCAAGGAGATCAGCTATATCCATGCGGAGGCCTATGCTGCTGGCGAACTCAAGCATGGCCCTCTTGCGCTGGTGGACGCAGACATGCCCGTGGTGGCAGTGGCCCCAAACGATCAGCTTCTGGAGAAACTCAAGAGCAACCTCGAGGAAGTCCGGGCACGCGGCGGCCAGCTCTATGTCGTGGCAGACCACAACGCCGGCATGCAGTCCTCAGAGGGCGTCTCTGTCATCACCCTGGGGGACCATGCCGGGCTGCTCTCCCCAATCCTTCACGTGGTGCCGCTCCAACTCCTGGCCTATCACGTGGCCTTGGCGCGGGGTCATGATGTCGACAAGCCTCGCAACCTGGCCAAGAGCGTCACGGTGGAGTGAATCACGGTGGGGTCAGTTCACCCACGCCCCACCGCGCCCGATAAGCAGCGACCCTCTCTTGGTGCGCGGCCAATGCCGGTGCATCGGTTGTCTCCAAGAGGGTGAGCAGGTCCGCCAGACTTGCGATGGCCACAACCGGAAAGCCATGTCGCTGCGAGACCTCCTGGGCTGCTGAGAGGCGGCTCGGTGAGGCTGCCGTGCCACCCTGCTCCATTCGGTCGAGTGCAATCAGGACACCCGCCACGGTGGCGCCTGCTGCCTGGAGGATCGAGACCGACTCGCCCACCGATGTGCCCGCGGAGATCACATCATCGATGATCACCACCCGATGGCCCATGAGATCGGCGCCGACCAGCAGACCACCCTCACCGTGGTCTTTGACCTCTTTCCGATTGAATGCAAAACCCATGTCGTGCCCCCTGGCTGCCAACGCCATGGCGGTGCTCGATGCCAAGGCGATGCCCTTGTAGGCTGGGCCAAAGAGTCGGTCTGCCTGCAGGCGGCCTTGAGCCTGGGCCGAGAGCAGGGTCTGTGCATAGAAATCTGCCAGGCTCGCCAACGCCGCCCCATGGTGAAAGAGGCCCGCATTGAAAAAATAAGGTGACTCTCGGCCGGCCTTGGTTTTAAAGGATCCGAAGGCCAAGACGCCCTGAGCCAGAGCAAAACGAAGGAACTGCTGCTGGGTGCTCTGTTCGATGCCCTGTTGGGTGCTCTCAGGTGATGTCCTCATGTTGGGCGAGAATACACAAGATGCGCGTCATCAGTCTTAATGCCAACGGCATCCGGTCAGCCACCAACAAGGGCGCACTCGACTGGCTCAGCAGCCAAGAGGCCGACGTGGTCTGCCTGCAAGAGTTAAAGGCGCAGATCGTCGATCTCCAACCCCAGCACCAGGCCCTCGACTGCGGCCTTCTTGGGCACTTTGCCTGCGCACAGAAAAAAGGGTACTCGGGCGTTGGGCTCTACTGCAGGCCCGATGCCCCGGTGGCAGCCGGATTTGGTGTGGCTGAGTTCGATGCCGAGGGCCGTCTGATCAAGGCCGATTGGCCAGGCCTGTCCGTGGTCAGTCTCTATGCGCCCTCAGGCTCAGCCAGCGATGAGCGGCAGGCTTCGAAGTATCGGTTTATGTCAGCCTTCGGACCGGTCATGGCATCTTGGATGGCCGACCACCGGGCCACTGGGCGGGAGTACCTGGTCTGCGGGGATTGGAACATTGCGCACACCGAGCAGGATCTCAAGAACTGGAAGGGCAATCTCAGGCAATCAGGCTTTCTGCCCGAGGAACGGGCCTGGCTCACAGACCTCTTTGACAAGGTGGGCTGGGTCGATGTCTATCGTCACCTCAACCCAACTGCCACGGGCGACGGCTACACATGGTGGTCTCAACGTGGCCAGGCCCGAGCAAACAACGTGGGCTGGCGGATCGATTATCAGATTGCCACCCCTGGGTTGGCCAGGCGGGCCAGGTCAGCGTGGGTCTACACCAGTCAGCGCTTCTCTGACCATGCCCCGCTCGTGGTTGATTACGACCTACCGTAGGCTCGGATCTGGGGGAAGGGTGTCGAGGGTGCGCCCAATCACCTTTGCGTAGAGCGGCAAGACCCTGGGCAGATTGCGTGAGATGTCCTCGATTCGCGTGCTGCTCGCCGGGTGGGTGGAGAACCACTCGGGCGGGGCGCCTTTGTTGGCAGCCTGCATTTTTCGCCAGAGTGAAATCGCCGCCCTCGGATCAAACCCGGCCCGTGCAGCAATGTCGAGGCCCACGAGATCGGCATCGGACTCATCGTCTCGCGAGAACTTCATGCCAATGATTTGGGTGCCAAACCCCATGGCCTGCCGACCAGCCTCCCCAAACCCCAGCACTGCCGAGAGCACACTTGCCCCGATGTCGGTGAGTTGGGCCTTGGCCAGGCGGTCTCGACTGTGCTCGCGCAGGGCATGGGCCATCTCATGGCCCATGATCATGGCGGCCTCGTCATCAGTGAGCTTGAGTTTGGTCAGAATGCCCGTGTAGAACCCGATCTTGCCGCCCGGCATGCAAAAGGCATTGATCTGATCACTCTTAAAGACTGCCACCTCCCACTTCCAACGCTGGGCATCGGGGTTCCATTGACTGGCATAGGGCTTGAGACGCTCTGCGATGGACCTCAGGCGGACCACGATTGGATCCGAATCGGCAAGCAGGGCCTGTTTTTCGAGGGCTTTTTTCTTTAAGGCCTCAAATTGCTCGGCGGCCGACCGCTCAAGCCGGGCAGCGGGGACGAGCCTGCGAATGTCAGAGGCCTCGCCCACGGCAACGCCATCGCCTGGGCCGGCCAATGAGGTCCCTGCGCCGGTGTTCATGCACCCAGACAAGAGGCCCGTGATGGCGAGCAACAGCATCACGTGGGGGGTTGGCTTCATACTCTGCTCCATTCCTTTGAACAATACCGCACCTGCTCCGACCCGCCCATGACCCCTCGACCACCAAGCCGCGCACTGCTCACGATGACCCTCATCATGGGCTTTGCCAGCGGATTGCCCCTGGCCCTGTCGAGCGGCACCCTACAAGCCTGGCTCACCATCGAAGGGGTGGACCTCAAGACCCTGGGATGGCTCACTGTCTTGGGCCTGCCCTACACCTATAAGTTCGGCTGGGCCCCCCTCATGGACCGATTTCGACTGGGAGGCGCCAGCGCCGGCCGGCGCAAAGGCTGGCTCGTGGCCCTCCAACTGGGCCTGGCAGGCGTGCTGTTGCTCATCTCGCTGAGCGAGAACGTGCAGACGCCCGAGGGCCTGTGGCGGCTGGCAAGCCTTGCATTTTTATTGGTCATTTTGTCTGCGAGCTTTGACATTGTGTTTGATGCCTGGCGTGCAGAATCCCTTCGCCCAGAGGACAGGGGTCTTGGCGCGGCCTGGTCGGTGATCGGCTACCGCCTTGCCATGCTCACCTCTGGTGGCTTGGCACTCATGCTCGCCGACCTCTACCTTGGCTTTCAAGGCACCTACCGGGTCATGGCGGGCCTCTGCACAATCATGGCCATTGTTGCCATCGTCGCCCCTGAGCCAAGCACTGCCCGGCCCCCAACGACCCTCAGAGAGGCAGTCGTTGAGCCCTTTCGGGAGTTTTTCTCGCGGGGTGGCGCCTGGTGGCTGCTCGCAGGAATCATCCTCTACAAACTCGGGGACGCCTTTGCCGGAAGCCTCTCGACGGCCTTCCTGATTCGTGAAATGGGATTTAGCGCCGCCGAGGTGGGCGCTGTGAACAAAGGCATGGGCCTGCTGGCCACCCTGGTGGGCGGCCTCGCGGGGGGTTGGTGGCTCAGCCGCCTCGGGCTCTGGAGGGCGCTGCTCATCTTTGGCGTCGGACAAGCCGTCACGAATCTCGGCTTTTGGTGGCTTGCCACCAACCCGGCCAGCCTCACCAGCATGACCCTGGTGATTCTGCTGGAGAACCTTGCTGGTGGGATGGGCACGGCGGCCTTCGTGGCCCTGCTCATGGCCCTGTGCGACATTCGGTTTACGGCCACCCAGTTTGCCCTTTTGTCAGCCCTTGCCTCGATTGGCCGAGTCTGGGTTGGCCCGGTCGCGGGCACGGCCGTGACCGACCACGGCTGGCCGTTGTTTTTCTTGGGGAGTTTTGCAGCGGCCCTTCCAGGCCTGTGGCTCATCTGGCGACTGCGCGCCATCATTGATCGGGCAGACCAATCCGAGCCCGCATCAAGTCAGTGACCATCTGGGGGTTTGCCTTGCCCTGGGACTGCTTGAGCACCTGACCCACCAGGGCATTGAGGGCCTTATCTTTCCCAGCCCGAAACTCCTCAACCATCTTGGGGTTTGCCCCCAGCACAGCATCGACGAGGCCCTCGATCAGCCCGGGGTCTTGAATCTGTTGCAGGCCCTTTGCCGAAATGGCTGCGCTGGCGGAGACAAAAACCCCCGACCAGAGGTCGGCAAAGACCTCGCGTGCAATCTTATTTGAGAGGGTGCCGTCTTCGATTCGCATGAGAAGCCCCACAAGTTGATCTGCCGCAATGGGGATGCGCGCCATGTCCCGATCATCTCGGTTTAAGGCGGTGGCCACCTCCCCCATGATCCAGTTGGCAAGGCCCTTGACCCGCGAGGGGGTCAGCCCGCCCTGGGCTGAAAAGGCGGCCAGGCCCGCCATGAAAAAATCGGCAGTGGCACGGTTAGCGGTCATGATGGCGGCATCAACGGCAGACAGCCCATGGGTGAGCACCCATTGATCCCTCAACGTCTGAGGCAGGGTGGGCATCTCGAGTCGCACCTGATCAATCCACTCCGTGCCGATCTGCAGTGGCGGGAGGTCTGGGTCCGGGAAGTATCGGTAATCCTGGGCATCTTCTTTGGACCGCATCGCCCGCGTCTCGTCTCGGTCGGGATCAAAGAGGCGAGTCTCTTGAACCACCTTGCCCCCGTCCTCAATGAGCGAGACCTGACGGGCCGCCTCGACTTGAATGGCCCGTTCCAGAAAACGAAATGAGTTGAGGTTCTTGATCTCGCAACGGGTTCCGAATGTGGTCTGGCCCTGTTGTCGAACGGAGACATTCGCATCGACTCGAAAGGACCCCTCCTGAAGATTGCCGTCGCAGATGCCGATCCAGGTGACCAGCCCATGAAGGGTCCTGGCATAGGCCACGGCCTCTGCGGCCGAACGCATCACGGGTTCACTGACAATCTCCAACAGGGGTGTGCCAGCACGATTCAGATCGATGCCTGAGCAGCCCGAGGGGAGGCCATCGAGGCCCTCGTGGACCGACTTGCCTGCATCCTCCTCAAGGTGCGCCCGAGTCAGTTCAATGGTTCTCATGCTGCCGTCGGGCAGCATGATCTCGACACCACCGCCCTGGACCACGGGGATCTCGTACTGACTGATCTGATACGACTTTGGCAGGTCGGGGTAGAAGTAGTGTTTCCTCGCAAAGACCGAGACCGGCGCGATCTGCCCACCCACAGCCAGGCCAAACCGAATGGCAGCCACCACCGCCGCCCGATTCGCCACGGGCAGCACGCCTGGCAGGGCCAGGTCCACCATGTGTGCCTGACGATTTGGCGCTGCCCCAAATGCTGTTGAAGCGGGTGAGAAGATCTTCGTCTGGGTCTGGAGTTGGACATGGGCCTCCAGTCCGATCACGACCTCCCAGGTCATGTGGTGGCTCCTGCGGGGGGATGTCGCTCATGCCAGTCAGTGGCCTGCTGAAATGCGTGCCCCACCGCAATGAGTCTGGCCTCCTCAAAGCGAGGGCCAATGAGCTGCAGGCCCACCGGAAGGCTGGCGCCATCGACATTGCCAAGACCACACGGCAACGACATGCCAGGCAGCCCAGCAAGGCTCGCCCCAAGGGTGTAGATGTCTGCCAGGAACTCGGCCAGGGGGTCTTGGTTGTCCATCTCATCGATTCGCCAGGCCAGCCTGGGCGAGACTGGCCCCAAAATGAAGTCGCAGCCTTCAAAGGCCCGATCGAAGTCTTGTGCAATCAGGCGGCGCACGCGTTGGGCCTGTAAATAATACGCATCGTAGTACCCGTGGGAGAGCACAAATGTCCCCACCAAGATGCGCCGTTGCACCTCCTCACCAAAGCCCTCGGTGCGGCTGCGCCGATACAAGTCATCGAGATCCTTTGGCTGGTCCGCCCGATGTCCATAGCGCAC
>JAGYKN010000016.1 GCA_018401615.1 Burkholderiaceae bacterium
GCCCCGAGGTTATCGACTTGGTCCGCATTGAAGGTGCGGCTGTAGAGATCAAATGATCGACTCACGCCGTCATCTGTCCAATAGGGGTCGAGGTGGGTGAATGCAAGAGTCTGGTTGACCTTGCTTGTGTTCACCTCGAACGAGACGTTGGTTCCGCTGCCAAGAAAGTTCTGCTGGCTAATAGACCCAGACAGCACCAGCTTGTCTGAGCTGGAGAATCCAACGCCAAAGGTTAGGCTGCCAAGCGGCCTCTCCTCGACCTTGACACTGACATCGACCTGGTCGGCTGAACCCGTCACCGCCTCCGTGTCGACCTCAACTGACTTGAAGTACCCAAGGCGATCCACGCGATTGCGCGAGAGCCGGATCCGCTCGCTGTCATACCAGGAGGCCTCAAACTGCCTCATCTCCCGACGAATGACTTCATCGCGTGTCTTGGCATTGCCGCTGATGTTGATGCGCCGAACATAGACTCGGCGGCCGGGATCAAGCTGCAGCTGAAAATCCACCACCCGCCTTGTGCGATCGATCCGCGGGATGGGCGAGACACTGGCAAATGCGTATCCCAATTCGCCCAGACGATCTGTGAGGGCCTTGTTGACCGACTGCAACTTCTCATTGGAGAAGGTCTCTCCCGTCTCGATGTTGACCAGCTTGCGCAGTGACTCTTCCTGGCCGAGGAGGTCTCCAGACAGACTCACCTCCCCAACCGTAAAGCGCTCACCCTCATTGATGGTGATGGTGATGAAGACCTGCCTGCGGTCGGCCGAGAGCGACACGAGGGTCGAGTCGACCGCAAACTCTAGATAACCCTGGTTAAGGTAGAAGGACTTCAGGGTCTCGATGTCCCCGGTGAGTTTCTGACGAGAGTACTGATCGGCCTTGGTGTACCAGGACATCCAGGTTGGGGTTGAGAGTCGAAAATCGTCAAGCAGGTCTTTCTCTCTGAAGGCCTTGGCGCCCACGATTCGAATCTCGGCAATGCGGGCGTCATCGCCCTCATCGATGGCCAGTGAGATGGCCACGCGGTTTCTCTCGAGTGGCGTCACGGTGGACTGTATCTGGACGTCGTACTTGCCGCGGCCGAGATACTGGCGCTTGAGTTCCTGCTCGGCACGATCGAGAAGGGCACGATCAAATATCCGTGCCTCAGCAAGGCCTGAGTCAGCAAGCGCCTTTTTCAAGACCTCCTGATCGAATTCCTTGGAGCCGCGGATCTCGACCGCCCCAATGGCGGGACGCTCTTCAACCAAGATCACAAGGACCTCTCCGTCGAGCTCCACCCGAACATCCTTAAAAAAGCCCGTTGCATAGAGCAGGCGGACCGACTCGGTGATGGTGGTCTCCGTGAGGCGATCACCGACCCGGATGGGCAGATAAGAAAAGACTGTTCCAGGCTCGATCCGTTGGAGACCCTCGACCCGAACATCTCTGACCAACACGCCCGCCTGGGCAGACCCAGCGGGAGCGATTGGTCGCAGCGTCTCTGGCTGGCGAGGCACCTGGACCTGCCCGTGGGTGCCCACGGCCGGGACCATCAGGCAGAGGCAGACAGCATGCCGGATGATGGAAACCGAGGGGCGAGGAGGCTGCATCTGTCAGACCCTTATAAGCCGAAAAATCTTGAAAAATCGTTGAGGAGAGCCAGCCCAGTCAGGCCAAGCACCAGCATCAGACCAATCCGTTGACCGGCCGCCTGAACCTGTTCGGGCAGGGGCTTGCCCCTGAGGAGCTCGTAGAAATAATACAGGAGGTGACCACCGTCGAGCATGGGGATTGGCAGCAGGTTAAGGATGCCGATGCTCACGCTCACCAGGGCGAGAAAACCCAGAAACGCCACCAAGCCAATCGAGGCGGACTGGCCTGCTGCATCGGCAATTGCAACCGGACCATTGAGCTGGCGCCATGAGAGATCTCCCGAGAGCATCCGCCACAGGGCCTGCAGCGAGAGTTGACTGACCTCGGCGGTGCGCCAGAACCCACGATCGAGTGCTGCCAGTGCCGAGCGGTCCACCAGAACGGTGGGCGACTGGGCGCCAATGCCCACGCCGAGTCGGTAGACCCCATCTGCAGTGACGGTGGGTGTCACAGTGAGCAGACGACCCGAACCAGGAACCTCCTCGCCAGGAGCGCGCGCCATGGTCTCCACCACCCCCAGCGAGAGGCTCTCGCCCCTGCTGGCCTGCACTCGGTCGACCAACTCCGAGGGCGACCGAACAGCTGCTCCATCCACACTCAAGACCACCATCCCTGCGCTCAGACCAGCTCGGGCACCTGCGCCCTCGGGGACTGTTCCGGTGATGCGAACACCCACCGACACGGGCTGAAGGCCAATTGAGGTGACGGTCACATCAGGTGCCATGCGAGGGTCGATGGGCAAGGTAAGGCTGCGTGCACTGCCCCCAGGGGCCGCAACAGACAGGGCGATGGCGTCTGCCCCACTGATTGCCACACGAAAGATCTGCCAGCGGACATCCGAGAATGTCTCGACGGCAACACCATTGACCGCCTGGACTGACTCCCCACCCAGGAGTCCTGCGCGGGCGGCTATTGAACCCTCTGCGGGTTGCCCCAGAATGGCTTGAGGCTCGTGACGATCAATGCCCGCGACCACGCCAAAGGCAAAGACCGCAAATATAAAATTCGCCAGGGGCCCTGCCACAACAACCCAACTCCGAGCCCAGAGGGCCTTTGAGTGAAAGGAGCCATTGGGCCCAGCCAGGGCGGGTGCATCGCCCCCGCCCGATGCGTCCCACATCTTCACGTAGCCCCCAAGCGGAATCCAACCAACCGCCCATTCGCAGCCCCGTCTGTCGTTGAGCCTGAGGATTGTTCGGCCAAAGCCGACTGAGAAGCGTTCGACATGCACGCCGACCGATCGAGCAGCAAGGTAGTGACCCAGTTCGTGGATAAAGACGAGCAAGGCCACTGCCACCAAGAAGTACAAGACACTGTTCACGCAGAAGACTCCTATTGACGCTATTGATTCATCAACCAGGCATCGGCATGTCGCCGGGCCTCCCCATCAAGCCCAACGACATCCTCGAGGCAGCTCGGTTCCGTGAGGCGGCCAGCCATCTCCGACAAGACATCGCCCACAAGTTCCTGAATCTGACCGAAGCGAATTCGACTCCCAAGAAAGGCATCCACAGCCTGCTCATTGGCAGCATTGAACACGTTGGCAGCCGCCTGGCCACTCTGCAGACAGGCCGCCACGTGTGAGAGCGCTGGAAAGCGGATTGGATCTGGCCTCTCAAAGTGCAGCGCCTGAATGGACCTCCAATCAAGCCGTGTCACACCACTCGTGATGCGAGCAGGCCAGGCCAGGGCATGTGCAATCGGCGTGCGCATGTCCGGTGGCCCAAGTTGCGCAAGCGTCGAGCCGTCAACGAATTCAACCATCGAGTGAATCAGGCTCTCAGGATGGACCACAATCTCGATCTCCTCGGGTGCCATGGCAAAGAGCCAATGCGCCTCAATCCACTCTAAGCCTTTGTTGGCCATCGTGGCTGAGTCGACTGAGATTTTTCTGCCCATCGACCAGTTCGGATGGGCGATGGCCTCCTCGACCGTGGCCAGGGCCATCTTCTCGATCGGCCATTGGCGAAAGGGCCCACCGGAGGCTGTCAGCAGGATGCGATGGACGTCCTCGGGACGCTCAAAACACCGATAGCCTGTGCCGAGGGCCTGAAATATCGCGTTGTGCTCACTGTCGATTGGCAGGATCGTTGCCCCTGAGGCCCGTGCCGCACTCACCAACAACCCACCTGCGCAGACCAGCGCCTCCTTGTTGGCCAACAAGACACGCTTGCCTGCGGCAACAGCCTGCCAGACCGATGGCAGGCCCGCCACGCCCACAATGCCAGCAACGACCGTGTCGACCTCGGCAATTGAGACCAACTCACACAGGCCCTCTGGACCAGCGAGTTCGACAATCTCTCGGTGAGGGGTCAATGCGAGGGCCTCTCGAAGACGCGCTGCTGCCGACTTGTCCGACAGACAGACCATCCTGGGATGAAATTCCTGGACCAGTCTGAGCAAGCCTTGGTCGTCCTGATGTGCTGAGATGGCCACAACCTCAAAACGATCAGGATGTTGCCGGACCAGGTCCAGGGTGCTCCTGCCAATCGACCCTGTTGCCCCCAGAATGGCCAGGCGCTGACGATCCTCAGGGAGTCGATTCAAGGAAGCCTCCGTCACGATACGGCGAAAAAGAAGACAGCAAAGGGCAAGACCGCCAAGACCGCATCGAGGCGATCAAAGAACCCACCATGCCCAGGCAGGAGTCGGCCCGAGTCTTTGACATTGGCTTGGCGCTTGAGCAAAGACTGATGGAGGTCAGCCATGACCGCAACTGCCGTCACCATGAGGGTGGTTCCGACAAGATACCCCCAGCCACTCCCATCGCGCAGCACCGCAGCCCAACTCTGCGGCCAGAATTCCGAGGACACCGCCACCAGTGCGAGGTTTCCGCAGACGGCCCCACCCACACCCTCCCAGGTCTTGCCAGGGCTGATGGTGGGCGCCAGGCGCCGCTGACCGAAGGCACGGCCGCAGAAGTAGGCCCCAGTGTCAGCGACCCAGACCAAGAGCGCGATCGACAGCAAGAAGGCAAGCCCCTCCTGCCGGGCCAGCCAGACTGCGGCCACGCAGCCGAACGTCAGGCCGACCGCCAGGGCAAGACCAGGC
The DNA here is from genome assembly GCA_018401615.1 of Burkholderiaceae bacterium. Classification (GTDB taxonomy): domain Bacteria; phylum Pseudomonadota; class Gammaproteobacteria; order Burkholderiales; family Burkholderiaceae_A; genus Hahnella. The sequence continues at coordinate 4,690 of JAGYKN010000016.1, forward strand.
CACCCCACGGGCGTTCTTCTCCTGCGAAGCGCCATGGGCAGCAGGATCAACCAGGCCAGGCAGATCGGGAGAAGAAACCAATCCATGAGGACCCATGGGCTGAAAAATGGATCTCGAACAAGGGGAACCGTGAGGGCCAGAAAGAAAGCCACTGCGGCAGCCCTGGGCCCGATTGCGAGCCTCAAGAGGCCAGTCCACTCCCAGAGGCAGAGGGCCAACACACCAACACAGAGGACCACGAAGCCGCTGACCGAGAGCCAGACCGACAGGGGAATGAGCAGCCCCAGTAAAACTGCTGCAGTGAGGATCCTTACCCACATGTTCGGGCGGTGACCACCTGCTCAGAGGTCCGCCCAAATCGACGCTCGCGCTGACGATAGGAGGCAAATGCCGCCTCAAGCGCCTCCTCGTCGAAATCTGGCCATAGGGTGTCTGTGAAGTAGAGCTCTGCATAGGCCAGCTGCCAGAGCATGAAGTTGCTCACCCGTTTTTCACCACCCGTGCGGATAAAGAGATCGGGCTCCGGCAGATCGGACAGGCAGAGGTGGGGGGCGAGCGACTCCTCATCGATGGCAGCACCCGAGCGAGCCAGATCGGGATTGGCATCGAGCATCTTGCGAACCGCAGCGAGCAGATCCCATCGACCACCATAGTTCACCGCAACCGTTAGCCGCAGGCCGGTGTTTTCCTTGGTGGTGGCCTGGGCCTTCTCAATGGCCCTCTGCAGCTTGGCTGAAAAGGCGGAGAGGTCACCGATGATCCTCAGCTGCACGCCGTTGGCGCGCAGTGCCCTGACCTCACGCTCGAGTGCCAAGAGGAAGAGATTCATCAGAAAGCTGACCTCCTCTTCGGGGCGACGCCAGTTCTCTGAGCTAAAGGCAAAGACGGTGAGCGCCTTGACGCCGTGCCGTGCACAGCCCTCGACAACGCCCTTGAGTGCAGCCACGCCGCGCTCATGCCCTGCCATGCGGGGGAGATGCCGCTGCGTCGCCCAGCGCCCGTTGCCGTCCATGATGACCGCCACATGCTGGGGGACATCGTAGACCTCTGGCACCAGAAGGGTGGAACTCTCCTGCGGCAGCTTCTCTTTTGTCTTCATCAGACCGTCATGATCTCAGACTCCTTCTGAGTCAGAGCCTTCTCGATGTCGGCGACAAACCGATCTGTCAGTTTCTGGATGTCATCCTGGGCCCGGCGCTCCTCGTCTTCTGAGATGAGCTTGTCCTTGAGGAGCCGCTTGAGTTGCTCATTGGCATCGCGTCGAACGTTTCGAATCGCAACCTTGCCGTCTTCGCCGTCGGACTTGACGACCTTTGTGAGCTCGCGGCGTCGCTCCTCGGTCAGCGCAGGCATCGGCACCCTAATGGATTCCCCGCTTGTGGCTGGATTGAGGCCGAGATCGGACTCCCGAATGGCCTTCTCGATGGGCCCGACGAGCTTCTTCTCCCAGGGACTCACGCCGATGGTTCGCGCATCCATGAGGGTCAGGGTGGCAACCTGGCCCAGGGCCGTCGGGGTTCCGTAGTAGTCCACCATGATGTTCTCGAGAAGGCCAGGGTGGGCCCGACCGGTGCGAATCTTTGACAGGCTCGCCCTAAGGGCATCGAAGGTCTTCGACATCTTCTGCTCGGCTGCCTGCCGCACATCTTGGATGCTCATTCGTGTTCTCCCTCAATCCGAAAAAGATCAGACATGAACCAACGTGCCCTCGGGCTCGCCGCGAACAGCAGCCAGAAGCGAGCCGGGCTTGAAAATACTCAACACTCGAATGGGAAGGCGCTGGTCTCGGCACAGCGCAAAGGCCGTTGCGTCCATGATCTTGAGGTCTTTCGCGATGGCCTCATTAAAGCTAAGACTGGCGTAGCGCGTGGCGCTCGGATCACGGGCCGGGTCGGCACTGTAGATGCCATCGACCTTGGTTGCCTTGAGGACCACCTCTGCACCAATCTCGGCTCCCCGCAGCGCGGCTGCCGTGTCGGTGGTGAAAAAGGGGTTGCCCGTTCCTGCCGCAAAGACAACGACCTTGCCCTCCTCTAGATAGCGAATTGCCTTTGGCCGGATGTAGGGCTCGACGACCTGATCGATTCGAAGCGCCGATTGCACCCTGGCCTCTAGACCCTGCTGGCGCATGGCATCTTGGAGGGCGAGCGCATTCATCACGGTGGCAATCATGCCCATGTAGTCGGCTGTTGCACGGTCCATCCCGGCAGCGCCAAGGGCAACACCTCGAAATATATTTCCGCCGCCGATCACCACCGCGAGCTGGACCCCGCAGGAGACCACCTGAGAGATCTCCGATACGATCCCGTCGATCGTGCCCTTGTTGATGCCGTAGGCATCCGTGCCCATCAGGGCCTCGCCTGAGAGTTTAAGGAGGACTCGGCGGTAAGACACCCTAGCCGCCCCTGGCTGCTGCCTGCTGGGCCGCAACTTCGGCGGCAAAATCGGTGACCTTCTTCTCGATGCCCTCGCCAACAATGAACAGGGTAAAGCCCTCGATGCTGGCGGACCGAGCCTTGAGCAGCTGCTCAATGGTCTGCTTTCCGTCTTGCGCCTTCACAAAGACCTGCCCAAGAAGGGTGACCTCTTTTAAGAACTTTGCAACCGCGCCCTCGACCATCTTGGCCACGATCTCGGCGGGCTTGCCAGACTCGGCTGCCTTCTCGGCCGCCACGCGACGCTCTGCCTCAATGAGTGATCCATCGACCCCACTGGCGTCGAGTGCCTTGGGCTTGGAGGCCGCAATGTGCATGGCCAGATCGCGTCCAAGCTGCGCATCGCCCCCAACCAGGTCGAGCAAGACGCCAATCTTTGAGCCACCGTGGATGTAGGAATGGAGATGTCCCTTGGCCTCCATCCTCACGAAGCGGCGAAGAGAGAGGTTCTCGCCGATCTTGCCAACAAGTGCCATGCGGACAGAGTCGACTGTTCCATCTGCCAGCGGCAGGCCAGCCAGGGCGGGGACATCTGCGGCGCGACCACTTCGGGCGAGCGAGGCAACATTTGATGCGAAGGCCAGGAAATCGTCGTTCTTTGCAACAAAATCTGTCTCGCAATTGAGCTCGAGAATCGCGCCCTGGCCGCCCTCAATCGAGATGGCCACGACACCCTCTGCCGTGACCCTCGAGGCTGCCTTGCTTGCCTTTGACCCGAGCCGCACCCTTAGGATTTCTTCTGCCTTGCTGAGGTCGCCATTGGCATCCGTGAGCGCCTTTTTGCATTCCATCATTGGGGCGTCAGTCTTCTCCCGAAGTTCTTTCACCAGTCCAGCTGTAATCTCTGCCATGTCAATCTTCTCCAGCGCAATTGTTAAAAAAAAGGGGGCCAGCAGCCCCCATCGAACAGGCAGACACCACTAGCTGGCCTGCCCTTCACTGAGTTCAATGAATTCACCAGTCTCTTGGATTGCGGTCACGACATCGGCAATGGCCTCGTGACGGCCTTCGAGGATGGCATCGGCCACACCACGGGCATAGAGGCGCACAGCGCGACTGGCGTCGTCATTGCCGGGGATCACGTAGTCCACACCATCGGGGGAGTGGTTGGTGTCGACCACCCCAACAATGGGAATGCCAAGCTTCTTGGCCTCTTGCAGGGCAATTTTGTGATAGCCGACATCCACAATAAAGAGGGCGTCTGGCAGGCCAGACATGTCCTTGATGCCGCCGAGCGTCTTGTTGAGTTTGTCGAGTTCGCGGCTAAATGAGAGGCCTTCCTTCTTCGACATGCGCTCTAGGCCACCCTCGGCTGCCACGGCCTCCATGTCTTTGAGGCGCTTGATGGAAGTCTTGACGGTCTTAAAGTTCGTGAGCATGCCACCGAGCCAGCGTTGGTCGACAAAGGGCATGCCGGCCCGGGTTGCCTCTTCGAATATGATTTCACGGGAGGCCCGCTTGGTGCCCACGAACATGATGGTGCCGCGACGCGACGAGAGTTGGCGGACAAACTTGAGGGCGTCGGCCATGTTGGCCACGGTGCTCTCAAGGTTGATGATATGAATCTTGTTCCGATGCCCAAAGATATAGGGCGCCATCCGGGGATTCCAGAAACGGGTCTGGTGGCCAAAATGGACACCAGCCTCGAGCATTTCACGCATTGAAACAGACATAAACTCTCCAGCAAGGGTTAAGGGTTGACGGACTGGCTCGGTCTAGACACACAATGGCGCTGAGACACCCTTGCGCTGGCCCGCCTAGCATCCCGGTTAATGGACGCTTCGATTTAGAAAACCTCGTTATTTTAGCAACTTATGGCCGTTTCCATCAAATCACAGCAAGACATCGAGGCCATGCGCCTCGCGGGCCGCCTGGCCTCAGAGGTTCTCGACTTCATCAGCCCCCATGTGCGGCCTGGCATCACCACAGAGGCGCTCGATCGGCTCTGTCACGATCACATGGTCAACGTCCAGGGCAGCATCCCAGCACCCCTTCATTACTGCCCCCCTGGGTACTCGCCCTACCCAAAGTCAATCTGCACATCCGTCAACCATCAGGTCTGCCACGGCGTTCCGGGGCCCCGGGTTTTAAAGTCCGGCGATATTCTCAACATCGACGTCACGGTCATCAAGGACGGCTACCACGGCGACACCAGCCGCATGTTCTTTGTCGGGCCCCCATCTGTTGCAGCCCGCCGCCTCTGCGAGGTCACCCACGCCTGCATGTGGCAGGGAATCAATCAGGTTGCCCCAGGAAAGACCCTGGGCGACATTGGCCATGCCATTCAGCGCCATGCCGAGGAAAGCGGGTTCTCAGTGGTTCGTGAATTCTGCGGACACGGCATTGGCAGGGTCTTCCATGAGGATCCGCAGGTCTTGCATTACGGTCGACAGGGCACCGGATTGCAGCTGGCGCAGGGCATGACCTTTACCATTGAGCCCATGATCAACGCAGGCCGCCAGGAAATCCGTGAACTTGCCGATGGCTGGACCATCGTCACGAAGGATCACAGCCTGTCTGCCCAGTGGGAGCACACCGTCTTGGTGACCTCCCATGGCTTTGAGGTCCTCACCCTCTCGGAGGCGAGCCCAGACTGGGGTCGCGTCCATGGTCGCGAGACCACTGAGCAAGCAGACCGCTGAGGGCATCGCCCCAGCAGCTGATGCGGCCAGATCGGCTGTTGCACGAGCTCGATCAGACAATGCGGCCGGCTGGCACGCAAAGGCCAGACCAGCACTGCTCATGCGCGAGCTTGCTGCCACGGTTGACCAGATCGTCATTGACCTCTGGAAGGCCTCGGGCATCGAGGGCGCAAGCCTCCTGGCCGTGGGCGGATATGGCCGAGGAGAGCTCTCGCCCTTTTCAGACATCGACCTGCTCATCCTGCTCGACGACACGACCAGTGTGGCCGAGATCGAGGGGCCACTCTCGGGCCTGGTCACAGGCCTCTGGGACAGTGGTCTAGACGCGGGCCACAGCCTGCGCACCCTTGCAGACTGTGCGGCCCAGGCCAGGGCAGACCTCACCGTGGCCACCTCCCTCCTAGAGGCTCGCATGCTCGTAGGAGACAGTGCAACCCTTGCGGCACTCCAGCGCGTCTGGCGGCAGACCATAGATTGTCATGACTTCTCAGAGGCCAAGCTCCTGGAGATGCGGCAGCGTCACATCCGATTCCATGACTCACCCTATTCACTCGAGCCAAATATCAAGGAGAGTCCCGGTGGGCTTCGAGACCTGCAGGTCATCAGCTGGGTGGCCTCAGCACATGGGCTGGGTCGAGGCTGGAGTGAACTTGCCCATGCCGGCCTTATTACCAAGCACGAGGCCAGCCAGCTCGGCCAGCAGGAGCAGGCCCTGCACGCCATTCGCGCACACCTGCACCTTGTGGCAGGGCGACGTGAGGACCGCCTCGTCTTTGACCTACAGGGCCCAGTCGCCCAGAGCATGGGCCACGAGCCGATCGCCGCCAAGCGGCGCAGTGAGGTCTTGATGCAACGCTATTACCGGGCCGCCAAGCTCGTGCGACAGGTCACCTCCATGTTGTTGGCCAATCTCGAGCCACGCCTTGCTCGAGGGGGAATCTCTCAGCTCGAAGACACGGCCCCTCGCCGCAGACTCGATGACGACTTTGCCGAGCTTCGAGGACTCATCGACATCGAGCGGGACGATCTCTTTCAGCAAAAGCCAGGGGCGATCTTGAAGGCCTTCGTATGGCTCTGCAACGCCTCGGACCGCCGGGCAATGACAGCGCGAACCCTGCGGGCCCTCTGGAACGCAAGGGACACGGTGGACCGAGGGTTTCGGGATGACCCACACCATCGGGCACTCTTTCTCGATATCTTGAAGTCTCCCCGAGGTGTCGTTCATGCATTGAGAATCATGAATGACCTGGGCATTCTTGGCGGCCTGCTGCCACCCTTTCGGCGAATCGTCGGACAGATGCAGCATGACCTCTTTCACGTCTACACGGTCGACCAACACATTCTTCAGGTGATCCGCAACCTACGCAGATTCACCATGCCCGAGCATGCCCACGAATTCCCAGCACTCACGGCCCTCATGTCGAGCTTTGATGCCCCCTGGAAACTCTACCTTGCAGCCCTCTTTCACGACATCGCCAAGGGGCGTGGCGGCGATCATTCAGAGCTCGGCGAGGCAGAGGTGCGTCGATTCTCTCGTCAATACGCACTCGATTCCCAGACCACTGAGCTCCTTGCTTTTCTGGTTCGACACCACCTCACCATGTCATCGATCGCCCAGAAGGAGGACCTTGCTGATGCAGCAGTCATCGCGAGGTTTGCTGCGATTGTCCAGACGCCCCACCGGCTAAGGGGCCTCTACCTCCTGACGGTTGCAGACGTCCGCGGCACCAGTCCAAAGGTCTGGAACACCTGGAAGGCAAAGCTCCTCGATGACCTCTTTAAGGCAACGCAGAGGCATCTTCAAGCCACCTCCCAGCCCGCTCATGAGGCAGCCACACCAGAGGATCCCATCCTGGCCAAGCGAGCCCTTGCTGAATCCATCCTCATGCTGCACGCCCAGGACCTCCACCTGACACGACGATTCTGGAACGACCTCGACCTCCAGTACTTCATGGCGCACACGGCCTCCGAGATCGCCTGGCATGCCCGCGCACTCTGCCGCCGATTCATTCCCGAGGCTGCCCCGGTCGTCTCAGCTCGACGCTCAGACGACACCGATGCCATCCAGATACTGATCTACCAGAGGGATGAGTCAAGCCTCTTTGCACGCATCACCGAGTACCTTGATCGACAGTCGCTCTCTGTCCTAGATGCCCGGATCTACACGACACGCAGCGGTCATGTGCTGGACTCATTCCTCATCGACAGCAGCGACTTCCAGGGCACTGAGCGCGCCATGCTCACCCTCGTGGAGGCTGGCCTTGGGCAACACCTCTGCCAGGACAGTCCATTTGGAGCGCCGTCGCAGGGGAGGCGATCGAGGCTCTCGCGCAGCTTTCCGGTGCGCAACGAGGTCTCTATTGCCGGCAATGATGGAAGCCCCTACCTGACCATCTCGGTCACCACGACCGACCGTCCTGGCGTGTTGTATCGGATCGCCAGGGCCATGGCAGAACACAGGGTTGACCTGCGCTCTGCTCGTGTCACCACGCTCGGTGAGCGGGTCGAAGACACCTTCTTGGTGACCACAACCAACCTTGCCACCGAACGCGCGCGGGTCACCCTGGAATCGGCCCTGCTGCGCTCATTAGAGGACTAGCTAGAGCGAGCCTCGCAGCCAAGACTCAAAGCCTGCACCCTCCTCGGGATGCCGGCGTGCAAGGGTCACGGTGGCCTGGAGGTAGCCTTGTTTCGAGCCGCAATCAAAGCGCGTTCCAGAGAACCGATAGGCCAAGACAGGCTCATCGACCAGGAGTCGCGCAATGGCATCGGTGAGTTGGATCTCGCCGCCAGCGCCAGGCGCCTGCTGGGCGAGGATGCCAAAAATCCGTGGTGTGAGCAGGTAGCGACCGACCACGGCAAGGGTCGATGGGGCGACGTCGGGCTGGGGCTTCTCAACGATGTCGGTGAGGCGCTCGGTCTGGCGCCCCCAGGCAGAGGTTGCCACGATGCCATAGCGCGAGGTCTGCTCCCTGGGCACCTCCTGCACAGCCACGATGCTGGCACGGTGCTCCTCATAGAGCGAGACCATCTGGGCCATGACGGGAACCCCATCTGACCCAGCATCCATGAGATCGTCAGCCAGGATCACTGCAAATGGCTCATCACCAACGACTGGTCTGGCACAGAGGACCGCATGGCCAAGGCCCAGGGCCTCGGGCTGTCGAATGTAGATGCAGCTGATGGTGGGCGGGGCCACGCTTCGAACCACCTCAAGGAGCGCATCCTTTCCCTTGGCCTCGAGCTCAGCCTCAAGCTCATAGGCCTTGTCGAAGTGGTCTTCAATCGCGCGCTTTGAGCGGCCCGTGATGAAGACCATCTCGGTGATACCAGCCGCAGCGGCCTCCTCCACCGCATATTGAATCAGAGGCTTGTCGACAATCGGGAGCATCTCCTTTGGACTTGCCTTTGTGGCGGGGAGGAACCGCGTGCCCAGTCCGGCCACCGGAAAGACAGCCTTGCGGACCAGGCCAGCGTTGTTCCTAATCATCATCGTGTGTCCTCAGCAGAGATTCAAATTCCTCGCCCGTCATCACCCTGATGCCAAGCGACATGGCTCGATCGAGCTTCGAACCAGCGGCCTCTCCTGCAACGACGAGGCTGGTCTTGGCCGAGACTGAGCCTGTGACCTTACCACCGAGGCGAACCACTCGATTGGCAGCATCATCCCGGGAGAGTGACGGAAGGGCCCCGGTCAGGACCACCGTCTGCCCAGAGAATGGGAGGGCGCCGTCTCTGAGATAGGAGCGGCCTGGGCCTTGATCATTTGTGAGCCTGAGGTGTTGGCCAAGCCGCATCACCTCCTCTCGTTCGGCCGGGTCTCGGAAGAAATCAAAGACGGCCTGCGAGACAACAGGCCCCACATCCGGTGCGGCCAGGAGGCCATCGAGCCCCGCGACCATGAGGGCATCGAGGCTGCCAAAGGCCTGCGCGAGATCCTGAGCGGTGCGCTCCCCGACATGTCGGATCCCAAGCCCAAACAAGAATCTTGAGAGGGGTGCCTCGCGCGAGGCCTCGATTGCAGACATGAGGTTCTGGACCGACTTCGGACCCTGTCGGTCCAGGCCAATGAGATCCTCAAACCTTAGCCTGTAGAGGTCTGAAATGCGGCGAACCAGGCCGGCCTCAAAGAGCTGGTCGACCATCTTCTCGCCAAGGCCATCGATGTCCATGGCCCTGCGACCAACAAAGTGGCAGACGACCTCTCTCTGCTGAGCCGAGCAACTCTGCCGTGAGGGACAACGGACCACGGCCTCGCCGGGCGGCTGGACCACGCCACCACCACAGGATGGGCAACGCTGAGGAAACGCAAAGGGGACCAGGCCCGTTGGTCGCCTCGACAAGACAGGCCCGACCACCTCTGGGATGACATCGCCCGCACGGCGGACCCAGACCATGTCGCCCTCCCGCAGGTCCTTTCGCGCGATCTCTCCGGGATTGTGCAGCGTGGCATTGCTCACCAAGACGCCCCCGACTGAGACCGGTTCGAGCCTTGCCACTGGGGTGAGCGCACCGGTTCGGCCAACCTGAACCTCAATTGCCAGGAGCCGTGTCGTGACCTCTTGGGCTGGAAACTTAAAGGCCATTGCGAACCTCGGTGCCCGAGAGAGATGGCCAGCAATCTTCTGCGCCTGCAATGACTCCAACTTGATCACAGCACCATCGATCTCAAAGTCGAGGCCATCTCGATCCTGGGCCAGGCCCGCAAGAAAGGCCCAGGCCTGATCGATGGTTGCCGACTCGAGTCGTCGAGCCACAATCGGAATGCCCCACCTCGAGAGCTGATGCATGGCATGGGAGTGGGTGTCTGGCAGTGGCAGCGAGGCCGCCCACTCTCCAAGGCCATGGGCCATGAAACTTCCAGTGGCCGGGAGGCGGTGATGGCTGGGTCGAGCTGCTCTGAGGCTCCGGCGGCCGCATTTCGGGGATTGGCAAAAATCCGCTCACCCCTTTGAAGGTGTCGCTCGTTGATGCGCAAGAAGTCATCCCTGCGCATGAAGACTTCGCCACGGACCTCCAGCACGGCTGGCCAGCCAATGCCCTCCAATGCCGCTGGAATGGCAGCGATCGTTCGCACATTGGCGGTGACATCCTCACCAACGGCACCGTCTCCCCTCGTGGCGGCCTCGACCAGGCGGCCCTCGACATAGCGAATGCTCAGGCAAGGCCATCAATCTTTGGCTCCACGGCATAGCGAGGCGGCAGAAAATCCGACGGCAGCAGGCCTGCCAGGCGACGGTCAAAGGCCTCGAGTTCTGCCTGCTCCGTGATGTTTTGGAGCGACAGCATTTGGACCCGATGTGGGATGGTTCGAAGGTCTCGACGGGCCGGGGCGCCCACACGGTCTGCCGGCGACGCCCCTGCATCGGCCGCCAGGCTTGGCCCCAGGGCGGCATCGATCGCAGACAGGCGGGCCACCAGGGCGTCATATTCCTGATCACTGATGTCGGGGTCGTCGTCGCGATGGTAGCGAAGCTGATGCCAAGCGACCTGCTCCCGAAGCTGCTCTCGCTGCCGAAGCAGGTCGATCGGCTCGGAGGTCATTGGAAGATGCCCCTCACAAGCACCCCGCCCGGACGAAGGCCAGCCGCTGTCAGCATCTCTGCCCGTTGGCGGACCTGTTCTCGGATGAGGCCCATGGCCTGCTCTGTCAGGACCATCCCCCTGTCGTCGACGATCTCGGCGTCGAGCGCCTCCGCAAGGCGTCGGGCAGTCTCGGCCATCTCAACAAACCACGACTCTGGGTCGCAGACCCTGGGCAGGTCGAGCAGGAACGACAGCATCAGCCCCTGATCGGCTGGCAGGAGACTAAATCCAATCTGGCCATCCTCATCGAGCATCGAAAAGCGCCCCTCTCCTCGCTGCGACAGACCGAGTTGTTCACAGCATGCCAAGATGGTCTCTGAAGACGCGGGCTCCTCTGCCTGCAGGTGAAAAATCAGCTGACCATCGAGATCGGCAATGTCGGCCTCGGCCTGTCTTGCCCGGCGCACGAGATCTGAGAAGGGCGGCACTGCAGAGGCGGGCAGCCGGATCGCCCCAGAGGCCTCCCATTGCGAGACCTGGTCGCCAACAGCCTGATGGTCATCCACCGTGAGTCCGCCTTGTCGGGTTGCGAGCAAGACAGCCAGGGTGGCGGTCTGATTGCCTGTGATCACCAGGCGAGACGGCTTGTTGCCCATTCGGGCGGGGCACTGGCGGTCATCAAGGAGGGTCGAGCGCCGGATCACCATCTCAACGCCCCACTCCCAACGGTCATCGATGTCCTCGTGGGATTCTTCCTGCTCGAGTCGTTGATCGGCCGCCGATTCCCTTCGAGGGGCGGTGAGGGCCTTTAGCTGTCGACGCTCCCGCCAGTTAAAGACCAAGACCGATGTCAGCACACCAGCCCCCAGACCGAGGAGCAGCCAGAGCACGGCCTAGGCCGCCTCTTGCACCAGGGCGTTTGCCGATTCCAGATCGACTGCAACCAGCCGGGAGACACCCTGCTCCTGCATGGTGACGCCGACAAGATGCTCCGCAAGGCCCATCGAAATTTTGTTGTGTGTCACAAAGATGAACTGTGTCACGGCAGACATCTCTCTGATCAGGCCACAGAGCCGCTCGGTGTTGGGATCATCAAGCGGCGCATCGACCTCATCGAGCAGGCAAAAGGGAGCGGGGTTGAGCTGAAACAGCGCAAAGACCAGGGCCGTGGCAGTCAGGGCCTTCTCACCACCCGAGAGCAGGTGAATCGTTGCGTTTTTCTTGCCAGGGGGCTGCGCCATGACCTGAACACCGCTGTCGAGGATCTCCTCTCCGGTGAGCACCAGGCGAGCCTCTCCCCCGCCAAATAGCCTGGGAAAGAGGTTCGAGAAATTCTGATTGACGGTGTCGTAGGTTGACTGCAAGAGCGCCCTGCTCTCGCGATCGATCTTGCGAATGGCATCTTCAAGCGTCTCCACTGCAGAGAGCAGATCGGCGGCCTGGGCATCTAGAAAGACCTTGCGCTCGCGGCCTTGTTCGAGCTCCTGCAGGGCAGCCAGGTTGACCAGTCCCATGGCCTCGATCTCTCGGCCAAGCCGGTTGATATCTGCCTGAAGGGTTGTGGGGCGAGGCAGGTCGGCAGGCGGCAATCCGTTTGGCCAGCCTGAGATCACTGCATCGAGATCAATGGACTGATCGTTGGTCTGCTGATCGATCTGCTCGATGGTGGCGAGCGCCCCCGCGCGAGATGCCTCGGCCTGGGCGAGCTGATCCCGAATGGGGACGGCCTGCCGCTCTGTTGTCTGGCGCTGCTCATCGAGCTGCCGAAGGGCATGGGCTGCCTCGTCAGCCAATCGGCGCGCCTCCTGCAGGGCCTGCTCCCGACCAAGCCGTTGGTCGAGCAGCTGCTGCAATGGGCTCTGGTCCAGGGAAGATGTGGCGGCCGACTCATCGAGCATGGCCTGCTCCAGGCGCTGCTCGGACTCCAGTCGACGCCTGGCCAGGTCGCTGATCTGATCGGCAAGGCGGTGCCCGCGCTCCTGCTCCGAGCGCTCCTGGAGGCGCTCCTCTTGGAGCCGACGCTCCGATTCGACAAGGGCCTGCCGCAACTGCCCGACATCCTCTGAGCACGCGCCCTGCTCGGCCACCAGGTCCTGGACCACCTGCTCGAGTCCGGCCATGAGCTCAGACGATTGATGTGCATTGGCGTCCACCTCGGCAAGCCTTTGCATCGAGGCCTCAAGGGACTGCTGGAGATCCGATTCCCCCCTGGCCAGCTCGAGCTCAGCGGATTCCAGACGGGATTTCTTCTCCTGCAGGCGCACGGCGGAGAGCTCTAGCTCATGGGCCCGGGCGCCTGCTCGGGCCTGCGCCTCTGAGGCCCGCGAACAATGCTGACGCGCCGACGTGAGCGCGGCATTGATGGCCTCGAGCTGTCGGTCGGCGTCTTGAAAGTGAATCTCTGCGGCACGGTGACGTCGCTCCAACGCGGCCACCCGATCGCGCTGCGCCAAGAGGCCTGCGCTCCCCTGACCCGTTGCCCCCTCGGGGCCCGCCAGGGCAAGGTGATGCCGAGAGACCTGCTCGCCCAGGGGCGTGATGAACGATGCGCCGGCCGGCAGTTGCAGGCGATGTTCAAGCGCCTCCCGAATGTCTTTGGCAATAAAGACATGGCGCACCCAGTGCCGCGCAGCCTCTGCGGCCGCGTCATCGCCCAGCACCACTGATGAGAGCGACTGCCACTGCAGGCTACCAAAGGGAGGGGGTTGTTCGGTGACATCGGTGTCTTGATGGGACTCCACAAGGTGAAGCCTCGTTGGTGGGCTGAGCGCCTCAAGCCCTGCGACCCCATCGAGACGCTCGACCACGGCTGCGCCCAGGCGATCAGCAAGGAGCATCCCGACCGCGCTCTGCCAACCATCGACCACGCGCAGGACCGACCAGAGCCGTCTGTCCTGATTGAAAGTCTGCCTGGCAAGCCAGGGGTCGAGGTCTTGGTCAGCCTCGAGTTGGGCAAGCAGATTGGACTGCGCATTGAACTCGGCAAGGGCAACGTCGAGCTCGGCACGGCTTGCCTTCCAATGTTGTTGGCTGCCCTCGTGCTGCTGCTCGGCTGACATGAGCGCGGACTGATGCTGAAGCACCTCGGCTGCTGCCTGCCCCGCAAGGGTCACTGCCTCAGCCTGCTGGGTGAGGATGGACGACAAGGCCGTTGGATCGAGTCGCTCCAGGCCACCGCGCTCCTGAGAGAGCCGCTCAAGGCGCTCCCGAATTTCCGATTGCTGTCGCTCGACTTCTTGACGGCGGGCCTGCAGGGCGCGACGCTCCGCCTGGGCAGCGGCCAGCGTGACCCTTGCCTCTGCGAGGCTGGCTTGGAGGGTCTCGAGATGGGCAGCCTTGGGCTCAAGTGCCTGCCGCTGCTGGTCAACCTCCTGCAGGAGCCGCTCGCAGGAGGCGCGCCTGTCCGAGAGAATGCCCTGCGCATTGGCGAGTGCCTCTTGAATCAGTGCCTCCTCTGTTGTCAGACCCTCGATGGTCAGCAGGAGGACCTGCCGGGCGGCCACCGCCTTGTCTTTGGCATGCTGGTGGCCCCGATCCATCGTCTCCTGACGGGCGATCTCTGTGTTGATCTGATAGAGCTGCGCCTGAGCTGATTGCGAGACCGACTGCGCCTCTTCGGAGGATTGCCTGGACTCTTCAATCTGACGCTCGAGCGACCGCACCCCCGCCTGAACGGCCTCAAGGGCCGTCGCGAGGCGCTGACGCTCGATCTCCTGGGCATCAAGGGCGACTCGGCACTCATGCCGACGAATGGCCAGCAGGAGCGACTGCCGCGAGGCCCGATCAGCCGTCTTCTGTTGGAATCGAGAGGCCGCCTCTGCCTGGCCCTCGAGCTGATCGAGTCTTGACTGCAATTCGATTCGGATGTCATCGAGGCGGGCGAGGTTTTCCTTGGCATCTCCAAGGCGATGCTCGGTCTCACGCCGACGCTCTCGGTACTTCGAGACACCAGCGGCCTCTTCTAAAAAAACCCGGAGTTCCTCGGGCCTAGACTCAATGACACGCGAAATCATGCCCTGCCCAATGATCGCGTAGGCACGAGGGCCCAGGCCAGTGCCGAGGAAGACGTCATAGACGTCTTTTCGCCGCACCGATTGGCCATTGATCTGATAAGAGGACTGACCATCACGCGAGAGGACTCGCCTGACGGACAATTCTGCAAAGCGGCCCCACGGACCACCAAGGCGCCCTGCACTGTTGTCGAAGATCAGCTCGACGCTCGCGCGTCCGGAAGGCTTTCGGGCCCCAGAGCCGTTAAAGATGACGTCTTGCATATTCTCGCCGCGCAATTCGGCTGCCCGAGACTCCCCCAGGACCCATCGCACCGCGTCAATCACATTGGATTTGCCGCATCCATTTGGCCCAACAATGCCGACGAGCTGCCTTGAGACCTGGAAGCTGGTGGGGTCGACAAATGACTTAAAGCCGGAGAGGCGGAGTTGGGTGAGTCGCACGGATCAGGTCGGAGAAAGGGCTGCGCTATAATAGCATCCAAGGCCCAGCCCTTAAAAGGCGCCAAAAAACATTATTTATTGCTTATCTGCACCTAAAAACAGACAAAACCAATCTATTGGCTCGATTTATGCCCAGTCAACCCTCCAAAGACATCGACACCTTTCCCAACCCCAAACCCGAGCGGCCTTATCACGTCCACATCGAGGTGCCAGAGTTCACCTGCCTGTGCCCGCTCACCGGCCAGCCGGACTTCGCCCACCTCACCATCGACTACCTTCCGGACCAACGCAACCTCGAACTCAGGTCTTTAAAACTCTACATGTGGTCCTTCCGAAACGAGGGGGCCTTCCATGAGGCCGTGACCAACAAGATCACCGACGATCTCGTGGCAGCCTGCGCCCCGCGTTTTCTTCGACTCACTGCAAAGTGGTACGTGCGTGGCGGACTCTTCACCACGGTGATCGCCGAACATCGGGCGGCCGACTGGACCCCCACCCCGAGAATCGAGCTTGGCAGCTTTGATGCCCAGCCCTCCACCCGCAACGCCTAACATCCTGAGACTGGAGCGAGCATGAGACCGAGCCACCAAGAACTTGCCATCACACTCGATGCAGCCTGGGAGGCCCGCTCAAGCCTTGGCCCAACGGCGTGCCCACCAGAAGTCAGGGTTGCGGTCGAGACGGTCATCGATGCGCTTGATGCGGGAACCCTAAGGGTCGCCAACAAGACAGCCGCAGGCTGGGAGGTCCATCAATGGGTCAAGAAGGCTGTCCTGCTGAGTTTTCGCCTCACAGACAACCGCGCTGTCCAGGCCGGTGATCTTCAATTCTTCGACAAGGTTCCCACCAAGTTCGAGGGGATGAGCCTTGAACAGATGCAGGCACTTGGCATCCGCGTGGTTCCCCCGGCGGTTGCACGCCGCGGCAGTTTCCTGGCACGCAATGTCATCCTGATGCCAAGTTACGTGAACATCGGCGCATATGTTGACGAGGGCACCATGGTCGACACCTGGGCCACCGTGGGCTCCTGCGCGCAGATTGGCAAGAACGTCCACCTCTCAGGGGGGGTGGGGATCGGCGGTGTTCTCGAACCCCTGCAGGCCAATCCCACCATCATTGAAGACAATTGTTTTATCGGCGCCCGCTCTGAGGTGGTCGAGGGTGTCATCGTCGAGGAGAATTCTGTGCTCTCGATGGGGGTCTTCATCAGTCAGTCGACCCGCATCTATGACCGAACCACTGGTGAGACGCACATGGGTCGGGTCCCCGCTGGCAGCGTTGTGGTCCCAGGGAGCCTGCCGTCTGAGGACGGCAGGTACAGCCTCTCCTGCGCTGTCATCGTCAAGCGCGTCGATGCACAGACACGCGCCAAAACCAGCATCAATGAGCTCCTGCGCGGCGCCTAATCGAGGGCCTCAGACGCCATGTCCACCCCTCGCATTCACGGCATCCCGAACTGCGATCAAGTCCGCCAGGCCCGTCGCTGGCTGATTGCACACCAGGTGGGCTTTGAGTTCGTCGACATCCGCTCTGCCCCGCCACTGCGGGATCAACTCTTGGCCTGGCTCAAACACATTCCGCACGACAGCCTCTTGAACCGCAGGGGCCTGACCTGGCGTCGCCTGCCCGAGACCGTTCGGCAGGGGGTTGTTGATCAGACCTCTGCCCTCGAGCTCATGTTGGAGCATCCCCTCTTGCTCAAAAGGCCCATCCTGGAGTGGGATGAACAGCTTGCCGTAGGATTCTCCGAGCCACTCTACGAAAGCATCCTCTTATGCCGTCCGTCGACTCCAGAACCGTTGCCCTCGCCCGAGAGCTGATTCGTCGCCCGTCGGTCACCCCGAGGGACGAGGGCTGCTGCGCACTCATCGCAGGCCACCTCGACCGTCTCGGCTTTAAGACCGAGGTCATGCCATTTGGTGATGTCACCAATCTCTGGGCTGTGCGGGAGGGCGGGCGGCCGGGACCAACCCTTGTCTTGGCGGGTCACATCGATGTCGTGCCACCAGGGCCGCCAGAGGCCTGGCGATCGCCCCCCTTTGCAGCGGCCATCACCACAGAGGGCAGGCTCATTGGCCGGGGTGCCGCAGACATGAAGTCATCGGTCGCCGCATTCGTCACGGCCACAGAAGACTTCATCGGGCAGCACCCAAGCTTTCATGGTCGCCTTGCCTTTCTCATCACCTCCGACGAGGAAGGGCCAGCCATCGACGGAACGGTTCAGGTCCTTCGGACCCTGGCGCATCGCGGCGAGCAGCTCAATTACTGCCTTGTGGGGGAGCCCACATCGGGCCTGCAAGTGGGCGACACCATCAAGAACGGTCGCCGCGGTTCCCTGTCTGGTCAGCTCACCATCTTTGGGAAGCAGGGACACGTTGCATACCCCCACCTTGCTGACAATCCCATCCATCGCTTTGCGCCTGCCCTGGCAGAACTGGCCAGCATCAAATGGGATGACGGCAGCCAATACTTCCCCCCCACGACCTGGCAGGTCTCAAACCTCCAGGCGGGCACGGGTGCCACCAACGTGATTCCCGGGGCCCTTACTGCCTCATTTAATTTTCGATTCGCGAGTGTCAGCACCCCCGATGCACTCAAGGCTCGGCTCGAGGCGGTTCTAGACCGGCACAACCTTGAGCATCGAATCGACTGGAACCTCGGTGGCGACCCCTATCTCACGCCGGTTGGAACCCTCTGCGATGCCATGCGCTTTGCAATCTCGTCTGTCACCACGGTAGAGACCACCCTCTCGACCTCAGGCGGAACATCCGACGGGCGATTCATCGCAAAGCATTGTCGAGAGGTCATTGAGTTTGGTCCACCCAACGCCACCATCCATCAGGTCAATGAGTCCATCGCCTTAGATGAGATCGACCAACTCCACCTCATCTACCGCGCCCTCATCTCCAGGCTCTTGATTGAATTGCCGCATCAGCAGTCCAACGATTCCAAGGCAGCTTGAGCACCTCGCCACTGCTCGATAGCCTACCCGCAGAGCGAGAGCTCGCCCTGCTCAGCATTGGTGACTGGATTCGTGCGATTGCCTCAGAGATGTCTCGCATGCAGACAGGCCTTGGGCAGGGCGTACAGACCCACTGGGATGACGCCAGATGGCTTGTCCTCGGTGGGCTTGCCCTGCCCGTCGAGACATCGGAGCCGCTCGAGTCACTGCGGCTGCTGCCAGCCGAAAAGCTGCACCTCTGGATGCTCACCCAGCGACGCATCCAGATGCGAGAGCCCACCGCCTACATACTGGGGGCGGCCATGCTTCGGGGTCATCGTTTTCGCTCAGACCCCCGGGCCATTATTCCTCGCTCCCTGCTGGCGGAGTTCCTCAGCCCAGCCGACATTCCCGGCCAACATGAGGCGCCCGAAACCATCCTAGACCTCTGCACCGGGGGCGGATCGCTTGCCATTTTGGCGGCCCTCGCCTACCCAGAGGCAGAGGTCTTGGCCGTCGACATCAGTCCGGCTGCCCTGGAACTGGCCGGGGAGAACCTCCATGACTTTGGCCTCACCGATCGCGTCAGGCTGGTTCAGAGTGACCTCCTCGCAGGCCTGCCCAGCGATTCTCGGTTTGACCTCATTCTGTGCAACCCACCCTATGTGCCCACGGCATCCATTGACGCCGCGCCAGAGGAGTTTGGGCACGAGCCCAGACTTGCGCTCGAGGCCGGTGACGATGGGATGCAGATGCTGCGCCGCCTGCTGGCGCAGTGTCCAGGGCGGCTCCGCCAGGGTGGTCAGCTCCTGGTTGAGGTTGGACTCGAGTATAAAAACACCATGGCGCTCTTTGAACACGAGTTCCCTGCGCTCGAACCCATCTGGCTGCAGACAGAAGAAACGACCGACCAGGTCTTCATGCTCACAGGAGACACAAGATGATCACGCTCTACACATGGCCCACCCCGAACGGTAAAAAGATTTCCATCCTCCTCGAGGAGCTCGGCCTGCCCTACCAGGCAATGGCCGTGGACATCGGTGCCGGCGACCAGTACAAGCCCGGCTTCTTGTCCATCAGCCCGAATAACAAGATCCCTGCACTCGTCGATCCAGACGGCCCAGATGGCCAGCCCATCTCCCTCTTTGAGTCCGGCGCAATCATGCTCTACCTGGCTGGAAAGTCGGGGCGCTTTCTCGGAAAGACAGACCGAGAGCGTTTCGATGTCTTGCAGTGGCTGATGTTTCAGATGGGCGGATTTGGTCCCATGCTCGGGCAGGCTCATCACTTTAGGCTCTATGCCCCAGAGCCCATCGCCTACGCGATTGATCGCTACACCAAGGAGGCTCAGCGCCTCTACGGCGTGCTCGAGACTCGTCTGGCCTCCAACCAATTCCTTGCGGCCCACGACTACACCATCGCCGACATGGCCTGCTGGGCATGGGCGGCCTCACATGCAAACCAGGGTGTGCAGCTCGATGACTTCCCATCGGTGAGGCGCTGGTTTGACTCGATTGCATCCCGTGAGCCAGTCAGGCGAGGCGTGGCGGTGCTGGCCGACCGTCGACGTCCCCTGACAGATGACAAAGCAAGGGCCCTGCTCTTCGGACAGAGCACACCTGTAAATAGAGCGTGAGCAGTCGACCACCCGGACCAGAGACGGTATCCGTCGAGGCGCTTCTCGCGGGATCCATTGCCTTTGACGACATACTCGATGCCCGCACGCCTGCTGAATTCGAGGCGGACCACCTGCCGGGTGCCATCTCCACCCCGGTCCTGTCTGACCACGAACGCGTGATCATTGGGACTCGCTACACAACGGATTCATTCGAGGCCAAACGAGAGGGTGCGGCGCGGATTGCACGCAACATTGCCTCGCTTCTGGAGACCACCCTGGCTGACAGGCCAAGGGATTGGTCACCGGTTGTCTACTGCTGGAGGGGGGGGAGCCGCAGCGGGGCGCTGGCCATTGTTCTGACCCAGATCGGCTGGCGTGTAAAAGTAGTCGGGGAGGATGCAGGCCTTTCGCCAACACATTCTCTCGAGCCTCTCGGGCCTTGTGGCGGAGAGGCGATTTAGGGTGGTCTGCGGCGTGACGGGTTGCGGAAAGACTCGCTTTCTCCATGCACTCTCCGAGCGCGGTGCAGCCGTCTTAGACCTCGAGGCAATTGCAGCGCATCGCGGGTCTCTTCTAGGGGCGGTGCCCGACAGGGCCCAGCCAAGTCAGAGGCTCTTTGAATCTCGACTCTGGGCGGCGCTACGGGCACTCCCAACAGACGAGGACATCTATGTCGAGTCTGAGAGCAGGAAGATCGGCAACGTGCAGATCCCACAGGTCCTCATGGAGAAGATGCGCGCCAGCGAGTGTCTGAGCCTGTCACTTCCAACCCAAGATCGCGTGACCCTGCTCTGTGAGGAGTATGCGCACTTCCTTCGTGAGCCAGCACGGCTGGAACTTCAGATTGAAAAACTACGGCCGCTCATTGGCGATGAGCAGACCCGATGCTGGCTTGATCAGATCGAGAGGCAGGATTGGAGGGCCCTCGTCGAGGGACTCCTCGACCAACACTATGATCCGAGCTACACCCGCTCGATTGGCCGAAACTATCCAGGCCAGGCCACCGCAAGGGTCGTGGTGCTGGGCGGCCCTGCGCCCTCCGACTATGACTCAGCCGCCTCGATTCTCTTGGAGAAGCGCTCAACCTTGTAGCGCTGTTCGAGTTCGCGCAGCCAGACCCGCGTGGAGAAATCGGCCTCGAGTTCCTGGATGAGTCCGAATGCGGGCCCGACCCTATCTCGGGCGCCGGGAGAATCATCTGAGGCCAGGCGAACCGAATCGAGAACAATGGACAAGACGCCATCGGCACCGAGGTCAATCTGGGCGGGAGCACCCAGGCGGAGTCGCTCAGAGAAGACCGCCATGAGGACCGCGCGAGCCTGCGGTGACTGCTCAGACACGCCAAGCGACTGCAGGGCCGAACGAGCATCTGCCCGCGCAAGAGACAGGATCGGCTGCCTTGCGACGGCCGATGAATCGGATGCCCAACGCTTTGCTGCCTCTTGAGCCGCAGAGAGCGCCTTCATCTGCTGGAGACGCTTGCGGATGTCGGCTGAGACCGCCTCTAGGGGAAGAGACGACGCCGGCAGGTGCCTCACGACTCTTGCACTGGCAAACAGGCCCGCTCGAATCTCGACCGACTCGGTGTTGCGACGATCCACCAAGACATCTGGCTTAAAGAGTTGTGCCAGGAGGGCTGGGTTGCGCATGGCCGCGCGGGCATCTGCATCTTGAATGGCGCCCGGCGCAACGCCCTCACGGCCGACGCCTCGGACAGTCAAGGGGCTCAGGCCAAATCGCTTGGCCGCTGGTGCAAGGCTGTCGCTCTGCTCATAGACGAGGTTGGAAAACGCCTCGATGTCGGCTGCTGGGCGCTCGCCCCCAAGAACGAGCAGCTCGATGTCGAGTGATTCTGGCGACTGATAGCGCTGGGCATTGGATTGATACTCCTGGGTGACCTCGGCATCGGAGGCCTCGGCCTTTGCAAGGAAGGCATCGGGACGGAATGCCTGGACCCGGACACGCCGCACCTCTGTCTCAGCCCTTGAGAGATGCCTGGCGAGTTGGCGGGATCCGATCGATGACTCGGCGATGAGACGGGGCATGATCTCTGCGGAGAGATCGCTTCGCAGGCCCTGCTCGAAGGTCTCGGTTGTGAGGCCCCGCTCCCTGAGAAAGGCTTGCGCGCGGGCAAGGCTAAAGCTGCCCTTGTCTTGAAACTCAGGGATGTTGGCAATGATGGTCTTGAGGGACTCATCGGAGACGCCCACCTTCGAGCGATGTGCCGCCTGCTCGATGAGGGCGCGGGTGATGATCTGGTCGAGGGTGGAACGCCGCGCCTCGGCATTGTTCAGAAGCTCGGCCGGAATCTGGCCACCAAACTGAGCCGACATCTGCTCGACAGACCTGCGGTGAGCGTTCTCCCAGGTGGTGCGGTCAATCTCGCGGCCATCGACCACCGCCACGACACTGGCGCCGGCATTCGGTGAGACCATGTCCCAGGCCCCGACGATCACAAAGGACGGAACAATGAACAAGAGCAAGACAAACTGGAGGAACCGCTTGTTTGATCGGATGAAATCGAGCATGGGCTAAGGGGAAAAGTGGCGGAGCGGACGGGACTCGAACCCGCGACCCCCGGCGTGACAGGCCGGTATTCTAACCAACTGAACTACCGCTCCAGATAAACCAACCATATTCTACTCTAGACGTCGACGATGCTGGTGGGTGCTGAGAGGCTCGAACTCCCGACCTACGCCTTGTAAGGGCGCCGCTCTACCAACTGAGCTAAGCACCCAGCGAATCGACGGTCCTCGAAGATTAAAGAATATCGAGGCTCAATTCAATGCGTCCTTGAGGGCCTTGCCCGGTCGAAACTTCGGGAGCTTTGCCGCCTTGATTTTAATGGCCTCTCCCGTGCGGGGATTGCGTCCAGTGCGGGCAGCACGTTTGGCAACAGCAAAGGTTCCAAAACCCACCAGGGTCACAGAGCCACCTTTTTTGAGCGTGGACTTCACGCCAGACATCAAGGCATCGAGGGCCCGACCAGCAGCAGCCTTTGAGATGTCTGCATTTTTCGCGATGTGTTCAATTAGGTCTGTCTTATTCACGCGGTGGATCCAATCTCTATCTGGGTTTCAAATGGCAAGGCCTCGAGTTTAATGCTTCAGGGCCTCGCCCGCGACCGTCTGAAGGCCGTCGGCTGAAGGCGCTGCCGCCTCTGCCTTGGGGGGGAGATCTTCAAGCGGGACTGGGGCAGAGGCCAGGGCCAACTCGAGCACCCGATCAATCCAACGGACTGGAATGATCTCCAGGGCATTCTTGACGTTGTCGGGGATCTCCGCGAGGTCGCGGACATTCTGCTCAGGGATCAGGACGGTCTTGATGCCACCACGGTGGGCCGCAAGCAGCTTCTCCTTGAGGCCACCGATCTGGAGCACCTCGCCGCGAAGGGTGATCTCGCCCGTCATGGCAACCTCTGCCCTAACGGGGATGCCCGTGAGGGCAGAGACCATCGCCGTGGTCATGGCAATGCCAGCGCTCGGGCCGTCTTTTGGCGTTGCGCCCTCCGGCGCATGCACGTGGATGTCTTTCTTCTCGAAGACCTCGTCGGAGATGCCCAGTCGGCGTGAACGACTCCTCACCACAGATCGGGCTGCCTCTACGGACTCCTTCATCACGTCGCCGAGCGAGCCCGTGCGAATGATCTGACCCTTGCCGGGCATCACCGCTGCCTCGATCATGAGCAGTTCGCCGCCGACCTCTGTCCAGGCCAGTCCCGTGACCTCTCCGACCTGATCATCCTTCTCGGCTATTCCGAAGGTGAATCGCTTGACCCCGAGAAACTCCTCAATGTTGGCCGCTGTCACCGCGATGGGGCCCTTGTTCTTGCCAGTCAGGATGAGGCGAACCACCTTGCGACAGACCTTGGAGAGGTCGCGTTCGAGACCTCGAACGCCCGCCTCTCGGGTGTAGGAGCGAATCATCTCGCGAATGGCATCTTCCGAGACTGAGATTTCAGACTCCTTTAGGCCAGTGTTCTTGATCTGTTTCTGCAGCAGATACCGCTGGGCGATGCTGACCTTCTCGTCTTCGGTGTAGCCCGAGAGACGAATGACCTCCATCCGATCGAGCAGGGCCGGGGGAATGTTGAGAGAGTTGGCGGTGGCCACAAACATCACGTCAGAGAGGTCGTACTCGACCTCAACGTAATGATCCACAAAGGTATTGTTCTGCTCAGGGTCGAGGACCTCGAGCAGCGCACTGGCCGGGTCACCCCGAAAATCCATTCCCATCTTGTCGACCTCGTCGAGCAGGAAGAGCGGGTTGCGCACACCAGCCTTGGTGATGCTCGTGAGGATCTTCCCGGGCATGGAGCCAATGTAAGTGCGGCGATGGCCCCTGATCTCGGACTCATCGCGCACACCACCGAGGGCCATCCGCACGAACTTGCGGTTGGTCGCGCGGGCAATGGACTGCCCGAGCGAGGTCTTGCCAACCCCGGGCGGACCGACAAGGCAGAGGATTGGGGACTTGACCTTGTCGACGCGCTGCTGCACTGCCAGGGCCTCGAGAATCCTCTCCTTGACCTTCTCAAGCCCGAAATGCTCAGTATCGAGAATGTTCTCCGCGGCCTCAAGGTTCGTGTTGATCTTGCTCTTTTTCTTCCAGGGCAGCCCAACGAGTGCATCAATGTAATTGCGCACCACGGTGGCCTCGGCTGACATCGGCGACATCATCCGAAGCTTCTTGAGCTCGCCCTGGGCCTTGTCTCTGGCCTCGGTGGGCATCCGAGCGGCTTTGATTTTCTTGTCGAGCTCATCGAGCTCGTTGTCCTCGCCCTCTCCGAGCTCTTTCTGAATGGCCTTGACCTGCTCGTTGAGGTAGTACTCCCGCTGGCTCTTTTCCATCTGGCGTTTCACGCGCCCGCGGATGCGCTTTTCGACCTGCAGGATGTCGAGTTCGGTCTCGATCTGACCGAGCAGCTTCTCGAGCCGCTGGGCAACGGGCAAGACTTCCAAGATGGCCTGCTTCTGCTCGAGCTTCATCGGCAGGTGGGCCGCGATGGTGTCAGCAAGTCGGCCTGCGTCTTCCAGGCTCACCAGGCTATTGAGGATCTCGGCCGGGATTTTCTTGTTGAGCTTGACGAATTGATCGAACTGACCCAGGAGGGTGCGGCGAAGGGCCTCAAGCTCGGGGCCATCTTCGGTGTCGGGCTCAATGGGGTGGCATTCACCCACCAGGTGATCGCCGTTCTCCTGGAGATCCGTGAGCCGGGCACGCTGCGCACCCTCGACCAAGACCTTTACGGTGCCATCGGGGAGCTTGAGCATCTGCAGAATCGACGCGAGGCAGCCGATCGAATAGATGTCTTCAAGAGAGGGGTCATCTTGGGTGGGGCTGCGTTGGGCCACGAGCAGGACATGGCTGCCAGATTCCATGGCGCGCTCCATGGCCTTGATTGACTTGGGCCGTCCCACGAAAAGAGGAATCACCATATGGGGAAAGACGACCACGTCCCTTAAAGGCAGCAGCGGCAGGACTGTGGGCTCGGAGGGCAAAAAATCGGTCTTCGACATGTCAGCCTTTCAGATGGTCGACGGGAGCACCCGTCAATGATCGACAGATGGGGGCGATGACTTGAGAATTCAAGCCTCTAGCCGTTGCGTTTTCGGCCGATGGCAACCTTGGGGCTATCGCCATAGAGCAGCAGGGGTGGGGACTCGCCGTTGACCGCGTTTTCCTCAAGCACCACCTTGGCGACCCGCTTCTGACTTGGGAGCTCGTACATGGTGTCGAGGAGCACCTGCTCGAGGATCGAGCGAAGACCCCGGGCACCCGTCTTGCGCTTGATGGCCTTCTTCGCAATGGCCGAGAGGGCACCAGGGCGGACCTCTAACTCAACGCCCTCCATGTTAAAGAGGGATTGGTACTGTTTGACCAGCGCATTCTTCGGGCCGGTGAGAATCTCCACCAAGGCTGGTTCATCGAGTTCATCGAGCGTGGCCACCACCGGGAGGCGCCCAACCAGTTCGGGGATCAGCCCGAACTTGATGAGGTCCTCGGGCTCCACATCCTGAAAGAGCTCGCTTAGCTTTCGCTCGGAGGCTGACCGCACCTCTGCACCAAAGCCAATCGATGTCTTCTCGGTTCGATCTCGGATGACCTTCTCGAGCCCATCAAAGGCGCCGCCACAGATAAAGAGAATATTGGTGGTGTCGATCTGGACGAAGTCTTGATTGGGATGCTTTCGGCCTCCCTGAGGCGGGACCGATGCAACCGTCCCCTCGATGAGCTTGAGCAGGGCCTGCTGAACGCCCTCGCCCGAGACATCGCGGGTGATGGAGGGGTTATCTGACTTGCGGGAAATCTTGTCGATCTCGTCGATGTAGACAATGCCATGCTGGGCCTTGTCGACCTCGTAGTTGCAATTTTGAAGCAGCTTTTGAATGATGTTCTCAACGTCTTCACCAACATAGCCCGCCTCGGTGAGCGTGGTGGCATCTGCGATGACGAAGGGCACATTGATGAGCCGGGCCAGGGTCTGGGCCAAGAGGGTCTTGCCAGAGCCGGTTGGGCCAATGAGAAGGATATTGCTCTTGGAGAGCTCCACCTCGTCGTGCTTGCCCTTCTGGCGCAGGCGTTTGTAATGGTTGTAGACGGCCACGGCCAGGCTGCGTTTCGCCCGATCCTGACCGACCACATAGGCGTCGAGGATGTTTGAGGTCTCTTGAGGCGTGGGCAGGGCCTGGTCTGCCGACTCTGCGACCGGCAGGCTCGCCTGCTCATCGCGGATGATGTCGTTGCAGAGGTCGATGCATTCGTCGCAGATGAAGACAGAGGGGCCGGCAATGAGTTTCTTGACCTCATGCTGGCTCTTGCCGCAGAAGGAACAGTAGAGAAGCTTCTCTCCCGACCCCTTTTTTTCTGCCATTAGTCTCTCCGACTGAGAACGCGGTCCACAAGACCGTACTGTAGCGCATCCTCCGCCCCCATAAAGTTGTCTCGGTCGGTGTCGCGGCCAATCGTCTCAAGGGGCTGACCCGTTCGGTCTGCAAGGATTTGATTGAGCTTGTCTCGAAGTGCCAGGATCTCTCGGGCATGAATCTCGATGTCAGATGCCTGACCCTGAACGCCGCCCAGTGGCTGATGAATCATGACGCGGCTATTCGGCAGGGTGTAGCGTTTGCCCTTCTGGCCTGCAGCCAGCAGGAAAGCGCCCATGCTCGCGGCCATGCCGATGCAGAGGGTGCTGACATCGGGCTTGATGAACTGCATCGTGTCGTAGATGGCCAGTCCCGCAGAGACTGATCCGCCGGGAGAGTTGATGTAGAGGCTGATGTCCTTGTCAGGATTCTCCGACTCCAGAAACAGCAGCTGCGCCACCACGAGGTTGGCCGTCGCATCGTTCACAGGCCCCACCATGAAAATCACCCGCTCGCGCAGCAGCCGCGAGTAAATGTCGTAGGCCCGCTCGCCGCGTCCTGACTGCTCGATGACCATGGGCACAAGGCCCAATCCCTGGATGTCTTGATGGACTGCTGACTGAATCTTCATGAGGCCTCTTTCATAAGCTCTTCCACACTCACTGCCTTGGTCTGCACTCTGGCAGCAGCCAAGACCCACTCCACAACATTGTCTTCGGTGACGATGGCCTCGGCCTCGGCCCGACGATCCGCCTGACTGAGGGTCCAGCGGATGAATTCCTCGGGCTTCTCATAGGACTCTGCCATCTCCCCCAGGAGCACACGGAGCTGCACCTCATTGGCCTGCAGCTGTTGGGCACGGACAATCTCACTCACCAGCAGGCCAAGCCGCACTCGGCGGGTGGCTCCCTCGCGAAAGAGTTCAACTGGAAAGGGCGCATCTTTTGCATTCATGCCCTGGGAGACCATCTGCTCACGCATCTGATCGGCCATGCGCTGGCTCTCGCCATCGATCAGGGCCTTTGGAACATCGAAGGCTGAGGCTGTTAGCAGGGCATCCATCACAGACTGTTTGGTCTTGGTCTTGCAGCGGATCTGGACCTCTCGCGTGAGGTTCTTGCGCACGTCATCGCGCAGCTTGTCGAGCCCACCCTGCTCGACCCCGAAGGCCGCCGCAAGGGCATCATCGAGCGCCGGCAAGACCGGGCCGAGGACCTCATGGAGTGTGATCTTGAACTGACTCTCTTTGCCGGCAAGGTTGGTTGCACGGTAGTCGGCTGGGAACGTGAGGGGAAAGGTCTTGGTGTCTGTGGCCCTCATGCCCACGACTGCTGCATCGAATTCGGGCAGCATCTGGCCTGCACCCACCACAAATTGAAAGTCTGTTGAGCTGCCGCCGTCGAAGGCAACGCCATCGATGCTGCCCTCGAAATCCAACCGCACGCGGTCATCGGCCTGGGCGGGGCGGTCTGTGGTCTCGTGGGTGACTTTCTGTCTGCGAAGGGTCTCCAGGGTCCGGTCAACATCGGCATCGACTGGCTCAGCGCTCCAGCGCTCGACTGCAAGGTTGCCCCGCTCTGGAACGGCGATGTCTGGGTAGACCTCGACCACAGCCTCAAACCGCAGCTCCTTGGGTGCAGACCCCTCGTCTGACGCCTCTGGGGGCTCGACTGGCACGATGTTGGGAGGCCCGGCGGGCCTGATCTTCTGTGCCACCACGGCCTGGCTGTAGGCCCGGCTCACGACATCTCCGATGGCCTCGGACTGAGCCTGCGCCCCGTAGGTCTGTTGGACCACCTTCATGGGGACCTTGCCGGGGCGAAAGCCCGACATCTTCATGGTCTTGCCCATCTTGAGGAGTCGCTTCTGCGCCTGCGCATCGACCTCCGACATGTTGATGATCAGTGGGAGCTTGCGCTCGAGGCTCGAAGGGGCTGGGATTGTCTCTGCTGTCATGGTCTGCTCAGTCTGTTGATCGGGTGGTGCGAAGGGCGGGACTCGAACCCGCACACCTTTCGGCGTCAGGACCTAAACCTGGTGCGTCTACCAATTTCGCCACCTTCGCGCAAAATCGACCCCACGGGCCCATTGCACCTATTGTATCGAATGCCCAACGACTAGAATTCCGCATGGATGCAGAGCGACTCGGTCGTGCAGTTCACGGCGGCGACCACTACGAAAACTTTCCTGTTGCCTCATGGCTGCTGCCGCGGGCGCTGCGGCCGGACGTTCTCGCCCTCTATCGGTTTGCTCGGGCTGGAGACGACCTTGCTGATGAGCCGTCGTCAGGCCCCATCTCCGAGCGGCTGAAGGGACTCTCCGAGCTTGCCGCTGGCCTTGATGGAGACCCCCGATCAGACCACTTCACCTCTCTGGGATTCGACCTTCGCCAACGGCTCGACGCCAAGGGACTCTCGCCTGAGCCCGCCCACAATCTGCTGTCGGCCTTTGAACAAGACACCTGCTTTGCACCCTTTAGAGAGTGGGATGCCGTTGCAGATTACTGCAGCCGATCCGCCAACCCCGTGGGGCAGATGCTGCTCGGGTTCGCGGGCATCCATGAGGCCAGTGCCCATGCTGCAAGCAACAATATTTGCTCAGGGCTGCAGCTCGTCAACTTTGCCCAAGACCTCCACGAGGACCTCTCCCGAGGCCGTCCCTACCTGCCCAAGACGGCATGGCCAGATGCGTGGGACTGGACCGACCCCACGACATTTTCCAGCCAGCTGCCCCCGGCAGAGCAGAGCCGGCTCACCCACCTGCTCGTGGACCGAGGCATCCATCACCTTGAGCTGGGGCGCGACCTGCCCGCATCGCTGCGGCGACTAGGCCCGTCGCCATCGCTGAGGCTGGCAATTGAGATTGCCCTGACCCGTCGGGGTGGCTTGTGGGTCGCACACCAACTCCGTGCAGCCCCGCTTGTGCCCTGGACGCGGTCGATTCGAATTCGATGGCACAACATGATGGGCCTGCTGCTGCGGGCCATTCTGGACATGAGGATGGGGACGTGAGGATGGAGACATGACCCCCGAGGAATACTGTGCCAAGAAGGCTGCCGCTGCAGGCTCGAGCTTCACGATTGCATTTAAGCTCTTGCCGCCCGCCAAGCGTTCAGCCATGGAGGTGCTCTATGCCTATTGTCGAGAGGTCGATGACATCGCAGACGACGTGAGCGACCCGACCGTGGCGGGCATCAAGCTCAGCTGGTGGGCCACAGAACTCGACCGGGTTCGCCACGGCCAGCCCGAGCACCCAGTCGGCAAGGCCCTCCAGGCCATCCGACTGAGGTTTTCCCTGGCAGATGAAGACCTAGACGCAATCCTCCAGGGTGTTCAGCAAGACCTCCACCCGATGCACTTGGAGGACTGGGCGGCGCTCGATGCTTACTGTGACCGCGTGGCAGGCGCAGTCGGCCGCCTGTCTGCTCGGATCTTTCATCCCCCTTCGGCCCAGACCCTGCGCTATGCCACTGAGCTCGGGACGGCCCTGCAGTACACCAATATTCTGAGAGACGTTGGCGAGGATGCGCGCCGCGGGCGTGTCTACCTGCCAGATGCCTTGCTCCAGGAGGTTGGCATCGAACGACGTGAGGTGCTGCGCCTGACCCCCTCTGGCCCCCTTCTTAAGGCGCTCGCAACCCTCGCAGACCGGGCCCATCAACGCTACGACAGGGCATTGGGCCTTCTTCCTGCAGATGAACGCTGGGGACAACGTGCCGGATTGATCATGGCGGCGGTGTATCGAGACCTCCTGCGTGCCATTGAGGAGGCCAACTTCGATGTGCTCAACCAGAGAATCTCGCTGGGCCCCCTGCGAAAGGCCTGGGTCGCTGCCGCTGCAGCGCTTGGGCAGCTGCCCCGCTAGGGCCAGGCCGAGTGCACCGGCGCATTGCAATCATTGGTGGCGGGTGGTCCGGACTCTCGGCGGCTGC
>JAGYKN010000017.1 GCA_018401615.1 Burkholderiaceae bacterium
CGGCGCATCCAGGGCTAGGCCCTTTATCGAAAATCCCTAGACTGGGTTGCCAGCCGCCCGAGTGCCTGGGCCAGCAGGGGCGTGTGGTCTTCCACCCGAAGGGCCAAGAGGTTCAAGACCTGGCCTGGGGCCCTCGGTGAGATGCGTTCGTCGCGTTGCCAGCGCCCATAGATGGTGAGGAGTTGGCCATGCAGGGTGGCCTGTTGGTGGCGCTCCAAGACATCGGGCCAGATCACCACATTGATGCGACCGGTCTCGTCTTCGAGGGTGAGAAACAAAATGCCCTTGGCCGTGCTCGGTCGTTGTCGGTGGGTCACGAGGCCACTGGCCCGTGCAAGACGACCATGGGGGTAGTGCTGTAATTCTGCAAAGGGCCTGCTCTGAAACCGCGCGGCCAGGGTGGGCCGCAGAAACGCCACAGGGTGGCGACCCAGGCTCAAGCCCATGCTGGCGTAGTCGTGCGCAACATCATCGGCCTCGGTGGGTGGCAGCAGCAGGCCTTCTTGCAGGCTGGGCTCGGCCACCCGAGCATCTTCCAAAAATGCAGTCGGGCGCTCATGCCCAGCAGCCCGCCAGGCGGCATCGTGTCGGTGAGCAGACAGTGAGCGAAGGGCCTGCGCTGCGGCCAAGGCCTGGAGATCTGAGCGGCCCAGGGCCGCACGGTGGGCGAGGTCATCCACCGACTCAAAAGGGCCCTGCTGCCGGGCCGCCACGATGCGCACGGCAGCGCCTGCCGAGAGCTGCGCCACCATCTGCAGCCCAAGCCGCACCGGCCAGCATGGGCTCTCCAAGGCATGGTCGGCCTCGAGCATGGCCTCGACCCTGCTGGCCTGGACATCGACTGGTCGCACCGTGACACCGTGGTCTTGTGCGTCTCGCACGAGCTGGGCCGGCGCATAAAACCCCATGGGCTGGGCATTGAGCAGTCCCGCCAAAAAGGCATCGGGGTGGTGGCACTTGAGCCAGCAGCTCACATAGACAAGCAGTGCAAAACTCGCTGCATGTGATTCGGGAAAGCCGTACTCGCCAAAGCCCTCGATCTGAGCAAAGACCCGCTCAGCAAACTCGCGGGCATACCCCCGGATGAGCATGCCGTTGATGACCTTGTCGTGAAAGGGACCCAGGCTGCCGCGCCGGCGCCAGGCCGCCATGGCCCGTCGGAGTTGATCGGCCTCGCCAGGCGTAAAGCCCGCGGCAAGGATGGCCAGTTGCATGACCTGTTCTTGAAAGATGGGCACCCCGAGGGTGCGCGCCAGGGCCTTCTCTACCGCTGGACTGGGGTAATCAATGGGCTCTAAGCCTTGGCGCCTGCGCAGATAGGGGTGGACCATGCCGCCTTGAATGGGGCCGGGCCGAACGATGGCCACCTCGATGACGAGATCGTAAAAGCAGGCGGGCTTGAGCCGCGGCAGCATGCTCATCTGGGCACGCGACTCGATCTGAAAGACACCGATGGTGTCGGCCGCCTGAATCATCTGGTAGGTCTGAGCATCCTCAGCAGGCACCTCTTGCATCCAGAGCGAACGAGGCTGGCCGTGGGCATCTTGTAGGCGCTGTTTCTGGCCCACAAATTCAAGGCCACGCCGAATGGCGCTGAGCATGCCAAGGGCCAGCACATCCACCTTGAGCAGCCCAAGGGCATCGATGTCGTCTTTGTCCCATTGCAGCACCGTGCGATCGGCCATGGCGGCATTCTCCACGGGCACCAGGTCGCTGAGTTGATGCCGAGCAATCACAAACCCCCCCACATGCTGAGAGAGGTGCCGTGGAAAGCCCACCAGCCCAGTGGCCAGCTGCGCCCATTGTTCAAGCGACTTGCCTGATGGTGTGGGTGGCAGCGGGGCCTCGAGTGGCAGGGCTGATAGTCGCGCGAGGCCCGCCTCGATGGCCTCGCACAGGCCGGCTGTTGAGATGGCCCTGCCATCCCACCAGCTGTGGCCCTTGGCGGCCTGGTCGATCAGGATGGGGTGGATGCCCAGGGCCTTGCCCGTGTCTCGAAGGGCCGATCGTGGTCGGTAACGAATGATGGCTGCAGCCAAGGCAGCACGGTGGCGCCCATATTTCGCATAGATGTATTGGATGACCTCTTCACGGCGTTGATGTTCGAAGTCGACATCGATGTCGGGGGGTTCATTGCGCTCCTTGGAGATAAAGCGTTCAAAGAGCATGCTCATGCGAGAGGGGTCGACCTCGGTGATGCCCAGGCAATAACAGACTGCCGAGTTGGCTGCAGAGCCCCGGCCTTGGCAGAGGATGCCCTTAGCGCGCGCGAAGGCCACGATGTCGTAGACCGTGAGGAAGTAGGGCTCGTAGTGCAGGTCATGGATGAGTTGGAGTTCGTGCTCAATCTGCTGGCGGACACTGGCGGGCAGGCCCTCTGGCCATTGGTCTGGTGGGAAACGTCTGCGGGCCCCCTCCTCGGTGAGGTGGCGCAGCCACTGGGTGGGCGTGAGGCCCTCGGGCACGATCTCGTCGGGATACTCATAGCGCAGCTCATCGAGCGAGAAGGTGCAGCGCTGCGCGAGCCACACGCTGTTTTGCATCAGGGCCTCTGGATAGAGGCGTGCGAGCCGCAGCCGTGGCCGCAGGTAGGCCTCTGAATTGGCAAGCAACTGTTGGCCGCAGGCCTCTAAGGGCTGACCATGCCCAATGGCGGCAACCAAGTCGGCCATGGACTTGTCTCGACGGCGGGCCATCCGAACATCGCCCACGGCCACCAGGCCCACCCGCAGCAGGCTGCCCAGTGCCTGCAGCTGCTGCAGCCAGGCGCGGTCGTCTGCCCGAAGCTGCAGGCTCACGCCCATCCAGAGGCGCTCGCCCAGGCAGGCCTTGAGCCACTGCCCGGTTGCATGCAGGCTGGTCTCGGCTGCCATGGCGCTGGGCAGCCAGATGGCCCAACAGCCATCGAGCGACTGGTTGGTGAGATCGTCTTGAAAGACCTGGTAGTGGCCTTTGTCTGCACGGCGCCGACCCAGGGTGATGAGCCGACACAGCTGCTGCCAGCCCCGTTTGTCTTGGGCCAAGAAGGCCAGGCGGGGCCCCTGATCGATTACAAACTGTGCGCCGTGGATGATGGGCAGGCCCGTGGCCTGACCAGCCAGGTGTGCACGAACATTGCCCGAGACACTGGCCTCATCGGTGAGTGCAAGTGCCGTGTAGCCCAGGCTCTGGGCACGGGCCACCAGGTCCTCGGGGTGGGAGGCACCCGACTGAAAGAAAAAGTTGCTCGCGCAGACGAGCTCGGCATAGTCCATGGCGGTCTGGCGTGCTTACCCAAATAGCCCATGCAAAAACCAGTCATGTGCCGGCGTGCGAAAGATCCAGATGAGTCGGTGGTCTTTGGTCTCGGCCACGAAATAATCGCGGGCAATTGGGCTGGACCACCACTCAGCCTCGATGCGCTCGGGGCCAGCCCGCAGCCGCAGCGGCCCCTCGTAGAGCGGGCGCTCTTGCAGGAGCCGCAGGGCCAGGGGCTCCTGCAAGAGCCAGACTGGCCGAGGCGGCAGGGCCGCCATGGGCACCGATGACGGCAATGCCTTGGACGCAGATGGCCGCTGGGCGGACCAGTGTTGCAGGGCGCTGGCGGATTCGGGGCGGTGACTGTTGCAGACCACCAGCCGCGAGACCTGATCGTCGCCAAGCCTTGCCGAGAGTCTCTCGCACAGGGCCTGCAGCCCTTCTTGTGCATCAGCGGGGCGTGTCTGTGGGAAGAGGTCGGTGGTCTGGTCTGTGAGGGGAGTGGGTCTGTCGAGCAGCAGGGCCACGCCACTGACCGGTGCCTCTAGGCTGGTCTGGCCGAGTCGTTCAGACAAGAGTCGATGGATGCGCTCGCGGTCACGGCTCGCCTCGGACAGGCGAATGAGGAGGTCTTGATGGCGTCGCCGACCCTGATGACAGCGAAAACAAAATGTCTCAACGCCCGATTGTTTGGCTGCCAGCCAGGCCAGGCCTGCCTCTAAAAGACGTTGGCAGGCCGACTCCAAGATGGCCTTGGAGTCGGTGGGCAGCGCAAACTCAAGGCCTTCTTCAAAGACCGCTGGCGGACAGATGGGCAGGCGAGGGTCTGGTCGTTCACCCAGGGCAGATTCCAGTGCCACCACAAAGGCCTTTCCAAATCGTCTGCGCAATCCTGCACGGGGCAGGTTGAGCAAGGCCCCCAGGGTGGTGAGGCCCATTTGTGAGAAGCGGTCTTGATGGGGTTGGGCCTCGGGCACCACTGACAAGGGAAGGTCTGATGGGCCTTTGGGCAGCGGGCCAGGGGCGCAGACACGCCATTCAGCCAGCCTTGGGGTCTTGGCGTGGGCCAGGCGCACACCTGGCCAACCCAGGCGCTCGGCCCCTGTCTGCAGCTGATGCAACAAGGCGTGGCGCCCACCCCAGAGACGAAGACTGGGCGCGACCTCGAGCAAGATGACATCGGGCCACTGCCCCAGGCAGACATCCGGTGTGAACTGCAGCGCCCACTGGGCCATGCGCATGCGCACGGCCGCAAACGACTCAGTGGGATGCAGCCGTGCGGACGGGGGCGGTATGAGGACGCAGGAGGGGCTGGCGTTCGGGAATTGGCAGGCGATCCAGAGCATGGGCCTCTTCCAATGGGCGAAGGGCTCGGCTGGCCATGGGCACATTGACCAAGATGGGCTCGACCGACACCGGGCCTCGGCGCTTGAGCAGTTGCACGGCCAGGCCCGGGTAATGGCGTGGCAAGAGCGCCAGCCGCAGTGGCGCAGGCGAGGGTTGTGTTTGAGCCTCGAAGGGCCGAAATAGAAAGACAGGCCCCTGGGCGTTGCGGGCAGCGAGTTGGAACCGACGAAGGGCCTCTGGCTTGGTGGTGGCATCGAGCCAGGCAATCAGGGCAC
Source organism: Burkholderiaceae bacterium (assembly GCA_018401615.1). Classification (GTDB taxonomy): domain Bacteria; phylum Pseudomonadota; class Gammaproteobacteria; order Burkholderiales; family Burkholderiaceae_A; genus Hahnella. The sequence continues at coordinate 4,860 of JAGYKN010000017.1, forward strand.
CAAAACGGTTGCTGCGCAGACTCTGCTCGAGTGCCCAGAGACGGTCTGCAGCATGGCGTGCCCGGACCACTAAGAACTGTTCGGTGGGCAGGCCAAGTGCAGCCAGGGCAGGGGCGTGGGGAATGTGTGGGGGGGCCAACAATAAAATGTGGCGACCCGATTGGGCCAGGCGTTGGAGGGCCGGCGCGAGCAATCGCCATTCACCGGTGCCCAAGGCGCGGACCATGAGCTCGGTGATGCAACCGGGCGGCCAGCCCCCGCCAGGCAGTTGGGCATCGAGCCGGGCATGGCCCGTGGGAACCGATGCTGGCCCCTGATGCTGAACATGGCCAGCCCCTCGCCAGAGGGTTGGGTGGCGTTGTACGAGGTCTTCCACGATGGCGTTCATGACGCGGGGCTCCGAAATTTAAACGCTGCGAATGACACCCACCCCTAGGCCTTCAATGGCAAGGGATTGGTGGCGGGTGTCGAGCACAATGGGTTCGAAATCGGGGTTGTCTGGCAGCAGTGCCACGGTGTGGCCCTTGTGTTGAAACCACTTCACCGTGACCTCGTCTTCGATGCGAGCGACCACCAACTGACCATTGCGCACCTGGTCCAGCCCGCCATTGAGTCGCTTGACGGCAAGGAGGTCGCCATCGAGGATGCCAGCGTCTCGCATGCTCATGCCACGGACCTTAAGAAGGTAGTCTGGCCGTTGTTTAAAGAGGGATGGATCGAGGCTGTGGTGGGACTCAATGTGCTCGGTGGCCAAGATGGGTGCACCTGCTGCCACCCGCCCCACCAGGGGAAGGCTGATGGATTCGAGGAGCCGGCGGCCGTTTTCTTGCAACAAACGAATGCTGCGAGAGGCGCCTGGCACCATGGAGATGGCCCCCTTTCGAACCAAGGCCTTTAGGTGCTCTTCGGCCGCATTGGGGGAGCGAAAACCAAGTGCCTGGCAGATCTCGGCCCGGGTGGGCGGGTAGCCGGTCTGCCCAATGTGCCCTTCAATGAATGAGAGAATCTCTTGCTGCCGATCGGTGAGGAGTTTCATGGCCCGCCTTTGCAATAACTGAATATTTATACAGTACTCTTGTCTTTCAAAAGGTTCAAGCCATGCCCCTTTTCTCATCCCCATTGCTCGTGCATCTGCCGGTTTCATCGTTTGCGATGGTCATGGGCCTATCTGGCCTGGCACTGGTCTGGGGGCGGGTCTCAGTCATGGGGTGGCTGCCGAGTCTGGCGCCCATCATGGCCAATGGGCTCGGGCTGCTGGCCGGGCTGGTCTTTTTCCTGCTGCTCATGCGTTATCTCACCCGATGTGTCACCGATGCCCAGCAGGTTCGGGCCGAATGGCAACACCCAGTGAAGTCTGCGTTTTTTGCGGCGGTCTCGGTGTCGTTTGCCCTGATGGGCACGGTGGCCTTGGGCGTGTTTGCCCCCCTGGCCCTGCCGCTGTGGCTCATTGGGGCGGTCTTGCAGATCGTGGTGATGGTCACGATCCTCAATGCCTGGGTCCACCGAGAGGGCCTGCAGCCCCTTCACGCCAACCCGGCCTGGTTCATTCCTGCGGTGGCCAATGTGGTCATTCCATTGGGTGGGGTGCGGCTGGGATTTCTAGAGGTCTCTTGGTGGTTCTTTGCCGTGGGCCTGCTTTTTTGGGTGGTGATGCTCACCCTGGTCATGGGTCGGATGCTCTTTGTGCAGCCCCCGCTGCCCGAACGCCTCATGCCCACGCTGTGCATCTTCTTGGCCCCGCCTGCGGTGGGTTTTCTGTCGTGGATGCTCCTCACGGGGCAGCATGCCGATGGCCGCGACATCGACTGGATGGGCCATGCCCTCTTTGGGGTGGCGCTCTTTTTTGCGATCTTTCTGGCCTCACAGGTGCCGCGATTCATGCGGCTGCCGTTTTATCTCTCGTGGTGGGGCGTTTTCATTTCCCGGCGGCTTTTACAGCGGCCTGCCTGGTCTATAGCGACTTTGTACCGTTGCCAATCATCCAAGGCCTGGCCATGCTCATGGTGGGCCTCAACGGCACTTTATTGTCCGGCCTTTGTGCGCACCATTGCGGCGGTGGCCCGTCAGGAGCCGCAACTTATCGACTGAGCCGCCCCCCTTCACAAGCCGCTGTAGTTCGGACCACCCCCACCTCAGCCAACGACAATGCTTTGGGTTGGGTCTTTGATGTCGCAGGTCTTGCAATGGATGCAATTCTGGGCATTGATTTGTAGGCGCGCGCCCTCGGTCAGACTTGTCACGGGCTGGCCCCCGGCACGAGGTACTCATACACTCTCAGTGGGGCAGTACCGTGCTCCTGGCTCCGGCATAGATGGCCAGGTTGACTGCCAGCGCAACGGCCGGATCCTTCAAGGTGAGGTGGCATGGCTGCCCTCGGTGTGCTGTGTTCCAGTGAGAAAGACCGACGATGGCCGATCAAAGCTGATCCCTTCCATCGGGCTTGGGGCAGACGATGGGGGCATGGGCACCTGCAGGCTCGAGCTGGTGCGTGACTGGGCTGCCGCTGGTGCAGGTGATGGGCGATCGCCCTCGAAAGATGGTCTGTCAGATGCCAAACAGAAGGCTTCCCACCCAGAGACCACTGGCCATGGCTGGTTTGAAGCTGCGTCCTCGGTGGAGTTCATCGCAAATCAGGATTGCATGAAAGGCGGCCGAATAGGCCTAGCAGGGGTGGGGTGGGCGCTGCAAGTGCTTGCAGGCAGGCATCGGCGGCCAACATGCCGCTGTGAATGGCCGCATGGCTGCCCTTGATGCGCGCGGGATTGAGAAAGCCCGCCTCGCAACCAATCAGGGCTCCCCCAGGAAAGCACAGCTTTGGCAGGCTGTTGAGGCCCCCGGCGGTGATGCTTCGGGCCCCAAAGCCAATGCGCTTGCCGCCCTCAAGGAGTGGCCGCAGAGACGGATGGTGTTTGAGCCGCTGGAACTCTTCAAACGGAGACAGCCATGGATTGCGATAGCCCAGGCCCACGATCAATCCAATGGCCACCTGATGTTGATCAAGGTGGTAGACAAAGGCTCCCCCGTAAGTCTTGGCATCGAGCGGCCAGCCAGCGGTGTGCAGCACGAGCCCGGGCCGGGAGACCTCGGCGCGCACGGACCAGACCTCCTTTATGCCGATGCCGTAGGCCTGGGGATCTGCGCCTGCATCGAGCTCAAAGCGCGAGATGAGCTGACGGCCAAGGTGGCCACGAGAGCCCTCGGCAAAGAGGGTGTACTGGCCAAGCAGCGCCATGCCTGGCTCGTGTGATGCAAGGGGCTGGCCCTGGGCATCGAGGCCCTGATCGCCCGTGGCCACACCGATCACGCGGCCGGTGTCATCGTAGAGCACCTCGGCTGCTGCAAACCCAGGGTAGACCTCCACGCCCATTGCCTGAGCCTGCTCGCCCAGCCAGGCCACCACAGCAGACAGGCGCACCACCTGGCTGCCGTTGCTCTTAAAGCAGTCGGGCAGCAGCCACTGCGGCACCTGACGGTGGCCATGCTCGGATAAAAACCAGAATTGATCTTCGGAGACCGGCACGCCCATGGGGGCACCCTGAGCCCGCCAGTCGGGCAGCAGCTCGGTGAGGGCGCCTGGGTCCATGACAGCACCCGAGAGCGTGTGGCCACCAATGCTGGATGCCTTATCGATCACGCAGACCGAGGGCTCTCGGCCCTGGATGCGACCCTCTTGCTTGAGGCGAATGGCAGCGGCGAGACCCGCAGGACCCGCGCCAACGATGACCACATCAAACGACATGGACTCGCGGGTCATTGGGGGGCTGATACTCTGTGCACATCCATATTTTATGGGCGAACGATGAACAAGATTTACCCCGATGCTCGAGTGGCCCTTCAGGATGTCCTGAAAGACGGCATGACCCTGGCCATTGGGGGCTTTGGCATCTGTGGCGTTCCCGAGGCACTCATTGGCGCTGTGCGAGACATTGGCGTGAAGCAGCTCACCGTGATTTGTGGCACGGCGGGCACCGATGACCGCGGCCTGGGGCGGCTCTTGCAGACTCGGCAGGTCCGCAGGCTGACCTCATCTTATGTGGGTGAAAACAAAATCCTTGAGCAGCAGTTCCTGGCTGGTGAACTGGAGATTGAGTTCACGCCCCAGGGCACCCTGGCGGAAAAACTGCGTGCGGGCGGCGCGGGCATTGCGGCCTTCTTTACCAAGACGGGTGTGGGAACGATGGTTGCAGAGGGCAAGGAGATCCGTGAGTTTGATGGCCACGCCTTCATCATGGAGCGCAGCCTCTCAGCAGATGTCTCGCTCGTAAAGGCCTGGAGGGCCGATCGCGCGGGCAACCTGGTCTATCGGCGCACGGCACGCAACTTCAACCCGAATGTGGCCATGGCCAGTCACATGACGATTGTCGAGGTCGAAGAGATTGTTGAAAACGGCATGCTCGACCCCGATGACATTCACACACCGGGAATTTTCGTCAAGCGGGTGGTCTGTCATCCGAACCCCGAAAAGGCCATCGAGCAGCGAACCACCCGAGCGCCGGCCGGGCCCGCGCAATAGGAAAGCAAAGAGAGCGAGCGCGTCGAGATGCCTTGGAGCCGAGATCAGATGGCCGCCCGTGCTGCGCAGGAGTTGCGTGATGGCTTTTACGTCAACCTTGGCATTGGCATTCCGACCATGGTGGCCAACCACGTGCCAGCCAACATCGAGGTCTGGCTGCAGTCTGAGAATGGGCTGCTGGGCATTGGGCCGTATCCGCTCGAGCACGAGGTGGATGCAGACCTGATCAATGCCAGCAAGCAGACGGTCACCACCCTGCCGGGTTCAGCAGTCTTTTCGAGTGCAGACTCGTTTGCCATGATTCGTGGGGGCCACATTGATCTGGCCATATTGGGGGCCATGCAGGTCTCTGCCCAGGGAGACCTTGCCAACTGGATGATTCCCGGCAAGATGGTCAAGGGCATGGGCGGGGCCATGGACCTGGTGGCGGGCGTGCCCAAGGTCATCGTCCTGATGGAACACACGGCCAAGAAAAAAGACGGTGGAGAAGAGATCAAGATCCTGGAGTCTTGCACCCTGCCCCTTACCGCTGTTCATGCGGTTGACCTCATCATCACCGACCTGGCCGTCATGGCGGTGACACCCAATGGCCTGGCGGTCTTGGAGCGGGCACCCGGTGTCTGCGCATCGTTACTTGATGAAAAGACGGGCTGCCATCTGATCCACGGCGGTTGAAGCACGGCGGCATCGGTATAATCTGGCTTTCCACTCTCGGATGCACTGATGCCCAAGTTTGTTTTTGTCACCGGAGGTGTGGTGTCCTCGTTGGGCAAGGGCATTGCCGCGGCATCCATGGGGGCGCTCTTAGAGTCCCGGGGCCTCTCGGTCACCATCATCAAGATGGACCCCTACCTTAATGTCGACCCGGGCACCATGAGCCCCTTCCAGCACGGCGAGGTCTTTGTCACCGAAGATGGTGCCGAGACCGACCTCGACCTTGGCCACTACGAGCGCTTTACCGACTCCCGCACCCGCAGGCACAACAACTTCACCACGGGTCAGATCTACGACACGGTGCTGCGCAAGGAGCGCCGAGGCGAGTACCTTGGCAAGACGGTTCAGGTCATTCCGCACATCACCAACGAGATTCAATCCTTCATCCTCAAGGGCGCCCGGGCAGATTCAGCCGATGCCCCCGATGTGGCCATTGTGGAGGTCGGTGGCACCGTGGGTGACATCGAATCGCTGCCCTTTCTAGAGGCCATTCGGCAGCTGAGCCTTCGGCAGGGCCGCCACAGCAGTTGCTTTGTGCACCTCACCCTGGTGCCCTTTATCCCATCGGCTGGCGAGCTCAAGACCAAGCCCACCCAGCACTCCGTGCAAAAGCTTCGGGAGATCGGCATCAGCCCCAACATGCTGTTTTGTCGGGCCGATCGGGCCATTCCGAACGAGGAGCGCGACAAGATCTCGCTCTTCTCCAATGTGCCCATCGAGGCGGTGATCTCGGTGGCCGATGTCGACAGCATCTATCGCATTCCACGCATGCTCTTTGAGCAGGGCGTCGACGATCAGATCTGCGAGATCCTTGCCCTGACTGCCCGGGCGCCCGACCTCTCGGTCTGGGATGACCTGGTCGAGCGGCTGGACAACCCCCAGCGAACCATTCGAGTGGCCATGGTGGGCAAGTATGTCGACCTCACCGAGTCGTACAAGTCCCTTACCGAGGCGCTCTATCATGCGGGGCTCCATACCCGCTCAAGGGTCCACATCGAGTACATCGACTCGGAGTCAATCGAGCAAGCGGGGCCCGAGCTTCTTAGGGGATTCGATGCCATCTTGGTGCCTGGTGGGTTTGGCAAGCGTGGTGTCGAGGGCAAGATCAAGGCCATCGAATTTGCGCGCATCAACAAGGTGCCCTACCTGGGCATCTGCCTGGGCATGCAGCTTGCGGTGGTGGAATATGCGCGGCACGTGGCAGGTCTCGAGCAGGCCAACTCCACCGAATTCTCGCCCGACACGCCGCACCCTGTGATTGCACTCATCACCGAGTGGGTCTCGGCCGATGGGAGCCTTCAGAGCCGATCCGCGGCCTCTGACCTGGGCGGCACCATGCGGCTGGGGGCCCAACGTTGCCCGATTCGCCCCGGCACCAAGGCCCATCAGATCTATGGGCCAGAGGTCTACGAGCGGCATCGACACCGCTATGAGGTGAACAATCGGCTCAAAATCCAGGTCGAGCAGGCGGGCCTTGTCATCAGCTCAGAGACGCCTGAGGAGTCCTTGGTCGAGATGATCGAGCTGCCCGTTGCAATGCATCCGTGGTTTGTGGGGGTTCAGTTCCACCCAGAGTTCACCTCCACCCCGCGCCATGGCCACCCGCTCTTTCGCTCCTTCATTGAGGCTGCGCTCGAGACCCAATCTGGGGGGCGCGCATGAACCTCATGGGCACCGAGGTGGGCCTCTCTCATCCTTTCTTCCTCATTGCGGGCCCCTGCGTGGTCGAGTCCGAGGCCCTCCAGATTGAGACAGCCGGGCGCCTGCAAGAGATCTGCCAGCCCCTTGGCATCCACCTCATCTTTAAGTCGAGCTACGACAAGGCCAACCGATCCTCGGGCAAGTCGTTTCGTGGTCCGGGCATGGCCGAGGGATTGCGCATCTTGCAGGCCGTAAAGGACCAGCTGGGCCTGCCAATCCTCACCGATGTTCATGCCATTGACGAACTCGCTGAGGTCTGTGCGGTGGCCGATGTCATCCAGACCCCCGCCTTTTTATGCCGACAGACCGATTTCATCCGCGCGGTGGCCCAGGCCGGCCGGCCCGTGAACATCAAAAAGGGCCAGTTCCTCGCACCCCACGACATGAAGAATGTCATCGACAAGGCCCGTGAGGCTGCGGCCGAGGTGGGGCAGCAGACCGATAAGTTCATGGCCTGCGAGCGAGGCGTGAGCTTTGGATACAACAACCTTGTCAGTGACATGCGCAGCCTTGCCATCCTGCGCGAGACCCAGTGCCCGGTGGTCTTTGATGCCACCCACTCGGTTCAGCTGCCAGGCGGGCAGGGCACGAGCAGTGGCGGCCAGCGAGAGTTCGTGCCGGTGCTTGCCCGAGCCGCAGTGGGGGTGGGGGTGGCGGGGCTCTTTATGGAGACCCATCCCGACCCATCCAAGGCATTGTCCGATGGCCCCAATGCTGTTCCGCTGCACCTCATGGAGCGGCTGCTCGAGCAGTTGGTGGCGTTGGATCGGTTGGTGAAGTCCAGGCCCTTTCTTGAGGCGCAGTTTTCTTAATCCGGAGGTGATGATTTGAGCGCGATTGTTGATCTGATTGGCCGAGAGGTTCTCGATAGCCGGGGCAACCCGACCGTTGAGTGCGATGTCTTGTTGGAGTCTGGTGTGATGGGCCGAGCCATTGTGCCAAGTGGTGCCTCCACCGGCTCTCGAGAGGCCATCGAGCTCAGAGATGGCGACAAATCTCGCTACCTTGGCAAGGGGGTGCTCAGGGCGGTGGGTCACATCAACACCGAGATTGGCGAGGCCCTGATGGGCCTAGACGCCGCTGAGCAGGCCTTTATCGACCGCACCCTCATCGACCTCGATGGCACCGAGAACAAATCGCGTCTGGGGGCCAATGCCATGCTGGCAGTAGCAGAATCCCGAGCGGTGGCGCGGCAGCCGGAGAGACCGGCCTGCCCCTCTACCGATACTTTGGCGGCTGCGGCCCCATGGCGCTTCCGGTTCCCATGATGAATGTGATCAATGGCGGTGCACACGCCAACAACAATCTCGACCTGCAAGAGCTCATGATCATCCCGGTGGGGGCCCCAAGTTTTAAGGAGGCGCTGCGCTATGGGGCCGAGGTCTTTCACGCCTTGAAGGCCCTCCTCCACGACCAAGGCATGTCGACCGCAGTGGGCGATGAGGGTGGTTTTGCGCCAAATGTGAAGGACCACGAGGCGGCCATGGAGTTGATCCTTCGGGCCATCGAGAAGGCGGGCTATGAGCCGGGCCGTCAGATTGCACTCGGCCTGGATTGCGCGAGCTCAGAGTTTTTCAAAAACGGCAGCTACACGCTCGGCGCAGAGGGCCTCTGTCTTCCCGCCGAGGGCTTTGTGGATGTCTTGGCCACCTGGTGCGACAAATACCCCATCATCTCTGTGGAGGACGGGTGCGCCGAGGACGACTGGGCGGGATGGGCCAGGCTCACCGAGGTGCTGGGCAAGAAGGTTCAACTCGTGGGCGACGACCTCTTTGTGACCAACACCAAGATCCTCAAGCGAGGCATCGATGAGGGCATTGCCAATTCAATTCTCATCAAGGTCAATCAAATCGGCACCCTCTCAGAGACCTTTGCAGCCATCGAGATGGCAAAGCGCGCCGGCTACACCGCCGTGATCTCGCACCGCTCAGGTGAGTCGGAAGATGCCACCATTGCAGACATTGCGGTGGGCACCAACGCACTCCAGATCAAGACAGGCTCTCTCTCACGCTCAGACCGAATGGCCAAGTACAACCAGCTGCTGCGCATCGAGGAGGACCTTGGCGAGTCGGGGTCCTATCCTGGAATCGATGCCTTTTACCAACTCCGCAATCGGGGCCGCTAGGCCATGATTCGCCCGCCCTTTCGGCAGCCCTTTCGCCTGCGATGGCCAAGCCTGGCGGGCTGGATGCTCCTGGCAGTCTTGGGCCTGCAGCTGCCGCTGTGGTTTGGGCAGGGCGGATGGATTCAGGTCTGGCGAATGCAGGCCGATCATGCGGATCGGCTTGAGAAGGTCCAGGCGCAGCGCGTTGAGATTCAAGAGCTCGAGGCCGAGGTCAAGGATCTCCAGTCAGGCCTTGTCACGGCTGAGGAGCGGGCGCGCTACGAGATGGGCCTGATGCGTCCGGGCGAGCGCTTTGTGCAGGTCCGCGACATCTCGGCTGCTACTGCGGGGTCTGCGGACCCGGCAGGGTCGACTGCTCCGTCGGCAAAGGGTCGTTAAAGAGCCGGGCACAGTCGACTGCATCAAAGCTGTAGGGGGTGTTGCAGAAGTCACAGGTGACCGAGACAGAGGGTTGCTCCGAGAGGATCGAGGTCACCTCCTCGACCCCCAATGTGGTGAGCATGCGGCCCACTCGGGCTCGCGTGCAGGGGCAGTGAAACCTCGGCGAGCGCTCATCTAGCAGGCGAACAGACTCATTCCAAAAGAGCTTATTCATGACACTGAGCAGATCCTCCTCGAGCAGCTCCGAGGCGGTGAGGGTCTGGGCGAGCATGGACAGCCGATTCCAGCCCTCCTGTCTGGCATCTGGGGTGCTGCCGCAGTGTCCCCCCTCATGCGGCATCTGCTGAAGGAGCAGGCCAGCGGCCGCCTCGCCTTTGCAAAAGAGCCATAACCGCGACTGGAGTTGTTCGGACTGCGCCATGTAGGACTCAATGGCCTCTGAGAGGGTGTCTCCAACAAACGAAACAATGCCTTGGTAGGGCTTCTGATGCGGCTGCATGGGATCGAGGATCAGGCTGAATCGGCCAAGGCCACTGCAATTGATGAGGTCTCTCTGGCTTGCAGTCGGGGCGATCTGCGCGTCTTGTGCACGCTTGATGGTGCCTCGCAGCCCCATCTGTGCATTGCACTCGGCCACGGCCAGTCGAATCGGGCCATCGCCATGGATCTGAAGGGTCACCGAGCCCTCGTATTTGAGCGAGGCACTCAGCAGGCAGCTGGCAGCGGCCATCTCGCCCAGAAGGTGATGGGCCGGCGCGGGCTCATCGGGATGCAAGGACTGTATCTGTCGCCAGCTCCCCTGGAGCTGAACCGCATGGACGCGGGTGCTTGCCTCTGGAATGAACAATCGAATGAGGTGGTCAGACTGAGTCACGTGGGCATGGCGTAAAGCCTTAGACGGTTGGTGCGGAATCCAGGACAATACCAAGATGGTCCCACATGATGTCAACGTTGATCTTCACATGCACTCCACCGCCTCCGATGGCGTGGTCTCACCCGCCGACTTGGCCGCCAGGGGCCATGCCAACGGGCTCTCGATCATGGCACTGACCGACCACGACACCCTCGATGGCCTTGCCCAGGCCCGAGAGGCCGCTGCCGACCTTGGCATTCGGTTCATCAACGGGGTGGAAATCTCAGTCACCTGGGGTGGTGGGACCCTTCACCTGGTGGGGCTTGGCTTTGAGGCCGATCACCCCTCTCTGGCCCCGAACCTGCGGGCCATGCAAGAGACCCGATTCGAGCGGGCCCAGCGCATGGACGCTGGCCTGGTGGCAAACGGCATCGCATCGGTCTTAGATGAGGCCCTGGCCTTGGCCGGCAGGCCCAACCTGCTGGGCCGAGCCCACTTTGCCAGGGCCCTCGTGGCCCGAGGCACCTTCTCTCACATGCAAGAAGTCTTCGATCGTTGCCTCACACCCAACAAGCCCGGTTACGCCCCCCATGAGTGGGCCACGCTGGCAGATGCCATGGGCTGGATACAGGCCGCCGGTGGCCCCTGTCTTGGCGCATCCTGCGCGGTATCGCCTGTCGGCCACCACCCACTGGGCCCTGATGCAGGAATTCATTGGCCTGGGAGGCAAGGCCATTGAGGTCTCCACGGGCAGTCACAGCCAGGTTGAGACCCGCCGCTACCAGCGGCTCTCAATTGAGTTGGGACTCATGGCCTCCCGTGGCAGCGACTTCCACAGCCCCACCGAGAGCCGTTGCGACGTGGGCCGTGCGCCCCCGCTGCCAGATGGCACGGCGCCACTCTGGTCGGACTGGCTGCCCTGTTAGACTTTGGGGTCTATGTATCCCCAACGCGTTCTATCGGGCATGAGGCCCACGGGTGCCCTCCACCTGGGCCACTATCATGGGGTCCTCAAGAATTGGGTTGAGCTGCAGTCTGAGCACGAGTGCCTTTTCTTTGTTGCAGATTGGCATGCCCTCACCACCCACTACGAAGACCCGCAGATCATCCGAGAGAGCGTCTGGGAGATGGTCATCGACTGGCTGGCCGCGGGCGTGGACCCATCTCAGTCAACGCTCTTTATCCAGTCACGGGTGCCTGAGCATGCCGAACTCCACCTGCTCCTCTCGATGTGCACGCCGCTCGGATGGCTCGAGCGGGTGCCCAGCTTTAAAGACCAGCAGGAGCGGCTTGCCGAGAGGGACCTCTCCACCTATGGTTTTCTTGGCTACCCGCTCTTGCAGTCGGCAGACATCCTCATCTATCGAGCCGGACAGGTGCCGGTTGGCGAGGACCAGGTCCCACACATTGAACTCACGCGTGAGGTGGCCCGGCGTTTTAACCACCTCTACGGCCGCGAGCCTGGCTTTGAAGAAAAGGCCCAGCAGGCGGCCAAGAAGCTCGGGAGCAAGCGGGCCAAGTTGATCCTTGAACTGCGCACCCGCTTTCAGGAGCAGGGCGACGAGGAGGCGCTGGCCCAGGCGCGATCGATTCTCCAAGACACCCAGAACCTAACGGCAGATGACCGAGAGCGGCTCTTTGGGTATCTCGAGGGGGCGCGACGCCTCATCCTGGTCGAGCCCCAGGCCCTGCTCACAGCGGCCTCACGGATGCCTGGGCTTGATGGCCAGAAGATGTCCAAGAGCTATGGCAACACGATTGCCATGCGGGAGGATCCAGATGAGGTGGTCAGGCGGATCAAGACCATGCCCACCGACCCAGCTCGAGTCCGACGCAATGACCCTGGTCAGCCCGACCGCTGCCCGGTCTGGGCCTTTCATCAGATCTATTCCGATGATGCCCAGCAGCAGTGGGTCCGCGAGGGCTGTGAATCTGCAGGCATTGGCTGCCTTGACTGCAAGCAGCCCCTGATTGATGCTGTCTTACAGGAGCAGGTGCTCTTTCGAGAGCGGGCCAAGCCCTATGAGGATGATCCAGATCAGGTGAGAAACATCGTGGCCGATGGCTGCGAGCGAGCACGAGACCTTGCCCGGCAGACCATGCGGGATGTTCGAGAGGCGATGGGCCTTGATTTTTCTTAGCGTGACAGGAGCGCAGTCGTCATGAGTCCGATCGCAGGCAGCCTGGTGGCCATCGTGACCCCGATGAAGGCAGACGCAGGCCTAGACCTCGAGGCCTTTCGGGCCCTGATCGACTGGCATGTTGCCAGTGGCACCCACGGCATTGTGGCAGTGGGCACAACCGGTGAGTCGCCCACCGTCAATGTGGACGAGCACCTCACCCTCATCGAGGTGGCAGTGAGTCAGGCCGCCGGCCGTGTCCCCATTATCGCGGGCACAGGCGCCAACTCCACGGCCGAGGCCATCGAACTCACACGGCAGGCCCATCGACTCGGCGCGCAGGCCTCCCTCCAGGTGGTGCCCTACTACAACAAGCCCTCCCAGGAGGGCCTCTATCAACACTTTCGGGCTGTGGCAGAGGCAGTGGCCATGCCTCACATCCTCTACAACGTGCCGGGGCGCACGGTTGCTGATCTCTCCCATGAGACCACCATGCGGCTGGCCCAAATCCCCAACATCATTGGCATCAAGGATGCCACTGGCAATCTAGAGCGTGGCCAGTGGCTTATCCGTGAAGCACCCCAGCATTTTTCTGTCTTTAGCGGAGACGATTCGACTGCGCCCCTGCTCATGCTCATGGGGGGAAGGGGCAATATTTCTGTGACGGCCAATGTCTTGCCAAAGGAGATGTCTGTCCTCTGTGAGGCGGCCCTGGCTGGGGATGCAAGGGCGGTGGCAGAGCAAAATCTAAGCCTCATGCCCATGCATCGCGCCATGTTCTGCGAGGCCAATCCCATTGCCGTGAAATGGGCCCTGCACCGCATGGGTCGCATGGATTGCGGTATTCGTCTGCCCTTGGTGCAGCCCTCGGCTGCCGCTCAAGACATCATTATTTCTGCGCTTCGCGCCCATGGAGTTGCAACATGAATCGTCACCTTCGTCTCTCACTTGCCTGGATTCTTGGCACAGCGTTGCTCTCGGGCTGCGGTGTGCTCTCGGGCAACAAGGACATGGATTATCAATCTGCAGCCAAGCGAGAGACCCCCCTTGAGGTGCCCCCCGATCTCGTGCGTCCAACCAAAGATGAACGCTTTGCCCTGCCAGCCTCTGGGGTGGCCAGCCGAGCCGACTTTGAGCGCCAGCAAAGCGGCGGCGCCCGCCAGGCTGCTGCCGCACCCGTCCTTCCCGAGGTGAGTGGCATGCGCATCGAGCGCATTGGCGAGCAGCGGGCCTTGGTGGTGAATCAGCCGGCTGAGAAACTCTGGCCTGTCCTTCGACAGTTCTGGCTCGATGCTGGGTTTGCAATTTCTGTGGAGAATCCCGAGACAGGCCTACTCGAGACGGACTGGGCCGAGGACCGCGCCAAGATCCCCGAGGACTTCCTGCGCAAGACCCTGGGCAGGGTCTTCGATCGCCTCTACGACACCGGCGAGCGTGACAAATTCCGCATGCGCCTGGAGCGCCTGCCAAGCGGTGAATCTGAGATCACGGTGAGTCACCGTGGGCTGCTCGAGATCGCCAGCACCAGCGCCAGTGACAGCAAGATCACCTGGACCAACCGCCCCACCGATCAGCAGCTTGAGGCCGATTTCCTTCGGCGAATCATGCTTCGCCTCGGGGCCGATGAGGGCCGCGCCAAGAGCCTGCTCGCGGAGGCCTCGCCCGCAGTGGCGGCTGCCAGCATCATCAAGACTGGCGGTGAGAGTCAGATCAGCCTTGCGGAGTCATTTGATCGGTCCTGGCGCCGAGTTGGCGTTGCAATCGATCGCCTTGGCTTTACCGTAGAAGACCGTGACCGTGCCAAGGGCCTCTTCTATGTCCGCTACCGCGACCCCACCACGCAGGCCGATGAGAAGAAGGGCTTTTTTGGAAAGCTCTTTTCTGGGAGCGCATCGACCGACCCAGTCCAGTATCAGGTCCTTGTGCAGGGTCAGGCCAACCAGTCGATCGTGCGAGTCCTCGATAAGGTCGGCAAGCCGATCAACGACAAGGACGCACAGAAGGTGCTCACCGTTTTATTTGAGCAGTTGAAGTAACCCAGCGGGTGATGCGGTTTTGCAGCCTCAGCAGTGGAAGCGAGGGCACGCACTGCTCGTTGAGGCGCAGGTAATGCGGGGCATGTCAGCCGCTTTCAATCGACTGTGGTCTGGGGCCGAGGCCGAGACCAGCCTCGAAGCGCGAGGCCTGGCCGCCAAGGCGCTGGACTTATCTTGTGACTCCATGAGCATGGCGATCACGTTGGCGGCGTTGCCAGACTCGCTCGGGCCCATTATCCCGGTGCTCGCCACCCAGGGTACCATCACCGCAATGGGTTGCGCCTTCTGGGCAGACGTGACTGTGGCTCGCATCTCGCCCCATCAGTCGTCGATCGATGGTGTGGTCATTGAGCCAATCCCAGCTACACACGATGCCAGGGAGCCAGCGTCTTGTGGCTCCAATGCAACCTATCGCCTGGGAATCGTCATGGACCTTGGTCATCGAACGGCACACCTCATGGCATCTGCAGGCCTCATGGTTGTTCGGAATTCAATCTACGACGAGGCGTTTTGCAAGTGGGGAAGCATCCCGCAAGCCTAAGAGCTGCATCGAAGGCTCTTTGCGGCTACCTTCCAAACCCAAACCGCCCAATCCCACCCCCATCCGTCTCCGTCCGGAGTTGGTCCAAGAGAGCGCTGCTGGCATTGCCTTGGGGGACGCCGCGTTTTGTTGTATCAGGCGCAAGGGCTTGATTGGGTCGAGCTGGCGTAGGCCGAGCTGGCGTGGGCCGAGCTGGCGTGGGTCGCCAAGGGGTCAGCTACAACGGGCAGCTGCAATGCGCAAGGGAGACCCCTTGCCTTTTTGAAGAGCACAGCGCCGAATTAATTTTTGGCGGGCCAGCAGCAGGAGCGGCAGCTGGGGCACGCGTTAAGGTGCGGCGGCATCAGCAGGCTTTGCTCAGTGGCAGCTAAAGTGGCAGGCCTGCAGCAGCGGGTGCAGCTGATGGCCACATGCAGCAAGGCCAACAGCCAACAGTGCTGCAACGAGGATCGACTTGGTCATTTCAGTTCCTGAACAATTATTAAGTGGGGATGGTGCTGCACCACAACATTGTGGTGGGCACCGAAATGAATCATAGTCCTTGTCGGTTTTGTGTGCTTACCACGCTTAAATTCAAGTAAACCCAATTTTAAAATTAAAAACATTCTCATAATTGTGTGGCACTGGATGTGCCGCGCGCAACAATCAGGGTTAAGTTCACGTTCACAATAGTTTTTCAGCAGGCGCTTTGCAAGAGCCCGATCTGGCTGGGGCAGGTCTTTTGTGATCGATCAGCCCGCCGTTTGCGCCAACGAGGTGACGCCAGATGAGCAACCGCACGCCAGGCTGCAGGCCAATGCCGTGCCTTAGAACTGCTCCGAAACCGACTTGGTGAGGCCGTCGCAGGCGGCTGGGTAAAGATGCTGGGTGGGGCTCTGAGAGGTCACGACCAGGGCCTCAAGTTCTCTGGCTTGGCAGTTGCGCAATGGTCTGTTGGAGAAGGCTCTGCATGAGTGAGGATGGAATCTCGCCCGGCGTGGAGGTTGGGCGCCATATCCGGCGCAGCCACCGCCCGCGTGGCTGCGTCTGCCCGTCGAGCGAATGTCTCGCCACCTGCAGCAGTGGGTCCACCGTTCGAACCAACGGAGTAAGACACATGCAGCCAGAGGGGCGGTTCCCGGTGGGCAATGCCCGGGGGAGGTAGAGCAGGTCTCCAGGCTCACCGCGTGCCTGGTTCCAAAGGCTTTGAGCACCCGCATGCTTGCACCTGCATCGAGGCTGGGGTCGCGTCGGGGCAATCTCCCACTCCCGAGAACCCTGAGCTTGAATGAGAAAGACATCGTAGGAGTCAACATGCGGGCGCCAATGCCGCCGCCTGAGCTGGCTCAGGCTGGATCATGAGGTCGCCCAGCCTGGCCTCTGAACCAGCGCTCGAGGAAGCGATCCGCGGGGCATCGGCCGTGTTGACCTGTTGGACGAGGATGGTCCAGCGGCTTTTGGGGCTGGGCAGCTTCGGGTCACTGAGATCGGAGAAATGGGCCGTCTGGCAGGAGCAGTCGGCAGGGCAGGTCACCCTCTCGCACGAGGTTCATGAGCCTGTGCTCGCCCACAGGTGGGGGGCTGTCGCCCAGTCTGGCAGTTGGGCGCCCTTACAAAGGTCGGCGCCAGTGTTGCGCACATGAACTCACCCTGCCGTGAGCCATCGAGCCAAGGCAGTGGCCGATTGGTCTTCAGAAGAGTCCCAGCTGAGAGGGTTGGTTCTGGAGTTGCCTGGCCCGCCTCACCACGCCATCGGGCAGGCCAGCCAGGCGGGCCACCTCCAGGCCAAAGCTCTGGCTTGCGGGCCCCTCTTCAATCTTGTGGAGAAACACAATCGACTGGCCATGCTCCATGGCGCTGACATGCAGGTTGGCAGTGCCCTGGAGTTGTTTTGGAAGGCCGGTGAGTTCGAAGTAATGGGTGGCAAAAAGGCAGAGGCAGCGGTTTTCCATGGCCAGGCTCGTGGCGATCGACTGGGCCAGGGCCAGGCCATCGACGGTGGAGGTGCCACGCCCAATCTCGTCCATGAGCACCAGGCTGTTGGGGCCGCTTCGATGCAGAATCAGAGCAGCCTCGGTCATCTCGACCATGAAGGTTGACCGGCCAGCAGCAAGATCATCAGCAGCACCGATTCGGGTGAAGATGCGGTCAATCTGCCCGATCCGTGCGCCGCTTGCCGGGATGGGTGCCCCCATTCGGGCCAAGATCACGGCCAGCGCCGTCTGTCGCATGTAGGTCGACTTGCCGCCCATGTTGGGCCCTGTGATCAGCAGCAGCCGTCGATCGCAGTTCAGCAGGGTGTCATTTGGAACAAACGATGCCAGGCCTTGGCAGAGCACCGGGTGGCGACCGTCACGAATGTCAATCTCAGCGGCATCGGTGAGCTCAGGCAGTTGCCATCCGAGGTCATGCGAGAGCATGGCCATGCTGGCCAGGGCGTCTAACTCAGAGACTGCAGCGGCGGCCCCCTGAAGGAGCGCCACCGTGGGTGCCAAGGCAGCAAGAAGACCCTCATAGAGCTCCCTCTCTAAGGCCAGTCCACGCTCCTTGGCAGACAGTGCCTTGTCTTCGTAGTCCTTGAGTTCTGGGGTGATGAACCTCTCAGCATTTTTGAGGGTCTGTCTGCGCTGGAAGTGAGCCGGGACTTTGTCGAGTTGGCCAGCGGTGATCTCAAAGTAGTAGCCATGGACACTTGAAAAACCGACTCGGAGATTTGGAATGCCGCTCTTGCCACGCTCTTGTGCCTCGAGGGCAAGGAGTTGTTCGTTGCCCTCGGTCTGCATGGATCGAAGGGCGTCGAGCCCGGGGTCCACCCCCTGTCGAATCACGCCCCCATCACGAACCTGGGGGGCTGGGTTGTCGGCCAGGGTCTCTTGGATCTGCTGGGCAACGGACTGGGTCGATTCGTCTGCAAGCGTCGATGCGAGGCGGCCCAGCAGGCCAGACTGCGTGCCAGCCAGGCAGGCCGCCAGCGGCACCAGGGCCCCAACGGACCCAGCAAGGCTCAGGAGGTCTCTGGGCTTGGCCTGCCCGAGGGCAACGCGAGCGGCAAGGCGACCAATATCGGAGATGGGGCGCAGCCGCGCCCGCACCTCCTCGACGGCCGGCACCAGCCGACCCTCTGACTGGCAGAGCCAAGAGATGGCCTCCTGGCGAAGCCGCAACAAGGGGTTGTCCCGACTCGGTGAGAGCAGCCACTCGCGCAGCTGACGCCCGCCTGCCGAGGTCACGGTCTTGTCGATTGCGCCGAGCAGGCTGCCATCGGTGCCATGGTTCAGAAGGGTCTGCGTGAGCTCGAGGGTGCGCCTTGCAACGGCGTCGATCTCCACCTGCACCGTTGGCGATTCGAGCCGAGGCGCCTGAAGGTGGAGCAGGGCGCGGCCGAGGCTGCGCTCGGCATAACCGACCACCGCGGCCATGCAGGCCAGCGCCTCTGGCTCAGATTCGAGTTCGAAGGCATGAAGGGCTGCAACGCCAAGCCGCTGCATGAGGAGCTGGCGGCCCATGTCCGCATCAAAGAGCCAGGGGGGATGCTCGCGGCCAGACCACTGCGCCATGAGGAGCTCACAGAGGGGCCCGCGGTTGGGAAGCAAGAGCTCCACGGGCTCAATGCGGCCGAGCAGATCGTTGCGGTTGGAATCATCCACCAATGCCCATCGCAGGCTGCCAGTCGAGACATCCAACCAGACCAGTGCAGAGGCATCGGGCGAGAGGCCCGCAAGCCACGCAGTCGAGCGCTCGGGCAGGAGGCCCTCCTCGGAGAGTGTTCCGGGGGTCGCAACGCGCACCACCTCGCGTGCCACCGGACCCTTTGATGTGGCAACGTCACCGACCTGTTCACAGATTGCCACCGTCTGCCCAGCCCGCAGCAGCTTGGCAAGGTAACCCTCGGCCGACTGAACCGGAACACCGGCCATGATGACCGGCTGACCTGCACTCTGGCCGCGCTGGGTCAGGGTGATGCCAAGGAGCCTTGCAGCCGTCTGGGCATCATCAAAAAAGAGTTCGTAAAAGTCGCCCATCCTGTAGAAGAGGAGGGCATCTGGCACGGTCGCCTTGATGCGATAGAACTGCTGCATCATCGGCGTGTGGCCGGTGAGGTCGGTCATTCTTCTCGGTGGGCAGAGAGGATGGAGACCAGGGCTGCAAAGACCTTCGGGTTGGCGGCAACGATGTTGCCTTTAAAGAGGAAGTCACCCTCGCCTTGGAAATTTCCAACATAGCCACCGGCCTCGGTGATGAGCAGGCTGCCCGCCGCCGCATCCCAGGGCATGAGGCCCATCTCAAAAAAGCCATCGTATCGACCCGCGGCCACGTAGGCCAGATCGATGGCGGCTGCGCCCGGTCGGCGAAGGCCAGCTGCCCGGCTGCTGACCTGCTTAAAGAGGGCCAGGTAGGCATCAATCTTGTCTTGTTGTTTAAATGGAAAGCCTGTTCCGATGAGGGCCTCATCGAGGCGATCGAGCTTTGAGACTCGCAGGCGCCGGTCATTGACATAGGCGCCCTTGCCCTTGGAGGCCACGAAGAGTTCATCTCGGCTCGGGTCGTAGACCACCGCCTGGGTGATCTGATTCTTCTGCATGAGTGCAATCGACACCGCATAGACTGGCATGCCGTGGATGAAGTTCGTCGTGCCATCGAGTGGGTCGATGATCCAGAGGTTGTCGGGATGCTCTGTGATGGTCTTGCCACCGAGGGTCAGGCCGGTCTCTTCGCCCAGAAAACCGTGGGCCGGATAGGCTGTCGAGAGGATCTCAATGATCGCGGCCTCGCAGGCCTGGTCCACCTCTGTGACGAAATCGTTTTGATCCTTGCGAGAGACTCGGAGTCTCTCGATGTCGAGGCTGGCACGGTTGATGATGGTGCCGGCACGACGTGCGGCTTTCACCGCATTGTTGAGCATCGGATGCATGACAGTAGACTGTAGAAAGAGCAGTCGCCTAGTTTACTGCCTGGCTGCCTCTGGCCCTCGGAGACCAATCGATTGATCAGTTCCCCCCAAGCGCTTGATGAGTTGCTCGCCCGTGTGCGGTGGACGCTGGTCTCGCCGACCCATCCGGGCAACCTTGGGGCGAGCCTGAGGGCCCTGGCCACGATGGGCTTTGGTCAATGCCTGGTGGCCGACCCCATCGATGACCAGATGCACCTAGACCCGCAGGCGTTGGCCATGGCCGCGGGGGCCGATGCCGTGATGCCACCCGTTGTCTATGCGCCCTTTGATGAGATTCAGGCATCGGTTCGTTGGAGCCTTGCCCTGACCGCTCGACCCCGCGAGTTCGAGCCGCCTCGGCTGGCCCTTGAGGAGGCAGTCGATGAGATGCTCGACTGGCTCATGGCCCATCCGCTCGAGCAGGCCAGCCTGGTCTTTGGCCCCGAGCGATCGGGCCTCTCCAATGCCCATGTGCTCAAGTGCCAGCGGGTCTGTGGCCTTGACGTGAGCCCGGCCTTTGCATCATTGAACCTCTCTCAGGCCGTCCAAGTCGTGGCCTATGCAGTGCGTGGTGCGGCCCGTGAGCGTCTTGGCGCCGCAGCAGCCCTGCCCAGCACGCCCGGGGCTGGGCGACCGACTGCTGTGCCTGCTAGCCAGTCGGCCGTCGAGGGCCTGCATGCGCATCTCATGACGATTGCACTGCGGGCAGGAACACTCTCACCCCAGGCGCCTGGTCGCATGGACGAGCGCCTCAGGAGGCTCTTCTCAAGGGCCGGACTGCTTGAGGATGAAGTGCAGATGTTGCGAGGGCTTTGTTCAGACCTCGAAAAAAAGCTCTGATAGGCTTGTGCGATGTCACTCAACCGATTTACAGAAGACATCGATGCCATCCTGATTCGGGACCCAGCCGCCCGATCGTGGTTCGAGGTGCTCACCTGTTATCCGGGGCTTCACGCCATCTGGTTTCATCGTCTCTCCCACGGCCTCTGGTGCAGTGGGCTCGGGCCCCTGAGGTGGCTCGCCCGATTCCTCGCCATGTTGACGCGCTGGGTCACGGGCATCGAGATCCATCCTGGGGCCAAGATTGGTCGACGTGTGTTCATCGACCATGGCATGGGCGTGGTGATTGGTGAGACCGCAGAGCTTGGCAATGACTGCACGATCTATCAGGGCGTCACCCTTGGGGGGACATCCCTCATCAAGGGCGAGAAGCGACACCCCACGCTGGGGCCACGTGTGGTGGTGGGCGCGGGTGCCAAAGTCCTTGGGCCCTTTACCGTTGGAGAAGGCGCCAAGGTGGGCTCCAATGCGGTGGTGGTCTCGGCCGTGCCGGCTGGCGCCACGGTGGTGGGCGTTCCAGCACGGCTTGTTGAAGATGGGCGGTCGGACTCCCTGAGTCAGCAGCGGGTGGGCAGCGGCGCCTTTGCCGCCTACGGGGTCACCGAAGACACCCAAGACCCCCGGGATGCCCAACTCGCCATGCTGGCCCATGCGGTGGCCGAGCAGCAGCGGCTGATCTCAGCCTTGGAGAAGCGGCTTGGCGTGAATGCCAGTGCCGTCGATGAGGAGTCCTCCGCCGCGTCTTGAGGGAGGGGTTCCCCAGTCCGGCAAGACCCAACGTGTGCGCCCATCGGGCAGGCTAAATTGGCCAGGCCGATGGGTATGACCATGGATCAGCAACCCACAGTCGTGTGCGTCCAATGCGGCCATGGCGGCCGTTGGTGCGATGTCCATGATCTGGGCGGCCTTGGGTTGTTTGTCGTGTTCGCTGCGCATGCGAAGCAGACGGGCCTGCTCGAGTCGATCCGCGAGGTCTCGCGATAGAAAGGCCTTCTGCCAGTCTGGGGCTCTCACAAGGCTGCGAAAGGCCTGGTAGTCGGTGTCCTCAAGGCAGAGTTGGTCGCCATGGCAGAGCAAGGTCTTGCCCACAGCGGGATGACGCAGCCGCACAAATTCATCAAGCACGGTTGCCCCGAGGCTCTTGGCAGCCGCCTCTCCCATGAGGAAGTCTCGGTTGCCCACCATGATGCCGATGGCCGTGCCCTGATCAAGGTGGGCCGCCAGTGCAGATCGGAGGGCCGGCCATGGCAGGGCTGTCGGATCGGTGGCGGCAATTTGATCATCTCCCACCCAGACATCGACAAGATCGCCCAGCAGCATGAGCCAGGTCGGCCGCATTGCCCGAGCGCCATCGAGCCAACTGATGAAGAGTTGTGTGAGGTCGGGATCCTCAGCAGACAGGTGGATGTCTGAGGCGAGCAGCACAGACTCGTCTTCTGAGAGGCAGATGGCGTCACCCATGGTGGCCTGCCCAGCCGAATCAGTCGATGACCGAGGCCTTGGTGATGGTGACAGCCTCGACGGGAACGTCCTGATGGGGGCCACTGTTGCTGGTCTTGACGGCCTTGATCTGATCGACAATGTCTCGACCATCGACCACCTCACCAAAGACCGCATAGCCCCAGCCGTTGCCGCTAGGGGATTTGAAGTTTAGGAATTCGTTGTCAGCCAGGTTGATGAAAAATTGCGCGCTCGCCGAATGTGGATCGCTCGTGCGGGCCATGGCAACGGTGTAGGCCTTGTTGAGCAGGCCGTTGTTGGCCTCGTTCTCGATGGTGTCGCGGGTGGGCTTTTGAGACATCTTCGCGTCAAAGCCACCACCCTGGATCATGAAGCCATTGATGACCCTGTGGAAGATGGTGCCGTCGAAGTGGCCGTCTTTCACGTAGGTGAGGAAGTTCTCGACGGTCTTGGGTGCCTTGTCTGCGTCGAGCTTTAGGGTGATGCGACCCATGCTGGTCTGAAGTTCAACCATCTTGATTCCTTTGCGTAAACGGTCTGTTGTTAGGGGCGAACGCCCTCGGGGGGTCTGGACTGAAAGCCAAGCGGCGCGGGTGATGGCAACTCCAGAAGGGTCCTGCGCTTTGAGGACAAAAAAGGGGAGGGATTCCTTGCCTTGAGGCCCCGCTGATAGGCGTCGAGCGCCAGTTTGGCATGAAGGTCACCGAGGTTCTCGTAGGCCAGTGAATAGCCAGGCCGATTCAGAATGGCCCGCTCCAGGGCCTGCTGCGCGCGCAATGGCTCGTTGCAGCGCAGGTAGAGCACCGCCAGGTTATTGTGGGGCTCGGCGAGCTCTGGGAATTCTTCGGCCAGGGCCTCGAATGCATCAATGGCCTCTCGGTCGCGGTTGGTCTCGCTCAGGAGGACAGCCTCTAAGAAGCGCCACTGGGCATCGCGGGGTCGCGTTGTGAGGGCCTCGGAGATTTTCTGTTGTGCGTCGTCGAACCGGCGCAGTTCGATCAGCTCGATGGTGCGGGTGAGATCGGGGGCAATCAGGGGCGCACTGCGCGTGAGGCTGCCGGCCTGGCTGTTGGAG
>JAGYKN010000018.1 GCA_018401615.1 Burkholderiaceae bacterium
CAGGGGAAAGTGCATGTCTTGCACCAGCGCGCAGGGCGCAGCAACCCCGCCCATTGCCCGGGCTCCGTAAGTGGACATCTCGTCGAACCGATCGACATCCCGACCAAGGCCAATGAGGTTCTTACCCAAAACACTGTAAAAACTATCGTCAAACCGCATAGGCGCAATGGGGGCAATTGGTTTGCCTCCCTTAACCAAAAGACTTGCAAACCTTGTCATACCGGTGAATCTTGCGGACTGTCGATCAGAGTAATTAAGGTACCAGACATTCGACAAATAAATTCCGTCTTCCAGCGTAACAAGTGCCTTACTGGGGTCGAGCGTTCCCCCAGCCAGGCGCAATGCAGCAGGCGTCTCGCCACTAGAAGCCGCATTGTCTTTGACACTGAACTCACTGGCAGTTCTGGGGCTACAAAGCCAATTTGAGAAACGGCCTTTTGAAATGAGTGGCATCTGATTTGGCCGAAGAAAGCCCAATTCTTGAACCCGGGGAACGCCAAAGCCCTGCAGGTCTTCAACCAGGGAGACCTTTGAAGAGAGCTGCTTTTCCCCAGATCGCAAGGCAGAAAAAGGGCTTTGTGAGGTGAGATGGGCCCTGGCCGAAAAGCCCCCCCAGCAGGCTAGACCTAACAAATCGGAGACAGCCTCCGAAGAGAGTACCGCTCGATACCTACCGGGTGAAAGAACAACGGAGGGACGAAAAAGTATGTCCAGCTTTGCACGAGCGTCTTCAATCTTTCTCTCAACTTCGGCCGTCGACCAGGCCTGGCCCGACCATGACCCCTTTATTGCCTTGTCTTTCAGCGCAAATACGGAAAAATCGAAGAAGCTTCTTAGGCTTCGATGCCAGTGCAGATGCCCATCGGACGTGGCCATGAAAAAGGCCAATGGACCGGCTGCATAATGGCCCACCAGATCGAGCCCCTGCGCGCTGACGGACAGATCCTCCACCACCTGCTCCACAGGCGCTGCAAGCGAGACTGCATCCCCTTGGCTCTCAGACGGCGGCGCCCACTGCTCCATGAAGGGATCATCGGCAACATGCTCAATCCAAGAACGAAGCAGCTCCAATTGACCATTGAGTTGCTGGCGGGCGTGGCGATGGTCGGTTGAGAGGCTTAAGCCTGCACTCACCGACTTCGCTCCCCTACGAAGGCCCATACCCACCGAGATGTAATCGACCTGTGAGGCCTGAACCACCTTGGTCGCATTGAGCCGAACAAACTCGCACTGGTCCACCTGTGCTCTCAGACTCAGTAACTCCCCGGCTCTGGCTTTGGCCAGAAAAGGACGCGCCAGTGATGAAAACCACTGAAGGTCGATGTTGACCATCATGCGGCAGGACCAAAGACTTCAACGCTTCGAAACAGGCAGGCAGGCGAGGCATGGCCCACCCGAATCGCTTGATTGGGCTCACCTTTGCCGCAATTGGGTGTGCCCAACACTTGGAATGTCTCCGGCCCCCCCACCATGTCCAGGCTGCGCCAAAAATGGGCGGAAACACCCCGATAGCCCGGCCCACGGACGAGGCCTTGGAGCCTGCCTTGACGAATACGCTGACCCCACTCACAACCGAACTGAAACTTATTGCGCGAATCGTCGATCGACCAGGACGCATTGGTGGACATGAGAACACCATCGTCGATAGAAGAGATCATGTCATCGAGCGAGGCTAAACCTGGGTCTATATTAATGTTGGCCATTCGATCCATGGGTGGGCGCCGCCAACTGCTTGCTCGTGCATTGGCCACCGGGTCGAGATGAAAGCCCTTCTGAGTTGGCTCGAGCAACTGACAGGGCGAGCCCAGCGGGCTTTTAAGAATGCCTTTGTCGATGAGGATTTGTTCTTTGGCTGCGTGAGCCATGTCATCGGTGGCATAGCTAGCAAGCTCGGGCCGGGTGGAATCGTGTTGGCCAGGATCAAACCGAACCGTGAGTAAGGGCGAGCCGTACTGGTAATGTCCAAACATATCTAAGGTGACAAAGCTCGTTCCAGCGTAATTTCGTTCATCTCCCAGAATTCGGTCGAGCTCAAGAGGGTGACCAATCGACTCATGAATTTGCAGCATCATTTGATCGGGCATAAGCACAACATCCATCAGCCCAGAGGGGCAAGGCGGCGCCGAGGCCAAGGCAATGGCCTCTTCGGCAGCCTGCTGGCAGCTACCTAGAAAACCCACCCGATCAATCTGTTCATCGCCGCCTTGTTGACAGCCCGCCGTAGCACGACCACCAAGGTGTCGAACCTGAGAGACACCATTGACCAGCGCTGTAGCTGAGGTAAGCGGATCGATGAACAAAAACTTCTGATCGCTCACCAGTTCACCATCGACATAAATGGTCTGCTCCGTAGACTGTTCTTGAAGGCTCACAGCCCAGTAGATAAGTCGGCTGTCTTCTTTAACCGAGGCTGCCAGTGGCGAGCCTGGGCCAGTCTCTTCGATCATGGGAAACCCTCTCCACGGGTGATCGCCATACAGACGTGGTTCAGGGCAGGCATCAGGGTGTCGAGGTCGCCCTGCAGACGCCTTTTCGTTGTGTGAGTCGGGCCAGGTCAAGGGCTCGCCTGGTTGCCCTGCAGCAAGCCCTGCTTAGAAACGTTGGGTGTCGCACAAAACCCCAGGCCACCAGGAAGGGCGATTTGGGTAACTCATGGCACTTCATCGGATCCCATCGAGGAGGTATCAATTTTGATTTGGCTGTCGAGACAGCAAAGGACCGCGAGACAATATGTCGCACTGACACCCGAGCTTCGCCACCGTGCCGCCCAAGTCGAGGAAAATAGTTTGAAGGTTCTTCATTAAGAAAAGGTCTGTGCAAAGTCTCATAGAGCATAATCGGTCTACCGCCTCGTTACGATTCTTTTACTCCGCCTGAAGATCAAGTTTATATTGGTGATACCTTGTCCCAAACCACCCAAGATACAGTGCCAAATTGCACAGCTTCAGCGGACACTCGCTTCCTGCTGGCCTTGCACGACACTTATGAACTTAAGGACACGCGCTAACTCGCGCCAGAGATGTCACTACAGGTTGATTCAAGGACGTCGGCGCAATATGGAACTCGTTTATTGCTGCATTGGCCCTACTATTTGCCATACCAGCCCATGCTCAACCAGTATGGGTTGGCGAATTTTCCAACGCCAATGTCGAGCCACCACCGCCATGGAGGGTCGTGCAGATCGACAAGCGCGTCAGGCCGACCGTCTACCGCACGCGGGAATGGGACGGAGTCAAGGCCATCGAAGCACGGGCATCAGCAAGCATGGCCTTGCTGGCGCGTCCAGTTGAAATTAATTTAAACAGCACGCCCGTCTTGTGTTGGCGCTGGCGCGTTGACGCTGTCTTGCAAAATGCAGATCTCAATCAAAAGTCGGGCGATGACTATGCCGCGCGTGTTTACCTAGCGCTGACTCTGCCGCCAGAACTTATGGGGTTGGCTACCCGCGCGAAGCTACGACTGGCCAGAGTTTTATATGGCGAAGAGGTGCCAGACGGCGCCATCACTATGTCTGGGATAACCGTCACCCAGTCGGTACCCGTCGGCCTAACGCCTACACCGCTCTTACTCAAATGGTTGTCCAACAGACGGGTGAGGAAAAAGCTGGGAAGTGGGTTAGCGAGCGGGTCAATGTGCAAGATGAGATTCGTCGGGCGTTTGGAACTGAGCATGCGAGCCTAACGTCAATTGCTGTGGCCAGCGACACCGACAACACGGGCGAAACCGCGCGCGCTGGGTTTGCCGACCTGCATTTTGTGGGGGCCGATGCCAGCTGTGATTTTCCTGAAATTCTCAGGCGATGAACCGCTAGTAAAGGGCCAGGCAGTCTTGGTCTGTCCGTCGCCTTGCTGTGACCCTTTCAAACTAAGGCACTGCGAACAAGGGCTGAAGGCGTATTCCCCTATACTGAGGCATCAATTCCAGGGTACTTTAATTCTGCGCACAAATTCAATGACGCTCAGACCCTGGAGGCATTTGCACACCATGGCTAGTCGAGAAGTTCATTGACGAGTTAAGGCATGACCATTCACCCACTTGAAGGCCTGCATTGCGGCGCGTGTGTCAAAAAAGTTGAGGCTGCCTTGGCGCCCTTGCCGCCGAGGTAACGGTGACACTGCAGCCCATGCAGGTGACGCTCACGAAGCCGAACGCCGGAGTTTTGTCACTCTTCGCCAACAGGCGGTTTCTGCTGCCGGATAAATACAGGCTGTTTACGGCGCAGCGGTTCGGCCTCCAAGTCACCACCTCCTCTTTCGAAAAGCGTAGGCTGGCAGGCCTTGGCGGTCTAATCAGCCCTTACTACTTATCCTGGCCTACATTCTTGAGCCAGTGTCTTGGTGCAGTTGGACCTACACAAGTGTGGATGCCATGGAGACCATGCGTTACTTTATGGCTGGGTTCTTCCTGGTCTTCTCATTTTAAGTTGCTCAATATCAACGCCTTTGCAAAGGCCTATGCGCAGTACGATCTTCTCTTGCCGCAAGGTGGCTGGGCTGGGGTCGGATTTACTCCCTCGTTGAGCTCGCCCTCGAGTGGCCTACCTCACTAACGCGAGCCCAATAATCACATACTGGGTCACCATCGCCATCATGTCCTTCGGCCATTGGCGTTATTCGAGCAGTGGTTAGCCGAACCCAAATTCAGTGTGCTTGTCTGGGCAATAGCCTTAACCTTCCTATGAGCACCGTCACCATTGTGGAAGATGTTGGCATGGTGTTGATGGCCATTGTTATGATTTATTCTGCTCTAACGGAAAGGCTGCGAAAACGCGCCACCATCATGACCGACCATGCCCAAAACCTCCCCTGTCGGGCATAACCGTGGTTCTTTGCCTTGAGCATGCCATTGCCGCCTTTTGCCTCACGACAACTTGCAGACCTAGGCGCGCGTGTCATTAAGGTTGATGTTGCCCAGGCGAAGGCGATTTTGCAAGGCGGTATGACACGCGTGGATTTGCCCAGCCTCTCACTTTGTCTGGGTCAATCACCTCAGCTGAAAGCCTCACGCTCGATCTAAAAACGAGCTTGCAATGTCGGCGCTTCACAGGCTTCTACAGAAGTCCGATGTCCTCCTTCACAGAACCTGGCGCCATGGGCGCGGCGGCCCGTATGGGCCTTCTTATGAGCAGCTTAAAACCCAGTTTCCCGGCTTATTGTTTGGTGATATTTCCGGCTATGGCGCTGACGGCCCCGACCGAGATCGAAAGGCCTACGACCTGCTCATTCAGAGTGAGGGTGAGGTCTTATCCACATTGGAACCCCGAGAGCCCAAGTAAGGCAGGCTGGTTCCATTGCTGATATTGCAGCCGGTGCGTATGCCTTTAGCTCCATTCAATCAGCCCTGCTTCTACGAGCAAAAACAGGCAAGGCAGTGGAATTGATGTCAGCATGCTGGAGTCGCTGGCGGAATGGATGGCTATCCGCTTTATTACAGCTATAAAGACGCGCCACCCCAGAACGTGGTAGGCGCATCGCATGCCACCATTTTTCCTTATGGCCCCTTTAAGGCAGGAGACGGTCGCAGCGTCATGCTGGGCCTTCAGAACGACAGGGAGTGGCTTGCCTTTTTGTGAAAAAGGTTTTACAAAACAGCTCGCTTGCAAACGATGTGCGCTTTAAAACCAATGCTCTGCGTAGTGCAAACCGAGCAGAGCTTACTGGCCTAATTGAACAGGCCTTTTCTAGCTTTTCGGCAGCCCAAGTTGCGGCAAAGCTTAATGAAGCGGACATTGCTACTAATATGAACAATATGCACGACCTCTGAACCAAGGAACAACTAAGAGCACGTAATCGGTGGGTTCCGTAGATACCCAGTGGGGCCTGTGCCCGCCCTTAAGCTCCCGGGTCGAGCACGGCCTATATGAGTTGCGCATGGATGCCATCCTGCGGTGGGTGCGCAGACTGATGCCATTTTAGAAGAATTAGGATTCGACGCATCAACCATAAAGCGCCTGCGCGCAGCCAAGGCCATCTAATTCATGAACGCTTCGACACCCAGTTCGATTCTTAATCCTACCGCTGCAGAATTCTGCCCAGTTTGCCTCTCAGCTGCAAGCCAGCAACATACCCGAGGCGGTCTTTCGGCGCTGTGAGGATCTTTTTGCTCGACTGGACCGCGTCTGGCCCTGGCAGGCTGCAACGCTCGGGAAGCGGTCAGCGCCCCGCGACGTTGCGCTTGGCCAAGTGGCCAGAGTCTGGGCCTGCGAAATTCTGGGTGGCCTTGAACCAGCCCCCTTCTGCGCAGCCGCTACGGCCAATGCAGCCGCCTCGCATGTGGTGGAACAGGACGACCTTCATAACGCCCGGTGCTGCACCCAGCCACGGTTGTCTTCCCTGCTCTTGCAACGGGCGCAGTCCTTAGGGGTGAGCGGTCGGGAATTCCTAACCGCCTGTGTGGCGGGCTGTTGGCATTCGAGTCGGCGAGTTTCTGGCCGCCGGTCTCACTACAAACATTTCACACCACAGCAACTGCTGGAACCTTGGCGGCTGCTGCCACGGTAGGACGTCTTCACAGCTCGCCGTCGCAGATGCTTCATGCCTTAGGCTCCCGCAGGCACACAGGCGGCAGGTCTCTGGGCCTTCTGCATGATGCAGCAGACTCCAAGCAGCTTCACATCGCGCATGCAAGCGGCGCAGGACTAATGGCAGCCTTTATGGCCCAGAAGGGTTCACGGGCGCACACGACATTCTTATAGGCAAGCAGGGCATGGCCCAAGGTATGTCAAGCGACTCAGACCCAAGCAGACTTTACCGATCGATTCGGCGAGCGCTGGGCAGTTATGGAAACTCGTTCAAATACCACGCCTCCTGCCGCCACACCCACCCTGCCGTCGATGCCTTATTGAAGGTCTTAAAAGACCATGCACTGGACCCCTTCTGAAATTACAACTGTAGGCGCGCGTTCACCAAGGGGCGCTTGGATGCCCTGGGCCCCGTCACCAACCCACAGACGGTCCACCAGAGTAAATTCTCAATGGGAACAGTACCGGCCTTAGCCGCCCATTATGGCTTTGCGGGTCTCACCCAATTTGAATCTCACTTTAACGATGAGAGCACCATTGCCTTCAGACCGGGTTACGATGGTGCTCGACCCGAGGTCGATGCTGCCTATCCTGCCAAAATGGATTGAAAGGTCACCGTGACAACAAAAGAGGGCCAGGTTCTTGAGGGTCGTGCCGATGACCTGGGGCGATCCGGGCAACACCCTAAGCCGCAAGGAACTCGAAGAAAAATGCACCGCCTATCGGATCACGGAAACTGCCTTAATAAGGATGCAACCGATCGACTTTAAGCCGGCTCTGGGCCACAGCCACGCTTGGTCGCCTGATCGCTTAATACCTAGAGACGATCTTCACCCTAATGTCCTACCAAAGCTTATTCACACCTTATTCAAACGCAAGAGCGCGGCAGCCCAAGCAGGTGCTCTGCAACGTAGGAGTAAATTAAGTTCGTTGAAATAGGAAGCACTTCTGATAAAGCTTGGTCATGAAACTTTCTTGTCGACATCGCCCGCAGGCAAAGCCAATCCTCCATGGGTCTGCAGGCAAATGTCTGCCGCCTCAAAAGACGCCTTCTGCAGCTGGGTACTTGGCCATGTTGGCCTCTGCACCACACGGCTTTCCCTGCATCAAAGAGTTCGCAGGCTTTGAAACGCATGTTTGGCTGCTTCCGTTTCAATGTAGGCCTGGGTAATGGGGAACTGGACACCCTGATTCTTACCAATGGGCCGTCCAAAAACCACACGCTCATTGGCATAACGACGGGCCTTATCAATGCACCAGTAGGCATCGCCAATGCACTCGGCAGCAATTAATGCGCGCTCAGCATTGAGCCCATCAAGAATGTACTAAAGCCGCGTCCTCTTCGCCAATGAGGTTGTCTGCAGGCACCTCAAGGTTGTCAAAGACCTCATTGGTCTCGGGTGATTCACCATGTTCCGAATGGGCCTAACGTCCATGCCGTTGCCCCCATATTCGTCGAATATCGACCAGAAAGACACTCATGCCCTCACTCTTCTTGCTACTTGGTCGATGGGTGTTGTTCGGGCCAAAAGCACCATAAGATCTGAATGCTGAATTCTAGAAATCCAGACCTTCACATTCACAATGTACCGGTCACCCGTTTGAACGCCGGTCTTGGGCTTCATGTCAGTTCCGGTAGGGCTCAGTAACAGCCATGCTCTGAAGCTCTAAGCGATCCGCTGGCAATCCATGGAAGATAGCATCTTCGTCGCCAAACCATGACGCAGAATCGTGCCCATGTTGTACATCTGACCATGGCAGCTTCCTGCATTTCCGCCACAGCGATTACCCTTTCCATAATCACAGAGGCCTCTGGCTGCTTTTCCAAGCCCTGAGCCCCTGCATTCGACTGGAATTAGGGCAGCAAGCCAGCCCGCCTGCGACAACGCATCCACAAAACGCCTGGATAACCACGCTCCTCATCAACTGCCTGCCAATATTTTCAACCGAACTGGGGAGCAAAAGATCGCGCAAGGCTTCGCAGATCTTGATAGGCATCAACCGTGGGAATATCGTGCAAAGTCCTTCTCCAAAAGAAGAAGACGGGTTTGTCTGTAGGTTTAAGTATGTTCGATAACCGCAGAGGCCGTCATGGTCATAGCCCCATGCGCGTTTTCTGCCCACAGCCTGTAATGGCCTTCGCCTATAGCTCCTTCCGTAAAGCCCTAGGGCTTGGCCTTCAATCATGGGTAAGAGGGCCTTAAATGTGAAAGACAGCCATGTCGCGCCGGGCCTGTGCTCGCGCAGTAATTCAGCCAGTAGGGCTACACCAAGGGACCATGAACAATAAGGCCCCAGCCTTCGTCTTCATGGTGTAGCGCGGCGGTCGTACCGAATACGGTGGCCATTAAATGATAAGGCGGAGTACTCCAAAAGAAGAATACCGGTTCGGCACGAGGCGGCGACTAAATTCAGGGGGCTCAACCGGCTGGGAATTACTGGAACTCTTAACAGAACGACCAGGCGAGGAATGACCTCGATAGACAATATCGTGAACCTCTTGCATCGCCACCCCGGCAGCGTCTGAAATTTCATGCAAGACCTTACAAAAACCAGCTCGCCAGACTTGCCTTGCTTTTTGCCTTTCGCCAATACTTTGAATGCTCGAAAGCCTGCGCACCTTGCTCCAGGCTGAAGGGGGCGGTGCCAACGCAAATCACCACCCGCCCACATGCGCCTTGAAGCGAGACTAAAGGCAAAACTCCCTCGATGGGCGTGGTCGTCGGAGCCCAGTTCAGACTGTTTTACACACGGAGAAATACAGCTAATGCCAAGAGCTGGCAGGGCATCGCCTTCTGCAAAGCGCTGGTCGTAATCAAGCGCCGCTGCAAGGGCATTGGCCGGAAATAAGGTGGAGCTGGTCGTTATGGCTTTCTGGCGGCCGAGCCAGTCGTTCAGGCTAGCGATGGTGGGAGGGGTCTGGGGCTTACTCATGTTCTATTATGCTGCTCTGATCTAAAATCTGGCAAAGGCAAGATGCCTTGGCTTTAAAGCCATCGCGGCAAACATATCAAAGTATTTGAGTCTTTCATGGGTTTTCCTGCATTGTTTTGAAGTCAATCAGACCAGATGAGGTAGCCCCTTCTATGCATAGCCGGCTAGATCCTTGGCAGGCCGAGCTTTCCTTCGCGCCGACCGGCCAAGCGGGCAGACCAGGGTGCGTAAGCTGCATGCGAAGGCCCTCTGCACCAAAAGATTCACCAGAGGGCGCGGGTATTGCCCATACCTTCGTTTTGCACCCGCCATCCGGAATCGCTCAAGACGATCAGCTTCGGTATCGAGATTTCAGCCAGCAGGTAAGTCATAGTGTTTACGCCACACCTGGTGCAACGCGCCGGTACCGGTCCTTCCAGACGCCATTAAACCAGCCCAGCAAAGCGTCCTTTATTAATGTAAGCCAGAATCGTCCATTGAGTGGCTTCCGCAATGAGAACCTTTATTTCAACCAGGCATGGGCTAAAAACAGTCTCGAGGTCAGGCTTGAGCCCGGCTGCCGTCTTTTAGGATGGGATCTTCAACAGTTTGGCTGTACGAGTTGCTGTAACGAGCCCTGTTGACGGTCGCTCAGACCATGCTGTCGCTTTATCTTTTAAATAAGCCCCTTTGGACCGAACGGACACACTGGAATTCGGTGCACATGGCAAGCAAGGACGATCATCATCAAATGGTCATTACAGCATTACTGGCTCGCTCTGGGCCTTTGGCCCCAAGCTTAACGAGAAGGCCTATGAAGCCTTAGCTACAAGCCTGCCTGAGCCTTCATCCTGCGTGGCGGGGGTCTCTCAACTTGTGGTTCCAAGCTGCAACAAAGCTCTTCGCACGGGCCCGCAGACCGGCGACCACAAAACGAAGAAGCTCTTTGGTCATGCGACTTTGTCTAATAATCCAGAGAAGGCGCGGTTGGTCTGCGAACAGACACGAGCCTCTTGCGGCCCCTTATTATGAATACAGCCGGTTCCACTTGCGCATCTGGGCAACCTAACTTTCTCGGAGAATCCCATGGACCTAACCCCACGCGAGAAAAAGACAAACTTGATATTTACGGCAGCTTGCTGAGCGTCGCCGAGATCGAGGGCTAAAGCTCAACCTCCCTGAGGCCACCGCTTTAATTACCTGTGCAATCTTGCACGCGCCCGTGACGGTAGGACAGTGGCAGAACTCATGACCTTGGGCACGCAAATTTGTAAAAAAGACCAGGTGATGCCCGGTGTTGCCGAAATGATTGCCGATATTCAAGTCGAAGCCACCTTCCCGACGGTACAAACTTGTCACTGTTCACCAGCCCATTGCCTAAAAACCAGGAAAATCGGAGAGACCAACCATGACACCCGGCGAAATAATTCCCGCAGACGGCGACATTGAAATCAATGCTGGCCGTCCTACCCTCGAGGTCACAGTCATCAACCGGGCATCGTCCTATTCAGGTTGGCTCGCACTATCACTCTCTTTGAGGTCAATCAGGCACTGGATTTCAAACGCCCCAAGACTCGCGGGCTACCGGCCCGGTCATCGCCGCTGGCACTGCGGTTCGCTGAGCCCGGCCAACAACGCACCGTAACGCTTGTGGCCTTGGCTGGCGATCGTCGAGTCTTTGGCTTCCAAGGTCGTGTTATGGGAGATCTGTAATGACGCGTATTTCAAGAAAAGCCTATGCCGAAATGTTTGGGCCCACCGTGGGCGATCGCGTTCGCCTTGCCGACACGAACCTCTTGGTTGAGGAAAAAGACTTCACTGTCTACGGTGAGGAGGTGAAATTTGGTGGAGGCAAGGTCATTCGTGACGGTATGGGTCAGAGCCAGCGCTGCAGCGCTGATGTGGCTGACACGGTAATTACCAATGCGCTCATCATCGACCATTGGGGCATTGTCAAAGCCGACATTGGCATTAAAAACGGACGAATTGCTGGAATTGGAAAGCGGGTAATCCTGATATCCAACCCGCGGTATCTGTTGTTATTGGTCCGGGCACTGAAATTATCGCGGGCGAAGGCATGATCGTAACTGCTGGCGGAATCGACTTACATTCACTTTACAAAGTCCGCAGCAAATTGATGAAGCCATTTCGCGGCATACGACCATGCTTGGTGGGGACAGGGCCTGCAACGGGAACCTATGCGACCACCTGCACGCCCGGACCCTGGCATATTCATAGCATGCTTGCTGCAGTCGATAGCTTTCCAATGAACATTGGTTTTCTGGGAAAGGGCAATGCAAGTCTGCCTGAACCGCTTCGAGAGCAGGTGCGCGCCGGAGCGATTGGCTTAAAGCTGCACGAAGACTGGGGCACCACGCCAGCGGCAATTGACAACTGCCTGACCGTTGCCGAAGAACTGGATGTTCAGGTTGCCATTCACACAGACACCTTAAATGAGTCTGGTTTTGTTGACGACACAATCGCAGCCTTTAAGGGCCGGACCATTCACACCTTTCACACTGAAGGTGCAGGGGGCGGGCATGCGCCAGACATTATTAAGGCCGCCTCTTTGCCCAATGTCCTGCCATCATCAACCAATCCAACCATGCCCTTTACGGTTAATACGGTTGATGAGCATCTCGATATGCTTATGGTCTGCCACCATCCGGCGTTTATTTTTTGCAGAAGACATTGCCTTTGCCGGAAGTCGCATTCGCCGCGAGACCATCGCAGCAGAAAAGAGAATCAATGACCTTGAGCGTTCTCACGATGAGTTCGCCTGACTCCCAGGCCATGGGCCGGGGTTGCGTTATTCACGAACCTGGCAGACGGCCCATAAAATGAAAGACCAGCGCGCAATTTAAAGGAGACTCCAAAACTCTTCTGACAACCAGCGCATCAAGCGCTGAAGCAGAAGCGAAATACACCATTAATCCTGCCATCACCCACGGCATGGGCCATTTAGTTGGCCCGTCGAGACTGGCAAGCTTGCCGACCCGTGCTCAAGGCTGGCTTATTTGGCGTAAAGCTCTTTAGCCTGCTGGTTCTGAAGTCGGGAATGATCGCCTGGGCACTAATGGGCGATGCGAACGCCTCTATCCTGCAACGCCTCAGCCTGTCCATAAGGTAGACTCATGTTTGGCCTGTTTGGCAAGGCTCTTTCAACCTCATTTGGACATCTAAGTCTCGGCAGGCGGCCCACAACCAAGCCTGCACGATCTTGGGCTCAACAAAACCATTGCTGGTATCCACTTTAAGTGCAACATTAGGAAAGCCGACATGATTCACGCTAACAATCAGCCCACCATTACGGTGGATCCAGAGAATCCATTCAGTTCACGCTGATGGGGAGCTTCTGGTCTGTGAACCTGCTAAGGAGTTACCCTGCACAGCTATTTCTTTAGTGTCATGCTCTTAACACGCTATCACGCACCCGATACGGCTGAAGGCAGCATGCTTAGGTTAACCGACTGCCTGCTTCTGCGCTTTGATCAGCGCTGTCGCAGTCGATTCACCGCGGTCACAAACCACTCAGAGTGCAGGCCCATATTCTCCTTCCCCGTGGGCTGCGGATCTGAAACCGGGCTTCCTATTAAGCACCGACAACAACGAGTCTGGTGGAGGTTGTCGCCAGCGCTGATGAGTCAGTTTATCGCGTCCTTGGTGACGCATCCCTTACATGCCCTGCTCAGAGCCGCCTATCATCTGGGTAACGTTATAACGGACTTGGAGCTGCTTCGCTGGCTATCTGCAGCTTGAGCCCGACCCTGTTCTGCGCACAATGCTCGAGCAGCTTGAGGCCTGAGGTTCACTTGGTCGAGGCCGTCTTCGAGCCAGACGTTGGTGCTCTACGGTGGTGGCCATCACCACGGGCACGACGCCACGTTCGATGAAGATTACGCAACCGCGCAGGCCGCCTTTAGGCACCATCATGGCTAGACGAGCTTATACGCCCAAGGGTACCTCTGCGCAAGATTCAGCCAGTTTACAGGCGCTTCCTTCGGCTTTCCTCAGCCAGTCTGCCAGTCGGTGGCTGCAGCTACTCGCAGGGCCTTTGAGTCAGCCGTCAATGACGGTCGTTACCAATCTTGTTGGCCTAAAAATGGCTTCTAAGCGCCTCTGGATCCTGGCCCAGGAATGACGCGTTGCTCTGGGCGCTTGTATACAGTGCAATCAAGACTCGCACCTTGAAAAAGTTGTTGCGCTTGACCGTAATTCACTGGGCGGTCGAGATGTTGTCGAGTTAAGAGCCGAGACCGAGCAGATGATGTATCTCTTATTCGCCCTTACTGATCTGAACTGGGAAGGCAGCACATCTCCTCCCCGAGGGTGATCTGCAGTCCTGCTTGCTTAAGCTTGATCCCCCCACCTTCTCACAGTGCATGCGAGCGCCTGTCACGCAAAGAAGATTCGGCCTGAAGATGGGCTAGTTTCATTTTGTTTTGCTTTCGTTGAAGGCCAAATACAGGCAGCGCAGAAGCTGTTACCTATTGGTCAGGCTGCTGGTCAAGGCCTTTAGGTGAGATTCAACTCCCACATTGATCAATGCATTGAGAAACGCTTAGTAATCTTCACGCTGGTGAAGCTTGCCTTCACACAGCTGCGCCCATGCACGCTATTCTGTGCGCAAGGCATGAATTTCAATACTCCCGACTTTTCCGATCGTAAGAGCGCCAAAACCATGCACCATCAAATCCCCATCGTAAGAAACAGCCTGGCCTCGGCTGCCGTTGGGGTGGGCGGCCCTGCAGGGTCTGGAAATAACGCTTCTCGAGGTGCTATGCAACGCCTTCGTGATCGCTGTTGATCTTGTTGCCATTACCAACGATATCTACACCAAAGAAGATCAAAGGCTGCTAACACTTTCAGGCGCCCTACCCGCTGAACGAATCATGGGTGTTGGAAACCGGTGGCTGCTCCACAGGCTATTCGAGAAGATGTAAGTATTAATCTTGAGGCCGTTGACCGTATGGCAGAGGTTTCGACGTTGACATTGTTTTTGTTGAATCAGGCGGTGATAACCTGGCAGCAACCTTTAGCCCCGAGTTATCTGACTTTACAATTTATGTCATCGATATGCCGGTGGCGAAAAGATATCCCCGTAAGGGTGGACCCGGTATTACTCTGCTCGATTTCCGGTCATTAATAAGGCTGATCTGGCCTTGATGTGGTGCCATGATCTTGCAGTTATGAGGGCTGACACTGCAAGAATGGGCCAAACTCTCCATGGTCGCTGTGTAATTTAAAGACCGGCGAGGGTGTTGACTCTGGTGATTGAGGCCCTTGAAGGGGCGCTAAACATCACAAGCCCATCCACGACTGGCTGACCAGCAAATAAAAACATAAAGCTTTACCGAAAACGAACGCCCTGCAAACCAACCTCATTAGGACTGCGAACAGTTCTTGGTGTAAAGACTGACGCCTGATGTTGTCGTTGTAGGGCGCAGGCGCGGCTGGACTCTTCTGTGCGGCCTTGGCTGGCAAAGGGGGCTGCGGGTTCTCGTAATCGACCATGCAAACCTCTGGGGAAAAATTCGTATTAGTGGGGAGGCCGGTGTAACTTCACGAATTTAATTCAGGCCCTTCCACTTTCTTTGCCAGAGCCTCTGACTTCACACTGCAGTCCCTTCAAAGGTACCCACCCAACGTGACTTCATTGCGCTTGTAAAAAGCATGGCATTGCCTTCCACGAAAACAAAAGGTCCCTTCTGCAACGATTCATCCAAGGTAATCGTTGAAATGCTCATGGCCGGAGTGCCAAAAGGGCAAGGTCATTCTCGTCATCCCGTAACCGTGTACTCGGTATGCGCTCCTCAGGGCGCGGGCTTTGCAATGTGTACGCAAGCCGAACAGGTTGGTGAGGTCCCTGCGACTGCGACTGCAACTTCCATTTCCCGCCCGAGCGACACAGCCAGACCTCTGGAGACTTCAGACCACTTGACGGTGCCATTCAAACACGTCAACTTGTAGGTGGCAACAGGTGGTCTGTCTGTTCAGCCATTGAGCCTCCGCATGGGGGCTTGAACTTGCTCGTCAAATGGGTCTTGCCGTCACCTCCGTTCGCCCTGGCCTCGTCCTCTCTCGGAGCCACATCCCAAAGACCAACAAGGGTTTGAATCACTCGCAGGCCTGAGCATGGCAGTTGAAATTCAGCAGGACAGCTCCCTGTTAAAACTCAAGACCTCCAGTAACGCAACACCCAAACGCAAATAAGAGCTACGGGCAGTATGGCTTTTCATGAAGATTCGCTCTTTACCCATAAGGCCCTAGGCCCAGCGGTGTTGCAGGCAAGTAACTACTGGCAGCCTGGTGAATCACTTCTATTAACTGGCTTATCAATAGCAGTTGAATTAGTCTTTGATGAATCACGCCACGGCGGAAAACGCGTTGATAATTTATTGTCAGATCATGCCCAGCGACTCGCCCAGGCTTTCGCAGAAAAAGCCTCGAGTTGGGCGAACGACGCTGGGCGGAGATTGGTAAAAAGGATCGCGCTCGATCATCGACCAACTAACGAACTGGCAGGTTAAGCCAACCGGAAGTCTGGGCTGGAAGAAGGCCGAGGTGATGTTAGGTGGCGTCAGCACCGAAGAAATTGACCCCCAGACCATGATGGCAAAACGCCATAAAAGGCCTGCACTCATTGGCGAATGCCTTGATGTCACCGGCCATCTAGGAGGACATAATTTTCAGTGGGCATGGGCAAGCTGGTTTGTTTGTGCCCAAGCCCTCCTTTAAAGGCACCTGAACACGTTATGAGCCCAAGGGCGCGCGCTAAAATCAAACTGTTTCGTGGGCTCTCCTCGTTTACGTTTACATCACGCCTTGATTTGTTAATCCTGCCTGTAGATGAAATCGCTACGGCTGCCATGTTTCTCGAACACAGCCCTCGCCTCCTCTGTTACCTGAGAATTTTTCTAAAGACCAAAGCCTCCCGAGCAAGACGTGCCGCCTGAGCATGATCAACGACCGGTTAGTAGGAACCCGTTTCAAGCTCGGGAATCCAACGCCGAATAAAAACCTGTTGGGGGTCTTG
Source organism: Burkholderiaceae bacterium (assembly GCA_018401615.1). Classification (GTDB taxonomy): domain Bacteria; phylum Pseudomonadota; class Gammaproteobacteria; order Burkholderiales; family Burkholderiaceae_A; genus Hahnella. The sequence continues at coordinate 16,470 of JAGYKN010000018.1, forward strand.
ATCGAGACCCTGCTTAACAGGGTTATAGATACGAATGGTGTTAATACCTGTTGTTCCGCTTCTTTGCATCTGAATCTGGGGCCAATGAATGCCTGGTCTCGTAGTCAACAAAATAGCGTGCCAAATGCCTGCCGGTCTCACGCCAGTGCAGCCACAAATGTTGACTAGCAAACGAAATAAGCAGGGCCCGCATCCGGAAAGCTGATCCAGCCGTAGTGCCTGCAGGCGCATGCAAGCGTCAACGAAAGGTAAGCCTGTTGCGCCGTTTGACCAGGCCTCAAAAGGCGATGCTGTTCGAGTCGTGAAAGCCCCCTTCGTTACGCAGACCTCTGTTGAAGAATGCAGGCAGCGAAACTCCATCTCAGGCTCGGATTCAAGCTTGAATAAAGTGGCAACGCTAGTGCAGTCGACTCCTCAAAACTGCGAAGGCTTAGGAGCATGGCAGAACGATTCCGGGATTGAAGCGTCATTGCGCCAGTCCTCGGCGGCTGCCCACGCCGCTTGAACCACCTCTCGTATCGAGAGCACACCCCAGGTCAGGTAAGGTGAGATTCTTGAACAGGAGACCTCTGCCGAGGGGGCTGCTCATCTGGGATCGGTAGTAAAGGCCACGGCCCGCCGTACCCTGCAGATGCTTCAAGCCCAGGCGACGACCACCCCGCAGCTGCCCCGGGCAGTCATCTTCCTTAGCCAGGCTCGCCCAGGATGCAAGTGCGTTGTGGTGAAAGCAGTCTGGCAGAGCACTTAAAACGGCGCTGTAGAACGGGGTCTTGTTGGCGTAAAACTGGCACTGGCAGGCACAAGCGCCTGCATCCTCGGTCCAGCTCTTTGCCAGGTATCGCGGTTTTTCAGGCAACGCACCACACACTCTGCGGCTGCTCAAACCAGTTAGTCGGTCGATTGGCACCAGCCACGCACCCGACGAGATCCCGCATAGCTCTCCCAGTTACCTGTTTCCTCATGACTATGCAGGCAGAAGGGGCCCAAGGCTTGGCGAAGCTGTTCGAGTAGGTCGGGCATTTCCCCGCACGCAACCAAAAGACGGTGGGCCGGCGTTCTGACAGGCCAACTGGAACTCAACAAGGCAGTCTCGGTAAAAAAGCGGCATGTCGTCCACTACTGTCAGCAAGGGCCCAGAGTGATGGCTCGTAGACAACCAGGCCCAGTACTGGGCCCGCGCGGCGGCAGCCTGAGTGCAGAATGATCTTCAAGACGAAGATCACGCTTAAACCACACCAGCTGCAGGCGCGGTCTGGCCCTGAACCTGGGCAGGGTGAATTCAGGTTTTTCACAGATGATCATGCTACTGTGATTTCATCAAAATCATCCCTAGCCTACGAGTACAGATTAGCAAATGACTAGCCCTGTGCAGATGCCAGACAGTGACCTGACTACTGCCGGTTCTTTACGACGGCGATTGCCCCTTGTGCCGACGCGAAATTGCCCATGTCCAAAGGCTTCGCAGCATCGAACCCGGATATGAAGCTATGTTTTACGAACATTGGGGCCTGGTCGATAACAATGCTCATCCCGCTGGCGAACGGAGCTCTTCTATGCTGCTTTCACGTTGAAAGATCCGATGGAACCTGTCTAAGCGGCGCCCAGGCCTTCGTTGCAATGTGGTCGCGTCTTCCGGGCTGGCGTTTACTTGCTCGGGTCGCTCAGTTACCCGGTATGTAACGGGCATGCTGGAAGTTTTATACAAAGGTTTCTAAAACTGCGGTTCGGCCTTCTGCGCCACCCTTGCGCAATCGGCTTGAGAAGTCCGCCAAAGTCTAGTCAGCGGCTTTTTATGAAGCACAGTAAGAGCCAAGGCCCTAAAGTCATAAAGTGTTCCACCCTATTTGCCCTTGGGATGGCGCTCCTAACGGCCGGTTGCGTGGTAAGAACCCAAGATCTGGCTTCTGTGTGCTTGAAGAAGACGCGAACAAGAATTTTGAGCTTCGTATGACGCCAACGTCGCTCGACCTTGACTCGATCAACTACAGTTTTGTAAGGAAACAGGGGCGCAAAGCGCATTACGAAAACAAGGCACTTAATCATGTGTCACCTTTCGATCTCGCCAGCACTAAACCAGAGCAATCGCAAGACCCCAAGAAAAAATGGGCTTGCAAACGTTATGAACCTTATTAATTTGAAAGGAACGCCATGCAGCAAGCCAAACAACCTAGGAATAACTGACGTCTAACCCACAGTCACTGGGTGCACTCGTATTAGCCGCGAACCTACCTCTTCCTGCTGCTTCACAAGCGTTAGCAGCCATTCCTTTGGTTGAGGTCTGGAAGTCACCCACCTGCGGCTGTTGCAAAGACTGATGACCCATCTTGAAAAATGGCTTTCAGACAAAGGCCTACGACCTAGGCAACACTGCAAAGAGAAAAGAATCCGTCTGCCAGCAGCGCTGGGTTCGTGCCACACTGCGAGTGGTGAATGGCTATGTATTTGAAGGGCATGTGCCAGCCAGCGAAATTCATCGGCTGCTTAAAGAAAGCCTGTGGCACTTGGCCCATGGTTCCCCAAATGCCCATCGAAGCCCGGGCATGGACGGCTCAGAGTACGGCGGACAGAAAGACAAATACGACGTCTTACTGGTTACCCGTAGCCTAACGGTAAAGCGCTTCGCAAGCTACCACGGCACCGAGCGACTGAAGAGCTTTTTCGCTTTGATGCCAACCTTTGATCTCGAGCAGAGAATTAGTGGCGACTCAGCGCCCTAAGTTTAAACCCAAAATCAAGAGACTCAAAGCCAGGTTGAAGTGGGAATTCGTAAGAATCACTATGAGGCTGCTTGCGCTATCCATAAACCAGCCACAAGAAAACACCCAGGCTAAAAATGGAATACATAGGCAAGGAAATGGCGCTAAGGTCTCGACTGCGCAAGCACTGCATAACCTGTGGCACAAAAGCCATGGTTGTGAGAAGCGCGGCAAAGCTGCCTAAGATCTGCAGACACCATACAAGTAATCCAGCCAATGATCAAAGAATCGATAGCGGATCAGGTACAAAATAATCTTCTAAGCAACTGATTGCAGAATAATACATAATGAATCAACCGCCGAGATTTTATTAACTGACGCAGCGCTCGCGACTCGGCTTGCTGCGGTTCATGTCATGAATTACGGCAAAACAAGAAATCATCTCAACGGGGCGGTTACCTGTTTGTCGCCCTATCTCACCCACGGCTTTTTATCCCTTTCTGAGGCTGTCGAGTCCATCCGAAAACATCAGGCGCTCGAACCCCTCAGACAAACTTTTCTGAGTTCACCTGGCGAGCCTCTTTCATCACGTCTGAGCCATCTTTGGAGATGACATTTTTCTTAAATATTCGGCCTGATATCACAAAATGTAGATTACCAAGACGAGCTTCCCATCGATGTCATCGAGGCACGTACAGGCCTTCCTGTTATCGACAAGGCGGTTCAACGCTGTATTGCACAGTTATCGCATAACTGCTGCGCGCATGTGTGGCTGGCAAGCTACCTGGTGCATTAAGGCATATCCACTGGCGGGTTGGGGCCGATTGGCTTATGGCCACCTTCACGGCGACCTGGCTCTCTAACCATCTTTCATGGCAATGGGTTGCCAGCACCTTTAGCGTCAAGCCCTACCTTTCAACGCAGAGAATGTGGCTCGGTATGCGCCCTCCGACTGGCACTGCCCTCGGCAAGCCTGCTTGATACAAGCTACGAGAACCTTAGCTATGGCCAGAGGCCATAACGAGGAAGCTCGGCAACGGTTTGATACCCGTCACCCAGAAAGACCCAAGAGTTAGACGTGACTGAAGCACCCAAGCTTTATGCAGCGCCCCTGGCTGAGATGCTTGAAAGAAGTTCTTTGCAGAGCTTCTCCAATTGAAATCCAGAACTTTGTTCAGGCTTTGGCGAGAGAACATCACGCAGCTTGAGCTCACGCATGCCTGGGCACTTGCCGCGAGTCGCTCGCCTTGATCTTCAAGTAGACCGCACGAGAAGACTTGGTTTTATCCACCTACCTGCCCGTGAAGCCTTGCCTTGGTCAGCCAAACGATGGCATTTTGTACTTGAGAGAATGCAGTCCTTATGCAGCGTTGTATTCGTTGGTGATCTCAACATGCTACTTACTGGTTTTTTACCGCCTGTTGTAACGCTTCACCACAAGACTCCCTAGGCTGCCTTTGAGACCAGGCTACTCTTGCCCGCCATCGTATCCGCTGGCTAAGCCTGCATCCCTCCTCACAGAACCCAAAAAAAAGGCTCTGCAGCTCCTTCCTCGCGATACATACGTGAAGTAAGGTATGTAAATGCAGCCGAAGCAGACTCCAGCTAGACTTCGAAGGCCATGCCGTGTCACCATTACCGACGCCCAACTTGCATTCGGGCATCTCCTCCTCCTTTGGAACACCGGCTTCAGTCTGGAGAAGGCGATGAATTGGCCTTATTGGGCGTAACGAACAGGGAAATCATCCTTATTAAAGATTGTTGCAGGCCTTGAGCAACTCGATGACGGCAGGCGACAGATTGCTCAGAACCTGCGTCTTACCTATCTTGCACAGGAGCCACCAGCAGAGGACAAACCGTTTTCGAAGTGGTGAGCGAGGGGCTCCTTCCCGCGTTAAGGCACTCTGAAAGAGTTCGAAGACCTTAGCACAGGGCTGGTGCAGGCTCCTTCCTGAGGGGTTATCCACTGCTCTGCATAACTGGCTTGATTTACTTCAGAAGCTATCGAGTCACTGGCGGGCTGGCACGCGGGAGCAAAGGGCTGAAGACCATGGCGCGATTCAGGCCTGCCAATGGCATTCAAGGGCTCTCGGGTGGTCTTCGTAAAGGCTGCCCTTGCACAGGCCCTAGTAACTGCCCCTGACGTTCTTCTGCTTGATGAGCCAACCAATCATCTCGGATCTGTCCTCCATTGAATGGCTTGAGGAGCTCTTGCTTGACTTCATGGCTCTATGCTCTTGTCACCCACGACCGTCGCTTCTCGATAGGCTGGCCAGCTCAATCCTTTGGCTCGATCGAGCAAGTTCAAAGAAGTACCCAGGTAATCACACCCGATTTGAGGAGCAGCGCGAGACCGAGCTTCAGGCGGAATCTGTCGCAGTCCAAAAAGGAGAAGCTGCTCGCCCAAGAGGAGGTCTGGTCTCGCAGTGGGTGTCGAGGCGCGTCGCACTAAAAGCGTGGCAAGGCTTACAAGGCTAAAGAGTCTTCGGCAAGAGCATGCCTCACGACGGCATGAGCCCGGTCAGGTTCAGCCTTCTCTTTCAGCGGGCGACCGCAGCGGCAAGCTGGCTGCAGAACTTCTTGATGTTACGAAGTCTTTTAATAGTAAGCCCGCTGTTCATAACTTCCAGCACCACGGTGCTCCGGGGGCGACAAGATTGGAATTATTGGCCCCAACGGCGCAGGAAGTCCACCCTTCTATTGATACTTGGCGAGCTTGAGCCCGATACGGGTCGCCTTCGACAGGGAACGAAAATTCAGCTTGCCTACTTTGATCAGGATGCGAACGGCACTCGACCTTGAGGCGAGCCTTTGAAAACAATTTACATTCCCCAGGAAGCGAGTGGATTGAATGGAAACGACCAGCGCAAGCATGTCAAAGTTACCTCGCCGACTTCTTCCGCCCGAGCGGGCTACATCCCGGTTAAAAGCCTCGGGAGTGAGAACGAAATCGTCTGCCGCTTGCGGGTTTTTTGCTCCAGTCACAACGTATTGCTTTAGATGAGCCAACGAACGACCTTGATATCGAGACTTTGAGCCGCTGGAACAGCTTTAGTTGACTATGCAGGAACCGTCTTCCTCGTTAGCCATGACCGAGCCTTTCGATCATGTCGTTACGCACTGCATTTGAAGGTGAAGGCCAATGGGTGGAATACGAAGGTGGCTACGAGGATTATTTGATACAGAAGTTCAGGGACGACTGGCAGCTTATCAACCAAGATCTCAGTCTGGTTCGTCATCCAGTAATACCGAGTCCTGACAGGCGCGAGCCGGCAATAAGAAAGTTGGATAAGAAAACCGCCGGCAATTAGGCTCAACAATAAAGAACGCGAGGCCCTTTCGAAACTGCCCGGCGAAACATTGAAGCCTTGAGCAAGGCATTGCGGCCCCAGTAACAGCAGCTTGCAGATCCGAATTTCTACAAGCAAGGGCCCATTAGTTAAGTGGCGCAGTGCAAGGCTGAGCTCACTGCTCGCGAAGAGGCATTAGAGCTATGATGACTCAGTGGGAGCACTTGCTTCAAAAAGAGGCGGGACAGAACAGCTAAGGAGACAGCCTAGAATCGACTAGCCCCTCACGCTGCAAGCTTCTCTTCAACCTGACTTGAAAGTTGAGCCTTGACTGCTCAGGTTTCAGGCATACCTAAGGTAAGGGTTTCAAAAAGCGCCTCGTGAAGTTTGAATTCGTCCTTCCAGCTGCAAGATCCACAGCGCTAATTTGGGCAAACTGCTGCTCGGTAAAACCAAGGCCTGACCAGTCAATATCCTGGGTAAAGGAGGCGAGTAGCCAAAGACATGCTCTTCCGCTCCAGCCTTTTCTCCAGCCGCTGCAGTATCCACTTCAACACCCCTTGCATTCTCGCCAAAACCCCGGCCAGACAAAAACGCCCTGATACAGGCATCCGTGCGAAACCAGTTCACACAGAAAATGGCAGGAAGCCTCTGCACCCCGATTACGAAGACTCTCTACCTCAAGCTTTTTAAGCCAGTGGGAGAAGTAGTCAGCCATGTTGTAGCCGCAGAAGGGCAGCATGGCAAAGGGGTCGCGTCGAACAACGCCCCGTTGCCCTGCTGCAGCGGCTGCTGTCTCAGAGCCCATCGTTGCAGCCATGTAAACCCCTTCTTCCCAGGACCAGGCCTTAAGCAATAAGGGCAATTGTTGTGGAACGTCTGCCTCCAAAAATAAAGGCATCAAGGGGAACACCTTCAGGGTCATCCCACGAGGCATCAAGCACCGGGTTCTGGGTACGCTACCGTAAACCGAGCATTAGATTGCAGCTCCGTCCTTCGACCTCTTCCCTATCTCGGGCGTCCAGTCACGTCCCTGCCAGTCAAGGCAATGACTTGGTGGGTCATCGGTAAGACCTTCCCACCAGACATCACCATCGTCAGGCGCAACATTGGTAAAAATAGCGTCTCGGCCAAGCGAGGCTATACAGTTGGGATTTGTCTTTTCCCCGTACCAGGGGCAACACACCAAATAACCGGCCTCGGGTTGATTGCGCGTAGTCGCCCGTTGGCGTCAGGCTTGATCCATGCAATGTCGTCTCCAATGGTTGTCACTTTCCAACCGTTAGCATCAAGCCTCCTCTGGAGGAATAAGCATGGCGAAGTTTGTCTTACCGCAGGCCGAAGGAAAGGTTGCTGCAAGGTGGTATTTATTGCCCCAGGGGGCCTGAATACCAAGAATAAGCATGTGCTCGGCAAGCCAGCCAAGGGCCATCGACTGCGGCTACCTGCCGGCCCATGGACGATGCAATCTCGAAGGGCGAAACACTTCTACCCAAAAAGCGCGTTTCCACCGTAGCCCGGAACCGAAGGACCAGATCTCCGGCTATCGGGAAAGTGAACAATGTATTTCGTATCGTTACAAGGCCATGGCACGTCGGCCTGACCATCATTAAAGGGGCACCTACGGAATGAACGCAGGGAACAAACTCACCACGATCTCCCCAAGTGCTGCATAACTGCATAACCCATGCGGGTCATTAGACGCATGCTCACCACTACAAGGTGAGTCGGTGAGCTAACTCCAATATGGGCGATTGGTGAACCAATGGGCCCCATCAGAAAAGGAATGACATGGTGCGGCCGCGCATGCAACCTTCAAAGAGGCCGTATCGAGGGTTCTGCATTTCGCTTGGGTGGACGAGTTGTTGGTGGGGCCAGCCTCTTCTTTGGTCTGACTGCAGACAAAGGTCTGGTCCTCCACTCGCGCAACATCCGATGGATCTGACCAGGCCAAATAGAATTGGGGGCGCTTATCGCGTTCAGGCGGCGAAGGGTTCGCCTGAACCATAAGCCCAAAAAGTTGGTCCGCCTCTTCTGAGACCCATCGCACCAGACGATTCGATCGGGCTGCGTTTGACGCGCAATTTGATAACCCAGTCCTCAAGCGCTTTGTGCGATACAGCATAGCTTGAGGTCTGTTGAATGTCGGCCACGTGCGAACTCCTTTAATGTTTCGCAATGAATTTGAATGGCTGGGTATTTTTGATGTATGGCGGATTCAGGTGGTTAAGAATCCCGGAGAAATCCCTATACGAGACCAGGCTCGGTTCCTCAGCTTATAGCCCGGTTACCTAACAAAAGAAGCTCACAACGCTTCACTCAGTTCCTTATTACAACCCCTCTTCTGTAATTAAGGCGGTCACCAGCTCAGCCGGTGTGATGTCAAAAGCCGGGTTGCGAATCCTTTAACGTCCCTTGCAGCCCATTGAACCCCGCATGGCCACACTCCGTCTGCCGCACGCTCTTCAATGGGAATGGCGGCCGCATTAGGAATGCTCATGTCAATGGTTGAAAGCGGGCAGGCCACGTAAAAAGGGATGCTGTGACGATGCGCGTTGACTGGCCACCATGTAGGTGCCAATTTTGTTGGCAATATCCCATTGCGCGCCACACGGTCGGTTCCAACCACCACGGCATCAACGCAGCCTGTTGCCATAAGGTGACTGGCCATGCCATCTGAAATTAAGGTGGGTATGCCCTCTTGCACCATCTCCCCAGGCGGTTAACCGCGCCCTGAAGAAAGGGGCGCGTCTCGTCGGCAATCACTTCAATCTTCTTACCTACATGGATACGGCCGATCGGAAAACACCCAGTGCAGTGCCATGGCCGGCTGTAGCAAGCGCGCCCGCATTGCAGTGGGTGAGAACACGATCGCCAGCCGTCTTTCAGCAGCGCTGCGCCGTGCGCTCCCATGGCCTTGTTAACGCAATGTTCGTCAAAGACAGCATGGGCTTCAACCAGAAGGGCCTGGGCCAGCGCATTCGGCGCTTGGTCGGGTGCAGATATTTGTGGCAGCTCATGCGGATTCAAGGCCCAAAACAAGGTTCAGCGGTCGGCTTGTTTGGCCGCTAAGACTCAAAGGCCTTCGTCATCCCAGCATGAAAGCCGTCTAAAGACTGACTATTTAATCAGAAGGTTTCTGGGCGCGTTCTATAGGCGAAAGTTGCGCAGTTTGGCGGCAGGCGCCCCCGCACCACCATCAACCGAATGCCTTGCGCCACCTCCTCGGCTGTTCGGTAGGCGAGGTAGCGAAATCTGACGGCAAGACACGTTGATCAATCATCTCCAAATGATCGCCCACCCAACGGTTTGTACGCCCGCACTCATGCTTATAGCAGTCACATCGAACGCGCAAAGAGTGAAGACCTTTTGCCCAGCGGCCTGCCGAGCCCGCCCCTAACTCAGGAAGATCACAGCAAAGCAACACTCCACCACCTGGGCCTGTAGAGCAAGCAATAACTTGACAGCTGCCTCGGCTGTTCCACCCGTGGCAATAAGATCGTCCACCAGAAGCACCCGTTCGCCTTTGGCGATGGCACGGTATGCACCTCACCGACGTCGGTTCCGTACTCCAGCGCATACTCTGAGCAATGGTCTGCGAGGGCAGTTTCCCTTTTACGAATGGGAACGAACCCCACGCCCAGCATGGTGGTAATCGGTGCGCCAAGAATAAAGCCTCGTGACTCAATGCCTGCAACCTTCTGAATGCTCATGCCGCTGTAGCGGTTAACAAACTCGTTAACAGTAATACGAAGCCCTACCGCATCCTTGAGAAGCGTAGTGGATGTCGCGAAACAGAATGCCCTGCTTGGGGTGATTTCGGAATGGTGCGAATGAGTGAGGCAATTGGCAGAATAAACTTTATAAAGACAGGCAAGATGTCTTTTGTAACCGTAATCACGAAATTGATCAAAGACTCGCTGCATCTGCGCCTGCGACAAAAGAACAGGCTCCCCGAACTGCTTGGAAGCCAAGTATTGCTGGGCAAGCGTTTCAACTCTTGAGCAAGGTTAAGGGCCTGGCTTAAATCGTCACCCAAGGCAATCACGCCATGATTGGCCATCAGACAGGCCTTGCGATTCTCAAGAGCTTCAAGCGCAGCGTTCGAGAGCTCCTGGGTTCCAAAAAGCGCATAGGGCGCGCATCGAATGTCAGCACCTCCTGCCACAGCAACCATGTAATGAAAGGCTGGAATACCCTGGCGCAGGCAGGCAAGTGCCGTTGCAGCCACCGAGTGGGTATGCACCACCGCGCCGACATCGGGCCGTGCCTGCAAAATATCCCGGTGAAAGCGCCATTCGGAAGAGGGCTTACCTTCTCCGAGCACCTCACCACCTGTATCCATAAGTACCATGGCATCAGGGGTCATGGCTTCCAAGGGCATGCCAGAAGGGGTCACCAAAAACCTGTTGGCCTGCGGGCAACGCACGGAACAATTCCCGGCAGTGCCCTGGTTTAAGCCCCTGCGGATCATCTCTGCATAGGTCTGAACAAGGGCTTCTCGAAGGTCTCTTTGCTGCATCGACATGACGATTCGCGCTTTTTAATGTTTCAGAAGTCTTACCACTTAAGCACCCCAAACCTTCAGGGGCTAAAGCACCCGACCGGCCACCGCCGAGAGCTTCTGTAAAAGGTCCGGGTCCCTGCGTTCGGGCGCGGTAATAAGGGCGTAGGACAGACTGGTTCGACAGGAGCAGTCTTTGGCATGGTTGTCATTCTGAACCCTTGGGCTTACCGACTTTACAAGCGAACGCCCCTTTTCGGCATTGGATGAAAGCACACCAATAATCTGATCCACGGTGACATGGTCATGGTCAGGGTGCCAACAATCGTAGTCCGTCACCATCGCAACACTGGCGTAACAAAGCTCGGCCTCGCGGGCAAGCTTGGCCTCGGGCATGTTTGTCATTCCTATAACGTCGCAGCCCCATGATCGATAGAGCTCGGATTCGGCAAGGCTTGAGAACTGGGGACCCTCCATGACAAGGTAGGTGCCACCGCGCACCACAGGCAGGTCTAGCTGCCTAGCCGCCTCTTGAAGATGGTCGCCTAGCCGACTGCAGACAGGGTGCGCCATTGAGACATGCGCCACGCAGCCTGAGCCAAAGAATGACTTCTGCCGGTTGAAGGTGCGGTCGATAAACTGGTCAACAATCACGAAGGTTCCCGGTGCGAGGTTTTCTTTTAACGAGCCTACTGCACTGATCGAAAGAACATCTGTAACGCCCGAGCGCTTTAAGGCATCAATATTGGCGCGGTAGTTAATGTCGG